>JAEMGR010000003.1:0-600000 GCA_016458225.1 Myxococcaceae bacterium JPH2 | reverse complement strand
GGCGCAGACGGTGCAGAACGTCGTCACGTACGACGCCGTCATCGACGTGAGCAACCCGGACCTCAAGCTCAAGCCGGGCATGACGGCCAACGCCACCATCATCACCGGCGAGAAGCATGACGCGCTGTCCGTGCCCAACGCGGCGCTGCGCTTCCGGCCCCCGGTGCCCGTCACGGGCGCGCCGGGCCAGCCGCCGGCCGCGCCCATGTCTCCGGACCGTGCTCCGGATGGCACCCGGGCGCTGTACGTGCTGCGCGGCGAGGGCGAGCAGGCCCACCCCGAGCCCGTGCGCGTGCGCACCGGCATGACGGACGGCACGTACACGGAGCTTGTCGAGGGAGAGCTGAAGGCGGGCGACGCCATCATCACGGGCTCCACCACCCCCGGCGCCACGGCCTCGCCCACCAACACGGGAGCACCTCCGGGTGGACTCGGTGGCGGACGACCGCCGGGCATGCGTCGCGGACCGTTCTAGGCGAGGGGAAGGAGAGCCGGATGGACGCGGGCAAGGGACGGCCGCCCCCCGTCGTGCAGTTGCGGGGCGTGAGCAAGGTGTACCGCACGGGCGATGTCGAGGTCCGGGCGCTGCGCGGAGTGGACTTCACGGTGGAGCCGGGCGAGTTCGTCGCCATCATGGGCTCCAGCGGTTCGGGCAAGTCCACGCTGATGAACATCCTGGGCTGCTTGGATCGGCCCACCCAGGGCGAGTACCTGCTGGAAGGGCGGGACGTGGCGCGGCTGGACCGGGACGGGCTCGCGCGCGTGCGCAATCGCACGCTGGGCTTCGTGTTCCAGAGCTTCAACCTCTTGGCGCGCACCACCGCGCTGGAGAACGTGGAGCTGCCCATGCTCTACGCGGGTGTCCCGGGCAAGGAGCGCCGCGCTCGGGCGAAGGAAGCGCTGGAGCGCGTGGGGCTGGGGTCGCGGTTGGATCATCACCCGCGCCAGCTCTCCGGTGGACAGCAGCAGCGCGTGGCCATCGCTCGCGCGCTGGTGGGGCGCCCTCGCGTCATCCTGGCGGACGAGCCCACGGGCAACCTGGACTCGCGCACCAGCATCGAGGTGATGGCGTTGTTCCAGCAGCTCCAGAAGGAGGGGCTCACGCTCGTCCTGGTGACGCACGAGCCGGACGTGGCCTCGTTCACGCAGCGGGTGGTGGTGGTGAAGGACGGCCGCATCGTGTCCGACAAGCACCAGGCGCCGAGCCCCGCCGTCGTCCCCGCCGAGACCGCGGAAGAGGGGGTGGGGCCATGAACCTCCTGGAGACGCTGCACCTGGCGCTGCGGGCGCTCTTGCGCGCGAAGACGCGCTCGGTGCTCACCGCGTTGGGCATCATCATCGGCGTGGGCGCGGTCATCGCCATGGTTGCGATTGGGGACGGCGCGCGCGCGAGCGTGCAGAAGGTGTTCGACTCGATGGGCACCAACATGCTCATCGTCATGCCGGGCTCCTCCATGTCGGGCGGCGCGCGCGGCGGCTTCGGCAGCCAGCCCACCATCACCTGGGAGGATTTGGAGGCCATCCGCACGCAGCTGCCTTCCGTGCGCGGCGCCGCGCCGGAGCTGCGCTCCAACGTCCAGGTCTTCTCCGAGGACCAGAACTGGACCACGAGCGTGGTGGGCACCACGCCGGAGTTCTTCGACGTGCGCAACTGGCCCATGGCGATGGGCGCCCGCTTCAGCCAGTCCGACACGGACTCGGGCGCGAAGGTGGCCATCCTGGGGCAGACGGTGGTGGAGAAGCTCTACGGCAAGGGCGCGAACCCCGTGGGGCAGACGCTCCGCATCAAGAAGACGCCCTTCCTCGTGGTGGCGGTGGCCGGCGTGAAGGGCCAGTCGCCCGTGGGGCAGGACTTCGACAACACCATCTTCGTGCCCGCCAGCACGTACCGGCGGCAGGTGCAGGCGCAGAGCCTGGGCTCGTTCATCACCGGCATCATCTACGTGCAGGCGAACTCCGCGGACCAGACGGCGCGCGCGCAGCAGGACATCACGCAGCTGCTGCGCGAGCGGCACCGCTTGGGAGATGAGGCCGTCAACGACTTCGACATTCGCAACCTCGCGGAGATCGCCAGCGGGCAGCAGGAGAGCACCCAGACCATGAGCTTGCTGCTCGCGGCCATCGCCGCGGTGTCCCTGGTGGTGGGCGGCATCGGCATCATGAACATCATGCTGGTGAGCGTCACCGAGCGGACGCGTGAGATTGGCGTGCGCGTGGCGGTGGGCGCGCGGCCGCGAGACATCCTGGCGCAGTTCCTCATCGAGGCGCTGACGCTGGCGGTGCTGGGAGGTGTGATTGGCGCGGCGGTGGGCTTGGGTGTGGCCAGGCTCCTGGCGGCGCAGTTCGGTTGGCCCATGCTGGTGCGCCCGGATGTGGCGCTGGCGGCCATCGCGTTCAGTGGGTTGGTGGGCGTGGTCTTCGGGCTCTATCCCGCGCGCAAGGCCAGCCTCCTGGACCCCATCGATGCCCTGAGGTACGAGTGATGCGCGCGCTTCCGTTGATGCTGCTGCTGGCCCTTCCCGCCGGCGCCCAGGCTCCGGAGAGCCGGGTCCTGTCGCTCGAGGAGGCGGAGTCCTCGGCGCGCGAGCACCAGCCCCAGCTCCGCTCGGCCCAGGCGGGCACCGACGCGGCGCGGGCGCGGGTGGACCAGTCGCGCTCCAGCCTGCTGCCCCAGGTGAACGCCAACGCCAGCTACGAGGTGGGGACGAACAACCGCAACGTGGTGCAGACCCCGCCGGGCACGGGCTCCAACCCCACGGTGACCGGGACGTCGCGGCGCTTCAGCGCGGGCGTGACGGCCACCCAGCTCCTGTATGACTTTGGCCGCACCACCGGCCGCTACAACGCCTCCAAGCAGAGCGCGGAAGCCCAGACGCAGAACCAGGAGCAGGTGCTCCAGGACGTGCTGCTCGACGTGCGCTCGGCGTACTTCAACGTGCTCACGCAGAAGGCGCTGCTGGACGTGGCGCGCGAGACGCTCCAGAGCGAGGAGGCTCGGCTGCGGCAGGTGACCGCCGCGGTGCAGGTGGGCAGTCGGCCGGAGATTGACTTGCTCCAGCAGCGCACCGCGCGCGCCAACGCGCAGGTGGCGAACATCCGCGCGCAGAACGGCTACGCCACCGCCAAGGCCCAGCTCAATCAGGCCATGGGCGTGGAGACCGCCACGGACTACTCCGTCCAGGACGTGGCGGTGGTGCCGGTGGAGGGCGAGGACCAGCCGTTGGAGCCGCTGGTGACGCGCGCGCTGGCGGCCCGCTCGGACGTGGCCGCGAGGGACCGCCAGATTCAAGCGCAGGAGCTGACCGTGCGCGCGACGGGCGGTGGGTACTGGCCCAGCCTGAGCGCCACCGCCAACGTGGCGGACACGGGCGAGGACCCCGTGGTGGACAACCGCCTCAACGCGACGGGTGGCCTGTCGTTGAGCTGGCCGTTGTTCCAGGGCGGACTCACGCGCGCGCAGGTGAGCGAGCAGCGCGCCACGCTGCGGGACCTCCAGGCCCAGCGCGACCTCTTGCGGCAGCAGGTGCGGCTCCAGGTGGAGCAGGCCCGGCTCGCGGTGGTGGCCTCGCGCGAGGCGCTCTCCGCCGCGGAGGAGGCGCAGGTGAACGCACGCGAGCGGCTGCGGCTGGCGGAAGGCCGCTATCAGGCCGGCGTGGGCAACATCATCGAGCTGAGCGACGCGCAGGTGGCCTACACCAACGCCGCCGCGCAGCACGTCCAGGCCAACTACGACCTCGCCACGTCGCGCGCCACGCTGGCGCGTGCGCTGGGCTCGGAGTCGCTCAAGACGGCCGTGGCCGCGCGGTAGCCACGGCGCTTCGTTGCACTGGGGGCCGCCGCGCCGCAATGCATGGCGTGCGCGCTGCAAGTCCTCGCATGCGCGCACGTCATGGCTCGCCGCCAAGCCGAGCCAACCCTGAGGGGAGGCAGTGGCGGCAGGACTCCTCGGCACCGTAGGAAATGCGGGGTCCAACGTGACAGGTCGCCACGACTCCGCGGCGACCGCGTGTTTTCAGGAGCCCGTGATTGCGCTGTCTTCGAGGGAGTCTCGTCTCGGAACAGGGCCGGTGTCGGGCCCGCCCAGACTCCGAAAGTCTCCCTCGGGAACGGCAACCCCATGGGTGGATAACTGGAGGCTAACCCGGCAAGTTCTGTCTGTCTGCCTCCATACGTCCTATGCCGTCGGCCAAACGTTTCGGGTCGGCAAGCAAGGCATGGACAAGAAACTCGCAACCACCATCGGAGCGGCAGCGCGCGTCGCCCGGGCCCGCCTGGAGCTGACGCAGGCCGACGTGGCCGAGCGCATCGACGTCGCGACCGAAGTCTACGGTCGGCTGGAGCGCGGCGGCATGCTGCCGAGCGTGCAGACGCTGCTGAAGCTGTGTCACGAGCTGCAAGTCTCCGCGGACGAGCTGCTGGGGTTGGTGTCCCATGGCGCCAGCGCCCTGGCCCGTTCGAGTGAGCCGCCTCCGCACGCCCAGGAACGGCCCGAGGTGCGCCGACTGCTGCGCGGGGTGCGCCAGTTGGACCCGGCGCAGGTGAAGCTGTTGGGCCTGGTGGCCAACGCGCTGATGCGGCGCTGAGCGCCCCGCTGGGCGGTCCTGGACCGGGCCCCTCCATGTGTGCCTCCCCCCTGTTCCCGGTGGGATGGCCCGGGGGTCGGGGCGGCGAGCGGTCGGGCGTGGGGTTGGAATGGTCCGGCGCCCGAAAAACGGATAGGCACGCGGCCTCGACCGAGGGCGGGTGACAGTTTTTCTGGGCACCGGTGTTTTCCTCGCCGAACAGGAGGCGTGCCCGGTGTCACTCGATGTGGAGGCCTACTACCGCCGCTATGGCCCCCAGGTGCTCCGGCGCTGCCGTTTCCTCCTGCGGGACGAGGAGAAGGCCGTGGATGCGATGCACGACGTCTTCGTGCAGCTCTTGCGGTACCAGTCGGCGCTGAAGGACACCGCGCCGTCGAGCCTGCTGCACCAGATTGCCACCCGGGTGTGCCTCAACCGCCTGCGCGGCGCCAAGCGCAGGCCCGAGGACCGTGAGGATGAGCTGGTGCTGAGGATCGCCTCGGCCGAGGACACCGAGGCCCGGACCGCCGCGAAGGGCCTGCTCGACCGGCTCTTTGGTCGGGTCCCCGCGTCCAGTCGGGACATCGCCGTGCTCCACCTGGTGGATGGCATGACGTTGGAGGAAACGGCGCGCGAGGTGGGCTTGTCCGTCTCGGGCGTGCGCAAGCGGCTGCGGGCGCTGTCCGCCGTGTTGCAGGAGCTGGAGCTGGAGGCTGCATGACGTCCCCCCAACGCACCCCGGATTGGCTGCTGGAGCGAATCGCGCTGGGCGACCTGCCCCCCGCCGAGCTGGCCGCCGCGAAGGACCGCCTGGCCCGTGAGCCGGACGGCGCCGCGCGACTGGCGGCCCTGGAGGCCGACAACCGCGCCACCCTGGAGAAGTTGCCCGCCGAGGCCGTGGCCCGCGAGGTGATGGCCCGGGCCGAGCGCAATGCCCGCGTGGAGGCCGCGCGGCGGGACACCTCCCGCCCTTTGCTCCGCTTCGGGCCGGTCCTCGGGCTGGTGCCCGTGCTGGCCGCCATGGCCCTGTTCGTCCTCGTGCGGCCGGGTGCCCTGCCGGACGGCGCCGGAGCGGGCCGCGGGATGTCGGGGGATGTGCCCGAGTCCACCCGCATCAAGGGCCTGACGCCGCAGCTCGTCGTGCACCGGCAGGGCGCCGGCGCCCCCGAGCGCCTGGATACCGGGGCCCACGCCGTCGCCGGTGATGTGGTGCAGCTCGCCTACGTGGCGGCGGGCCGCGGACATGGGCTCATCGTGTCGGTGGATGGGCGCGGCGCCGTCACCCGGCACCTGCCCGAGAGCGGCGAGACGTCCGCGGTGCTGGAGCCCTCCGCGCGCCACTCGCTGTCGGGCGCCTATGAGTTGGATGACGCGCCGGGCTTCGAGCGCTTCTTCCTCATCACCTCCGCGGAGCCGTTCGAGCTGGAGCCAGTGTTGGCCGCGGCACGCGCGCTGGTCGCGTCTCCAGAGGCGCGGACGGGGGCGCTCGCGCTGCCCGAGGGCCTGGAGCAGACTTCCTTCCTCTTGGAGAAGCCCACGCAATGAGGGGACTCGCCCTGCTGGTGGCGTTGTGGTCAGCAACGGCGGCCGCCGAGGCGGAGCCGGTGCGCCGGCTCGCGCTGTTGGTCGGGGTGAACGACGGAGGTCCGGGCCGCACGCGGTTGCAGTACGCGGCCACGGACGCGCGCGCCTTCGCGCAGGTGTTGGGCGAGCTGGGCGGCGTGGCGGCCTCGGACCGGGTGCTGCTCCTGGATGTGGATCGCCAGGGGCTGCTGGCGGGCTTTGACCGCGTGCGGCGGCTGGCCGAGGGCGCGCGGGACTCCGGGGCGCTGCGCGTGGAGGTGTTGCTGTACTACTCCGGCCACTCGGACGAAGAGGGCCTGCTGCTGCAGGGCCAGCGCGTGGACTACGGCGAGCTGCGCCGCGCGTTGGACGCGTTGCCGGCGGACGTGCGCATCGCGGTGCTGGACTCGTGCGCGTCAGGCGCGTTCGCGCGGCGCAAGGGCGGCGTGGCGCGGCCGGCGTTCCTGGTGGACGTGGGCAACCAGGTGAAGGGCCACGCCATCCTCACGTCCTCCAGCGAGAGCGAGGCGTCGCAGGAGTCGGATCGCCTGGGCGGCTCGTACTTCACGCACAACCTGGTGTCTGGCCTGCGAGGCGCGGCGGACGCCACGCACGACGGCCGCGTGACGCTGACGGAGGCGTACCAGTTCGCCTTCCACGAGACGCTGGCGCGCACCGAGCGCACGCAGGGCGGCGCGCAGCATCCGGCGTATGACATCGAGCTGGCGGGCACAGGCGACCTGGTGATGACGGACCTGCGGGCCACGTCCGCGGGGCTGGTGCTCACCGAGCCGCTGGAGGGCCGGCTGTACGTGCGCGACGCGGCGGGCACGCTGGTGGTCGAGGTGCAGAAGACGCCCGGTCGCCTCACCGAGCTGGGGCTCGCGCCCGGGCGCTACACGGCGCGGCGGGAGCTGTCAGGCACGGTGGCCGAGGCGGCCTTCGTGTTGCGCGACAACGCGCGCACGCCGCTGGCGCCCGCGGACTTCGTGAGCGTGCCGGGCGAGCTGACCGCGCTGCGCGGTGGGCCCGCCCCCGCGGGAGAGCTGGCGAGCGCGGGGCTTCGCGTGCGCCTGCCCGTCAACCTGAGCCTGGTGCCCTCGGTGAGCACCAACGCGGTGGCCGTGGGCAGCGCGCCCGTGGAGAACCGGCTGGCGCTGGGGGTGGTGAATGGCGGCGCGTCGCTCGGTGGCGGGCTGGCGATCGGCCTGGTGAGCAACTGGTACGACGCGGAGTCCAAGGGCGTGATGCTGGCCGGGGCCGTCAATGTGGCGAGTGGCGAGATGGCCGGCGCGCAGCTCTCCCTGTTCACCAACGTGGCGGGTGCGCGGCTGCGAGGCTTCCAGGGCACGTTCGGCGTGAACTACGCGGGCGATGACGTCGGCGTCGTGGGGCAGCTCGCGGGTGGCGTCAACGTGGCGCGCCGGGACTTCGAGGGCTTCCAGGGTGCCTCGGTCCTCAACTACGTGGGCGGGGACGCGTGGGGCTTCCAGGCCGCCTTGGGCTTCAACCACGTGAAGGGCTCGATGCAGGGCTTCCAAGGGGCCCTCGGCATCAACTCGACGAAGGCCGACCTGACGGGCGTGCAGGCCGCGATGGGGCTCAACCGCGCGGAGCACGTCACGGGCGGGCAGGTCGCGATGCTCAACGTGGCCAGCGAGGTGACGGGCATCCAGCTCGGGTTGATCAACGTGGCCGCGCACGTGACGGGTACGCAGGTGGGCCTCATCAACCTCTCCGACCGGATGACGGGCGTGCCGCTCGGACTGCTGAGCATCGAGCGCGAGGGCCAGTTCCACGTGGAGGTGTGGTCCAGCGACATCCAGCTCACCAACCTGGGGCTGAAGTTCGGCGGGCGCTACCTCTACACGACGCTCATCGCGGGCATGGGGCCGGATGATCGACTCGACCGCTTCAGCCTGGGCATTGGGTTGGGCGGCCACATCCCCGTGAGCGAGCGCTTCTGGGTGGACGTGGACGTGGCGGCCCACGCGGTCACACCCATGCGCAAGCCCTTCGAGGACAGCGTCCCTCTGCTGGGCCAGGTCCGGGCGATGGTGGGCTTCCAGGTGCTGCCACGGCTGGCGGTGTTCGCGGGGCCGACCTACAACGTGTTCGCCACCTGGGATGAGACGCCGGACTTCCAGTCCATCACCACGATGCGCGTGCACACCCAGTGGGACCTGAGCACCCGGCTGCAGAACTGGCCCGGGTTCCAGGTGGGCCTGCGGCTGTGAGCCGGACGCGGGAGCGGTGCTTCGCTCCCGCGCCTTCGCTGCACACCGCCGCGGCGCGAGGCGGAATCAGCCGCCGACGAGCTTGCTGGCGCGCAGCACCGTCGCGGTGCCGGCGGGGCCCGCGTGCTCGCGCTTGTCCAGCGTGGCCTCCACGCGCAGGCCGTCCTTCGCGGTCGTCTGGTTCACGAGCGAGTCCTGGCGCTCCTGCTGCCCGCCCGTCACCGCGGTCAGGTCCAGCTCGTGCACGGGGATGGGGTCCGCGTTCGGATCATCCGCCCGGAAGGCGTTGTAGTAGGGGCACGGCGTGGTGATGCACCGCACGCCGCTGTTCTTGATGATGTAGACCACGGGCTCACCCTTCTTCATCTCGGGACCTCCTGCGCTGGGCGCCGTGCCCGGCTCGTTGGGCGCCGGCGCGGTGTCGGGTTGCTTCGTGTCGGGCTGCTTCGCCTCGGTGGGGACGGCCTCTGCGCCCGGCTCGCTCGAGGGGTGAGCGGAAGGCGAGGGCGGCTTGCTGCACCCGGCGGCGAGGCCGAGCGCGAGGACGGCGGAGAGCAGCATCGTGCGGACGGTCATGGCAACTCCGGTGGAAAGAGTGCGGCAGTCTCACCTGCCCCCGCCTCGGGGGCCAGTCCCCCGTGGAGTGGCCGAGCCCTCCTTCGGGAAACCACGAGGGGAACCCACGAGGCGCCTGGACCCCTGATGCATGGACACACCGTTCGCCGGGGGACTTCCCGCGCCCGCCGCTGGAGGTCCGCGCGCGGCGGCCTTGGCTGCCCTCCGTGGGTCGGCTCGCCCTGGAACCCCCTGTATTTCCTGGGTGTGTGGGCTGAACGTCCAGTCAGTGTGGCGGGGCGGGGGAGGGGGGCGTCGCGAGCGTGGGACGAGGGGCGAAGGGCATGCGCCGTTGATTGACGCCCCCCCTCGTGCGGGCTACATCCGGCGTCGCCTCGCGACCCCGTGGGCCGCGACCCGTTAAGGACCCCCGATGGAATTCCGCATCGCCGCCGACGAGCTGAAGAAGGCCCTCTATCGCGCCCAGGGAATCGTGGAGCGCAAGACGACGATGCCCATCCTCGCCAACGTGCTCGTCACGGCGAACAAGGGGGGCGTCACCGTCACGGCGTTCGACCTGGACATCGGTGTCGTCTCCGAGCACCCCGCCGAGGTCACCAAGCCCGGCGCCGTCACGCTGAGCGCCAAGTACGTCTTCGACATCGTCCAGAACCTGCCGGATGCGCAGGTGACGCTGAAGAAGCTGGCGAACAACTACGTGGACATCAGCTCCGGCTCGGCCCACTTCAAGATTGTCGGCATGGCGGCGGAGGAGTACCCGAAGCTCCCCAAGGAGGAGAGCGCTCCGCTGGTGCAGATCTCCGGGAACATCCTCCTGGAGATGATCAAGAAGACGCAGTTCGCCATCTCCAGCGACGAGACGCGCTACATCCTCAACGGCGTCTTCTTCGAGCCGCAGACCAACGGCAAGGTCCGCATGGTGTCCACGGACGGCCACCGCCTGTCGCTCATCGAGCGCGAGCTGCCCGGCGACTTCAAGCTGAAGAGTGGCGTCATCATCCCGCGCAAGGGCTTGATGGAGCTCAAGCGCCTGCTGGACGAGGCGCCCGACGCCGAGTGTCACCTGGGCTTCGCGGAGAACTCGGCGCTGTTCAAGAAGCCGGGCCTCACCATGGTGATGCGGCTCATCGACGGCCAGTTCCCCGAGTACCAGCGCGTCATCCCCAAGGAGGGCGAGAAGGTCGTCCTCGTGCCGAAGACGCGCCTGCTGGAGAGCCTCAAGCGCATCGCGCTGTTGTCCGCGGACAAGAGCAACGCCGTGCGCATCGGGCTGGCGCAGAACAAGCTCATCATCACCGCCAGCAACCCGGACCTGGGCGAGGCCAAGGACGAGCTGGAGCTGGCGTACCGGGGTTCGGACATCACGGTGGGCTTCAACGCGCGCTACCTGATGGACGTGCTGGGCGTCACGGACACGGACGAGGTCAGCTTCGAGCTGGGTGACGAGCACAGCCCGGGCGTGCTCCACGGCCCCGGCGACCGCAGCTTCACCGCGGTGGTCATGCCCATGCGGGTGTGAGCCGACGGACGTCACCGTCCCCTGCGGTTCAGCTTCCGGGCGCGCTCCGTTCACTCGACGGAGGCGCCCGGTGTCGTTTGGGGCGAGCCTTGGCGCGCTTCTCTATGATGCGCCCGTGGCCACCCATCCCGAGGACCTGCGGGCGCGGCTGGAGGACCGAGCGGACCTCCTGGAGGCCACGCGCCTGCGCTACCGCGCGCTGAAGGGCTTGCTGGAGGCCTTCTTCTGGAAGGACCGGCTGCGCGCGGACGTGGAGCTGTTGCGCGAGGTGGCCACGGCGCAGCCCGAGGTCGATGCCGCGCTCGTGGCCCTCCAGCGCCGCGCCGCCGCGGAAGGTTGGCCGCGCGGCTCCTCGCCCGTGAAGTTGATGGAAGAGGTGGAGCGGCTGCGCGAGGCCGTGCGCAAGGCGGTGCTGAAGCGCCTGCCGGACGTGGCGCCCGCGGATGCGCTGGGGAGCGCGCTGCTGCGATTGGAGACGGTGGTGCTGGACGCGGGCCCGCTCCTGGGTCGGCGCGAGTGGGCGCGGGCCGTGGAGCTGTTGCCACGCAACCTGCCGGAGCTGCGCGCGGCCTGCGCCGCGGGTGAGGTGTTCGAGCGCGTCTTCAAGCGGCCCGTCGCCGAGGGCGCGCTGCCCTTCACCTCGGCCGAGGCCGACGAGCTGGCCCGCGCGCTGCCCTTGGCGAACGCCGCGCTGACCGCGCTGTGGGAGCGACTGGCGCGCTTCGATGTGAGCGGTCGGGTGAAGGACTTTCTCTTGAAGCGGGCACGGCGCGCGCCGCAGCGGGTGGCCCGCAGCGGTCCGGAGCTGCTGCTGCACGCGGCCTTCTGGTGCGATGTGGCGCGCGCGCGGGTGCAGGCCGTGTTGGAGGCGTGGCTCTCGCCCGTGGTGCCGCGCGAGTTCGAGGTGCCCGCGTTGCTGTCCTGGCTGGCCGCGCGCGAGTCCTCCTCCGAAGCGCGCCTGCCCTCCGGTGAGGACTTCACGGAAGGAAGGGCGGGCCTCTACGAAGTCGCCGCGGCGCTCGCGTCCCTGTCTCGGGCGCGGCCCGTGGGTGTGTGGAACGAAGAAGCAGCGTGGGCTCGGCTGGACGCGGCGGCGCGGCGCGCGCGGGACGAACAGGGTCCCGAGGTGGAGGAGCTGCGCGAGCAGCTGCGCCTGTTCATCCGGCTGCGAGGTCAGTCGCGGACACCCGCGCGCCTGTTCTCGCCGGAGCGCGCGCGAGTGCCGGTCTCCTCCGAGGCCGAATCCTCCGAGCGAGATGACCTGCCCGCGCTGGCGAGGGCCGCGAGGCAAGCGGCCCTGCGCCCGGGCTGAGCGTCACATCCAACGCATCGCCGCTCGTGTCTGAGCCATGAGACACGTGGCCCTGCGCGTGCTCGTGACATGGCGCGCCTCGCCGCGTGACTGGCAGCGCTGCTCGATGGCGCGGGACGCATGGCGACGCGGGGGACGTGGACCGTAAGCAGTCGACTCGCGCGGGTCGGGGGCGCTCCGCTACATTGTCGTCGCGTCACACCGTGTCGAAGCCAGGAGAGGGCCGCTCCTGGAGCACCTGAGTGGGAGGGGCCTTGGGCAAGTTCGTGGTGGTTCTCGTGGGGCTGTGGGGCTTCAGCGCGGTGGCTGCGGGCGAGGGCAGCGCTCAGTGTCCCGCGCAGGTGACGCGCCCCCTGGTGTGCATGCCCGCGGGGAGCAGCGCGGCGCCCATCCTCCCCTTGAAGGACGGTGAGAAGCCGAGGCTCGTGGTGTCGGACCTCACGGCGCAGGGCACCGAGCCCGCGCAGGCCGCGGCCCTCACCGACGCGGTGGTGCAGACGCTCAACGCGCGGGCCTTGTTCCAGGTCCTCTCGCGCAAGGACATCCAGACGGTGCTGAGCACCGAGCGGCAGCGCCAGCTCTTGGGCGCGTGTGACGAAGACCCGTCCGCGTGCGCCACGGACCTGGGCAGCACGCTGGGCGCGCGCTACGTGATGACGGGCTCGCTGTCCAAGCTCGGGGCCGTGTACGAGCTGTCGCTCCAGGTGCTCGACACGGTGAAGAGCTTGCCGGTGGGACGCAGCACGCGGTTGGCGAAGGATCCGGAGACGCTGCGGCAGTTGGTGCCCTGGGTGGTGGCGGAGGCGAGCGGCTCTCCCTTGCCGCCGCCCGCGTCGCGGCTCTTGCCTTACTCGCTCCTCACGAGCGGTGGCGCGGTGCTGCTGGGCGGTGGCGTGTATGGACTCATCACGCTGTCGCGACAGAAGGTGCTCAATGACGAGCTGTGTCCGGGCAAGGGCACCTCGTGCGACGGACAGAACCTGCGCCCGCTGTCGTACTACCGCGAGCAGGACCGCAAGCTGGGCAATGACAAGACGCTGGCGGTGGGGCTGATGGCGGTGGGGGTGTTGCTGGCGGGCGCGGGGCTGCACTTCATGCCGCCGCCCGAGGGCGGGCCGCGCGTGGCCCTGGTGCCCTCGCACAATGGCCTGGGCGTGGCGGGGGTGCTGCCATGAGCGCGGGGCGGGGACTGGTGGGGCTGGGCGTGGCGGTGGGCGCGCTCGCGGTGGCGGTGGCGTGCTCGGGCGGCTTGAAGGTGGACGCGGGCAATCCCTATCCGTGTGACTTCACGCAGGCGGTGGAGACGCGGGATACGGCGTGTCCTCCCGCGTGGCGGTGTGGCATCGACAGTCGCTGTCAGGAGGACGGCGCCGAGTCGGTGTCGCTGGGCGAGCCGCCGAGCTTCGCGGTGGCGCGGCGGTATCCGGAGCGGCTCGACGGTGAGGCTCGGGTGGTGGCGTATGACCCGCGCGGTGTGCAGGTGTTGGTGGGCTACACGGACGGCGGTGTCTTCGTCACCAACGGTCGCGTGGCTCGGTCGGTTCTCTCCAACGCGGAGCTGGGAGACACGGTCGCGTTCGCGGGGGACCGCGTGGCCCTGCTCACGGCGCAAGGAAGCGTGCGGATGGGGACGCTGGAGGCGAGCGCGGGCCAGCTCACGTTCGGTCCAGAGGACACCCGAGTGACGGGGCTGCGTGCGCTGCGCGTCTCTCCGGGCGCGGGTGGCCGAGAGGTGATGGCCGCGTTGGGCAAGGGCTTCTCGGCAGGCGAGGTGGACCTGTCCTCGGGCACGTATCAGGCGTATCCGGGCAGTCTGGATGTGGGCGCGGACGCGGGGCCGGTGTTGTGTGGCGTCACGCCGCTGCCGCCGTGTCCGGGCTCGGCGGGGCTGGTGCGGTACATGGACGTGCGGCCGGTGTCGTCGGCGCTGTTGACGCTGCCAGGGCGTCGCGATGGAGGCGAGGACCCCGCGGTGACGGTGCCGGTGGTGGTCACGCCCGAGTTCTTCTTCTGGCGCACGCCGCCGAGCGCGACAGGGCTCCCCGGCGCGTGGCGGGTGATGAACCCGGAGGACCCCATTTCGAGCGGTGGGCCGGAGAGCCCGCCGCGCGAGGACTGGCTGATGCGCCACAGCGAGAGCGGCGCGCTGTGGGCGGTGCGGCGGCCGGTGGGGAATCGAGACGTGCTGAGCACGTGGGGGCTGCGTCGGACGGCGCAGGGGCCCGTGTTCGAGCGCGCCTGGGATGACTGCGCGCCGTGCGCGGATGGGAAGCTGATCACGTTCTCTCCGGTGTCGGAGGGGACGATGAGCGTCGAGGTGTTGTGTCGGTCGTCGCAGGGCTCTCGGAGCTTGTTTCGCGTGGTGGCGTCCTCGGTGGTGTCGCCGCTGGACACGTGCAAGCGCCAGTCATTGGACGCGCCGGTGGACTTCTCCGAGGTCGCGAGCCAGGACGGGAGCGCGGGCCATGACGTGCGGCCGGGCGCGGTGGATACGACCTCGGGCACGGGCGCGTGGCTGGGAGGAACGCACGGGCAGCTCTGGGGTGGGCACACGTTGTCCACGCTGCGTCCGCTGTATCTGGACCGAGTGCCGATGGGCGCCGCGCCGTTCGCGGGGGGACTGCTGACGGTGACGCGGGATTACTTCGCGTTGGATCTCCCGGACCTGAGCGAGCCAGCGCGAGTGGGCTTGTCCGTGGTGCCGCCCTCGGACCTGGGCGCGTCGGAGCCGCGCAGGTTGGGGGCGTTGATTGAAGGGGTGTCGGGTTGGTTGGTGGAGGACTCGGGGCACCTGGTGCGCTTGCAGCGGGACGGGGCCGGGGTGGGGACGTTGGGCGTGGGGTATGGGCCGCCCTTGTTGGCGCCGAGTGGAGAGCCGGCCACGGGGCCTTTCTTGGGGCAGGGCCTGTCGGAGAACGGCAAGGCCTCGCTGGTCATCAGCGCGAATGATCAGGTGTATGTGTTGGAGCAGGACCTGTCTGCGTTGGGGGCGGAGCCCAAGCAGTTGCCCGGGTTGTTGCCACGGTTGACGCCGGAGCCAGGCTTCCCGGTGCGCTCGCTCGCGAGAGATAGGACGGTGAGCTTCACGGGGACCGCGTCGCCGCGCGTGCGCGGGTGGTTGGCCACGGGACGCAGCCTGTTCGAGTTCACGCAAGCTGCCGACGGCAAGTGGGCGCTGACGCCGCTGCCCCTGGGCACGGGCGAGCCGGTGGCGGTGTGGAGTCTGGACGGAGTGGGAGTCAGCTATGGGCGCGTGGGATTGCGAGATGGATTGGTCTTGCGCCTGCCGGCGGGACTGCCGCTGACGGAGCCGTTGCAGGAGGGAGAGCGGGTGGTGGGGTATGCATCGCTGGCGGGGTGGCCGGTGGCGTTGACGGAGCATCGGCTCTACGCGGCGACGGAGGTCTCGAAGCGCTCGGACGGGAAGCAGGGGTTGCTGCGCTGGAAGGCGCTGGACGCACCGGCCGGTCTGCCCGCGGATGGACTGACCGGAGCCAGCATCGACGTAGTGAAGGACCCGAGCGGCACGGAGACGCTCTACCTCTTCACCCACACAGGCTACGTGTACCGACTGGGCACGGCGAAGCGATAGCCGGGACAGCCTGGGGTTCCAATGGTGCCGTGTGCTACTGGCAATGGCGTGAATCCACGATGTCGTGTCGTCGCCCGACTGTGCCTCCTGGGTGCATTGTTGGCGGTAGGGTTTGGCTGCTCAGCTCCCACCGCCATTGAGGGAGTTTGGCGTCCAGGACCCAATTCAGATGGAGCGCATATTCCGGGCCCATGAAGAACTTCGGGCCATTCGAGTCTTATGCGGCTGCTCTCGATGCAGCATGCCCGCTCATCTTGTCGAAGCCGAACGCTACGGTCGTTCATCTACAAGACTCATCGCCCGACGTGGCTCGGCGTGCAGCGACAGAGTATTGCGCTTGGTTGTATTACACGCCCAGCGAACTCTATGAGATGAGCATGTTGGCGGACCAGTCAGGTCCGGGGGACTTCGTCAGCGGAATGCGCAGTTGTGCGCTCCCTCCGTTTGTGGATGACCCGCGGTACTCGGCAGATCGGCTCAAACACATCTTCGCGTTGCACAATCATCCATTCGGCACACGACTTTCCGCGAACGACCTTCGGTTCATCGAGGCCATGGCAGGCGTTCATGATTGGGAGGTGAAGACGCGAAATGGAAAGGTTCGCCTTTCCATCATCGCGTTCTTCTCAAAATCGCAAGACCCTGCGGCGCCGACGTGCGATGGGTTCTACCAGTGCGTTCCCGCTACGCGCGAGATGATGCTTTGGATACGGCAACAGGGGCAGTGGAAGCTGGATGTGCACGGTATCGTGACTTGGATCAACGAGAGGCCCTATCGCCTTGAGCCCCAATAGACCCGTGTCGCGCTCTCTGGGGGGACTGTTCCTCATGCTCATGGCGAGTGTGAGCGCTTGCGCGCGACGTCCAGAGCCACTGTCCGCGGCCGTGGTGAATGACAGGTTCGTGGTCTTTCCTGTGGAGTCGGAGGCTGAGGCCATCTCCGTGGGAAGCCCGGTGTGTCCTATGCGCTCGACGGAGATGTCCTGCGTGCCATGGTCATCGCGGCGAACGACCTGTTCCCTCCCGGCACTCGCGCCGCATCGTGCGCGAATCGGATGGAGGCCCAGACATACCGGGTCATCCGCAAAGGGGACGTCATCTTCATTTTCATCGAGGAGAATCTGGCGGCGTGCGGGCGCCGGTTCCCGGCGATGGACTCGGGTGCGAAGTACGCCATCGGAACGGATGGCCGCATTCTCCGACGGATCGTGGATGGCCTCGATGAGGACGATGCGACCTGGTTCGCGGGGACCCATGGCGATGGGGGCACGGTGTCGCCCGACGCGGGACCTGCGATGTCTGATGGCAGCACCGAATTGCTTGTCCCGGGCGAGAGCGTTGCCCCAATTGTCGCGCCGAACCCTCGTCTTAGAGGGGATGCGGGAAGTCCTTGAGGGCTTGTCGTAGCCCGGGACCGTGAGGGCCGCCTTGTGTTAACGGTCCGGCTGTCATGAGCCTGTCCTCCTCGTCCCACACCCGTCGCGCCTTGCTCGTCGTCGCTGGTTGGGCAGTGGCGCTCCTGGTCTCACAGCACCCGGTCATCTTCTCCGGGCTGCGGCTCATGCAAGGCGACGAGGGCGACGTCCGCTTCAACCACTACGTCCTCGAACACGGCTGGCGGCATGTCACCGGTGCCCCCGCCGACGCCAGCTTCTGGGACCCGAACATGTTCCACCCGGCGCCCAATGCCGCCGCGTACTCGGACGTGTTGCTCGGCGTGGCTCCCGCTTATTGGGTCTGGCGCGCGGTGGGCCTGGATGAAGACCTCGCCTGGCAAGCGTGGTGTCTGACCATGGCGTCCCTCAACTTCCTGGTCGCGGCGTGGTGCCTCGCTCGACCCTTGGGCCTGCGCCTGGGGCCCTCCGTGATGGGCGCCATCCTCTTCACCATCGGCGCGTCACGCATCAACCAAGCCAACCATCCTCAGCTCATCGCCCAGTTCTATCCCCTCCTGGCCATCGCGGCCGTGCTCGCGCTGCTTCGCCCGGAGATGAGTCGCCGGCAGGGCATTCCGTGGGCCGCCCTGCTCGTCGGATCCGGCGTGGCGCAGCTCTATGCGGGCTTCTACTGGGGCTGGTTCCTGTTCTTCTTCCTGCTCCTCTCGGCCATCGTCGCGCTCTGTCTGCGCGACCTGCGCCCCCGCTTGCTGTCCGCGCTTCGCACGCATGCGCCCGCGCTCGTGCTCTTCGGCGTCGTGGGCCTCGCCGTGCTCGCGCCGCTGGTCCTCCACTCGCGACAGGTCATTCGCGAGGTCGGCCTGCGTGACTTCTCCGAAGCCCAGTCGATGATTCCTCGCTTCTGGAGCTGGTTCTATCTGGGCCAGGACAGCTGGCTGTATGGCTGGACCAACCCCTTCGTGCGCTTTCAGCGGCTCCCTGTTCCCTGGGAGCAGCGGCTCGGCTTGGGGCTCATCACCACGGGAGTGGCCGCGGTGGGGCTGTGGAAGGCACGCAGCCGCCCAGGGATCCGCTTGCTGATGCTCGTCACCGTGGTGACGATCCTGCTTTCCACGCGCTACGCGGGCGGCATCATGCCGTGGGAGCTCATCTTCCACGTCGTGCCCGGCGCCTCGGCGATCCGCGCGGTGGCGCGCATGGGGTTGTGGCTGCTCGTGCCCGCATCCGTGGGGCTCGCGCTGTTCCTTCAGCGTCAGTGGGAGGCGGGGCGCGTGGCGCTGGCGGTGGGGCTCGGGGCGCTCTGTCTGCTGGAGCAGGGCCTGACGGGCCCGACGTTCGATCGCTTCGCTTCCCGTGCGGCGATTCGAGCGCTCGCCGCGCGCATCCCCTCCGGCTGCGACAGCTTCATCTACACCCCGACGTCCGGGGACTGGCCGTTCTGGCGGTATCAGGTGGACGCCATCTGGGCCGCGATGGAGTCGGGCGTGCCCACCGTGAACGGATACTCCGGCAACGTGCCGCGGGGATGGCGACTGGAGGACACCACGCGGTTCGACGCGTCGTCGGCCGCGCGCCTGGACGCCGCACTGGAGGACTGGGTCCGCGCGCGGGGGTTGTCACGCGAGCGCATCTGTCGCATCGAATCGCAGTAGGGTGGGCCGGCTTGCGTCTCCTCGGGCTTCAGCTTCAAGACTTCCGCAACCTCTCTCAGGTGCAGCTCCTCCCCAGCACCCACGCGACCATCGCCGTGGGTCAGAACGGGCAGGGCAAGACGAACCTGCTGGAGGCGCTCTACTTTCTGGCCACCCTCAAGCCCCTGCGCGCGGGACGGCTGTCGGAGTTGGTGCGGTGGGGCGCGTCCAACGCTCGGGTGACGGGCCGCTTCCTCCTCAAGGGCGCCGAGCGGGAGATCTCCGTGGAGGTCGGCGGTGGCACGCGCCAGGCCTTCGTGGACGGCAAGAAGGCCGCGAGCCTGGAGGACTACTTCGGCGGCGTGTCCGTGGTGGCCTTCACGCCGGATGACCTGGAGGTCATCAAGGGCGGGCCGGAGGCGCGGCGCACGTTCCTGGACCGCGCGGTGTTCAACCGCTTCCCCGCCTTCCTCCGCGAGAGCCGCGAGTACGCGCGCGCGCTCAAGAACCGCAACCGCCTGCTGCGCGAAGGACCGTCCGTGGAGGCCGCCTACCTGGAGGCCTACGACGAGACACTCGCGAAGGCTGGCGCGCGCATCTACGCGAGGCGCCGGGCCCTGATGGCCGAGCTGGCGCCCCGCGCCCAGGCCACGTTCGCGTCGATTGGTCGCACCGTGGATCCCGCCGTGTATGGCTATCACCCGGCGCACCTGAGCGGAGACTTCTCCCAAGCGGACGAGGCCGCGCTCGCCAGTGCGCTGCGCGAGGCCCTGACCGCGCGCATCCGCCGGGACCTGGAGCGAGGCTTCACGTCGGTGGGGCCGCACGCGGACGATGTCACGGTGACGCTCGGCGGTCGCAGCGCGCGCGCCTACGCGAGCCAGGGACAACAGCGCGCCCTGGTGCTCGGGTGGAAGATCGCGGAGATCGAAAACCTGGAGGGCGCCACGGGCTTCCTGCCGCTGCTCCTGCTCGACGATGTGTCGAGCGAGCTGGACCCCGAGCGCAACGCGTACCTCATGAACTACCTGGCGAAGAGTGGCGCGCAGGTGTTCCTCACCACGACGGATGCGTCGCTGGTGCACGCCGCCGCGGCGCAGGACACCCTCTGGCTCTCCGTGAGCACGGGCCAGGTGCGCGAGGGCCTCGAGGCCACGCCCCCCTGACGCTCAGGCGGTGTGCCGCCGGTGCCAGGGCCAGTGCACGTGGAAGCGCCGCTCCGAGGCGTGTGCCTCCGTGGGCGAGACGTGCTCGAAGTAGGCGAAGCGGTACTCCGCCCACAGGATGCCGAAGGCCGCGGCGAACAAGAACGTCGCCAGGGTCAGCCACCACGCGGTCCCGCTCACCAGCGCCACCAGGGTCAGCACGCCGAGCGCCACGGCGATACCCAGCGACCACTCACGCAGCCGCTTCGACTCGCTGAAGGCCATGCCCATCGCGATGAGTGCCAGCGCCAGCGTGGACCACGCGAGCCAGAACGCGCTGCGCGCATACAGGTTGGCGATCGACAGCAGGAACAACCCGAAGCCGAACACCGCGAGTCCGCCATCCATGATGTGCCTCCTTTCGAAGCCAGGCGTCGCTGACAGGGCGCCGCCCGTCGAAGCCAGGCGTCGCTGACAGGGCGCCGCCCGTCGAAGCCAGGCGTCGCTGACAGGACGCCGCGCGCCACCTCGCGTCACGAGTCCACGCCCTGGCACGAACATGGGGAGTTCATCCCTGGCGCGGGACTCCCTGTGCGCCGCCACTCAACGTGACCGACCGGGGACGCAGCGGGAGAGCGGCGCGGCGCGCGCGTGGGAATGCAGCGCACTCCCGCGAGGTAAGGCGAGGAAGGAGACGGGCGCAGGTCGTGTGGGCTCGGCGGGGAAGTGGACGTTTGTGCGCACGAATTCCTTGCGGTTGCGCCGCCGCTGCACCATGACTCCGACGTCGGGCCGGGAGACTCGGGACTGCCGAAGAACGGTGCCATGTCGCGGACGCTGGGGATGCTCGTGCTGCTCGCCTCGCTCACGGGCTGTCGGCACGTGAGCTTCGAGGACTCCGTGTTGCAGAAGTCAGACGTTCGCTATCGCGTGGGCGAGGTGTCCAAGGATTGGCAGCGGGTCTATTTCAATGACAATGACCTGGCCTTCGCGGAGCGCGCGGAGACGGGCCGGGTATTGTCGGTGAACTCCACCTGCAAGGGCCACGATGACCCGCCCTTGCCCGTGCTCACGCGCCACCTGCTGATGGGCTTCACCGAGCGGCAGGAACTCGCGCAGCGCACCATTCCGCTGGACGGGCGTGAGGCTTTGCGCAGCCGCTACGAGGCGAAGCTGGACGGCGTGCCGGTGGAGTTGGAGTTGGTGGTGTTGAAGAAGGACGGCTGCGTCTTCGACTTCACCTACGTGGCGCCCCCGGGACAGGCCGAGGCGCGCATGGCGGACTTCGACGCATTGCTCGCGGGCTTCCACACGGAGCCCCAGCGATGAACTCGGAGGTCGAGGCTGGCGCAGTTTCGCTCGCGTCGCGGTTGCCGCTGGGCATGCGCGCGCGGGCGAGCCTGGAGTCCTTGGGCGAGCTGACGCGCATGACGGGGCAGGTGTTCAGCCGCGCCGTGCGCCCGCCGTACAGCTGGAGCGCGCTCGTCTACCATACGGAGTCGCTGGGCGTTCGCTCGCTGCCCATCGCGCTGCTCACCGCGACGTTCGCGGGCCTCGTCATCTCGCTGCAGTTTGGTTACTTCCTGGCGCGCTTCGGCGTGCAGTACACGGTGGGGCGCGTGGTCGTGCTCACCTTGTTCCGCGAACTGGCGCCGGTGCTGACCGCGCTCACGGTGGGCGCGCGCATCGGCTCCGGCATGGCGGCGGAGCTGGGCGCCATGTCGGTGACGGAGCAGGTGGACGCCATTCGCGCCTTGGGCGCGGATCCGCTGCGCAAGCTGGTGGTGCCGCGCGTGCAAGCGTGCCTGCTGGTGATGCCCGTGCTCACGGTGTTCGCGGACGTGGTGGGCCTGTGCGCGGGCGGGCTGGTGGTGCGGCTGCAGTACGGCATCACCCTGGAGCTCTTCTTCCAGGGCGCGCTGGACTCGGTGCTGATGAACGACTTCATCTCCGGCGTCGTGAAGGGCGCGGTGTTCGGCCTCATCATCGGGCTGGTGGGGTGCTTCAAGGGGCTGACGGTGCAGGGCGGAACGGAAGGCGTGGGCGGCGCCACCACGCAGACGGTGGCCATCACCTCCGTCGCGGTGTGTCTGGCGGACTTCTTCATCACCAAGCTGACGCTCTTCTTCTGACGCGCCATGCCTCCTGCCCGCCGCTACGCGCCCTCCACCTTCGAGTTCCGCCGGCCCACGCCGGGCGAGGGGCTCATCCGCTTCGAGAACCTGGTGAAGGCGTTTGGCGCCAAGCACATCTACGACGACGTGAACCTGGACGTGCGCGCCGGGGAGACGATGGTGGTGATGGGCGGCTCGGGCGTGGGCAAGAGCGTGCTGCTCAAGTGCCTCATCGGGCTCATGCGCCCGGACGCGGGCCGCATCCTCTTCGAGGGGCACGACGTCACGAACTTCACCGAGGAGCAGTTCATCCAGGTGCGCCGCCACGTGGCCATGGTGTTCCAGGGCGCGGCGCTGTTCGACTCGCTCAGCGTGGGAGAGAACGTGGCCTATCCGCTGCGTGAGCACTTCCCGGAGCTGTCCCGCGAGGAGCTGCGCCGCCGCGTCGCGGAGAAGCTGGAGCTGGTGGACCTGCCGGGCATCGAGGCGATGATGCCGGCGGACCTCTCTGGCGGCATGAAGAAGCGCGTGGGGTTGGCGCGGGCCATCGCCACGGATCCGGAAGTCATCCTCTGGGACGAGCCCACCACGGGCCTGGACCCCGTCACCACGCAGACCATCAACGAGATGATCAACTCCATGAAGGCCCGGCTGGGCTGCACCTCCATCGTCGTCACGCACGACATGGTGAGTGCCTTCTCGGTGGGGGACCGGATGGCCATGCTGGCCAATCGCCACATCGTGGCGGTGGGGACGCCGGATGAGATGCGGCGCTCCACCGTGCCGGAGGTTCGGGCCTTCCTGGACGCGCGCCGCCTGGAGCTGGGCGCCCGAGGAATGCCATGAGTCTCTTCACCTCCGTCACGACGAAGGAACGCCGGCTGGCCCTGCGCGCGGGGCTGTTCGTCGCCATGGGTCTGGCGGTGGCCGGTGTCGTGGTGTTCTTCATCGGCCAGGAATCGCACCTCTTCCAGAGCAAGGTGCGCTACCGCGCCTTCTTCACCCACGTGGATGGCCTGAGCGACAAGTCGCCGGTGTGGCTCGGCGGTCTGGAAGTGGGCCACGTCACGGCGGTCAACTTCGCGCCGGACATCCGAGACGCCCGGCTGGAGGTGGAGCTGGAGGTGTCCTCGCGATACGCCGAGCGCGTGCGCGGAGACTCGGTGGTGCGCCTCACCAGCATGGGCGTGCTGGGGGACAAGGCCGTGGACATCTCCATGGGCACGGCGCAATCGCCGCAGGTGCAGCCCGGCGGCGTGCTCCAGACCACCGAGGGCGGGGACCTGTCCTCGCTCATGCGCAGCGCGAGCCGGGTGATGGAGAACTCCGTGGCCATCAGCGAGTCGCTGAAGGAAGCGGTCGCCGCCTACTCGAACCCCGACATGGGCCGGGACCTGGCGCGCAGCGTGGCCTCCCTGCGCGTCGTGCTGGAAGAGGTGGAGAAGGGCGACGGCGCGCTGCACGCGCTCATCTTCGACAAGGCCTCGGGGCGTGAAGTGCGCGCCCTGCTGGCTCGCACCGCGAGCGCGGCGGAGCGGCTGGACGGCGCGGTGGGCCACGTGGAGGCCATCCTCGCCGAGGTGCATCGCGGCGATGGCACCGCGCATCAGCTCATCTACGGCAGCGAGGGCACCACCGCGCTGCACGAGCTGGGCGAGGCGGCCGGACAGCTCGCGGGCCTGCTGGAGGACGCGAAGAAGAGCCCCAACGGCGCCGTGCATCAGCTCATCTACGGGGACGCCCGCGACCTCTTCGCCAACCTGGGCGGGGCCGCCGCGGACCTGCGCAAGGTGACCGCCACGGTGGCCAAGGGCGAGGGCACCGTCGGCGGTCTCATCTCCGACCCGACCATCTACGAGGACATCCGCGAGGTGCTCGGCAACGTGAAGCGCAACCGCATCCTCCGGGCGCTGGTCCGCTTCTCGCTCGACAACCGCGAGAGCCTCGATCAGGTCGGCAAGCCCCGCGAGAAGCCCGTCCCCACTCCGCCCACGAACACCCTGGGCGCAAGCCCGGCCTCCCCCACGACCGAGGGCGAGGCCCAGGCTCCGACCGAAGTCACGCCAAATCCGTAAATCATTGGAGCGTCGGAAGACCTAAATCGCGATTCGCGACAAGACCAACTAATGTGGAGTTGACAGATAATTCACGTAAGGGTATTTCCGTACTCCCCCTTTTCCGAGGAGTCGGGAAATGTTTGGTATCGTTGCGCGTCGCAGTGGTCGTTTCGCGATGGTTGTCGGTGCCCTGACGGCGCTGGCGGGCTGTAACAACGCGGCCCCCGCGGAGGAGAAGCCGGCGGAGCAGCCTGCCGCGACGCAGCAGGAGACCCCGCACCGTGGCTGCGCCACCATCGAGCCGTCGGCCGATGAGCGCGAGGCCATCGACGCGTTCGTGCGCACCCAGAAGCACGAGATGCGCGCGGTGGGCTCGGTGACCATCCCGGTCTACTTCCACGTCATCAACAAGGGCACGGGCCTGGCCAACGGCGACATCCCCGACTCCCAGATCACCGCGCAGATGAACGTGCTGAACGCGGCGTACAGCACCACCCCGTTCAAGTTCGTGCTCCAGGGCACGGACCGCACCACCAACTCCACCTGGTTCAACCTGAGCCAGGGCGGCGCCGCTGAGAAGAAGATGAAGGCGGCGCTGCGCAAGGGCGGCAAGAACGCGCTGAACCTCTACTCCGCGAACCTGGGTGGCGGCCTGCTGGGTTGGGCGACCTTCCCCTCCAGCTACGCGTCGCAGCCGAGCATGGACGGCGTGGCGTTCCTGTACACCAGCGTGCCGGGCGGCACCGCGGCCCCGTACAACGAGGGCGACACGGTGACCCACGAGGTTGGTCACTGGGTGGGCCTGTACCACACGTTCCAGGGCGGCTGCACTGGCACGGGTGACAGCGTGAGCGACACCGCGCCCGAGGCCTCCGCGGCCTTCGGTTGCCCGGCCGGCCGCGACACCTGCTCCGGCGGCGGCGTGGACCCCATCTACAACTTCATGGACTACACCGACGACAACTGCATGAACTCGTTCACCGCGGGCCAGGTCACGCGGGCGGACAGCCTGATGGCGACGTACCGCTAATCAGCGTTCACGCAGCCTGATGTGAAGTCGGCGCCGGAGTGACCATCAGGTCGCTCCGGCGTCGTCGTTTCCAGCACACCGTCGCGCGCGGACGTGGACAGCCGCGGCCCGGGTTGGCGACAGTGGTGGCGTGAGAGATCTGCTGATGATTCCCGGCCCCGTGGAAGTGGAGCCGGAGGTGCTGCAGGCGCTGAGCGCGCCGGTGCCCGGACACCTGGATCCAACCTTCGTGGCCACCTTCGGCCGCGCGCTGCGCCGACTCCGCGAGGTGTGTCTGGCGCCGAGCGCGCAGCCCTTCGTGGTGGCGGGAAGCGGCACGCTGGCCATGGAGCTGGCGGCGGCCAACCTCGTCGAGCCCGGCGACGCCGCGCTGGTGGTGAACACCGGCTACTTCAGCGACCGGATGGCGCACATCCTGGAGCGCCACGGCGCCCGCGTCACCCACGTGCGCGCTCCGCCGGGTGAGGCGCCGGATGTCGCGCGCGTGGAGTCAGCGCTGGCGCGCGGCGGCTTCAAGCTGATGTCGGTGACCCACGTGGACACGTCCACCGCGGTGCTCGCGCCGGTGGAGCCGCTGCTGCGCGCGGCCCGTCAGCGTGGCGTGCTGTCCGTGGTGGATGGCGTGTGCGCCACCGCGGGCGAGGCCTTCCACCAGGACGCCTGGGACGCGGACGTGTACTTCACCGCCAGCCAGAAGGCGCTCGGTGTTCCGCCGGGACTCGCGCTCTTGACGGCGAGCCCCCGTGCTTTGGAGGCGTGGCGCGCGCGCAAGGCGCCCGTGGCCAGCGTGTACGCGGACTGGGCGGAGTGGCTCCCCGTCATGGAAGCCTACGAGGCGGGTCGCAACGCCTACTTCGCCACGCCGCCGACCTCGCTGGTCTGCGCGCTCGACGTCAGCCTGGGCCTCATCCTGGCCGAGGGCATGGAGGCGCGCTTCGCTCGGCACCGTCGCATGGCGCTCGCCTTCCGCGCCGCGTGGAGCGCCCTGGGGCTGCGCATGCTGCCCACCTCGGAGGCCGTGGCCGCTCACACCTTGAGCGCCGTCTACTATCCCGAGGGCGTGGACGCGGGGCTGGTGGCCCGCGTGCGCGGCCAGGGCGTGGTCGTGGCCGGCGGACTCCACCCGGAACTCAAGGCGCGCTACTTCCGCGTGGGCCACATGAACCGCGTGAACGCCTCGGACGTGCTCACCACGGTGGGGGCCATCGAGCGCGCCTTGCTCCAGGCGGGTCATCGCCACGCCACCCCCGGCAGTGCCGTCGCCGCCGCCCAGGCCGCGCTCGGTGCCGCCTAGTTCCACCCCATCCGCGACTCCGTGGCCGCGCTGACCACCCGTGCCCACGGAGACGGACGTCCCCTCCGTCCACTCTTCAAACGGAATACATGACTTCCGGGCTCTACTGAATTATTCGACAAAGTCGTAATTATCCGGAAGGGCGTGAGGGCGCCGGGTCGGCGGGAGTGCCGGCGAGCGTGAGGGGGAGGCGACGCGAGCAGACCCACCGGGAGCGGGGGGGCGGCGCGTCGCGACGACAACGACAAGGAGGTCACCATGCACGTCGGGCCGTTGGAGCGGGCGGTGGGAGGTGGGTCGGGCTGGGAGATGGAACTGCGGCGGCTTGCAGCCAGTGAGCAGGACACCGCACGGGGCATGTTCTTCCTCGGTGTGCTGGACGTGGTGGGCTTCGTGGGCGGGGACGCGGTGGCCGAGCGGTGCATGGAGGAGTGCGGCACGCGCGAGCTGGACCCCTTCCACATGTATCCGGTGGCGCGCTTCCTGAAGATGACCTCCACCGCGGCGCGGCTGCTGTGGCCGCAGCTGGACGGCTGGGAGGGCGTGCTCCGGCGAATGGGGACACAGGCGACGGTGGACTACCTGGCGTCCATGTTCGGCCGCGAGCTGATGCAGGCGGCGGCGGGCAACCCGCGCCGGCTCTTGCCGCACCTCATCGAGGGCTACCGCGCGGCGGTGAGCTACGGCGAGCGCCACGTGGAGTGGACGGGAGATCGCAGCGCGCGCTTCGTCATGCGCCGCGACTTCATGCCCGCCGCCTACCATGAGGGGGTGCTCCAGGGCGTCCTGGAGGCCGTGGGCGCGCGCGACGTGTCCGTGCGCGGACGCCAGCTCGCGCTGCTCGACAGCGAGTACGACCTGTCCTGGAGCTGAGCGGCGGGCGTGCATGGCGCGCCGCGCCAGTCGCGGTCCCCGAGTCGCGGATGAGGCAGGCGAGCGAGTTCGCGCGCGTTGACGCTGCGCGCGAACGGCTGATAAGCGCTCACTTAACACCCATTCCGGCGAGGGAAGATCGATGCACTCCAACGCACTCGCGCTGCTGATCGTGCAGCTCATGGTCATCATCGGGCTCTCCCGGCTCATCGGGCGGGGCGCGCGGTGGTTGGGGCAGCCGCTGGTCATCGCCGAGGTGGTGGCGGGCATCGTGCTGGGGCCGTCGCTGCTCGGCTGGGTCTCCCCGAGCGCGATGAACTGGCTGTTCCCCACGGACTCGCTGCCGGTCCTGAAGATGCTCAGCCAGGTGGGGCTGGTGCTCTTCATGTTCCTCATCGGGCTGGAGCTGGATCCGAAGCTCTTGAAGGGCCGGGGGCACGCCTCGGTGGCCATCAGCCACTCGAGCATCATCGTGCCGTTCGGGCTGGGCGCGGGGGCGGCGGCGCTGTGGCTGTACAAGGACTGGTCGAGCCCGACGGTGCCGTTCTCGTCCTTCGTGCTCTTCGCGGGCGTGGCCATGAGCATCACCGCGTTCCCGGTGCTGGCGCGCATCCTCACCGAGCGCGGGCTCATGCAGTCCAAGGTCGGCACCATCGCCATCGCGTGCGCGGCCGTGGACGACGTGACGGCGTGGTGTCTGTTGGCCTTCGTCGTCTCGCTGGTGCGGGCGTCGGACCTGACGCACGCGGCGCTCACCACGGTGTTCGCGCTGCTCTACATCGCCTTCATGCTGCTGCTGGTGCGCCCGTTCCTGGCGCGCCTGGGCGCCCGGGTGGCCAGCCGCGAGGGGCTCACGCAGAACATCGTCGCGGGCACGCTCCTGCTCTTGCTCGGCTCCGCGTTCGTGACGGAGCTCATCGGCATCCACGCGCTGTTCGGCGCGTTCCTCTTCGGCGCGGTCATCCCCAAGGAGGGCGGGCTCGCGGCGGCGCTGCTGGAGAAGCTGGAGGACGTGGCCGTCGTCCTGCTGCTGCCCGTGTTCTTCGCCTTCAGCGGCCTGCGCACCCAGGTGGGGTTGCTCGACAGCTCCGAGGCCTGGATGACCTGCGGCGCCATCATCGTCCTGGCGTGTCTGGGCAAGTTCGGCGGCAGCGCGGTGGCGGCGCGGCTCACGGGCCTGCGTTGGCGCGAGGCGGGCGCGGTGGGCATCCTGATGAACACGCGGGGCCTGATGGAGCTCATCGTGCTCAACCTGGGCCTGGACCTGGGCGTCATCTCCCCCACGCTCTTCACCATGATGGTGCTGATGGCGCTGGTGACGACCTTCATCACCACGCCGCTGCTGCGCTGGATGTATTCGCCCGAGGAGCTGGCACGCGACCGCGTGTCGCTGACGCCCTCGGTGGCCACGGAGGCCCCGGGCTTCACGGTCCTCATGTGCGTGTCGCACGAGCAGGTGGGCGCGGGCATGGCCGCGCTGGCCAAGGCCCTGGCCTCGCCGCAGGACGGGCTCTACGCGCTGCACCTCCTGTCCCCGGAGCGCCCGCTGCGCACGCGGCAGGAGCCGGCGGGCGATGGCGCGCTGGCCCCGCTGCTGGGGCGCGCCCAGGCGCTGGGCCTGTCGGTGCGTCCGCTGTCCTTCGTGTCCACCGAGCCCGCGGTGGACATCTGCCGCACCGCCGAGGCCAAGCACGCGGACCTGTTGCTGCTGGGAATGCACAAGCCCCTCTTCAGCCAGACGGTGCTGGGGGGCACGGTGCATGAGGTGATGCAGGGCGCCACGGGCACGGTGGCGGTGCTGGTGGACCGCGGCCTGTCCGACGTGAAGCGCGTGCTGGTGCCCTTCGCGGCGGGCCGGCACGACAAGGCGGCGCTGGAGCTGGCGCGGCGGCTGATGCGGCACTCGGGCGCGGAGGTCACCGTGCTGCACGTGACGTCGCCGGAGCGCGAGGGACAGGCGCGCGCGGTGGTGGAGGAGTTCTTCCCCGGGGAGGAGGGCGCGCGCGTGCGGTTCAAGGTGGTGCGCCACGAGTCCCCGGAGGACGCGGCGCTGGAGGAGGCGCGCGCCGGCTATGACCTCGTGGTGGTGGGCGTGGGCGCCGAGTGGGGCCTGGAGGGGCGCCTGTTCGGCCTGCAGCGCGAGCGCATCGTGCGGGACGCCCCGGGCTCCCTGCTGATGGTGCGCGAGCCGGAGCCCGCCCTGGCCGCCGAGCCCGCCGCGAGCCCCGTGGCCAGCACCAGCACCCGAACCCCGGACGTGGCCTCCGCGCGAGGCTGAGTCCCGCCGTCCTCCCCCATGGGAAAGGTCCCCCAAGGCATGCACATGGGAGCCACCTTGCGCCTGCTGCGCGTCGACGCGGGGTTGTCCCTGCGCGACCTGGCGCGCCGCATCGGCGTGTCCAGCGCGTACCTGAGCCGCGTGGAGAACGGGCTCGACGCGCCGCCCACGCAGGAGCGCCTGTCCGCCATTGCCCGCGAGCTGGATGTGCCCGCGGCCCTGCTGATGGACGTGGCCAACAAGGTGAGCCCCTACGTGACGGGCTACCTGGAGGAAGTGCCCGCGGCGGGGACGCTCCTGCTGGACATCGCGCGGCGCCGGCTCACCGCCGCGCAGCTCGCCCGCGTGCGGAACTTCCTGGACGCCGAGTTCCCGGTCCGCGAGGCGCGCGGCGATGAGCCCGTGCCGGCCCTCTCCTCGCTCCTGTCCCCCGAGCGCGTCGTCCTGCAACTGGGTTGCGAGAGCTGGGATGACGCGCTGGACGTCGTCGCGGGGCGGCTCGCGGCGGCGTGCCCGGGCGTGGACTCGGCGCGGCTGGCCGCGCACCTGCGGCAGCGCGAGGAGGAGTCCGCGAGCACGGTGGGCAATGGCGTGGCCACGCCCCACGGCTACTCGGCCGGCGCGGCCCCGGCGGCGGTGCTGGTGACCTTGGCCCAGCCCCTGCCGCGCGACACGCCGGATGGGCAGCCGCTGCGGTTGGTGGTGGCGCTGCTGGATGGACTGCACGGCCGCGCGCGCCTGGTGCGGCTGGCGCACGTGGCGCGGCTGGCGGGGCGAGGCATGGCGGACTGGCTGATGGACGCGCGCCAGCCCGCGGAGGTCATCGCGCGCCTGGAGGAACTCGAAGCCCTGCGCTGAACGCCCGCGCTCAGCCGCCGGGGACCCAGTGCCACCAGGGGCCGAGGTCGCGGTAGCCCAGGCGCTGATACACGCGGTGTCCCGAGGGCGTCGAGTGCAGGGCGGACGCCACGCGACCCCGGGCCCGCGCACCCGCGAGCAGCCCCTGCATCACCGCCGAGGCCAGCCCCCGCTTGCGCGCGGAGGGCGCGGTGGCGACCAGGTAGATGCCCGCGGTGTCCTCGGTATCCAGCGCCACGCCGCACGCCAGCTCCCGCCCCGCCTCGCGCGCCACCACGGTGTACACGGGAGGCCTGGGGGCGCGCTCCCACGAGGCCAGCATGTCGCGCCAGTGCTCGCCGTAGGCCTCTGCGTTGAGCCCCACCACGGCCCCGAGCGCGTCCACGTCCTCCACCGGGGCGTCCGAGGACCCCGCGGGCACGTCGTCCAGGACGCGCCCCATGGCGCACAGGGCCTCCGACGGACGGTACCCCTGGGCATCGAGCAGGCGGGCGGCCTCGGGCTCTCCCGGAAGCACGGTGACGCGCCAGCGGGGGATTCCGAGGTCCCGGTAGAACGCGGTGAGCGCGGGCAGGTGGACCTCCAGCGCGCCGGCGTGGGTGAAGAGCACCTGCTGGAAGTGGACCTCGTGGGGGTGCGAGGGCAGGGCGAAGGCCTCCAGGCCCGGAAGGGCGAGGTGGCGCAGGAGGCCGCGCTCACCTTGCAGGCGCTTGAAGGCGAGGAGGTTGGTGTGCAGTCGCGCGGTCAGTTCGGCATCCGTCATGCGGTGGCCGAGCCTAGGCTTTGCGTCGCCGGACGGAGAACACGAAGCGCGGAAAGGACAGGCAGGGGAGCGCATGGACGGCTAGGGTGCGTGGCCGCCCGCCATGAGCACGAGCCCGCGTTTCTTCTCCTTCGACCCTCGGCCCACCCGCGCCGCCCTCTTCCTGGGCGCGTGCGTGCTGGCCGTGCTGTCCGCCTGGGCCCTCGCCGATGCGCGAGCGGGCGGCGGCCTGCAGTCCGTGGCCCGCGCGGGCGTCAGCGCGGGGCTGATGCTCGCCTTCCTCTTCGCCCTCCACCGGCTGCGCCCCCGGACGGACTGGGGCGTCACCCTGGATGCCTCCGGCGTGCGCGTGGCCCGCCCCTTCAGCGGCAGCCCGCTGGAGTTGTCCTGGAGCCAGATTGAATCCGTGCGCCGGCTCGGTCGCCGAGGAGGCGTGCTGGGGCTGTTCCTGAAAGAGGAGGGAAGGGTGCTCGTCACCCGGCATCTGTTCGCCCGCAAAGCTGTTTATGAAGAGTTGATCGCCGCGCTGGAGGACCGCCTCCCGCCGTCGCGTTTCGACGCTTGAAACCCCCGGGTTCCGGGGCGGTCGCGCAGGTCGGCGGCCGAGCCACTTTCACGAATGTTTCCGCCGCCTTGCGCGGGCTCGTCAGCCTTGTTCGGTGTGCCTCGAGGTGGTAGGCACGGCCCTGTCTCAACGGCGCATTTCCGAGGACTCGCTTCACATGGAAAAGACCCCCGCTACCGGCGCGTCTGTGACGCCGCCGCCCGTCGAGTATGGGACCGACAGCATCACCAAGCTCGAGGGGCTGGAGGCGGTACGCAAGCGCCCGGGCATGTACATCGGCGACACCATGACCTACGGGCTGCACAAGCTCGTCTACGAGGTCGTGGACAACTCCGTGGACGAGGCGCTCGCGGGCTACTGCACGGACATCGACGTCGTCATCCACGTGGATGGTTCGCTGAGCGTCCAGGACAACGGCCGTGGCATCCCGGTGGGTCCGCACCCCGACCCCAAGTTCAAGGGCAAGGACACGCTGGAGGTCGTGCTCACGGAGCTGCACGCCGGCAGCAAGTTCGGCAACGGCGCGTACAAGGTCTCCGGCGGTCTGCACGGCGTGGGCGTCACGTGCGTGAACTTCCTGTCCGAGTGGTTCAAGGTCCGCGTCCAGCGCAACGGCAAGGTGTACGAGCAGGGCTACGCGCGCGGCGTGGCCACGGCTCCGCCCGCCATGGTCGGCACCACCGACAAGCTCGGCACGGTCATCCACTTCAAGCCGGACTCCACGGTGATGGAGACGGTGGACTTCAACTTCGAGACGCTCAGTCAGCGTCTGCGCGAGCTGGCGTTCCTCAACGCCGGCCTGCACATCACCATCCGGGATGAGCGCACGAACAAGGAGCACGACTTCAAGTTCGAGGGCGGCATCTCCACCTTCGTCGAGTACCTGAACAAGGCGAAGGCGCCGCTGCACGACAAGCCCGTCTACATCCAGTCCGAGCGCGAAGGCGTGTCGCTGGAGATCGCCATGCAGTGGAACGATGGCTACGACGAGCGCATCTTCACCTTCGCCAACAACATCAACACCCACGAGGGTGGCAGCCACCTGTCTGGCTTCAAGTCCGCGCTGACGCGCACGCTCAACAGCTACGCGGAGAAGAGCGGCCAGTGGAAGGACCTCAAGGAGACGCCCACGGGCGAGGACGCGCGTGAAGGCCTGTCCGCCGTCATCTCCGTGAAGCTGGCCAACCCCCAGTTCGAGGGCCAGACGAAGACGAAGCTGGGCAACAGCGAGGTGAAGGGCCTGGTCGAGCAGATGGTGAATGATCAGCTCGCCACCTTCCTCGAGGAGAACCCGGTCCTCGCCAAGAAGGTCGTGGCGAAGATTGGCGACGCGTGTCGCGCGCGCATCGCGGCCCGCAAGGCGCGCGAGACGGTGCGCCGCAAGGGCGTGCTGGATGGCGGCGGACTCCCCGGCAAGCTGGCGGACTGCCAGAGCCGCGACCCGGAGGAGAGCGAGCTGTACATCGTGGAGGGCGACTCCGCAGGCGGCTCCGCGAAGCAGGGACGTGACCGGCGCAACCAGGCCATCCTCCCGCTGCGCGGAAAGATCCTGAACGTGGAGAAGGCCCGCTTCGAGAAGATGCTCACCAGCGCTGAAATCGTGACGCTCATCACCGCGCTGGGCACGGGCATCGGGGCGGAGGACTACGACCCGGCGAAGGCGCGCTACCACCGCATCATCCTGATGACGGACGCCGACGTGGACGGCAGCCACATCCGCACGCTGCTCCTGACGTTCTTCTACCGGCAGATGCGCGAACTCATCGACAAGGGCTACATCTACATCGCGCAGCCGCCGCTCTACAAAGTGACGCGCAACAAGAAGGACCTGTACGTCAAGGACGAGCGCGGGCTGAACGAGTACCTGCTCAAGGCCGCGTCCGAGCACGCGCGCGTGGCGACGCCCGCGGGCGAGCTGGGCGGCGCGGAGTTCAAGGCCCTCCTGGAGAAGGTCATCACCTACGAGGAGCGCCTGGAGAAGCAGGCGAAGCGCCGCGACGCGCGCGTGGTGGATGCGCTGGCGCAGGCCACGAAGCTGAGCGCGGAGCTGCTCGTCGACGAGGCCGCGGTCGAGGCCGAGATGACCGTCATGCGCGACTACTTCCAGCGCCGCATGCCGGACGTGCTGGCCCGCCTGTCGCACCGCCTGGACGTGGACCCCGAGAACCAGAAGAAGAAGCTGGTGGTGACCACGGACGTGAACGGCGCCATGCGCGAGTCCGTGTTCGACCACGCGTACCTGTCCTCGCCCGAGTACATGGAGCTGGTGAACCTGCGCGGCGTCTTCGCGTCGCTGGGCAAGGCGCCCTACCAGGTGAAGGTGGAGGCCGGCGTGGTGACCGCCTACTCCGTCCAGGAGGTGCTGGCGGCGGTGCGCAAGGACGCGCAGAAGGGCCTGGGCCTGCAGCGCTACAAGGGTCTGGGCGAGATGAACCCGGAGCAGCTCTGGGACACCACCATGAACCCGGCCACGCGCACGCTGCTCCAGGTGCGGGTGGAGGACGCGGTGGAGAGCGACGAAATCTTCTCGCTGCTGATGGGCGAGGCGGTGGAGCCGCGCCGCGAGTTCATCGAGCGCAACGCGCTGGACGTGCAGAACCTGGACATCTGAGCCAAGGGCCGCGCGCGCCAGTCACTCGCTGGCGCGCGGGCACCTTGCGGCTCAGGTGGACTTGCGAGCCGCCTCAGCGCGGGCCCGGTGGTCCGCGAGCCACGCCCGGCCAGCTTCCTCGGAGTCGAGGAACATCATCTCGCCCGAGGCCGCGCGGCCCAGCAGGGCCATGGCGCGCATCATCATGTTGGCGATGGTCTTCATGGCGAAGCTGGCGCCGAAGAACACCGTGGCCGCGTAGGGCGTCAGGCTCGGGTCGTCGCTGACGGCCTTGCGGGTCTCGGCGGAGAAGCCCGTGCCCTGGCGCACGTCCGCCAGCAGGTAGATGGCGGGCTTGCCCTCGTGGAAGGCCCGCACCCCGACAATCATCTCCCGCATGTGTTTCTCGGACAGCTCACCCACCAGGGTGAGCCGCACGATGTCGGGTTCCTCGAACGACAGCGTGTGCGGGCCGTAGGTCCACTCAGCTCCCAAGATGTCTTGCTCCCGTGTTGTCGTGGCTCGAAAGGTCAGCGGCTCGAAGCGTCTGGGCTCGGAGAATCAGCGGCGCGACGCGGTGGGCGCGGTGGTGCGGTCGCTCAGGTGGCGGAAGCACTCGCGCAGGCCTTCCTTGAGGCTGCTGAGCGTCCGCACCTCGCGCAGGTCCACGCCAATCTGCACCAGCGTCTGCGCGATGAGCGGGCTGATGCCCGTCACCACGCAGTAGGCGCCGAGCAGCCGCGCCGCGTTCACCATCTTGATGAAGTGGTTGGCCGTCATCGTGTCCACCACCTCCACGCCGGTGATGTCGATGATGACGCAGCGGGCCTTCGTCTGGACGATGCGGTGGAGCAGCCGCTCGGTCATCTCCACCGAGCGCTGCGTGTCCACCACGCCCACGATGGGCAGCGTGACGATGTCGTCCCACAGCTCGATGATGGGCGTGGACAGGTCGCGGATGGCCATCCGCTGCTGCTCGATGGTGGTCAGCTTCTCCTGCAGCTCGCGGTGTCCCGCCTCCAGGCGCGCGAGGGCTTCTTCGTTCTCGCGGCGGGTGGCGGCCAGCTCACGCACGAAGACGTTGAGCGTCTCCTCCAGCGCGGCGAACTCGTCCTGCTCCTGGATGGACAGCGTGGTGCGTGCGGCGTCGTACTGGCCCACGGAGATCATCGACAGCACGTCGATGATGCGGCTCACGCGGTCGGGGCGGACAGTCAGGTCGGGCGGGGGGGTGGGCGAGGTCGTCATCGCGCAAGCCTCAGGCGCTGCTCTTCATCGGGGCGGGGGTGGTCAGTCCAAGCATCTCGTCGGCGAGCTGCTGCGCGGCCTCGCGCTCGGCCTCGGCGGTGCGCGCGCCCGTCACCTGGACGCCGAGCATGGCGAGGCCCTCCTCCAGGCCCAGCGCCGTCTCCACGCCCTCCAACTGGATGCCCATGCTCTGGAGCGTGAGGGCCACGTCCGCGCCCATGCCGGAGAGCACCGTGCGCGTGCCCATCAGCCGGGCCGCGTTCGCCAGCCGCGCGAGCACCGCGCACAGGTGGCTGTCCACCAGCCACAGGCCGGAGATGTCCACCACCATGCCGCGCGCGCCGCTGCGCTGGATGTCGCGCAGCACGTCCGAGCAGAGCTGCGCCGCCTGGGCGTCCGTGATGTCGCCCTGGAGGGGGACGATGAGCTGTCCCCACAGCGGAATGATGGGGATGCGCGAGGTCTCGCGCGAGGGCCCCGAGGGCCGGTTCTCGTCCGGGTAGCTCATGGATTCTCCACGTCCGCCACCAGCACGGTGGCGTCATCGGTTTCGCGGCCGTAGCGCTCCAGCAACAGCGCGCACGCCGCCTCGGGCGTCAGCCCGCGCGTCATATCCAGCTCCAGCCGCGAACTCACGCCGTCACTGAAGAGGACCAGCCGGTCGCCGAGCGCCGGAGTGACCTCGGCCTCGCGCACCGCGCGCACATGCTGCCCGAGGATTCCGGGTGTGGGCAGCACGGGAATTTTCGTGCCCAGCGCGCGCAGCTCCACGTTGCCCACGCCGCCGCAGCGCAGGGTGCGTCCGTCATACAGCGCGAGCATGGCCGCGGCGCCTCGGCCCCCGCGCAGCGCCTGGTGCAGCGACTCCAACACGGAGGCCAGGCCCGCCGTGAGCGACACCTGCTCCAGGCAGCGCAAGGCCGCCTGGGCCGCGTCCGCCGCCAACGGCCCGTGGCCCAGCGCATCCACCACCGCGAGCAGCGTGTGTCCGCCGTCCTCGCGGATCAGCGCGCTGTCTCCGTTCGCCGTTTCGCCCTGGCGGGGCCGTGAGCGGTGGGCGGCGGACCACCTCACAGCCACACCTCGAACTCCACGTGGGTTCCGGCGGGGCCGGTGCGCACGTCGAACCGGTCCGCCAGGCGCTTCACGCCGAGCAGCCCCAGGCCCATGCCCGTCTTGCTGCGGTAGTTGCCGGACAGCACCAGCTCCACGTTGGGGATGCCCTGGCCCTTGTCCTCGGCGCGCACGCGCAACATCCGCTTGGGCGTGCGCTCGGGATGCAGGTGGATGATGCCGCCGCCCGCGTACGAGAGCTGGTTGCGCGCCAGCTCGCTCACCGCGGTGGCCACCTTCTGGCACTCGAAGCCTCGGCCTCCCAATTCCTCGCACAGCGTGCGCGCCGTGAGCCGCGCGCTGCTCGCGTCCGCTTCGGTGCGGATGGTGAGCGTGGCGGGACGAACCACGAGCGCGGGCGTCGTGGCCTCCACGGGGGAGCTGGGCGTGGGCCGCGCGACGTGCCCCGGCATGCTGCTGCGCCCCGCGGGGACGCCTGTCGCCAATCCCTTGAGGTCGGCCGCGAGCCGCGGGCGCTGCGCCGGATGCATGAAGTGCCGCGAGGCGGGCTCGAGCGCTTCGATGATGCGCGGCAGGTCCTCCGCGCGCAGCGAGCTTGCGGACAGCTTCAGGGGCTCCAAGGTGCCGCGAAGCACCAGTCGCGCCGCCGTCTCCGACATGAAGCCCTGAAGCACGCGCAGCAGCTGCGCGTGTAGCCCGTCTGCGTTCAAAACCGTCTCCTCTCACCCGGAGGTGTCAATCGCTTGCGGGCCACGACTTCGAGTCCGCCGCCCACGCGGTTGGTGACGCGCACCGCGTCCGTCAGCCGGCGCACCGCGGCGCCACCTTCGCCCAGGCTCTCGCCTGGCAGTGGACCTGGCCGGCCGTCGCGTCCCGCGAAGAGTCGCTCGGGCTCCACCATCCCCGGGCCGTCATCCCAGGCGCGGATCCACAGCCAATCGGCGTCCACCCAGAGGTCCACGGTGCCGCCCGCCCGCGTGTGGCGGATCAGATTGCTGGCCAGTTCGCTCACCACCACGGCCACCTCCGCGCTGCCCGCGGCCGCCAGTCCGGCTTCACGCGCGAAGCGTCGGGTGAGGGCCGCAGCGACGGCCACATCGGCGGGAACCCGAATCGACAAACGAAACGGAGGCGCATCAGGTGGCTGACAAGGAGGCTCGGTGGGCAAGCAAGCAGTCACAGCGGAAAATTCGCTGATTGAAGTATCAGAGTTCGAAAATGTGTCCAGTGGGTGACAGTCGCCCGCTCGTGAGTCCGACTCTACCCCTGACAGGGATTCAGCCGTGAGCAATGGATTGTCATATCCGATGGGGTGAAAACGGCCCCGGACGGTGAGAGGGCAGGGAGACTTTGTGCGTGAAAAGGCCCGTGGGCCCGGTGCCCTCCTCGGCGCCGCGCCCACGTGCCTTTCCCGTCCTTGTTGAGCCGGGCCGTCCGTGTTCCGCGGCCCTGCTGGCCCTTACGGAAGGAACCGTCCAAGCGCGCCCCCTCCGGGTCGCCATGCGGATGCCAGCTCGAGGACGGGGAGGGGGTGTCTGAGGAGAAAAGTAGCCACGGCGCCGCGGCGGACAGCGAGCGAGTTCGTCCGCGCGGCGCGCGCATGCCCGAGGAGCGAGGTGCGCACCCAGGGCCCGTCCATCTGCTTGTCGCGTTGCGTCGTGCGTCAGCGCTCGGAGCGGCTCGAGCCCTTGAGGGCTTCGGCGCGCTGCTTCCGGTTCATCAAGGTGACGTCGACGATGTCCACGTCGATGGCGCCCTGGTTGTCGCTCGCGCGCGAGTCGGGGAAGGTGCAGCGCAGGTCCTCGGCGCCCGTCACCTGGTAGCGCTTGCCCGTCTCGAACAGCCGATGGGAGCGCCGCACGGACTCGGGCGTGGGGCCTCGCTCCACGCAGAGCACCTGATGCACGCGGCCGTTGGCGCCGGGGCGAAGCTCCGCGATGTCGTCGCGCACGGTGAGCAGGTACGTGGAGCGCGGGTTCAGTCCGCGCAGGATGACCTGGTGCTCGGGCTTGAGCTGGAGCGCGTTCTTCTCGGCGTCGAACACGAGCGCGCGCGGCGGCACATATGCGGACTGCCGCAGGTGCACGCGCACGCTGCCGCGGTTGTCCTCGGGGCCGTTCTCGTCGAGCACGAAGAAGTGCAGCCGCTTGGCGCCCTTGATGGTGCGCGGAGAGGCGCCCACGAGACCGAAGGAGTTGTCGGCGGGGACATCGCCCTCGGCGAAGTAGACGAGCGCGTTGGACGTCGTGCCCTCGCCCTCCGCGAGCGCCGCGCTGCCATCCGTCCAGACGGAGTAGGCGGCGTTGGGGCTCACGTCGATGTTGGCCGTGGCGTACTCCGGCACGGGCATCGCGTTGAACATGGGGCGCAGCACGAGCAGGCGCGTGGGGTAGTCCACCTCGTACATCTCGCGGTTCTTGCCCTCGAGCGAGTCGCCCGTGCCCCCGTCATCCGCGGCGGTCGTCGCCTCCGCCACCGCGGTGCCACCGTCGCTCAGCGGCGCGCCGCCGTCGCTCGAAGCCAGGCCGCCGTCGGTGTCCGCTTGGGCGACGAGCTGGGGCGCGGTGCCGGCATCCCCTGCGCCCGTTGTCGCGGGGGCCGTCGCTGCCGGCTCCGCGGGCAGGCGCTGGAGGTCCGCGTTGAGATGGACCTCGCTGTTGATGGGCACGAAGCGCTTGGTCCAGGGCTGGTATCCCTGGAGCGAGAGCACGAGCGTATGCGGTGCATGGACATCGCCGCCCATGAGCTTGCTCGGCGTGCGGCCCCGCTCCTGGCCATTGAGGAGGATGGTGGCCCCCTCGGGCTTGGAGGTGATCCACAGGACGGTGACGGTCTCGGGGTCCTGTGTCGCCCCCTCATGAGGGATGACGAAGCGCCAGAACAGCCAGACGAAGAGCACCGTGATGGTGGCCCCGAAGATGCCGAGGCTCAGGGTGCGCATCTGCTTCTGGCGCTGCGTGTTGCGCTCGGCCTCCTCGCGGGCAATCACCTCGCGCGCGTTGTCCGCGTGGGCCTTCGCGCTGACGGGTGGGCGGAGCACGGTGGGCGGCGCATGCACCTCGGTCCCGTGTATCTCGGTGGCCGCGGCGGGGCGCGCGGTGGCCGTCTCCGTTATGACGGCGGGGACCTCCACGGGCGTGTCGCGCGGAGCGGCCAGCGTGGGCATCGCCGTGGGCTGCTGCGCCAGCGTCGAGTCGGTGTCCGGCTCGGCGGGAAGCTCCGGCGGTGTGGGCGGGAGCGGGCGCCGTCCCGTGCCGGTGTTCTCTCCGCGCGCGAGGTTGGGGTTCGTCACCCGGCGCACGCCGGACGTGGTGCTGCGGCGCTGGGATGGGTTGCTGGTGACGGCCTTGGCGCCGCCGTCACTGCCGGGGCGCGAGCCCGGAGCGCTGGGCGGCCGGACTCCCGCCGAGCTGGGCGCGCGCGGGATGCTGGCGCTGGAGGGCCGAGCGGCGCCCGCGGACGAGGGCAGCTTCGCGCGTCCTTGCGACGGCTCCACCGCGGAGCTCTGCCACGACGCGAGCAGCTCGCGGAAGCTCGGGGCGATCTCCACCTTGCGCCCCTCGGCGGCCAGCTCCTCGGCGAAGAGGAAGGCCATGAGCTGGCTGAGCATCGCGGTGGAGAAGCGCGTGTTGTCCCGGTACAGCAGCTCGCTCAGGGACTCGCTGAGGTCCTGCGCGGTCTGGTAGCGCGACTCCCGGTCGAGCGCCATCGCGTGTCCGATGACGGTCTCCAGGTCCGGGCTGACGCCGGGATTCACCGCGGACGGCGGCAGGTAGTCCGCCGTGAGGATGCGCGGCAACACGGTGACGAACTCGCCCTCCAGCGGGCGGCGTCCGCAGACCATCTCGTAGAGGACGACGCCCGCGGCGTAGACGTCCGTGCGCGGATCCAGGTCCTGCCGGCCCTGCGCCTGCTCGGGAGAGAAGTACGGGTACTTGCCCTTGAGCGTGCCGGGAGACGTCTTCGCCTCCACCACGCTGGTGGCCTTGGCGATGCCAAAGTCGATGACCTTGACCTCGCCCTCGTACGAGATGAGGACGTTGTCGGGAGACACGTCGCGGTGCACGAGCCCGAGCGCCCGTCCGTCCTCGCCCACGTGCCGGTGCGCGTAGTCCAGCCCGTCGCACAGCTTGCTGGCGATGTGCAGCGCCAGCGGCATGGGGAAGAAGCCCATCCCCGCGCGAGCAGCGCGCCGCAGCACCTTCGACAGGGGCTGGCCGTGCACCAGCTCCATGGCGATGAAGTACTGCCCGTCCACCTCTCCGAAGTCGAAGACCTGCGCGATGTTCCCGTGCGTCAGCCCCGCGGCCACCCGCGCCTCGCTGATGAACATCTCGACGAAGTCAGTGTCGTCGACGAAGTGCGGGAGGATCTGCTTGATGACACACGGCTTCGTGACGCCTGCCGCGCCCGTCAGTCGCGCGCGATACGTGACGGCCATGCCGCCCGCGGCAATCTTCGACAGCAGGACGTACTTGCCAAATGGCTGAGGGCTGTTCGGGTCCGCCACGGGTGCTGGTTCGGGGGAAGAAAAGGGATGTGGAGCATACTCGCCTTCACCGGAAAGTCCCGTTAGCGCTCGCATCTCACGCGAAGTTTTCGCTGCCGGTGGTGAAGTCCGCGCCACGACGCCCACCTGACGCTCCGTGAAATCCTGAGGTCATCTGGAACCCGGGTGCTTCTCGAAGCGAGTCGGTCGTGTCTCGGAATGATTGGTTCAGGTGCGTGAAGTATCTGAAGAAGCTCGATAACCTCTGGGATTCATTGGGCCTGGAGGTGTCTGATCCACGCCGCGTGAGGTAGGCGTGAGGCACGCTGCTGGAGGGCTTCACACTTCTTCACGGCGCTTCATGCGGTCTGGAGGGGGCTCGGCGTTATGTACGGCCGCATGCCGGGCTGGGCGGACTGAAGACGCGCCTTCCCGGGAATCGAGGCAGCGGTGATGGCATCGGCGCTCCACCTCCCGGGTCGGTGGGCAGTCCTGGCGGCGGTGTTCGCGCTGCTGGTGTCTGCGCGCGACGCGCGAGCACAGGAACTGGGGAGCGACGCGTTCTCCGCGCTCGACCTGTTGGCTCGGGGGCCGGAGCTGGGCGCCTCCGATGTGCCAGGTGAGACGCGCGCGAGGAGGGCCACGGCGGACATCGCGTCGCGCACGCTGGTGGCTCCGCCCACGAAGCCTCCGGAGCAGGTCTCCTCGGATCCCTCCTCGCCCGAGCCCTCCGCCGAGGTCGCCGTTCCGCCGTCTCGGTGGATCCATGCGGAGCGCCCGGGGTTCAAGTCGTTGCCGGCGGTGGCCGCGGTGGTGCCGGGGTTGGTGTTGCATGGCGTAGGGCCGTGGCTGGCGGGAGACGCGAAGACTGGACGCCGGTTGTTCGCGTTGGAGGGCGCGGGCCTTGGGCTCATCGCGGTGGGCGGTGTGCCCATCGTGTTGACGGGGGCATCGCGGCGGACCATTGGGCCGCTGTACGCGGTGACGCTCGCGGGCGCGGGGCTGTTCTCCATCTCGGCGCTCTCGAACCTCTACGCGGTGCTGGCTCCCGCCGTGGAGCCCGGTGTGGTGCCGGCGTCACTGCCGCCGCTGGAGCTGGAGATGGGCTACCAGTACGTGCACGACCCCTCGTTCCCATACGACCACTTCGTCGCGCTGGGCGCAGTGGCGCGAGTGTCCGCGTTCCGCTTGGAGGCAACGGCGCGACTGGCCCCCGGTGAAGGGAACACGCGCGTGCGCGCGGGCGGTGCGTACCGGTTGATGGGCGCTCCCGAGCAGACGCTGGGCCAGGGGGATGGCACGTCGCTGGATGCGGAGCTGTTCGCGCTCTACCACCGCTTCCCCACCGAGGGCTTCACGGTGGGCGGCGCCGAGGCGGGGCTGCGCGGGCGCTATGCGATGGCGCGATTGAGCCCGCGACTGGAAGGGTCGTTCGCGGAGGCGAGCCTGGGCATGTCCTTCCAGGGCTACAGCTATCCAGGGCCGCCCTCGGACGACAACCTGCATGAGCAACTGCTCTTCACCTTCGGCTACGGCGTGTGGCTCGGCCGAGGAGGGCCGCTGCGGGGCGAGGCGATGCTCTTCTACGACCATCGCAAGGACGACTTGGTGGGCGGCATGCGCACGTTGGGCGGAGGCGTGGTCGGCTCGGTCGGGGTGCGAGGGCGCGTGTTGCTGTCCAACTCGTGGGGCATCGCCGCGGAAGCCCAAGCCGGGGGGGCGCTCGTCGGTCGAGTGTCGCTCCTCTACGCGCTCGGAGGCGAGACGTGAGCGGCGGGGTGGATCAAGGCGTGCTCGCGGAAGGGCGTGCCGCGAACGTGGAGCGAGTGTTTCTCCGTGGCGCATGGGGAGGTGAGGCGTGAACGGCGCGTTGAAGCATGGTGTCCTCGCCGCGCTGTTGATCACCGCCTGCGTCCGTCCCGCGGAGGATCGCGCGACGCGCGATGCGAACGTGGGGCGAGAGGAGAACGGCGGCGTGTCGGTGGAGGTGGAGGGCGGGTTGGCGTCGGTGCGCGCCGTTGCGGCCGGTGGCCTGGAGCTGTGGGGGCAGGCGCCCGCCTTCTCCACGAAGGTGACGATGTCGGCGGACGCGCCGTCGGGGTTGTTGCTCACCGTCCACAATGCGATGCCGGATGCGGAGCTGACGGCGACGGACGAGGGGGGCGGGGTGGTGCCGGTGGAGCCGTTCCCCTCGGTGCGGCCCACGCTGAAGGTCTGGCGCGTGGGATTGCGACCCGGGACCGTGGCGCGCCTCATGGTGGCGCCGCCTGACTGGGATTCCGACGCACCGTTCCGCTTCGCGGCGTTGGCGGACGTTCAAGAGGCGCTGCCGCGCGTGGGCGATGTCTACGCGCGCATGTCCGAGGACCCTTCGCTGCGCTTCATCTTCTTCGCGGGAGACCTCACGGAGCGGGGCCAGCGCGAGGAGTTGGAAGAGTTCCAGCAGCGGTTGGAGTTCGGCGCGCGCATCCCGTTGTTCGCCACACTGGGCAACCACGAGACGTTCACGCAAGACGCGCGGGCGTACCACCAACTGGTAGGCCGAGGCAGCCAGCACTTCGTCTTCCACGGCGTGCACTTCAGTCTGGTGGACTCAGGCAATGGAACGGTGGACCCCACCGTGGAGGCGCAACTCGACGGGTGGCTCGACGAGGCGCGCGATGCGGTGCATGTGGTGGCCATGCACGTCCCTCCGTTGGATCCCGTGGGCGTGCGCGGAGGTGGGTTCGCCAGTCGGAACGAGGCCGCGGGTCTGGTGGGCAAGCTCGCGCGAGCGGGCGTGGACCTCACGCTGTATGGCCACATCCATTCGTACTATTCGTTTTCGAACGCGGGAATTCCGGCCTTCATCTCCGGTGGCGGAGGTGCCATCCCCGAGCGCTTCGACGGCGTGGGTCGTCACTACCTCGCGGTGGAAGTGGCGCCCCGTGAGGGCGTTCGGGATGTGGGGCTGGTGCGCGTAGACTGAGCCCGTGAGACTGACGGATTCCGCGCAGGCGGTACAAGCCCGGATGGCGCTGTGCCAGCCCGAGCACACGCTGATGGGGTTCTTCTTCGAGGGGCTGCTGGAGGGAGTGGAGCGGCTCGCGGGAGAGGAGACGCTGCGCGAGGCGCGCGCGATGACGCGAGGGCTGGCGAAGCTCAAGTCTCACCAGTCGTGTTCCGCGCTGGAGTATCTGAGCGTGCTCGACCTGGCGGGGCGCGAGCTGGAGCGGCGCGGTCAGGACTATGCGGTCGCGGTCGAGCAGGTGGCGCGCGCGGCCTCCGAGCGGGTGTTCTCCTCGGCGGTGGGGCAGCTCGTGTTGGCCATCGCGGGAGATGATCCGCACCGAGGCCTGTCCAACGTGCCGGGGCTCGCGGGGGCCACGTGCACGTTCGGCGAGCGCGACTACGAGCGCGTCTCGGACACGAGCGCGCGGCTCTCTTTCCGCGGCGACCTCTTGGGGCCGTCCTGGTGCATGGGGCTGACGCTGGGCGGGGTGTCACGCGGACCCACCGGGCAGCGCTTCGTGGCCGAGCTGGAGGCCGGCGCGGATCCGTTCACGGACTTCTCGCTGGTGGTCCGCTGGTGAACGTGCGCCGGGGCCCGACTTTCAGGCTCCGGAACGAACCCCCTTGAAAGGACACTGAACATCTGGGCAGATACTGGCTCCCCTGCCTTGTGAGGAGGCACCCACATGTTCGATCCGACCGACAACGACTCCATCTCTCCCGCGCTGCGTGCGCTGCTCGAGCTGTTCGCCACGGACCTGGCCGAGGTTCGCTTCCCCGACCTGGACACGGCGGTGCTGGGAGATGCCGCGGCGCTGGTGCGTGAGCGTGCCGAGGTGGTCGCTCGGGCCCAGGCGGCGCTGGAGGCCGCGCGCCAGGGGCTGCAGGAGAGCCAGGACGCGCTGCTTCAGAAGGGACAGCGGGCGCTGGCCTATGCGCGCGTCTTCGCCGAGGAGGATGCGGCGCTGAGCGAGAAGCTGGAGGGCATCCACTTGCCGCGTCCGATGCGAAAGGCGAGCAAGGCGGAGGGCACGCTCGCGGCGGAGCCCGTCGCGCCGTCCATCGGCTCCGAGGAGAACGCGCCCCGTCGTCGTGGCCGTCCGCCCAAGGTGCGGTCGCTGAATGGCGCCTCGCTGTTCTCGGACGGAGCCTCCGCCGAGGTCATCGCCGCGGTCCACGAAGAGTCCTCCAACGGAATGCTCCCGTCCGCCTGATCTCGCCCAACGGAGAGCCGCGCCACGAAGGTCCCAGTGCCAGGAGCGCGAGCGCCCGGATGGGCCTCGCGCCTGGGCCATGAAGCACCGCTCCATTTGCCGCGTGCAGGGGCCCGTCCATCGCGGGCGGAAGTGCAGCCCCCTCGGTCGCATGCCGAGTGCCTCGCGATCGCAAGCCGAGGCGTAGCCGATCAGCACTCGCGAGGGACTGCGCTACGGAACGCGGCTGCTCGCGAGCCCACGCGGCAGTTGCGTCACCTCTCCACTGGGGAGCACGGCGGCGGGAGCGCCACGGCGATGCACCTGCCACACGGTGGCGAGTAGCAGCGCCGTGTACGCGAGCGCGAAGGGCCGGAAGAGGAGCACCTGTCGCGAGAGGTCCGGCCCGAACGCCGTGTCCGAGACAAGCATCCCCGTGAGCGCCACCAGCGCGACGAGCGCGACTCCGATTCGCGTGCGCCCCTCCAGCAGCCCGCGGAGCAGCGGCCACGCGAGGACGTAGTTGGCGCGCCAGGCCAGGGGCGACAGCAGCGTCACCCCCAGGCAGCACATCGCGAGCAGATCCGCGGGTCCAGGGCGAGCCCACGCGATGGCCGCAATGAAGAGCACGAGCGCCACGCCCTGCGCGATCGGGAGCGCGTGAGGCGGCGGCACGGACTCCGCAGGAAGCACCAGCGAGAGCAGCAACGTGGGCAGCCCTTGGGGATTGTGTCCCAGGGCCCAGGGCGGCGTGGTGCGCGCGAGCGTCTCGGTCCACGCGTGGAGCTGGGACATCGTCCCTGTCATGCCGTAGCGCGCGAGCGTGGGCAGCACGAGCAGGCTGCCCACGGCGGCGGTGGTGCCCACGACGCGCCACTGTCGACGCCAGAGGAAGAACAGGCCGAGCAGCGCGGCGGGCGGCTTCAGCAGACACGCGACGGCGAACGCCGCGCCGGGCACCCAGGCTTCGCCTCGCTCCGCACGGGCCGCAGCCAGCACGAGCAACAGGAGGAGCACCGCGTCCACCTGTCCGTAGAAGAGTTCGAAGGAGAAGGCAGGGAAGAGCGCGAGCGTGGCGAGCACAGGCGCCCAGGCCCACGAAGGCGCCTCACCCGGAGCCGGCTGGGCGCGGGCCGTGAGGCGCGCCACGGCCAGCAGGGCCAGGACGGATCCGAGATTCCACAGCGCCACCGCGAGCCGCGCGGGCAGCACCTGGAAGGGAATGAAGAGCGGCGCGGTGACGGGGGCGTACTTGAACGGCATGGTGCCGTCGGAGACCCGGTACAGGTCCGAGCCCTCGAGGAAGCGCTCCGCGGCGGTGAGATAGACGCGGAAGTCGATCCCTCGCCGTGGATTCTGCCCCAGCGCCACCGCCGCGATGGCGAGCACCGCGAGCACCCCCCATCCCACCCAGCGGGCCCACTTGGGATCCTCTCGCCAGTCGCGCGAGGTAGGGGAGGCTCGGGGAGAGGGAGGGGCGTGCCCGGGTGTGACGGCGCTCATGCAGCCGGCGTCATTCCATGGGCGGCGCCGGGCCGCAATCAGAGGCCGTAGGTCTCCAGCAGGCGCAGCCACACCTCGCTCAGGGTGGGGAAGGACGGCACCGCGTGCCACAGCGTGTCCAGGGACACCTGACCGGCGACGGCGATGGTGGCCGCGTGGAGCATCTCGCCCACCTCGGGGCCGGTGAAGCTGGCGCCTACGATGATGCGGCGCTTCTCGTCCACGACGAGCTTCGCGGTGCCCTTCAAGCCCTCGCCCAGCAGCACGGTGCCCGTCACGTTCCCCAGCTCGTACTGCACCGCGCGCACGGGCAGTCCTGCGCGGCGAGCTTGCGCCTCCGTGAGTCCTACGCTCGCGACCTGGGGATGGGTGAAGACGACCTGGGGAACAGCGCGCGCGTCCGCCCAGGCCGCTGCCTGCTTGCCGAGGATGACGTCTCCGGCGGTCCGCGCCTGGTACTTGCCCATGTGCGTGAGGAGGTTGCGGCCGTTCACGTCGCCACACGCGTAGAGCCAGCCGCCCGCCACGCCTCGGGCGCGAAGTTGATCATCCACCTCCACCGAGCCGCCCGGCTTCAGGCCCACGGTCTCCAGACCCAGGTCGTCTGTACGGGCCACGCGGCCCATCGCCACGAGCAGCGCATCGGCGCGCGCCTCGCCCGCGTCGTGCGTGAGCGTCACCGTGTATTCGCCCGCGTCACCCGCGCGGCTCACCCGCGCGGCCTCCGTCCCCAGCACCACGCGCACGCCGGAGTCCCGCAGGGCCTGGGCGACCTGCTCTCCCACGAAGGGCTCGAAGCGCGTGAGCACGCGCGGGCCGCGCTGCACCAGCGTGACCTCCTCCGAGCCCAACCCGCGCCACGCTTGCGCCAGCTCCACGGCCTCCACGCCACCGCCCAGCACCAGGAGTCGCCGTGGGGCGCGAGCCGCCGCCGTGGCTTCTCGGTTGTCCCAAGGCTTCGACGCCCGCAGGCCCGGGATGTCCGGCACGCGCGGTTGGCTGCCCGTGGCCAGCACCACCGCGCGCCGCGCTTCCAGCTCGCGCGTCGTGCCGTCCTTGCTCGCCACGCTCACCCGCCGAGGACCCGCGAGCCGTCCATGGCCGCGCACGGGTGTGAGGTTCGCGTTCTCGGCCCACTTCACCTGTGAGGAGTCGTCGTAGCCCTTCACCAGGGCATCGCGATGCGCGAGCACCGCGCTCGCCACCAGCGGACCCTTGAGCGCCTCGCGAGCGCCAGGGGTGTGCTGGGCGAGCCACAGCGCCTCGGTGGGGCGCAGCAGCGCCTTGCTGGGGACGCAGGCCCAATAGGAGCACTCGCCGCCGTAGAGCTCGTGCTCCACCAGCGCCACGGAGAGTCCGCCCGCGGCGGCTCGGGCCGCGACGTTCTCGCCCGTGGGGCCGCCTCCGATGACCACGACGTCGAATGTCTCGGACATGGGTCCTCCCAAGTGACTGCTTGCCTGGATGCGAGCAGTCCGCCAATGCACCTGGGCCCGCGCGTCGGCTGGTGGAAAGAGCGAGTGGTCACCGGTGGACAGCCGCTGGCCCTGGCGCGCGGGGACGAGAGACAGCGTCCGTGTCAGGAATTCAGGGGCAATTTCGTCAGCGCGGCCGGTCGCGCCGTCCGGCGACCGACCGCGACAGTGCGAGCCGTGCCGATGAGCGCGGCGGGAGGTGTGTCATGGATGGTGTCTTCAACGGTGTCTCGGAGTGTGCTCGCGCGTCGTCGCGCGCCTGACCGGGCGTCATCCGTCGTCTCGCCGGGCTCCCAGGGTGGAGTCGGGCATGGGAACGGGGTCGCCACCTCAGGCCAGCGTGTGCCGCGCGGAGCCGCCGTCTGCGTGCACCCTGTCGTCTGGGAACCGTTCCGTTCATGTCTCCTTCCACGCCTCGTCGTCCCCGCGCGCCGCATCGGCGCTCGGGTTCCTCGCTGTTGAAGTCGCAGCCGTTCACCGCGCGTCACCTGCGCGTGCAGTCCACCCTGTTCCACGAGGTGGACCTGCTGTTTCGCACCGAGCTGTCCGACCCACGCCTCGAGGGCTTCGCGCTGAAGTCCTTCGAGTTGTCCCCGGATGGTCGGCTCATCCGCATCGGCTACACCCTCCACGCCACACGTCATGCTTCGTCCTCGGTGGAGGACGCGCTGGAGGGAGCGCAGGGCTACCTGCGCGCGCAGGTAGCCGCCCACCTCAACCTCAAGCGCGTGCCGTACCTGCGGTTCGTCTACCTGGGCACCGCTCCCTGGTCGGACGAGGAGGATGCGCCCGACGAGGAAGGAGACGCGTCATGATGCCGCGCGTCTTCGATGCCTCGTCGAGCGCCGTCCCCATCCTCGCGTGGGCTCGCGCCCTTCCGCCGAAAGCGCTGAAGCAGCTCCAGCACCTCGCGGCGCAGCCCTATGTCGTCGAGCACATCGCGGCGATGCCCGATGTTCACGTGGCACACGGGGTGGCGGTGGGCACCGTCTTCGCCACCGAGCACCACGTCGTGCCAGGGGCGCTCGGCGGGGACCTGGGCTGCGGCGTGAGCGCGTACCGCTTCGCGTTCCCCGCGGCGTCGCTCGGGCGCTCGGACCTGGAGGACCTCGTGTCCCGACTGGGCGCGCGAATCCCCGTGGGAGACGACGTCCACCGGAGGCGCGAGCAGGAGCTGCCGGCGGACCTGCGGACGCCCCCGCTCTCCACCCAGCGCCTGGGCCGCGCGTGGACGCAGCTCGCGCCGCGACACCTGGGCACGCTCGGCGGGGGCAACCACTTCCTCGAGCTGGACCGCGACGGCGCGGGCGACCTGTGGCTGCTCGTGCACTCGGGCTCTCGGGGCGTGGGCGCCGCCATCGGTGCGCACCACCAGCAGGCGGCGGTCGCGAAGGGCGAGGGCTCACTCCCGGCGCTCCGGACGGACACCCCCGAGGGGCTCGCCTGCCTCGAGGACATGGCGCTCGCCTGCCGATTCGCGCGCGCCAATCGGGAGGCCCTCGCGGCCCAGGCGCTCGCGGTGCTGGGTGAGGTGCTCGGGGTGGCGCCGGAGCCTGACTCCACAGTGGACGTGCACCACAACCACGTCGCGCGGGAGACGCACTTCGGCCGCGCGTTGTGGGTGCACCGAAAGGGGGCGGTGGGGCTGGAGGAGGGCGCGGTGGGCCTCCTCCCCGGCTCGATGGGGACGGCCTCCTACCTCGTCACGGGCCGAGGCGAGCCCCGGGCCTACCGCTCCTGCGCGCACGGCGCCGGCCGCGTCCTCACCCGCACCGAGGCCCGCCAGCGCATCCGCCCTGCCGCATTGGAGAACGCCCTGCGTCGCGTCGTCTTCGACCCTCGGCGCCTCGACTCGCTGGTGGAGGAGGCCCCGGCGGCCTATCGCGACATCTCCGAGGTGCTGGAGGACGCTGCAGATCTCGCCGTGCCCCGGGTGCGGCTCACCCCGCTGGCGGTCCTCAAGGGCTGACCGGCTGGGTGGATTTCACGAAAAGTGAAATCCGCTGTGCTTCCTCCTCACGGGACGGACGCTCCGCGTGAGGGGGAGCGCGTCAGGGTGGGTTCCCGAGGCCGTCGGGATGCCGTACAATCGGCTCGAAGGTACGCGTGCGAACCTGCTGGGGCGTCGTCTAATGGCAGGACGTCAGACTTTGAATCTGATTATCAAGGTTCGAATCCTTGCGCCCCAGCCACTCCGCTCCGGGGGGACGCGGTAGAGCGTCCCCCATCGGGAACAAGGACGGTGGGCCGATGCCGCAGAAGACACTCCTGCTGCTCTCCGTGGGGAGCCCTCCGGCCACCCTGTTGAGGGACTTGCAGGACCCGCTGGCGACGCACATGGGCGTCACGGCGGTGGTGGGACGCGCGGCGCTGCCAGCTCCCACCTACGCCTTCAACAAGGATCGCGGCCAATACCACTGCAACGCCATCATGCGCCGGCTCACTCCCTTGATGGAGCCGGGGCAGCACCTGGTGATGGGCGTGACGGACGTGGACCTGTTCGTCCCGGACTCGCCCTTCGTCCTCGGCGAGGCGGACCGCGAGTCGAAGGTCGCGGTGGTGAGCCTGTCCCGCATGCGCCATGGCGCGGAGGGCGAGCACCTGCGCCGCCGCCTCCAGGTGGAGGTGGTGCACCAGGCCGGTCACCTGCTGGGCCTGTCGTACTGCGAGGACCTTCGCTGCGTGATGTTCTTCGCCCAGGCGCCACAGGACTGTGACCGCAAGCAGCTGTCGCTCTGCAACCTGTGCCGCAACGAGCTGCAGAAGCTCAACCGCTGACTCCCACGGGAAGTTGAATCCGCTGTCCGCGTTGACGTCGGAGCCTTCGCACTCTGTAGTGCGGGCGCTTTGCCAACAGGGCCGACAGTGGAGACAGCGATGCGTGGCATCCGGCGAATTCTCGGCGGGATGGTGGCGGTGGGACTTCTGGGCGCGTGCCAGCCCCTGGACGAAGGAGGCGGCGGTGGCGCGGGCGACGTGCTCTTCACCCGAGGCTTCGCGTTCGTTCGCAACGACCGCAACGTCTACGTGGTGGATGACAAAGGAGACCCCAACAGCCCGCAGCGGCTGACGTCCGGCGGTGGCGCGTTCCAGCCCTCGGTGTCGCGTGACGGGCGCAGCGTCGTCTTCGTGCAGAAGTCGGGCAACACCACGTCGCTGCAGACGGTCCCCACCTCGGGCGGCGTGACGGCGACCCTCTTCACGACCAACGACGTGGCGTGTGGCGTGAGGGGCTGCACCAACTTCCGCTATCCCACCTTCAGCCCGGACTCGCGCACCATCGTCTTCGTGTTCGACCGGGGCTCGGGCTCCAACAGCGAGCTGGGGCAGGTGAACGTGGATGGCAGCAGCTTCAAGGCGCTCACCCCGGGCACCACCATCTCCTACGGCGCGCCGTCCTTCTTCCCGAACGGCACGACGGTGCTGGTGCCCGCGGGCAACAACACCTTCCAGTTCAACCAGCTCGCGCGGGTGCCGCTCAATGGCGGGCCCGCGACGTTCAGCTCGCTGGGCAACGAGGTGCTGTCCATCGTGAACCGCGCGGTGGTGTCGTCGGACGGCACGCAGGTGGCGCTCGATGGGAAGCTCTCCTCGGGCAGCACGCGCATCTTCGTGGGGCCGCTGACGTCCACGGGCATCGGCCAGCTCCGCCGCCTGTCCGACTACTCCACGGCCACCGTGCAGGAGACCTTCCCGAGCTGGACGAGCGCCAGTGGCCTGGGCTTCCTCTTCTCCGACGCGGGCGGAGACCCGAGCATCTACCGCGCGACGGTGAGCCTCACGCCCAGCTCGGTGAGCCTCGCGGTGCCCACGGCCGCGGAGCCGTCCTACGGGCCCTTCTGACGGCTTGAGGTCGAGGGCGCGGCACCTCCTCGCCGTGGGGCTCCTGGGCCTCGCGGCGTGCGCGTCGAGTGGACCGCGGCCCTCGCCACCGCCGGGTGTGCGGCTCGTGACGGGGTCGCCGGTCGCCGGGTTGCCGTATCGCCTCGTTGTCTCCGACAGCGCCACGCCCGCGCGGCCGCATCGGTTGCTCGTGTGGCTGCACCCGACGGGGACCGATGGGCTCGCGCTGGTGGAGCCCTGGGGCGATGAGTTGGCTCGGCACGGCTGGGCCTTGCTGACACTGCCTCGCGAGCGAGTGGAGGGCTGGAGCGGCGCGGAGGCGAACCGCTTGATGCTCGGCGTGGTGCCGGACGTGGCGCGGGTGCCGGGCGTCGATGCGCGCCGGCCCGTGCTGCTGGGCTTCAGCGCGGGAGCGCAGATGGCGCTCGAACTCGGGGCGGCGCGTCCCGACGTGGTGGGCGGTCTGGCGCTGGTCGCTGGCTCGCCGCGCATCTCTCGCGCGGATGAGCGCACCCCGCCTGTTGGGCTCGCCACGGCGCGGGTGCCCTTGGTGTCTTGGATTGGTGCGTTGGATGGGAGCGCTCCGCTGTGGCGCGAGGCGCGGGAGCCCTGGCTCGCCGCGGGCCTCTTGCTGGAGCTGCGTGAGGTGCCCGGTCAGGGCCATGCATGGCTCCTCGCGGACCCTGCCGTGCGGGCTGCCCTGCTCGCGTGGCTGGATGACTTGCCCAGGAACTGAATCACCCAGGTGTGCGTACGCTTGGCGCCCGCTGCCTGTCGGCGTGAGGCTACGAGGCAGGGACCTTGGGGCGCGGAGGGCGCATGTCGCTCGGATGACAGGCGGCCCTGCCCGCGGAGGCGAGTGCCCCTGGCGCGTGGGGCCTTCGGGGCGCGATGCTCTTCCCGCCGCTGGAGGTGGCTGATGTCCTTGTTCGATGCCGTGAGCGCGGGAGACCGCGCCGCCGTGCTGGCCCAGCTCGATGCGGGCGCGGACCCCAATCCCTTTGACCTGGAAGGCCGCACGCCCCTCATGCTGGCCGCTCGCGAGGGGCAGACGGAGCTGGTGGGCCTGCTGTTGGAGGCGGGCGCCGACCCCATCCTCACGGACTCCATCGGCGAGACGCCGCTCATCATGGCCGCTGCCCACGGCCACGCCGAGGTGTGCCGCCTGCTCCTGCCCCACGCGCGCGCGGATGAGAAGGACCTGGCTCGCACGCTCCTGTCGGGACTCGGGCTGGGGCACATCCCGATGGATCCGCCGGCTGTGCCGCCGGACAGCTTCCGCCGCAAGCTCGCCTCGGCGGGCGCCTACGTCGCGGGGAAGCTGGGCGATGACGGCCCCACGAAGCGGCTGGAGCGTGCGCTGCGCGCGGAGAAGCAGCGCAAGCCCTGAGCCCTCGCGCTCGTCGCGGGAAACACGAAGGGCCCGGCGCTTCCCAGGAGGGAGGCGGACCGGGCCCTGTCATCAGTGCGCCGGGGGAGTCCCCGGCGCCTGACGCGTGACTACTCCGGCTTGGCGCTCACCGTCACTCCGGGCGCCACGGAGCCGCCGCGCGTCTCCATCGCATCGGCGACCAGCTCGGTGATGTCCTTGATCTTGATCTGCTCGCGGCCCGTGTCGTTCACGGCGTCGTTGAGCATCGTCGAGCAGAACGGGCAGGCCACCGCGACCACGCCGCTGCCACCCGTCTCCTTGTAGTCGCCCACCTGGCCCGGCTTCTTCTTGTCCGTGGCATCGGGGAACGGCGTGGACGGGTCCTCGGCGTGCTTGAGCGTGAGCGCCACTTCGTTGATGCGGTTGTGGTTGATGCGCGTGCCGATGTGCTCTTCCATCCACATCCGTCCGCCACCGGCGCCGCAGCAGAAGCCCTCGCGCTTGCTGCGCTGCATCTCCACGACCTCCAGACCCGGGATGGCGTTGAGCACCTCGCGAGGCGCGTCGTACACGCCGTTGTGGCGGCCCAGGTAGCAGGGGTCGTGGTACGTGAGCTTCGTATTCATGACCGCGGACAGCTTGATGCGCTTGTCCTTCAGCAGTTCGTTGATGAGCTGCGTGTGGTTGATGACCCGGTACTCGCCGCCGAACTCCGGGTACTCGTTCTTGATGGTGTTGAAGCAGTGCGGGCACTGGGTGATGACCGCCTTCACGCCCATCGAGTTCCACGTCTCGACGTTCGTCTTGGCCATCGTCTGGTACAGGTACTCGTTGCCCATGCGGCGCGCCGGGTCGCCGTTGCACATCTCCTGCTTGGAGAGCGTGGCGAACGTCACGCCCGCCTCGCGCATGATCTTCACGAGCGAGCGGCTCACCTTCTTCTGCTTGTCGTCGTAGCTGCCCGCGCAGCCCACGAAGAACAGGTACTCGTACGGTCCGCCGCCGTCACCCCACGTGGGCAGGTTCAGGTCCTCGGCCCACTCGTCGCGGCGGTCCTGGCCCAGGCCCCAGGGGTTGCCCTGGCGCTCGATGCCCTCGAACACGCGCTGGATCTCCGGCGGGAACTCGGCCTTCACCTGCACCTGGTAGCGGCGCATGTCGATGAGGCGCGGGACGTTCTCGATGAACACCGGGCAGGCCTGCTCACACCAGCCGCAGCTCGTGCACGCCCACACCGTCTCGGCCTTCAGCGCACTGCCAATCATCTCCGGCAGGGGCTGCTTCATGCCGTCGTGGTAGCCCTCTTCCACCCACTGCTCGTGGTCCCAGATCCAGTGCTTCAGGTCCTGGTTGACGGCCTTGTGCGTGAGCGGCTTGCCCGTGATGTACGTGGGGCAGTGCGTCTGGCAGCGACCGCACTCGGTGCAGGAGTAGAGGTCCAGGCCCTGCTTCCACGTGAGGTCCTTCACCGTGGCGGCGCCGAACTCTTCCTTCTCCAGGTTGGGCGTGGGCAGCTTGCCCGTGGAGTGGGAGCGCTGGAAGAAGACGTTGAAGAGGCCGGTGATGATGTGGAAGTGCTTGCCCAGCGGCAGGAAGTTCAGGAACGCCAGGATGATGGTCAGGTGCGTCCAGAAGCCCGCCGTGCCCAGCGCGTGCGCGGCTGTGGGACCCATCGGCATCATCGCCAGGCCCACCGCGCTGGTGACCGGCTCGTACCAGGCCAGGGAAGGCGCCGGGGCCTGAGCGCCCTGCGCCGCGTGCGCCGTCACCAGGTGGCCACCGCCGAAGACGAACTCCGTCACCATCAGGCCCGCGATGAATCCGAGGATGAGGTACGCCTCCCACGACTGCGACATGCGGTCCGGCTTCACCTTCCAGCGCGTCCACACGAAGAAGGCCACGCCCAGGAGCGCCAGCGCCGCGACCACGTCCTTGATCAACAGGTAGACGCGGTACACCGCAGCGAGCGCCGGGACGTCCGCCCACACCGGGTGGCTGAAGTCCGTCAGCACTTCCAACGCCGTGGACGAGAAGCCGATGGTGAAGAGCATCACCGTACGGACCGCCAGCACCATGAAGGCGGCGTAGATGAAGATGTGGAACAGGCCGGGCGTGAACTCCTCCGGGTCCACCATGCGCTTCTGGCCCAACCCGAAGCGCACCAGCTGCGCCACGCGGTAGGGAATCTGGTCCAGCCGGTTCTCCTGCTTCATCGCGAGCAGCACGCCGGCTCGGCCGGACATGGTGATGATGAAGAGTGAGACGGCGACGGCGAGTAGCAGGCCGGTGATGATGGGACTCATGGAATCTTGGAGACCTCGTGGGCGCGCGGCGAAAGGCCCGGTTGCCGCGTCGCGGCAATTCTTGAGTTCGGGTCAACCCTAACAGGGGTGATTCGCGAATCAAGCACGCTGCTGAAACCGCTGTCCGTCACCGCGCGAGGCAGGAGTGGGCAGAGCGAGGCGCGGGCGCGGCGCGGCTGGGAACGGGGCCGGGAGTCTGCCACGCGCGGCCGGGCCTGTCGCGCGGACAGGGCCGCCGGCGGGTGAGCAGGCGTGCGCTTCCTGACGCTCGCCGCACTTTCCTGGGGCAGGGGCTTTACAACGCGCGGCGGCATGGGCAACCTGCTCCGTAAATCGGTCAAGGACTGGTTTGTAAATGGCACCGCATGGCGCGGGGCTTCCTTGTCCGGCGGGAAAGACGCCTGAGGAGATGCGAGCGAAGAGCCGCACACTCCGTGTATGCAGAGCGTCCAAGGAGCACTCCATGGGCCACGACGACACCACGTACCTGGATGAGCGGTCTATCTACCTGGACCTGGGCGAGGATGGCGAATCCGAGACCGTGGTCCCGGTGCTGGCGGACGACCGGGGCGACTGGGGCCACCTGGACGAGGAAGCCTGGGGCGGCTGGGACGCGGAGTGATGAGTCGCGGGTCCCTGGCGCTCCGCCGCTCTGTGCGGACGGTCCCGGGGGCCCGAGCCTCATGGACGCTGCCATGAAGTAAATCCGTAAACCCTTCGCGAGGACTCGGTCGGCCCAGGTGCGGGGGCTGTGAGGCCCGACGCGAGGGTTCCCCTGGCCCGCTTGCTCCAGGGGCGAAGCCCCGACATGCTCGGCGGAAGTGCCCCCTCCCGTGGGTCCGCGCTCGCGGGCGCTTGTGGGCCATGAGACTTCCGCCTGGGTGAGGCCCCCCTCTGCCTGGCGGCAATCACGCAGAATGCCTCACGACCTCGTGCGGGGGTGTGCATTGAAGCAGACAGCCTGGGCAGTGGAGCGCGACGCGGAGCCCGGCCGCGAAGTGCTCCTGCTCGTCGTGCTGGAGGCGGACGCGGAGTCCCCGCGCGCGCCTGTCGCGGTCAACCTCGTCATGGACCGCAGCGCCTCCATGCGCGGGGCGCCGATGGCCGCGGCGGTGGATGCCGCCCGGTCGCTCGTGGAGCGCGCGGGCCCTCGCGATTACCTGGGGCTGCTGACCTTCGACGCCGAGCCGGAGCAGGTGCTGCCCCTGCGCGCCATGGAGCCTGGCGCGAAGGCCGCCTTCCTTCAGGCGCTCGCGCGTCTGGAGTGCGGCGAAGGCACCGCGCTGCACGAGGCCATCGAGCGAGGCGCCGAGGCCGTCCGCCGTGTGCTCGTTCCCGGCGCGCGCCCGCAGCTTCTGGTGCTCACCGATGGCGAGCCGTCCGTGGGCACCACGCTGCTGCCTGACTTCCGCGCGCTGGGCGGCAAGGTGGCGGAGTCCGGCGTGTCGCTGCAGGCGCTGGGGTTGGGGCGCCACTACCTGCCCGAGATTCTCGAGGCGCTCACGGGCCCCTCCGGCACGGGCTTCACGCACGTGGACGATGCCGAGGGCTTGCCCCTGGCCGTGGACGTGGTGGGCGCGGACCTCTTCGGTGAGGTCGTCTCGGATGCGCGCGTGTACGTGCTCCCCACGGGCTTCTCCGCGGTGCGGTGCAGCCATCGCTATCCGTCGCGCGTGGAGGGCGATGCGATGAGCGCGACGCTGGGCTCGGTGTCTCGCGCGTTCCCTCGCCGCGTCCTCTTCACCGGCACGCTGGAGCGCGCCGAGTGGAACCTGAGCGTCACGGCCTCCTACACGCAGGACAACGACGCGCGTCGCATCAGCCTCCCTGTCACGCGGCTGTTGCCAGACAGCGAAGAGGGGCGCTTCGTGCGCGCCGTGTCCGCCGAACTCGACCTGGTGGCGTGCGAGGCCGCGGCGTGGAAGGCGCTCGGCAAGCGGCAGGTGGATGCGGCCGACCGAGCGCTCGACGGCGCGGACCGTGCGCTCTTCAAGCTCGCCCGCTTGGGCTCTCCCGCGGTCCCCGCGCAGCGACACGTGGACCGGTTGGCGGAGCTGCGGCGCGCGGTGGAGCGGCGGGCCTCACAGCTTCCTCCGCTCGGCATCCGACGCGCGCAGTCGGAGGTGTCCCGCATCTCCATCAGCCGCGTGGGGCCTGCCCCGGCGCCCGTGTCCGGGATGGTTCCTTGGAAGGTGGGCGAGGAGTCCTGACCCCGTCCCGATGAGGGGAATGCATGCCCGCCCGGAGGGTTCACCGGTCCCCCGGTGGAGGGCCCTCCAGTGTGGCGGGTCTGTCGTCAGTGGGTTAACGGGAGGCGCATGTCGCGTCAGTGGTTCAAGAGGCTCGGGTGGAGTGGTGGTCTGGGTGCGTTGCTCCTGGCGGCGGTGGCGAATGCCGCGCTGCCTCCCTCCGCCGTGGCCAGTGGTGCTCCTGACGAGGGCGATCCGCGTGTCGAGGCCGCGCTGGTGGTGGACTCCACCCAGGTCCAGGCGGGCGGGGACTTCCGCGTGGGCGTGCGCTTCCGCTTGGACCCGGACTGGCACATCTACTGGAAGAATCCAGGAGACTCGGGGCTGGCCACGGACGTGGCGTGGGACACGCCGGGCGTCACGGTGGATGCGGTGCGTTGGCCCTTCCCGTCCACCTTCCGGACGTCGGACGGGTTCATCACCACGTACGGCTACCACGATGAGGTGCTGCTGTTCGCGCCCGCGCATGCCTCGAAGCAGGCCACGGGCTCGCTGACGTTGTCGGCCGCGGTGGATGCGCTCGTGTGCAAGGTGCACTGCATCCCCGCACAGCTCCTGCTCACGCGCGCCATCCCCGTGGGTCCGCGCACGGAGGCTGACCCGGAGTTCGCTTCGCTCTTCGATGCGGCCCAGGCGCGCGTGCCCCAGGCCGAGGATGCGGCGGGGCTCAAGCTGTCGCTGGCGCTGGATGCGAAGACGCTGACCGCGGACCAGCCGTTCACCGGCACCCTCACGGTGGGCTCGGCGCAGGCGCTCCCTCCGGTGGAGGGTGACTTCTTCGTCCCCGAGCGCATCAACGGCGTGGACACCGTCGCGTTGAAGTCGCTGGGCGCGGGCCAGTTCAAGCTGGAGGGGAAGGCGTCTCCCGTCGCGCCCAAGGGTGAGCCTCGGCTCGCGGGGGTGCTGCGGTTGGGCACGGCGAGCCAGGGCTACCGCGCGGTGGAGGTGAACCTTCCGCTGGCGCCGTTCGCTGCCGCGGCGGTCGCGCCGACTCCGCCCGCGCCGCTGAAGATGCCCTCGGTGCAGGACGCGATGAGCAAGGTGAAGCCCGTGGCCGTGGCTCCCGCCGCGGAGGCCGCGCCGTTCGGGCTGGGGCTGGCGCTGCTGTTCGCGTTCCTCGGTGGCGCGCTGCTCAACCTGATGCCGTGCGTGTTCCCGGTGCTGGCGCTCAAGGCCTACGGCTTCACGCGCATGGTGCAGGAGGAGAAGGGGCGCGTGGCCCCGCATGCGGCGGCGTACGCGGGCGGCATCGTCGGCACGATGATGTTGCTGGCGGGCGCGGTGCTGGCGGTGCGCGCGGGCGGACACAGCGTGGGCTGGGGCTTCCAGTTCCAGGAGCCGCTCTTCGTCGCGGGCGTGAGCGCGGTGCTGGTGGTGTTCGCGCTCAACCTCTTCGGTCTCTTCACGCTGGGCACTGACGGCACGGCACTGGCCGGCAAGGTGGACCAGAGCCACGGCCTCTTGCGCAGCGCGGGCGAGGGCGTGCTGGCCGTGGTGCTGGCGACGCCCTGCTCGGCGCCGCTGCTGGGGACCGCGGTGGGCTTCGCCTTCGCGGCGGGTCCGGCGACGGTGCTGGCCGTGTTCCTGGCGCTGGGCCTGGGGCTCGCGCTGCCCTTCTGTGTGCTGGTGATGGTGCCGGGGTTGGTCAAGCGACTGCCCAAGCCGGGCGCGTGGATGGAGCGCGCCAAGCAGTTGCTCGGGTTCGCGCTGCTCGGCACCACCGTGTGGCTCGTGTGGGTCATGGGCGGGCTGGCGGGCGTGGACGGCATGGCGCGCCTCCTGGCCTTCCTCGTCGTCGTCGGGTTGGGCACGTGGCTGTATGGCCAGGCCCAGTTGATGGAGGGTGTGCGCAAGCTGGGCACGGTGGGCATCGCGGCGGTGCTGCTGGTGGCCTGTGGCGCGCTGGCCCTGCGCTTCGATGAGTCGCAGGCCTCGCGAGGCGCGGCGGGCGCGGCCGTGGCGCACGCGGCTCAACCGTGGGACGAGGCGGCGGTGACCGCGGCGCTGGAGGCCGGGCAGCCGGTGTTCATCGACTTCACCGCGGACTGGTGTCTCACGTGCAAGTTCAACGAGCGCACCGTGCTGTCTCGTGAAGAGGTGCGCGCCGCGTTCACGAAGTATGGGGTGGCCTTCTTCGTGGCGGACTGGACGCGCCGGGACGCGCGCATCACCGCGAAGCTGGCCGACCACGGTCGCGCGGGCGTGCCCATGTACCTGGTGCTGAGCCCCTCCTCGCCGGACAAGCCCGAGGTGCTCTCGGAGTTGCTCACCACCGACTCCGTCATCGAGGCCGTGCGGCGCGCGGCGGAATGCGGGCCAGACCGCAAGGGTTCTGGAGTGCTCTGCGCCGCCGACTCCCCGCGGCGCTGAAGTGGTCTCACGCTGTCGTCGCAGTCTTCCCTCGTTGAAGGAGAGAACGTCATGAAGCAGGTCTTCACCGCTCTCGCGCTCACCACGGCCTTCGTGGGCGCCCCTGTGTTCGCCGCTGACACCGCTGAAGTGGGCAAGCCCGCACCTGCCTTCACGCTGAAGGACGAGTCCGGCAAGGAGCACTCGCTGGCCGAGTACAAGGGCAAGGTCGTCGTCCTCGAGTGGACCAACCCGGAGTGCCCCTTCGTGAAGCGGCACTACGAGGCCAAGACGATGCAGGACACCGTGAAGGGCTTCGACTCGAAGAAGGTCGTGTGGCTCGCGGTGGACTCCACCTCCACGCACACGCCGCAGGTCGCGTCCGAGTGGAAGAAGAAGGAGGCGCTGAGCTACCCGGTGCTGCTGGACACGGCCGGCACCGTGGGCAAGTCGTATGGCGCGAAGACGACGCCGCACATGTACGTCATCGACGCGCAGGGCGTGGTCCGCTACGCGGGCGCCATCGATGACGACCCGCGCGGCAAGAACGCGACGAAGACCAACTACGTGAAGAGCGCGGTGGACGCGCTGCTGGGCGGCAAGCCGGTGGCCGCCCCCACGTCCGAGCCCTATGGCTGCTCGGTGAAGTACAAGAGCTGAGACGCGCTCACGGCTTCAGGGCGCCGGTGGCTTCAAGTCCGCCGGCAGCCCAGGGCCCGTGGGGGGACGCTCGAGCCGAGTCGCGGGGCGCTCCAACCCCGACGGAGTCTCGGTGCCCGCGTCAGGAAAATCGGGCGGCGCGGGGGGCTTCTTCCCGCAGGCGCAGAGCAGTCCGGCGGTGATGACGACGAGGTGCCAGGTTCGCATCGTGGCTGTCTCCCGCCTCAGTACTTCACCCAGATGTCCGTGCCGGGATGAATCTCCGACAGCGGCTGGACGCCGGGCTCCTGTTCAATCTGCGCCTGGGTGATGGGGTTGAAGCTGTAGGCCGCGGCGCCTGACCAGACGATGAGCGCGTCCTTGAAGACCGTGAGGTCGTGGACGTGCTCCATGACGGTGTAGCGGTTCCAGCCCGGCACGCGCGAGGGCACCAGGAACAGGGACGGTGCGGGCTCGGCGGCGGGAGTGGTGCCCGCGTCGCTGCCCCCGTGGTCGTGCTCTCCCGAGGTGCCCACCCACTCCACCGTCGTCTCGGCTCCATTCGCCGCGCGGCAGGTCTGGGTGGTGGGGAAGTACAGCGTGGTGAAGGGTTTGCCCGGCAGCTTCGCGCGCAGCGTGAAGCGATAGAGCTGCGTGTCGGCGGGGAGCACGTCCGCGCTCGCCTTGGTCCACGTCACGGCCGTCACGTTGCCGGTGGTGGCGTCCTTCTCCACCACGGCCTTGCCGAACACTGCGTCCAAGGGGCGCACCGAGGTGACGCCCTCGGGGATGGCGATGCGCACGCGGTAGGTGTCCGCGCCGCTGCAGCCGTGGCTGAGCGTGAAGTCCGCGTCGAAGCTCGCGCCCGCGACGGCGGGGCCTGGGCCGCTGACGGACACGTGCGCGTGCGCGGTCGTGGCGAGGAGGGAACCTGCGAGAGCGAACAGCGTGCCGAGCGGGAGCTTCATGTGTCCATGCCTCCTGGCGTGGGAACCGATAGAGGCCGGCTTAGCAAAGCGCCCCGGGCTTCCTGGATGCGGTCATTTGTCGCAGCGGGCTTCTGGGCTCAGGGCCAGACAATGCGCCCGGGGGCGTCGTGGTTCCCTTGCTCGGTGTGACACGTGTTGCAGTCGCCACTGCGTTGCAGGGTGTTCATCTCTCGCACGCGGCCCTGGGCGATGACGCGCGCCCGATAGGGCATCGAGAACGCGGGCTGGAGTCCCGAGGAGAGGAAGTTGCCCGCCGCGTTGGGCGTGAGCGTGAGCTGGACCCGCCCCGCGCTGTCGAGGAGCTCCACGCGAGCGTCGGCGGGCGGAGGTGCGTTGCACGCGTCCTTCTCGTGGAAGGAGGGGAACACGGTCCCCATGAAGAAGTAGGCGCGGTCGGGCGCGAGGCGCAGGTGGCACTCACGGCACGCGAGCCCTGGGGCCATGGTCGCGTTGGCCTGGGCCGAGTCCTTCCAGAAGCTGCCGCTGCCGCAGGAGGTGGCGGCCGGGGCCGTGGGCAGCGCCCCGCAGGTCCCCGCGGGCATGCCGGCCTGGACCCATTGCTCGACGATGCTGCGCTCCTCGGCGGTGAGCGGAGGCTCCGAGGTGGGCGGCATGGGCGCCCCCGTGTCCTTCATGCGCACGACGCTGCGCTCGCCCCAGGTGGTGCCCGGATACAGCGCGGAGGCCTTCTGGAGATCCGCGCGCGACAGGAGCGGGGCGGGTGCGCCCGACGAGGGCGGCGAGGCGTGGCACTGCGCGCAGCGTCTCGCGAGCACCTCCTTCACGTCGCAGGGCAGCTCATTGGGGCCTGGATCCGGAGCCGTGGGCTCCGAGCCGCCACAGGCCAGCAATGACAGCAGGAGGCCCAGGGGCGGAAGGTGCTTCCAGGATGAGCACGGGCGGGACAACGGCAGGGGCGTGGGCATTCCGGCGGAAGGCTACCGAGGCTTGCCCCCATGTCCTGCGTGGCATGTTGTCGCGGGGGCGCGCGTTACGAGCGGCCACCCCCGGAGGGCGCGGGCGTGCGCCCCAGGGGCGGACGAACCGGGGCGCGGCTCTCCTTGGGGCGAGGGCGCTCTACCTTCCCGGTCGACTTGGGCAGCATGAGCTGCGAGCACAGGGCGCCCAGCGCGCACAGGGCCGCGGAGATCCACAGCGCGCGCCGCATCCCTCCCAGGAAGTTCTCGGAGGACTGTCCCGTGATGCCTCCAAGCATCGGCAACAGCGCCACCGCGAGCAGACCCGCGATGCGCGCCACCGCGTTGTTCACCCCGGAGGCCACGCCCGCGTGCTGGTCCTCCACGCTGCCGAGGACCACCGCGGTCAGCGGTCCCACCGTGAGCGACAGCCCCATGCCCAGCACCACGACGCCCGGGAGCACCGTCGTCACGTAGTCCCCGCCTCGGTGGATGCGCGTGAGCAGCGCGAGCCCCGCGCCGGCCAGCAGCGGACCCACCACCATGAGCGGACGCGCGCCGATGCGCTCGGCCAGCCGTCCCACCGGCGGTGACAACAGCATCATGAGCAGCGTGAGCGGAAGCATGGACGCGCCCGCCGCCAGCGCGGAGTAACCCGCCTGCTGTTGCAACGCGATGACCACGAGGAACAGCGCGCCGCCCAGCGCGAAGTACACCGCGAGCGTCGTGAGGTTGGCGCCCGAGAACGTGCGGGAGTGGAACAGCGACAGCGGCAGCATGGGATGCGGCTCGCGCGCCTCCAGGAAGAAGAAGAGGCCGAAGAGGAAGACGCCGCCCACCGCGGCGCTCACGGACAGCGGGGTCCAGCCATGCGCGGGGCCCTCGATGAGCGCGTAGATGATGCCGCCCAGGCCCAGCGCCGCCGTCACCGCGCCTCGGATGTCCAGGGTGCGCGCGTCCCGCTCGGGGGCGATGTCCGGCACGAAGCGCAGCGCGGCCCAGAGCGCCAGGAGCGACACGGGCAGGTTGAGGAAGAACACGAAGCGCCAGGAGGCCGTGTCCACCAACCAGCCGCCCAGCAGCGGACCCACGGCGGTGCTGACGCCAGACAGGCCCGCCCACGCGGAGACGGCGCGCTGCCGGTCCACCGCGGGGAACGCGGTGCGCAGCAAGGCGAGGCTGGTGGGGACGAGCATCGCCGCGCCGATGCCCTGGGCGGCTCGGGCGATTGCGAGCACCGTGGCGTTGGGCGCCAGGCCGCACAGCACGGACATGGCCGTGAAGGCGATGAGGCCGAGGATGAAGACCTTGCGCTGGCCCCACGCGTCGCCCAGTGCGCCGCCCGTGAGGACGAGCGAGCCGAGTGTCAGCAGGTACGCATCCACGGCCCACTGGAGGCCCGCCATCCCCGCGCCCAGGTCGCGCCCCAACGCGGGCAGGGCCACGTTGACGGCCGTCGAGTCGAGGAAGGCCATGCCGCTGCCGACGATGCTCGCGAGCAGGACGCCTCGGCCTCGGCTGCTCGCATACGCGACGGTGCGCTGTTCGGTGGATGACCGCGACATGCGCTCAGCGTGGGATGCGTGCGCGACATGCGCCAGCCATCGCGCTGGCGACCGGGCGGGCGCTCGGGCCATTCCGCTGGGAGCGAGGAGCCGGCGGGGCCCCGGGCTGGCCGCCGAGGGGATGGGGTGTCCTCGGGCCGTGTGCACGGTAGTCGCGCGCGGGTTGGTGGCGCGAGGGAGGTGGGCCATGGCCGAGATGTGCGAGCACATCCTGCAAGCAGGTGACCCGGAGCCGCGGACCGAGGGCTGCGAGGAGTGCCTCAAGATGGGCGACACCTGGGTGCACCTGCGGCGCTGTCTGTCGTGCGGGCACGTGGGGTGCTGCGACTCGTCCAAGAACAAGCACGCGACGAAGCACTGGCGCGCGACGCAGCACCCCGTGGTCCAGTCCTTCGAGCCGGGCGAGGACTGGCTGTGGTGCTTCGAGGATCAGGTCTTCGTGGACGAGCGGCCCTCGGCGGACGAAGCACGCGTGTGAGGACGCGCGGCTCCGGTCGAGTGCCGGAGCCGCGGTCCCTCTCGTTACGCGGCGGCGGACTCCAGGCGCGGATGCGCCCGCACCGCCGTCGTCTTGCGGCGGCCCTTGCGGAGCACGTCGAGCTGGACGGCGTCGTCCGTGGACAGCGCCATCAAGCGCTGGAGGTCGTCCACGCTCTGCACGGGCCGACCGTTGATGCTCAGGAGCAGGTCCTCGGCGAGGAGTCCCGCGTCATCCGCTGGCGCGCCGGGTTTGACCTGAAGCACGCGCACCGCGCGCAACTGGCCGATGTCCTTGGCCAGCGCGGACTCCAAGGTGACCGCCGTGGCGGCGATGCCCAGGAACTTCCGCTCCACCTTGCCTCGCTGAATCAGCAAGCTGGCCACCCACGCGGCGGTGGCCGCGCTCACCGCGAAGCCGATGCCCTGCGCGTCCGGGAGCACCAGCGTGTTGAGCCCCACCACCTGGCCCTGCGTGTTCAGCAGCGGGCCGCCCGAGTTGCCCGGGTTGATGGCCGCGTCGGTCTGAAGCATGCCCTCCAGGATGACGTCGTTGGGCAAGGTGATGGAGCGGTTGATGGCGCTCACCATGCCGAGCGACACGGATTGCTCCAATCGGAAGGGATTGCCGATGGCCACCACGAGCTGACCCACGCGGACCTTCTCGGGATCCGCCAGGGGCAACGTGGGGAAGGCATCGCCCTCCGCGCGCACCACCGCGAGGTCGGTGGGAAGGTCCACGCCCACGAGCGACGCCCCGCGCTCCTCGCCCGTGGAGAGCTGGACGCGGAGCTTTCGGGGGCTGCGCATCACCACGTGGCGGTTGGTGAGGATGTAGCCATCCGGCGTGAGGAAGAGGCCCGTGCCGTGGCCTCGCGCGTGCTCCACGCCGACGACGGCGGGAGAGGCTCGCGCCACCAGGCTCTCGAGGTCATCGGAGAGTTGTTGCAGGAACTTCATCGGTGCGCTCCCTTCCTCACGCGCGCTTGCCAATGGTGATGGACACGTCGCGTGCCTCGCCCGCGCGCAGCACCTTCGCCGTCACGGTGGAGCCCACCTTCTCGTCGCCCAGGTAGCCGAGCAGGTCCTCCACGCCGTGCAGCGACTGGCCGCCCAGGCTCAACAGCACATCGCCCAACAGCAGACCGGCGCGGTGCGCGGGGCCATCTGGATCGACCGATAGGAGGATGAGCCCGGTCTCTCCCTGCGTCTGCGGGAGTCGCACGGGATGGGCTCCCACGCCGAGGTAGCCGCGGCGAATGCCGCCGTGCTCCACGAGACCATTCGCCACGCGGGTGAGCGTGCTGCCCGGAATCACCACCGCCGCCGAGCGCGAGAACGCCGCCGTCAGCAGGCCGAGGAAGCGGCCTTGGGCATCCACGAGCGCGCCACCCGAGAAGCCGGGCGGAAGGTCCGCGTCGGTTTCCAGGTAGTGGTCCACGCGCCCTCCAGCGTGCGTTCGCCAACCTTCTCCGAACGCGCTGACGATGCCGAGCGTGGCGCGCGCTGTACGACCCGGACGTCCCACGGCGAGGACGAGGTGCCCCACCTTCACGTCATCGAGCGGCGCGGGCGTGAGCGGCGTGAGGCCCGAGGTCTCGGTCTTCAGGAGCGCGAGGTCGGTGCTCGGGTCTCGGCCCACCAGCTCGGCGGAGACGGTTCTTCCATCGGCGAGGCCGAGCTGGATGTGGCCTTCGTGCTCGACGGCATGGCTGGTGGTGAGGATGTGCCCGTCGTTGCCGAAGACAAGGCCCGTGGCGCCACGACGGCGGCGGGCCTCCACGCGGACGATGCTCGGCGCGATGCGCTCGACGACGGATGCAATGGATTGAGAGAGGGAGACAAGGGAGTCGGCGGACATGGGAGATTCCTTTCGAGGCAGAAGGTAAAGGCCTCGCGGAATCGCCACATCGGCGGACAGGCTAGGGCGTGGACCTACCCGTTCGGACAGGGCCCTCCCCATCCGAAGGGTTCGTCACGTCCGTTCGAGCAGGGCCCCGCCCGGGCCGAAGCCGAGCGTGAGGCACAACACCTTGCGGCCCTTCACGCGCGCATCACGTCGCGCGGACTCCGCGGCCAGCTCGGCGTCGTTGAGCACCCACACCGTGCCGCCGCTCGCGGGCAGGCTCGCCTGGGTGAGGATGTCCGAGACGAGTGAGGCGTGTCCCTCCCAGCCGTAGGTGCAACCCCCTGGGAGCAGCGCTTCATCCAGCGGACAGGGCAGGGCGAGGCACAGGGCATCCGGCGCTTCGGCGTTCGTTTCGATGAACGTTCGCATCGTGCCCGCGATGAACCGCGTGGCGGCGGTGATGTGGTGCCCATCCTTCGGACGAGGCATGCCGATGAACAGCCAGGGCAGGGTCGCGGGGCTGCGCTCGACGAGCCACGAGACATGGGGGCTCGCGCACTTGATGCTGGTCTGCCCGACGTCCACGGACAGTGGTGCGCGGGCTGAGAGTGATTCCAGCACGGCGAGCCCTGCGTGCACGGGGGCGAAGCGAGGCGCCTCGGCGACGTGCACGGTGCAGGGGAGTGCTTGCGTGGCCCGGGCCAGCTCGGCGTTGAAGCCCTCCAGACATGCGAGCCCTCCGCTGAGATAGACGGCGTCCGGTGCGTGCTGGTGGACGAGGAGTTCCAGCGCGGCCTGCACCGTGGCGACGAGTCTCGCGGTGAGCGTGGGCTCGGGGACTCCCGCGCGGCGGGTCGCGTCCACTCGGACTGCTCCCGCCAGCTCCCAGAACTCGTGTCCCAGCACGGGCAGGTTCCACACCTCCAGCGGCGTGACGCCCGGAGGGTGATGCCGGCGCGCGACCCAAGGCCGTGGCTCTGTCACTCGACCAGACCCGCGATGCGCTCGGCGGCTTCTCGGGCTCCGTCGCGTGCGCCGTAGACCTTGGAGATGGCGGACACCTTGCGCCGGATGGAGGACTCTGGAGCCATGAGCTGGGTGAGCGCGGCTCGGCACTCGTGCACGGTCATTCGGGAGGGGGCGAGTACACGCCCCGCTCCTGCCTGCTCGAGGAAGTGCGCCTGCACCGGCTGATCATTGCAGACGGGCAGCAAGAGGAGCGGAACGCCCGCCGTCATCGCCTCCATCACCGAGTTGGCGCCGCCATGCGAGATGAACACGGACGTGCGCCGCAGGAGCTGGCGCTGTGGCACATACGGAACGGCCACGACGTCACCGGGCAGCGTGCTGGGGAAGTCCGTGCCGGCCAGCGCTCCTGCCGTGAGGACCAGCGTGACGCCCAGCGGTGCGGCGGCTTCCGCGATGAGACGGAACAGCTCGGGCTGCCACGAAATCTGACTGCCGAACGAGGCATACACCACGGGCTTGTCGCCCATGCGGTGCCAGGGGAAGTCCACTTCATCGCCTCGGTCCTCGGGCGGAATCGAGGGGCCCACGAGGTGCGTGGCGGGAGGAACGCGCGCGTCCGAGCCGACGAAGTCCTCTGTCGCGAAGATGGTGTTGAGGCTCGGTGACAGGCACTCACAGGTTCGGAAGCGCGCGTCGAAGCCATAGCGGGCGAACAGGGCCTGACGGTCTGCGGCCAGGGCTCGCACGTTGCGCAAGAGCGCCAGGTCCAGCTCTGGTTCCAGCAGCGTCAGCGCGGAGGACACTCCCGCCCAGGGGATGCCTTCCGCGTGCGCGGCGAGCACGGCCGCGTACTGCATTCCATCCAGCGCCATCACGTCGGGACGGAAGGCGCGCACCACCTCGCGCACGGGAGGAATGAGCGCGGGTACCGCGTCGAGCAGCAGCCCACGGATCCACGCGCCCAACGCGGCCTCGTCTTGAACGAGCTTCGCCAGGGCCTCGCCACCGGTCTCGATGGCGGGCGCGGCGGGGCGCGCCGTGGGGAGGTGGAGCAGCTCGACACCGAGGTGTTCGAGCTGGGGCGCGGGCTCGGGCAGACACAGCCAGCCCACGGTGTGGCCCAAGCGGCGCAGCCACTGCGCCACGCCGACCATCGGGTTGACGTGCCCTTTCTCGGGCGAGGTGGCGATCAGGATTCGGGACATGCGCGACATGCCTCGGGGTGAGCGTGGAGCATGGCGAGTGACACCAGCCGCATCAACAGGCGATCCACCGCCGCCGCACGGGTGTCCTCGGGAGCGAGCCGCGCATAGTCATCCAGGAGCGCGAGCACCGCGACGGGGTCGATGACCTGGAGCGGCTCCAGGCGGTGGGGAGAGAGCCATTCGCGATACAGCTCCAGCCAGCGCTGGCGCATGGGACTGGAGAGGGCGGTCTGGGCATAGCGCGGCGTCTTGCGCGCGAGCCGGACCTCGTCGGGGACGAGCGTGCGCACCGCGTGCCGGAAGAGCCACTTGCCCAGGTCGCCTCGCACCAGCAACGAAGCGGGGAGTGCGAGCGTGAAGCGAGCGAAGGCTTCGTCCAGGTACGGTGTGCGCACCGTGAGGCCATGGGCTCGGGCGCCGCACAGCTCGGGAGGCAGGACCAGCTCTCGCAAGACCCAGGCGGCGTGGCGGACCTCGTCGGAGCGGTTCGCCTCCCACGGCCCGAGGTCCCAGGGCATGGTCGTGGAGTCGAGGGCGAACTCCGGTGCGGGATGGCGGAGTACGCGGGCCGCGAGCTTTCGATCCTCATCCACCTGCGCGCGGGCGTTGGCGCGTGCTCGGGGATTGCCGAGCATCACTTCGTCCGCGCCCGCGCCACTGAGCATGACCGGGCCGACTCCGAGTCGCTTCGCCTCCGCGTAGAACGCGAAGCTGGCGATGGCGCGGGCATTGAGGATGACGCGTGGGTTGGCGCGCACCGCCGGCTCGAAGAGATCGGGCAGGCACGCATCCGGAATCGGCACGTCCACCTGTTCGACTCCGGCCACGCGCGCCATGAGCTGGGCGTTGGCGCGCTCGGTGGTGTCGGCGAAGTGGACGTCCATGGTCCACGCGCGGATCCGCCCCGGTGCGTGGCGCGCGGCCATCGCGCACAGCGCCGCGCTGTCGACTCCACCGCTGAGGCTCACATCACGTGTGCCCGCGCCGACCTGGGCTTGAATGGCTTGCTCCCCGAGCGTGCGCAGCGCATCAGCCAGGGTGTCCTCATCGCGTGGCGTGTCCACGCCGCGCGTGATGGCGGGCGGTGGGACCGGGAGGCATTGCATCCCTTGGAACAGGCTCGCGGTGGGGGACAGGTCGTGACGCAGGAGGGCCGCGACGGACGTGGGGGCGAGTCCGGGCTCGGCCCTTTCGGTGGCTCGCCACGAGGGCAGTCGAGCGAGGGGCCCGCGCGTTTCTCCGAGAGGATGCGACACGGGGAGATGGTGCAGGCGCGCGAGGCTCGGGGCAACCCTGGCAGGATGGGGCCGTGCATTACGACCTCCACGACGGTCGCATCCTCACCTGGGCCCTGGAGGCGCATGCCGCCACGCACTGCAACCTGCGCTGCGTGCAGTGCTGCCCCTTGTCTCCCCACTTGCCGGCCTGGACCGTGTCGCCCGAGCGGCTCGGTGAGGACCTGCGGACGCTGGCCCGAGTCCTCAAGCCGCAGGTGTTCAAGTTCACGGGAGGGGAGCCGTTCCTGCATCCGGACCTTCCCGCGCTGCTCGACGTGGCTCGGGCCTCGGGCATCAGCGAGCAGTTCTCCGTCACCACGAATGGGTTCCTCGCGCAGAGCGCGCCGGATGCGGTGTACGAGCGGCTCGACCGGATGACGCTGTCTGTCTATTCGTCGCGGCTGTTACCGGAGCGCTCCATCGCGCGCATCACGGAGCGGTGCGAACAGCACGGCGTCTATCTCACAGTGAAGCGCATCGACGCGTTCCAGCAGCTGACTCCCGAGAGCCCCTCGACGTCGGACGCCGAGACGCGCGAGGTCTTCGCGCGCTGCTGGCTCAAGACGCGGTGCCATCTGGTGCACCAAGGTCGCTTCTACCTGTGCACGCGGCCTCCGCATGTCGAGACCGTGGTGCGGCGTGAGCACCCGGAGTCGCCTGCGTTGTCGGAAGTGGATGGGGTGTCACTGGACGGCCCGGAGTTGCTCGCGCGGATGCTCGGCTATCTGGAGCGAGAGACGCCGCTGGAGACCTGCCGGCGATGTCTGGGGTCCAGTGGCCCGTGGGCGCCGCACGCCCAGCTTCCTCGGACGCCGCATCCTCGACTCTCTGCTTATTGATTCATCGTGCCTGCCTGGGGCGCCCGGCGCACTCAACTGACTCCTGCTCGACGTGGGGCAGCGGGAGGCGGGTCGCTATGTCATTCGCGATGGATATCGCGAGGCGTTTCCCGACCCTGAATACTGTCCGAGGATCGCGGCCTCGTTCGCCGAGTTTCTTCGCGGCGCGCTCGACTCGGGAGGGCGTTGGTTCTGGCTGTCGATTGAAAGCACACGCTCGGACGTGGGGATGAAGCCAGACATCGGACACTCGGGGATGTGACGGAACCGGGACCCTTGCGTCGCCGAGTGTTGGCGAGACACTGCCCGACGGACACGTAGGGTGCCGAGTCACCATCCTCGGAGGTCTCATGATGCATTCCCCCCGTCTGGCGCGCGCAGTGCGTGCCGCGATTTCCTGTCTCGTCGGTGTCTGTCCCCTCCTCACCGCGTGCAATGACTCGGAAGGCCCCCCGCCCGTCACCGTCATCCCCCAAGCAGCCGATTTCTCGCCCCGGACGCTCACCCTCCTCCAGACGAGCGACCTGCACTCCAACATCTTCGCGTGGGACTACTTCACCGGGAAAGCCGACGCGAAGCGTGGCCTGGCCAAGGTCGCCGCTCTCGTCAAACAAGAGCGCGCCAAGAACCCCGACTGCACCCTGCTCGTCGATACCGGTGACACCATCCAGGGCACGCCGCTCGGCACGTATTACGCCCTCGTCGACAACAAGCCCCAGCACCCCATGGCCACCGCCATGAACGAGCTGGGCTATGCCGCCATGGCGCTCGGCAATCACGAGTTCAACTACGGGCTCGGCGTCCTCGGGAAGTTCAAGGGCGAGGTCCGCTTCCCCCTCCTCGGCGCCAACGTTCGCAAGAGCGCCGATGGCTCCGAGGCCTTCACGCCCTATGTCCTTCAGAACGTGTGCGGCGTGACGGTGGGCATCCTCGGCCTCGTCACGCCAGGCGTCACCACCTGGGAGCGGGCGGAGAACATTCCGGACCTGCGCTTCGATGATCCGCTGAAGACCGCGAAGACCTATGTGCCCCGGATGAAGGCCGCTGGCGCCGACATCATCGTGGTGGCCATCCACAGCGGTCCGGACAAGCAACCCACCGGGAGCGCCAGCGTCGCGGACTCGTGGCTCGCGGACTACGCGGACCCCACGAAGTGGAACGACCGAGGCAACCTCCCGGGCGAGAACGAGGCCGTCCAGATTGCTCAGGATGTGCCCGACGTGGACGTGCTCCTCACCGGACACACCCATCAGCCCATTCCGAAGATGCTGATGCACAACAAGGACGGGCGCGAGGTCCTCCTCACCCAACCCAATCGCTGGGGCAGCCATCTCGCCGAGGTCCAGCTCAAGCTCAACTGGAATGATGCCCACTGGGTCGTCAACAGCCACGACTCGAAGCTGCTCTCGGTGGAGGCGGTCGCGGAGGACGCGGACGTGAAGCGGCTCTCCCAGGCGGCGCATGACACCACCCTCGCGTATGTGAATCGGAAGGTGGGCAACACCACGGCCGCGTTCCCCGGAGGCTTCGCCGGGCGATACGTCGACAGCCCCCTCGCGGACCTCATCAACCTCGTGCAGGAAGATGCCGCGCATCAGGCCGGCCATGACGTGGACGTGTCCCTGGCGGCCCTCTTCACCAATGACGGCGCGCTGCCGGCCGGTGACCTCACCCTGCGCGACGCGTACAGCATCTACATCTACGACAACACGCTGTATGTGATGGAGATCAATGGCTCCATCCTGCGTCGCGCGCTGGAGGTGAATGCCCGCTACTTCGCCACGCTGGATGGCAACCACCTGCCCGCGAAGCCCGAGGACGCCAAGGCCACCACGCCCACCGTGCCGGACTTCAACTGGGACCTCTACTCGGGCATCGAGTACGGCTACGACCTCTCTCGGCCCACAGGCTCCCGGCTCACCCACCTGCGCTTCCACGGAAAAGACGTCACCGACGATCAGGTGTTCCGCATCGCCATCAACAACTACCGCGCGGGCGGTGGCGGCGGCTACGACATGTTCCGCGAGGGCAGCGTGCTCTGGACCTCCGCCGATGGCGTGCGTGATTACATCGCGCGCTACCTGGAGGCGCACCCCAACGTGTCTCCGGTCGCGACGAACACGTGCAACTTCTCGCTCACGCCGGACCTCTACGGCGCGTACTTCGCTCCCACGCTGGGCGCGGCGAAGTGTGGCGCGGCGCCGTAAGCGCTCACGACTCGCGTGCGTGATGAACCCGGGGCAGCTCCACGGTGAAGATGGAGCCGCGGCCCAAGCGACTCTCCACCTGCACCGTGCCGCTCATGGCCTCCACGAGCGTGCGGGTGATGTAGAGCCCCAGCCCCAGGCCGCCATAGTGCCGGTCGGACACCGCGCGCTCGAAGCGGCCGAAGATGCGCGGCAGATGCTCGGGCGCGATGCCGATGCCCTCGTCGCGCACCGTGAGCCGGGCGCGCTCGGGCCCCTCGGCGAGCCGCAGGTGGATGGGCCGTCCCTGGCCGTACTTGATGGCGTTGTCCACCAGGTTCATCACCACCTGCTCCAACCGGAGCCGGTCCCACCACCCGAGGATGGGCACGTCCGCGCCCTCGAGCTGCAGGGGCGAGCCCATGCGCACCGCCTGGGCTTCGTGCCGTCCCACCAGCTCGCGCACCAGCGCGGCCAGGTCCACCTCCGCCGCGTCCAGCCGCAGTCGCCCCGAGGCGATGCGCGAGACATCCAGCAGCGTGTTCACCAGCTCCGACAGCTTCTTCACCTGTCGCGAGCCCACCTCCACGTAGCTCTCCACCAGCGGGCGCGGCAGCACCCCGGCGGTGCGACCCAGCTCTCGCGAGAGGGATTGCAGCTTGAGGCTCAAGGGCGTGAGCGGCGTCTTGAGCTCGTGGCTCGCGATGGAGAGGAACTCGTCGCGCAGGTGGATGGCTTCCTGGGCCTCGCGATACAGGCGCGCGTTCTCCATGGAGAGGGCGGCCCGGCTCGCCAGCTCTCGGAAGAACGACAGGTCTATCTCCGTGTAGTGCCGGCCCGAGTGCGTCGTGAAGCACGTGAGGATGCCCATGGTGCGCTCACGCACCATCAAGGGCACGACCACGAACGAGCGAGGCCGGATGGCGCGCATGACGCGCACGTGCTCCGCGTTGTGGCCGCTCGACTCCAGTCGCTCGTCCGAGAAGTCCTCGATGAGGAGCGCCTCGCCGCGCAGCAGGGCCTGCGTGGGCGGATGCAAGGGATTGCCGTCCAGCAGGGCGGTGAACCCTCGCACCTTCTCCGCGAGGGGCGCGTCCTCGGGCGCGGCGTGCGCGACCTCCACCCGCTTGAACGAGCCGTCCGCCATGGCCACGTCCACGAAGCACCAGTCCGCCAGGCGCGGCACGGCCAGCTTCGCCATGTTGTGCAGCGTGGCCTCGTAGTCCAGTGAGGAGGCGAGGGTGGCGCTCGCCTCGGCCAGCATGCGCAGCCGCTCTTCTCCATGGCGCAGCTCGGCGGTGAGTGCCTCCGCGCGCTGGCGGGCCTGCGCCAGGTCCGTGACGTCGAAGCCGAAGCCCGCAATGCCATCCACCTGCCCCTGCGCGTTGCGCGTGGGTTGGTACACCAGGTTGAAGTAGACCTCGTGCTCGCCGCCGTCGGGGCGCGGGACGCGAATGGGCATCTCCCTCCCGATGAACGGCTCTCCCGAGGTGTAGACGCGGTCCAGCAGCGACGCGATGACCTCGGCCTCGGCGGTGGGCACGGCCTGCCGCACCGAGCGGCCCACGAGCTGGCGGTGGCCCAGCAGCTCGTTGTTGGGCGGGTTGGACAGCTCGTAGATGTGCTGCGGACCTCGGAAGAGCGCGATGTGCGCGGGGGCCTGCATGAAGAGCGAGTGGAGGCGGGCGCGCTCGTTCTCGGCCTCGCTTCGGGCGGCGCGCTCCCGCTCCAGCAGCAGCGCGCGCTCGGCGTTGGTGCGCCGCAGGCTCACGTTCAGCTTCGTCACGAGCAGCGCCAGCATCGCGAAGATGCCGAGCGACACGACGTCCGACGGACGCACCCAGTCGCCCTGGTGGCCGAGCGGGAAGAAGGCGCTGAAGGAGATGAGGGACAGCGCCGTGTTCATGAGCGCCGGGCCCCAGCCGCCCCACCAGCCCGCGATGGCGACGGCCCCGTAGAAGAACAGGAAGGGATGGGTGGCCATGAAGACACCCAGGACGCGCTCCAGGAACAGCGCGATGCCGAAGGCCATCAGTGCCACGCTGTACTGTCCGACCGCGGACGTCTTCACCTGGACCACCGCGAGTCCCGTGCGTGACTGTCCCCGGGCCTCGGGGCCCCTGGGCGGTGCGACATCGTCATTCGAGACAACGCCAGACGCTCGAGCTGCGGGCTCGGAATGTACGGGCATGGACACGGTGATGGCCTCCCCCCGGTTCCATCGTAGCGACGGACCTGCCTGGGCGGCAGGGACCCCCCTGCTGGGGCGTTCACTCGAACGGCGACGCGAGGAAGCAGACGCGCCGCGGTCTCCAAGGAGACGACATCGGTGTGCCCGGAGGTGGGTGGCGGTGTCGGGTGCTGGACCGGCGGTCGCCCTCAGCGCGTGCGCGATTGGCCTGGCCCCTGGGGCTGCACCAGCCCCAGCAACGCCTCCGGGTAACGCTCGCCCGAGGCCACACCCGGCGGTGCGATGGACTCGAGGTCATCCAAGTCCTGTCGGGTCAGCCGCACCTCCAGCGCGGCCAGGTTGTCCTCCAGGAACGCGCGGCGCTTGGTGCCGGGGATGGGCACCAGGTCCTCACCCCGAGCCAGGACCCAGGCGAGTGCGAGCTGCGCGGGCGTGCAGCGCCGCTGTCGCGCCAGGTGCTCCAGGTGCTCCACCAGCGCCAGGTTGCGCTGGAAGTTCTCGCCCTGGAAGCGAGGCGAGGTGCGGCGGTAGTCATCCGGCGCGAAGTCTTCGACGCGCTTGAACTGGCCGGTGAGGAAGCCGCGGCCGAGCGGGCTGTACGGCACGAAGCCCACGCCCAGCTCGCGGCAGGTCTGGAGCACGCCGTCCTCGGGCTCGCGGCTCCACAGCGAGTACTCGGTCTGGAGCGCGGCGATGGGATGCACGGCGCACGCGCGCCGCAGCGTGTCCGAGCTCACCTCCGACAATCCCAGGTGGCGCACCTTGCCCTGCTTCACGAGGTCCGCCATGGCGCCCACGGTGTCCTCGATGGGCGTGCGCGGATCCACGCGGTGCAGGTAGTAGAGGTCGATGACGTCGGTGCCGAGGCGCTGGAGGCTGGCGTCGCAGCACTGGCGCACGTACTCGGGCCGGCCGTTGACGCCGCGCGTGCGCGGGTTGTTCGGGTCGAGCACGAGGCCGAACTTGGTGGCCAGGACGACGTGGGCGCGGTGTGCGCGCAGCACGCGGCCCACCAGCTCCTCGTTGCGACCCGAGCCGTAGACGTCCGCGGTGTCGAAGAAGGTGATGCCCCGCTCCAGCGCGCGCCGCAGCGTGGCCTCGGACTCCGCGTCGTCGCGGCCCGCGTAGAAGTCGGACATCCCCATGCAACCCAATCCCAACTTCGAGACGACGGGCCCCTGGGCCCCCAGCCGGCGAGTCTCCATGTGCGGGTGTTCCTCCGAGTCCTCGGGTTCTTCACGGTGCGTTCTGCGGGAGCCCCGGAGACGGGCGGGAAGCCCGGTTGTCGCGGGGGGCATCTCCTGCTCGGGAGGATTCTTCCGTATTGTCCCGACACGGGCCGGTGCGCGGCCCGCGCCGCATGCCTGGGAGCTACCCCGTGGGACTGTCGGTTCCCCGCCTGTGTCTCGCGTTGCTTGCCGCCGCCGCGGGGGTGGTGGCGTGCGACCCCATCGTCGTGAAGCCGCTGGACGTGCCGACCGCGAAGTACCCGCCCAATGGCGGTGGCTCCCCGCACAACCCGGAGGGCGACACGCTGGATGGGGGCTGGGCGGCGCCGGTGCCGCCGGGCCTGGAGCGCCGGTCGCAGACCCTGTCGAGCTGGGGTGCGTGCATCAACGGGTGGCAGAGCATGGAGCTGGCGCGAGGCATCATCTCCGCGGGCTTCACGCTCGGGGCCGGGGACGAAGGGCTGTATGCGTACTCGCGCCCCGGCGGCATCCGGACGGGCAACGTGTCGTCGGACCCGTGGGTGGAGGAGCCGGGCTTTCGTGGCACGCCGCACCTGGCGGGGCTGAAGGTGGATGCCGCCAATGCGTTGCACCTGCTCTACGACGCGCGCGCGGAGGACACGGACCTGACCGCGCCGTCGCTGGTGTACGCGGGCAGCTATGCCGGCGGGAAGTGGCGGCGCAGCCTCGTGGGCACGGGCACCGCGATGGCGTTCGACCTGGATGCGCAGGGGGTCACGCACGTCCTCTACGTCAGCAGCGCGCAGGGCGGTGAGCTGTTCTACGCGAACGACCGGCTCGGCGTGTGGACCGCCACGGACCTGGGGGTCGCCACCGATTTGCGAGGCGCGGTGCTGCGGGTGGACGGCTTGGGCAACAGCCACGTGGTCTACAGCACGCTGGAGGACTCGCGGCTGCACTACCTGACCAATGCTTCGGGCGCGTGGGTGGATGAGGAGATCCGCGCCTATGGCTATGGGCAGTCACTGGACCTGGATGTCATGGGCGTGCCCCACGTGACGTTCTCGGACGGCGACCTCTGGTACGGCGCGCGGCGGAACGGCGCGTGGTCACTGTCGCGCATCCGCACGGGCGCGGACGCGCAGACGACGCTCGCGGTGGATCGGCTCGGCATGGCGCACCTGGTGGGCGCGGACAGCCAGGGCACGTTCGTCCTGTACATGACCAACGCCCAGGGGACGTGGCGCGAGATGCAGGTGACGCCCCGGATGAAGCCCTACTCGGTCAACCTGTCGAGTGAGCGGCTGCTCGCGGTGGACAACCAGGGACGCGCGCACATTGTCTGGGTCAAGGTGGTGCTCGTCGACCGGGACGGGACGCGAGACCTCCCGCTCCAGTATTCGCGTCAGTGCCCCTGAGCGGGCACGAGGCACCGGAACGGCTGCGGCTTGGCGGGCGTGCTCCACGCCGCAGCGTCCACGGCGTGCACGGCCACGCGCGGTGAGGTCCAGCCCAGGTTCCGCAGCGCCGCGACGAGTCGCTCCGTCAAAGCGCGGGCCTCTTGCGCCGAGGCCCCGGCCAGCTCCAACAGGAATCCCTCGGAGTCTTCCTGCGTGAGGCGGAACGCCCGCAGCGCGTGGTGCTTGAACACCCAGGCCACGGCCCACGCATCCACCGAGCGGCCCGTGGGCGCGAGGAAGCGGCACGCGCCCCGTCCGCCGAAGCCCGTCAGCGTCCAGCCGTGGAAGCCGCACGCGCACGCATCCCGTCGCGCCGTGCCGCGGTCTCCCGGCCGATAGCGCAACAGCGGCAACACGCTGGGCCGCAGGCGCGTCACCACCACGTCGTCCGAGTCCGGCTCCAACCAGACATCGGGCGCGAAGACATGGAAGTGCCCAGGCGTGTGCAGACACTCCCACGCGAGCGGCCCGGTCTCAGTGGTGGCGTAGTAGTTGAGCACGGGCACGCCGAGGTCGCGCGTGAGGGTGTCCCGCAGCGCGGCGGGCAGATGCTGCGCGGACGTCAGCATGAGCGCGGGCCGAGGCAGCGCTGGCTGGGCAATCCACCAGCGCAGTCCCTCGGGGTCGGAGAACACCACGGAGGGACGCACGCGGCGCAGGCGCTCGGCCGCGTCGGCGCGCAGCACGGAGACGCGGTGCAAGGCTCCGTTCTCCAGGATGGGCAGTCGCACCGAGTACTCCAGCCCACCGGGCAGCGCGTCCAGCAGCACCACGCGGGGGCGCGGTGACAGCCGGGCACCCGCGCGCGCGAGCAGAAAGCGCAGCACGGCCCACATGAGCAGGCAGTCGCGTCGGTCGCGCACGACGTTCACCGGGTCGCCCGTGGTGCCGGAGCTGCGCACCACCACGCACTCCGAGGACTCGGTGGGCAAGGTTGGAATGGCGTCCCAGTGCTCCGCGAGCGTCGCGCGCTCCAGGACGGGGAAGTGCTTCAGGTCGTCCAGTCCGCGCAGGTCGCCGGGATGCAGCCCCAAGTCGCGCAGCCGCCGCGCATGAAAGGGCGAGTCGTGCAGGGCGCGTCGCAGTCCGTCGAGTCGAGCCTCCACGCGCGCGCGGGCCTGGGCCTCATCCGAGAGCGAGGCGAGCGCGGACAGTTCCTGGGCGACGGCCTCGGCCCAGGGGATGTGCGGGCGCTGCGTCGCGGTGTCGCGGCGGATCCTCGCCCGAGGCGCGACGCCCAGGTTCGGCGCGAGGACGGAGTGCGTGGACACGCGCGCCTTGCCTTACTCGCGCCAGCCGCGCGCTTCGGCTTCGCGCCTCGCGGCTTCTTGAATGAGCTGCTCGCGGCGCTCGGCTTCTTTCTTTCGGGCGGACTCGGCCGCGCGGAAGTCCGCCAAGGCCTTGCGGTAATCGAGTTGCTCCAGGCGCTGCTTCGACGTCGCCGGAGTCTCGTGCTCAATCTCGCCACCCATCCCGCGGATCCACACGCGGAGGAACTCCTCCTGGCGGAAGGCGTTCGCGCGCACCATCTCCGCGGTGAGGGGTTGGATCTCCTCGAAGAACTGCTCCAGGCGCGCCATGGGCGCGCGCGTCGCGTCGAGCGCCTTCACCGTCTCCTCGCGCAGCGCCGTGGAGGCCAGCACGTGGGCCAACATGCCCACCTGCTCGCGCCAGAGGGGATGACCGTGATGCCGCTCGAACTGGACGAAGGCTTCGCGCCGGGGAGGCCGCTGGTTCGCGGCTCGGAACACGTCGCAGATGACGGCCAGCGCCAGCTCGTGCGGATAGGGGGACGCGAGGGGCGCCGCGGCGAGCTGCTCACGAAGTCGAGGAATCGAGAAGGCCATCAGGTCTCCAACAGCGCCCGAGAGAGCGCCGCGGCCATGGGTCCGAAGTCGGACATCCACGCCACCGTCACCAGGCGGAAGCGCCGGTCCGCCAGCGCTGGGGCCAACAGCTTGCGCGCGGCGTGCTCGTCCGGCAGGGCGAGGAAGGCGACGAGCAGCCGCGAGCGTCGCGTCGCCTCCACGAGCCGCTTCAGCGCGGCGGGGTCCGACATGTTCGACAGGAAGTCGCTGTCCGAGATGAGCACGCGCAGCACATCGGGCGTCTGTTGCGCGGACTCCGTGAGGCGCTCGATGGGGAAGCGCGTGCCCCCACCGATGAACTGCAAGAGGAACTCGCGGGCGGTGTCCTCGCTGTACATCCAGCCGGACTCCAGGGGCGGTCCGTCCGAATACACCACGGCCCGAACCCGGCCCTGCTTGCGCAGCGCGGAGGCGGACAGCACCTGCGCCGCCAGCGTCATCGCGTTGAGCTGCGTCTGGGGATTGGGCATGGAGCCGCTGGTGTCCAGGTACAGCTCCACGGCCGGGATGCCGGGCTCCGAGGCGGGCGGCACGTCCACCTCCAGCTCGCGGCGCAATGGCGAGACCGCCGCGAGCGGCCCCCGCGAGAGCACCGTCAGCGTCCAATCGATGGTGCTCGGGTCGTCGCCGTATTCCCATTCGGTGGGCGTGGTGCGCAGGCTCGGCTCGGGATTCGTCGGGGCGCTGGGCAGCCGCAGCACGTGCGCGTCCACGAGGCGGCGGTAGTAACGACCGACCAGCGCGCGGCGCACCTCTGCTTGTCCCTTGCCGGGCAGGTGGTTCGTGGCGCGGGAGATGGTGGTGAGTGGATCCGCGTCACGCGTGTCGTGTGACTCGGTCAGCCAGCCTCGCGCCTTGGCCTCGGCCAGTGCGTCATCCCATCTGCCGCCCGACTGCACCGCCGCGTCCAGGTCCGCCTCGTCCGGCAAGGGGATGTCCCCGCCCAGCGGAAGCGTGGGGTCCTCGTCATCCAGCGAGTCGAGGTAGCGGATGAAGGTGGCGCAGAAGTAGAGGAATTGCTCGCGTGGATCCGCCAGCGAATAGAACGTCTGCGCGAACACGCGGGCCTCCGCGCGCGTGCCGGGATAGGCCGCCTCCATCGGCTCCAATTGCTCGCGAGGCACCAGGTGTCCCGGCGGCAGGCCCCACAGCTCCTCGTAGAGGGCGAGGTAGAAGCAGAACAGCGGGGACGGCGGGGCGGAGCCGGGGCGGCGCAGGAAGCCCTGGTACACGGCGCAGAGCGCGGGGGCGTGCGTGCGCCCCACGTACTCGTTCACCTGGAGGTCGAAGTAGAGGTTGGTGAGCGATTGCTTCAGGCCGGGCATCAAGCGCTGCTCCACCACGCGCAGCTCCGCGTCCCAGCCCAGCGTGTGAGGGAAGCGCACGTGGTGGCCAATCTCGTGCGCCAGCACTGCCGTCAAGCTGTCTCGCGCGCCCATCGTGGCGAGCAGCTCGAAGTTCACGAACACCTGACGCTTCACCAGGTCGATGTACGCGAGCGGCTCGCTCAGGCCTCGCTCCGCGGGGAGGAAGGGCAGGTGAGGCGCGGGAGGACTGAGCTGGACGTGCATGTCCCAGAGCGCCAGCGCCTCGCGCCAGCAGCGCTCCACCTCCTCGGGTGTGAAGGCGCTCCCGCTCATGCCGGGATGAGCACCGCCAGCCACTGCGATGTCTGCATCGTCGCCACGGTGCGCCAGCCATTGGCTCCCGTGGCGAACCACTCCCCGGCCCGGGCGTCACGCTGCTCCAGGCTCACCAGCGCGGCGGTGGGCTCACACGTCGAGGGCGGTACTTCCTTGCAGCCCATGGCGCCCAGCGGGAGCGGCGTCTCCGTCAGCCACACGCCTTGCGTCGCGGCGTCTCGGCCGGCCGCGGCCAGTCGGTGGCGGTCGTGAACGCAGACCACGGTGGGGGCCAGGAAGTGCATCGCGCCGGGGAGGAAGCGCGCGTCCTCGCGAGACAGGTCCACCCAATGCGCCTGGACGGACTGCCGCAGCGGCGTGCCCGGGGCCTCCAGGACGGACGCGGCCACGTGGCGCAACCGCGCCTCGATGTCATCGAGCGACGGCAGGTCTCGGCAGACGCGGCAGAACACGCGCTGCACCCACGGTGGCGCGGCCTCCAGGTTCTCGCCCAGGTTCCACAGCTGCGCGAGCGTGTCCGCGCGCCGGGCAGAGGGCACCGCGGCCAGTAGTCGAGGCACCAGGGTGGACCACGCCAGCGTGAAGACGTTCAGCCGCCCCGAGGACGCGGGGTACAGATAGCCCAGCCCGATGCCCTCGGCGCCGAGCTGGAGATAGCTCCGCATCAGGTGCCCGGCCTCGTCCTCGCCGACGCCGGCCGCAACCAGGGCTTGCCCCAGTGCCTGAGCGGGGCCCTGCAATAGCTCGCTCCACAGCGCCGGATGCCACCGCACGAAGCGGGCCCGCGCGTTCTCCTCCAGCTCGCGCACGAAGTCGCTCATGGCGTCCCGCCCGGGCTCTCTTTCAGCCACGTCGCGTAGTTGCGATAGCGGCTGTACATGGACTTGAGGTGGATGAGGTCCTCGTAGATGGGACCGGACAGCTCGTGGCGCGATAGCAGCTCGTTCATCAGCGCCGTCACCGCCGCCAGGCGCTTCTCCGTGGTGCGCAGGTCCACGCCCGCCAAGCCCTTGTCCAGGTCCTTGCGCAGCGCATCCACCTTGCGGCGCAGCGGCAGGTGCGCGTCGAACTGCGCCCCGGCCATGTCGAACATCTGGCGGATCCACGCCACGCGGTCCTGGAGCAGCGGCCGGTGGCCCTTCACCTCGAAGAACGGGCTGCGCGCGTTGGGCACCAGCTTCTCGTGCAGCACCCAGGGGGCAATCTGCCGGAAGTCCTCCAGCTCCACGGTGGCGTGGCCTCGGAAGAAGGCGAGCGCCTTCGCGAAGTGGAGGATGGTCTGGTACGCGCGCACGCTGACGCCGTTCTCCGTCTGCGTGCACAGGTGCACCTTCTTGTCGAGCGGGCACTGCTCGTTGCACACGGCGGACACCGTCTGACCGGCCAGCTTCAGCGTGTCCTTGTGCTTGAACTCGAAGCGCGGCGAGGCCATGCGACAGAAGTCGAGCTGCCCCAGGAAGAAGGCCACGCGCTCCAGCACGTCCGGCGGCACCTCCACCGCGAGGATGGAGGCGTAGATTTTCTCCAGCTCTCCGGGCGTGAAGACAATCTCGCGCGGCAGCATCTCCTCGGGGGAGCGGTCCGCCTCGATGCGCTGGAGCAGCGTGTCGATGAAGTGCGAGTTGAACGGCACCGCGCGCACGACGACGTCGATGCGGTCCTTGAGCGCCTCGATGACCTGGAACGTGCCGCCGCCCTGGTCGTCGTTGGCGGTGAGGAACCAGGACGAGCGCCCCGCATAGACATACTGGTCCATCATCTCCGCGTAGCCCTCGGCCATGAGGGACAGCAGGGCGGACTGCGTCTTGGTGGGGATGCGGTTGTACTCGTCGATGATTTTCACGCGCTGGCCAATCCACTTGCGCCAGCTCACCTTCACCTGCGCCATGTCCTCGGCCTTGAGCATGTCCGAGGGCAGGGGCGCGCCGAGCAGATCCGCGATGGACAGCTGCGGATGGCCGCGCTGGATGCCGCGGTGCACCTCGTCGCGGCTCATGCCGGACAGCAGCGCCATGAGGACCGCGGACGTCGTCTTGCCGCGCCCGGGGCCGCCCACGAGCATCGCGCGGCGACAGGTGAAGAGCGTGAGCAGCGGGATGAGGACGAACGAGCTGTAGCTCATGTCCTCGGGCAGGTGGACCTCGTCACCCGCGGCGTTCTTCAGCGCGGCGCGCCCCCCGAACTCGATGTCGTAGTAGGGGCAGATGACGGCGTTGTTGGTGATCCACCAGTACGCCTGCCGCATCTTGTCGTGCAGGCCGCCGCCATCGCGCTCGGAGAGGTGGACGTTGAGCCCTTTGTCCGCCGACGCACGCCCGGTCAGCAGGCGCGACACCCAATCCTGGTTCGCCATTCGCGGTCGAGCCTAACACCCGAGCACGTGCCCGGGGCGCCCGTGCTCACAGCGTCACCAGCCCCAGTCGCGCCGCGCGCACCACGGCCTCCGTGCGCCGCTGCACGCCCAGCTTGGCCAGCACGGCGTTCACATGGAACTTGGCCGTGTGCTCGCTGATGGCGAGCCGGTCAGCGATGGCCTTGTTGGACAACCCCTCGGCGAGCAGGGCCAACACTTCTCGCTCCCGAGGCGTGAGCGACTCCGCGCTCGTCGGGGATGGGGCCGCGCTCGCGCGGGGCGTGCCTCGCAGCTCCGCGAGGGCGGGCTCGAACACCGTCAGCCCTCGGGCCACCGCGTGCAGCGCGGCCATGAGTGACGCGGGCGGCGCGTCTCGGAACAGGAGCCCGCGCGCGCCCACCGTCAGCGCCACTTCGCCCGCGGCCTCGTCCGTCACCAGCGCGAGCACCGGCGCGCCCAGGTCCGGCGCCTCCACGCGTCCCTCGCGCTCCGGTGGACGCAGCCCCGTGTCCCAGAGCACCGCGTCCGGCGCATCACCGCCCGCCGCCTCCAGCTCCGCCTGCGTGCCTGTCGCGAGGACCACCTGGTCGCCTCCCTGGTCGCTCAGCGCGCGGCTGAGCGCACCCCGAGCGAGCGGGTCCTCGGCGACCAGCGCGAGGCGGAAGGGAGCGGCGAGGGCATCCAGCACGGACTATCCCTAACCGCTCGGGCGCGCATTGCCACCCGACTCGGCGGCTCGGCCGATGCTCCGTCGTCCGCGCCTCAAGCCAGCGAGACGCCGTGGCCGGGCGCGTCGGGGTCCAGGCTCAACGTGGAGCCCTCGTACCGCCCTCCGCCCTGGAACGGATGGCGCGCGATGAACAGCGGTGTGTCCAGGTCCGCGTAGGCGAAGCCACCCAGGCCCGCCGCCAGGTGCGCGGACGTGCTCATGGCCAGCACGCTCTCCACCATGCCGCCCACCATCAGCTCCAGCCCGGCGGCGCGCGCCAGGCTCCACATGGTCATCGCCTCCACCACGCCGCACTTCATCGTCTTGATGTTGATGGCGTGACAGGCGTTCTCGCGGATGAGCCGCAGCACGTCCCTTGCCGAGCGCGCCGACTCGTCCGCGCACAGGCTCACGCGGGTGCGCCGCGCCAGCTCCGCCATGCCGGCGACGTCGGTCGCGGGCACGGGCTGCTCGAACAAGGCCAGCGGGATGCCCGCGCGCTCCAGGCCCTTGAGGAACGCGAGCGCCTCGGACACGTCGTAGCCGCCGTTGGCGTCCGCGAACAGCCGCGCCCGAGGTGCCTCCTGATGGATGGCCACCAGCCGCGCCGCGTCCTCGTCGGGAGAGAGCGCGCCCACCTTGACCTTCAGCGTGCGGATGCCGCGCGCGAGGATGGCCCGCGTGGAGTTCACCGCGTGCGCCACGTCCCCGGCCGTCACCGTCATGTCGATGTCCAGCGTCGTGCCCGCGCCGCCCAGGAAGACATAGAGCGGGACGCGGTGGTGACGGGTGAGCGCGTCCAGCAGCGCTGTCTCCAGGCCACAGCGCGCGGCGGGCGCCAGCGCGAGCACGTCGCCCAGGAACTCGGACAGCGGGCGCCAGGCCCGTGCGTCCTTGCCTTCGAGCACGCCTCGCGCGGACTCCAGGGCGGCCAGGGTGCTGGCCTGCGTCTCGCCGCTCACGGCGGTGAAGGGCGCGGCCTCGCCCAGGCCCACGGTGCCGTCCGCGAGGGTCAAGCGCACGAGCACGTTCTCCGCCGCGTGCTGCGCGCCGGTGGCGATGGCGAAGGGCTCGGTGAGGGGCAGGTGCAGCGGCTCGAAGGACAGGCCGGTGACGAGGGTGGGGCGCATGGCGCCGCAGTCTAGTTCCGACGGCGCTGAAGCTCGCGGGTGAGCGACTCTTCCAGGTTGCGCAGCACGGTGTCCGCGTCGAAGGACTCCTCGCCCTTGTGCCAGACGACCAGCGGGTCCGACGAGGCCATCTGCTGGGTGAGCCGATGCAGCCGGTCCAGGGCCCGGTCCATGGCGTCCAGCGTCACCTCGCAGCCCGGGGCCCGCTGGCGCAGCAGCGCGGTGCCCACCTCCAGGGTCTGCAAGGGCGTGCTCACCGCGTCGCGCAGGGCGAGAATCAGCGCGGCCATTCGCTCCAGGGACTCGGCCTCCGCCCGGGCGTGCCGCAGCTGGTGCTCGGCGCGGCGGCTGCGCAAGCGCGAGCCCAACAAGGCCAGCCCCGCGGCCGCGTAGACGAGCGTGGCCCACGGCTCCCACACCATGGCGGGCAGATGGGCGGACAGGTGGAGCCCGTACCAGAGCGCCACGGCCTCCGTCGCGAACGCGGCGATGAGCGCGGTTCCGGGCCAGAAGCCCAGCGGCGCGAACACGCCGATGCTCAGCAGGGTCAGCCGGTGGCCCATGAGCGGCGCCCAGGTGGAGTGGTGCTGGGCCAGGACCTGCTCGGTCAGCGCGAACACAGGCAGGAGCGGCACCGCGGCGACCAGGAAGGCCGTGGAGGACACGAAGCCCGTGGGCGTCCGCCGCCGCGCATACAGCCAGCCCAGCAGCCCCAGGCACAGGGCGATGTGCGCGCCGCGCAGGAGCGGCAGCAGGCGCGAGAGGGGCAGCACCGTCAGGTCGATGAAGAGCGAGGACACCTGGCAGAGCACGAGCAGCAGGAGGGCCGCGGTGCTCGACCGCCACGCGCGCGCCCGGCGCTCCTGCTCCACCGTCATCAACCCTCGCGGCGCGGGCGCGGGGGGCGAGGAGGGCCGCGTGCTATGCACCCCGAGGTTCCTCCAGCAGCGCGCGCAGCGCCCTCGAGTCCACCGGCTTGGCGAGCACCTTCACCTGGGTCTGCTCGTAGGCCAGCCGCACCAGCGGGTGCGAGCGAGCGTGGCCGGTGAGGAACACGGCGCGGCCCTGGTAGGCCTGCGCGAGGAGCCAGTCCAACGCATCCAGTCCGCTCTGCACGCCCGCGCCCAGGTTCACGTCCAGGAGCGCCAGCTCGCAGCCCAGCGCCGCGTCTCGCTGTTGGACCAGGGCCTCGAAGGAGTTCACGTCCACGCAGGCCGTGACCCCATACATCCTCAGCAGGTCGCAGAGCATGCCCCGGAGGTCGTCGTCGTCCTCGAGTACGAGCACTTGTCGCACCACACCGCTCTCCCGACGCTTGGGCCCGCAGGGTCCGCCTCCGGGCGCCGCGCCGCAAGGCACCCGCCCCGCCAGCGGTGCTGTTTCAGACAGCGACATGCCCATCCCGCCTCCCACCCGATACGCCGGGCCCGCGGAACGCCCGAGGTGACTTGTGAAAGACGCCCTTTCATGGCGACATGCGGGCCCTTCGGCCGTCTGTCTTCTCGGGGCGCCGCGTCGAGCCCAGCCGAAAGCCTCACCCAGCCACCCGTTCTTTCCGCCGGAGGAGGCGGATGTTCGCGACTGACATCACGCTGGCGCTTCCGCCTCCGGCGGATGTCCTCCTCCGCGCCCTGGAGGAGTCCGAGGCCCATGACCCGGAGGGGTGCATGGTGCTGCGGGCCGTGCGGGACGGTGGCGGACGCATCTCCGACTTCGAGTGGCTGTGGGCCAATCCCACCGCCGCGCGCGCCCTGGGCCGCGCCCCTGAGTCACTCCGGGGCCGCCGCCTGCGCGAGGTCTCCTCCGAGCACGGTCTGGCCGGCCGCATGGAGCTGCTGTGCCGGGTGGTGGAGACGGGACGTCCAACAGAAGACAGCTTCGCGGAGGGCGAGGCCTGGCTGCACGGCACCGCGGTCCCCCTGCGCGACGGCGTGCTGTTGCGGATTCGTGACATCACCAGCGCGCAGCGCGTCGAAGAGGGGCTTCGCGAGACGCTGGACTGGGTGAGCGACGTGCTGGAGAGCACGCCGGACGCGTTCTTCACCGTGGACGCGGATTGGCGGCTCACCTACGTCAACCGCAACGCGGCGGCGCTCACCGGCCGGGGCGCGGACGTCCTCTTCCGCCGCGTGCTGTGGGAGGCCTGTCCGGAGCTGCAGGGCACGCGACTGGAGCGCGAGCTGCGTCGGGTGTCGGACGAAGGGACCCCGGCCCTCTTCGAGCTGCGCACCGCGCCGGAGCGCTGGCACGAGGTGCACGCGTGGTCCTCGGGCCGCAACCTGTGCATCACCGCGCGCGACATCTCCGACAAGAAGCGCATGGAGGCCGAGCGCGACGGGCTGCTCGCCCGCGAGCACTCGGGTCGCCTGGAGGCCGAGGCGCTGGTGCAGCAGCGGACCCAGGAGCTGGTCGCCGCGCGCGAGCGGCTGGTGCAGTCGGAGAAGCTGGCCATGGCGGGGCAGCTCGCCTCGGGCGTGGGCCACGAAATCAACAACCCGCTCTCCTACGTCACCGGCAACATCCAGTTCGCGCTGGAGCAGCTGGAGCAGTTGGAGCGCCTCCAGCTCATCCCCGCGCGCGTCGGGTGCGCGCCGCTTCAAGAAGCGCTGGACTCACTGCGCGAGGCCCGCGAGGGCGCCGAGCGGATCCGCGTCATCGTCCGGGACCTGCAGACCTTCGCCCGCGCGGACGCGCCGCACCTGGTGCCGGTGGACGTGCACGCGGCGCTGGAGTTCGGCCTGTCCATGGCCACGCCGCGCCTGCGCCATCGCGCGAAGGTGGTGCGTGCCTTTGGCGAAGTGCCCACGGTGATGGCGCACGAGGCCCGCCTGGGGCAGGTGTTCCTCCACCTGCTGCTCAACGCCGCGCACGCCATCCCCGAGGGAGACTCCGCGCGGCACTGTGTGACGCTCACCACGCGCCGCGAGGAGGCCTGGGTGGTGGTGGAGGTCTCCGACACGGGCCACGGCATGACGCCCGAGGTGCTCCAGCGCGCGTTCGAGCCGTTCTTCACCACGCGCCCCATGGGTGAGGGCTCGGGGCTGGGGTTGTCCATCAGCCTGGGCCAGGTGCGCGCCATGCGCGGCGAGCTGACGGCGACCAGCACCCCCGGGCAGGGCAGCACCTTTCAAGTCCGTCTGCTCACCAGCGAGGCCGCGGCGCGCCCTCGGCCGCCGCCAACCGTGGAGGACGCGCCCCAGCGCAAGCGCGTGCTGGTGGTGGATGACGAGCCGCAGCTCGCCAGCGTGCTGCGCCGGCTGCTGGGCCGTCAGCACGAGGTGGTGGTGGCGCACAGCGGTCGCGAGGCCCTGGCGGTGCTCGCGCGGGACGACGCGTTCGACCGCGTGTTCTGCGACCTGATGATGTCCGACCTGACGGGGATGGACGTGCACGCGGCGCTGGTGGGCCGCAGCCCGGAGCTGCTGTCGCGCTTCGTCTTCATGACGGGCGGCAGCTTCACCGAGCGGGCGCGGGCCTTCCTTCAGGCCGTGCCGCTGCCTCGGCTGGAGAAGCCCTTCGACCCGGTCACCCTGTTCGCGCTGGTGGAGGGGGCTCCGCCGCGCGCCGGGGCCTGGAGACCGCCGGCGCGCGAGGAGTGATTCAGGGCGCGACTACAGCTTCAGCTCGTCGCGGTCCGCCTTGGTGATGTAGGCGGGGCCCGCCGCGGCCAGCTTCTCCAGCAGCTTGTTCATGCCGTTGGAGCGCGCGAAGGCCATCTCGTTGCGTGTCACGCCCACCAGCGTCAGCAGCTCCACCTTGCCGCTGGGGAGCTGGAAGTGGCTGGGGCGCTCGGCGTCGTGCACGAACACGAAGCCCCCCAGCTTGGACTCGCCGCCGTCCAGCGTGCCCTCCACCGGATAGCGGTGGCCCAGGGCGAAGGCCCGCAGGCACACGAGGTTGTAGGCCATCATGTCCAGCAGCCGCAGCACCGGCCAGCGTGCCTCCTCGGGCGTGTGGATGACCATCTCGTAGCCCAGGCCGCTGGGCGCGTCGTCCGGGAACTCCTCTCCGGGAGCCACGGTGAAGGGGTTGGACAGGCCGCTGGTGACGTAGGTCCAGTAGGGGTACTCGGGGCTCGGCGGCGCCACGCGCACGCCCATGGGGGCCCAGTTCGGGTCCAGCTCCTTCACCTCGGCCAGCTCGCTCTCCATCCACGCTTCGAGCGCGCCAGTCTGTTCGAGGGTGAAGACGTTCTCCTGGATGGCGCCGAACATCTTCGGGTACTCCACCTCGTCGCGGTCGGCCCAGCAGTCTTCGTACCACTGGATGAAGTCTTCGTCCGTCTCGGGGGCTTTCATGTCACGAGACTCTAAAGGTTCCGGCCCGCCGCACAACTTGTTCAGAGTGGCCAGGCGGCACGGGCCGTGGCCCGGTGGACGGACGGGCAGCCTTCAGTCCGTCCGAGGCTCGGGCCGCGCCGCCCCGGCCCAGGGCTTGAGCCCGCAGATGCGCTCGGCTTCCTCCACTGCGGGTTGTAGCTGGTGCCGCTCGCGGCGGACGAAGTCGCGCACGGCGGAGTCCAGTCGCCGGTCGAACACGAGGTGCGCGCTGTGCACCGCGGTGGGCTCGAACCCTCGGGACACCTTGTGCTCGCCGCCCGCGCCCGGCTCGAACACCTTGCGCCCCGCGCGGATGCAGTCCTCCACCGAGTGGTAGAGGCAGACATTGAAGTGGAGGAAGGGGTGCTCCTCCACGCAGCCCCAATACCGGCCGTAGAGCCGCTCCGCGGTGGCCAGGTTGAAGGCGCCCGCGATGACCTTCCCCTCCCGCACGGCCTCCACCATCTCCACGGTGCCAGGCATGGCGCGGAACAGGCGCGCGAAGAAGTCCGGGGTGAGCTGCACCTGCCCCCAGGAGTGGCGCTCGCAGGTGGAGGCGTAGAACTCGAAGGCGCGTCGCGCGTGCTCGGGGCCCAGCTCGGCGGCGCGCACCGTGCGCAGGGTGATGCCCTGGGTGGCGGCGGCGCCACGCTCGCGCTTGAGCTGGTTGCGGCGCTTGGAGTCGAAGCGCGACAGGTAGTCGTCGTAGTGCTGGTAGCCCGGGTTCTTCCACTGGAACTGGAGGGTGATGCGGCGCGCGAGGCCCGCCTCTTCCAGGAAGCCCGCCTCGGCGTCGGTGGGGTAGAGCACGTGGACCGAGGAGCACCCCGCCTCCTTCGCGCTCTCCACGGCCGCCTCCAGCAGGGCGCGGCGCAGCGCGGGCACGTCCTCGCCGGGCGCGATGAGCAGGCGCGGCACGGTGGCGGGAGACAGCGGTCCGCCCACGATGAGCTTGGGGTAGTACTCCACGCCCAGGCGGGCCGCGGCGTTGGCCCAGCCGAAGTCGTAGATGTACTCGCCCATGCTGTGGAACTTGAGGTACGCGGGCGCCGCCGCGACCAGCCGGGGGCCTCGCCACAGCGTCAGGTGGTGCGGAGCCCAGCCCGTGTCCTCGGTGGCGCTGCCGCTCTCCTCCATGGCGGCCAGCCAGGCATGTCTCACGAAGGGCGGAGCGTCCGGTTCCAGGAGCGCGTCCCACTCCGCGGCGGGGACGTCGGTGATGGCGGCCTGGATGCGAAGGCGGAGCGAGGGGGCGGCGGGCACCGGACAGTCCTAACGCGGACCTCGCGGGCTCGCCGCTGCTCACGCGTTCACACCCGCCCGGCCCATCAGCGGCCATTCGAGCGGGTGCGCCAGGTGCCCCACGCCAACAGGTGGGGCACCCGCGCGACCGGCTACTTCAGCGACGGGACGTCCTTCTCCAGGACGCAGAGCTTCAGCGTCGGGTCACACACCACGGCGAAGTCCGGGTTGACGCCCGAGCCCTGGCCGCAGCTCAGCGCGGGGACTTCCGAGCCCGGCGTGCACGCCACCGCCGGCCACATGCCCCGGACCTTGTAGGTGCTGGTGCAGCCGTTGTCCGTGTACTCGAGGTCCGCGCTGAACTGCGTCCCCGGAGCCGAGGGCGCCGAGTACACCTTCACGTGGGTGAAGGCATACGCGAGCTTCTTCGGCTCCTCGGCGGAGATGCCCGGCTTGCCGTCCTTGCCCGGCACCGCCTCGCGCGCCACCGCGTCCACCTTGGCCACGGACAAGTCGCCGGCCGAGCAGAAGTACTGCGCGTCCTGCTGGAGGTTCAGGTCTCCGAAGGCCGTCTGCTCGCGCTGGTTGGTGACGTTGTCGCGCGCGCCGCGGCTCGACAGGCCATCCGGGCGGATGGCCAGCGTGCTGTCGCCGCCCTTCTCCAAGTCGATGTACTTGAAGATGCCCGCCAGCTCTCCGACGGGAGCGAAGCGCTTGTTGGCGACGCACACGTCATCGGTGGCCTTCTGCACCTCGTCGTACTTCAGGATCCAACTGGCGCTGTCTTGCACGATGCAGCCTGAGTTGGGCTGCTCGAAGTCGCAGCCCGCCAGGAGCAGGAGCGGCACTGCCGCAATCAATCGCTGGGTCATGGGATGGGTCCTCATGGGGCGGGCCTAGAAGGAGTACCGGAGTCCCAGACGCACCTGACGCGGCGGCTGGTACTGGGTGGGCTTGCCGAAGTTCGGGTTCACGTCGTCATTGGTGAGGAACACCTTGGGGTCCGAATCCGGCGCCTTCTGCACGCTGCCCGGCAGGTCGTCCTTCTTGCCATTGGCCACGGGGTACACGGTGGCCGTGGTGTACGTGTTGTCCACGCTGGTGACGCCCTGGAAGTTGAACAGGTTGAAGAGGTCCACCGTGAACGCCACGGACTGCTCCTTGGCCAGCCGGTAGGTGAGGCCCAGGCTCGTGTCGATGGTGTTGATCCACGGCGTGCGGCCACCCGAGCCGCGCGGGAGGATGAACGTCTCACCCTGGCCGTAGCGCAGGTACGCGCCCAGGTAGTTGATGGGCGTGCCGGAGCTGCCGCGGTAGGACAGGCCCACGTTCGCCACCAGCTTCTGGGTGAGTGCCACCTCCTTGGCGCCGAACAGCTTGATGGCGTGGGTGCGGTCCGCGGGCAAGAGGCCCGTGCGGTTCTGGAGGATGGGGATGATGTCGAAGTCCGCGTTGGTGTTCGGGTCGAGCTGGTTGGTCTCCGGGCGGTAGAGGCCCGCGTAGTTTCCGTACAGCCGCGACCACGTGTAGCTGGCCTGCGCGAGCCAGCCATCGCCGAACGCCCGGGTCAGGTAGACGGTGGCGGCGTCGTAGTCGCGCTTCGCCTCCGGGAAGTCCTTGGCGAAACCGAAGCCCGGGTTGCCGAGGAAGTATGTGTTGCCCTCGTCGCGGCTCATGTCCTCGATGACCGCGTTCATCTTCCGGTGCGTGTACGTCACGCCCACGCGGGTGTTCGTGAGAACCTCGTACTCGCCACCGAGCGCCAGCTCATCCGAGGACTGGGGCTTGATGTCGGGGTCCACCGGCCGGGCCTCGGCCTTGCCGCCCGAGTAGAGGCGGCTCGGGTCGCGCGAGGACTCGGGGGTCGCCACCTCGTTGTGGCTGTTGGGGTCCACGCACGCGCGCTGGCCCTCCACGGTGGAGGGGTCGCAGCCGTTCGGGTGGTTGACGTCCTTGGCGTAGTGGTTGGCCACGTAGCGCGGGTCGGGCGGGTAGCCGCGGTCCAGCATGCGGATGGGCACCTGCTCGTAGTAGCGCGAGAAGCTGGCGAACAGCTTGCTCCGGCCGTTGCGCATCGGGTCCACGATGACGCCCAGGCGCGGAGACACCTGGTTGCCCATGGAGAAGGCCAGCTTGCCGTCGCTGCCGTAGAGCCACTGCGCGTCGTAGCGGAGGCCGGCGTTGACCGTCACCATGTTCGCGATGGTGTAGCTGTCCTGGAGGAAGCCGCCCACGGTGTTGCTGCGGGTGTGCGACTCGCGGACCATCAACACCTGCGGGTCATCCGGCGCGTGCAGGTATCCGAAGCGGCGCGCGTCCGTCCAGCCCAGCACGTTCGTGGCGACCTCGGCCTCCTGGAGCAGGACGCCGCCCGTATAGGCCTTCTGGTTGTCGTAGCTGAGGAACTCCGCGTCCGCGCCCGCCTTGATGACGTGCGAGCCGGTGAAGTTGTTGAGGAGGTACGTCAGCTTGGTGTTGACCTGGTAGCGGTCCAGCTTCGAGTCGAAAATCAGTCCGCCGCCGATGTTGTAGTTGGTCACCTGGCAGCGCAGCCGCTGCTCGGCCGCCGTGGTGCCGCAGTACGTGTCCGCGTCCGGGACGGACTCGAACTCGGTGAGGGCGTGGGGGAACTTGTTGAGCGTGGCGTACGTCACGCGCGCCGTCCCCGCGATGCCCTCGTCGCCGCCAATCTTGCTGCCGTCAGAAGGGAGCTGCGAGGAGACCTGGTGGAACCAACCCACGTTGGCGTCCACGAGCAGCTTCTTGTCCATGAACGCACCCGCGTACGCCGCGGACAGGGTCCGGGCGCTGGCGTCCTGGACCAGGGCGGTGTGGAACGCGGGCGACGAGCTCATGCGCGTCAGGATGACGGTGCCCTGCTGCGGATCCACCAGGAGCTTGCCCTCGCCACCCGTGGTGGACGGCGTCCCCAAGACGCTCAGCGAGAGGTTGTGGTCCTGATTGATGAGGTACGTCAGCTTGCCCATGTACTGCACGGTGCTCGAGTCCGCGAAGTACGTGCGCTCGGAGCCGGGGATGCGCGTCGTGGTGAAGAACCCGCGGTCATCCACCACGCGGGACGCCTTGCCCTGGTCGTCGTACGTCACGTTGTACGAGTTGAACGACCGCTCGTGCGCGTAGCGCGTCACGGAGGGCGCCACGCCCGCGAAGAACCAGAGCTTGTCCTTCATGATGGGGCCGCCCAACGTGGCGCCGAAGTCGCCCAGGTTGTGCAGCTTGGTGACGCCGCTGATGGCCGAGCCCTGGCTCACCACCAGCTCGCGCTTGCCCTCCAGCGCGCCCGGCGTGAGGTTGGCGAACACCGTGCCGTGGAACTCGTTGGAGCCGGACTTGGTCGCGGCCGTGATGACGCCACCCGTGGAGCGACCGAACTCCGGCAGGTAGCCGCCGGTGATGACGTTCACGTCCTGCACGAACTCCACGGTCATGGGGCTGGCGTTGATGCCCACGGACGGGTCGGCGGTGGAGATGCCGTCCACCAGGTAGCCGTTCTCCGGGGACGTGGCGCCGTTCACGGACACGCCGAAGGTGTCCGTCTGCGCGCCCGGCGCCAGCTCGGCCAGGCTGTCGAAGGAGCGGGTCGCGCCGCCCTTGCCGCCGGGGCGGTTCACCGCGATGCGGCGGATGAAGTCGTCTCCGACGTTCACGCCGGTGCTCGTGGAGCCCACGTCGATGGTGGGCGGGCGGGACTCGATGACAATCTGCTCGGAGAACGCGTCAGGGAGCAGCTCGACGTTGACGCGGATGGTGCGGTTGAGCCGCAACTGCACGTCGGAGCGGGCGAACGGCTTGAACGATTCCTTCTCGAACCGGAGCGTGTACATGCCCGGTGGGAGCTGGGGGATGCGGTACAGGCCCTGCGCGTCCGTCACCACGGTCTGCTCACCCTGCAGGTTGGGTGAGGTGGCGGTCACCACGACGTCCGCGGCTGGCTGTTTGGTCTCGGTGTTGACGACCGTGCCGATGATGACACTGGATTGAGCCAGAGCCGTGGACCCGAACAGCAGGCCCGCGACGAGGACGGCACCGGGTGTCCGGCGCCAGGGGAGTGATGTCATGTCGAGACGCTTTCCAGGGGGGAGTCTTGCGGTGGCAAGCTGCTAACGCTTGCGCCGGCCCAGCGTATCGGAGCCTGTCATATTTCAAACGATTTCGATACCGCGAGTCCCGCCCGACCCCTGATTTTCGCGCCGTTTCAGCCCGCGCGCCGATGCGTTGGACCTCCGAAGGTTGAGGGGGAACCACCTTTGAGAGCCTCCACCGTGTGCGGGTGCCGGCGGGGGAATGCCAGGCCAGCGAGCGGCAGGGGGCGCTGTGTCATCGCGGCGCGGGCAGGCAGGCCGGCATGATTTGCAACGAATTGGCGGGGTGAGCTGTGTTCAGGAGCAAGGCCTGTAGAGCACGGCACGTTCCTCGTGATGCGTTTGACGCGCCATCGACAAGTCCTGCTCCTTTTTTCGGTGCGCCAGATGTGGGGCATGACGTGGCTGATTACAGATATCGGCCATGAACGTGATGCAATGGCGAAGTCTGGAGGAGATGTTGAAGGGGCTGGTGGTGCCGGAGATCTACTCCGTGGAGCTGTTGGCGAGGGAGGACATCCCGAAGGTCACAGCGCTGCTGCGGGCGTGGTATCCGGACATCCGGGTGGGGACGGAGAGCCGTCACCTCGAGCCCGCGTTCTACGAGCGCGAGTTCTCCCTGCGGGGCGAGTCCGAGGACCGCCCGCTCACCGCGCTGGTGTGCCGGGCGCGGGAGAGCAATGACATCATTGGTCTGTTGACGCTGGAGAAGAACGCGCGAGGGCTTCAGATTTCCGCGCCCATGGGCGCGGTGGAGCCGACGTATCGGGGCTTGGGGATTGGCCAGCTGGGCGTCCCCGTGCTGGAGGTGGTGGGGCGCAGCATCGGGGCGGAGGTTGCGTTGTATTACTCGACGCTCAAGGTCGCTCGTACCCAGCGCAATGCCGAGCGGCATGGCTTCAAGCTGGTGGGGCTCGTGCCTGCCTTCGACGTGGATGCCATTGGGCCCGGCACCGTCAAGCGCGTGTATGAGGCGCTCTACGCCAAGGTGTTGGTGGGGCCGGAGAAGGTGCACCTGCCGGATTGGAATGTGCTCATCCCGTCCACGCGAGCGCTGTTCACCCATCTCTTCGGCGCCCACCCGGCGGACACCGCCGGCTCGCCGCCTTTGGAATTGCGCCATGGTTGAGGTCCGTACCTTCGAGGGGGATGCCGCGGAAGCGTCGCGCTTCACCAACCGGGTCTGGCAGGCCAGCTACGGGGGGAAGGTGCCGCTCGCGCTGTGGGACGAGCGGTATTTCGACTGGCTTCTCTTTGGCAATCGCCACGCGGGTACGGATTATCTATTAGGGGCTTACCTGAACGGGAAGCTCGTCGGGACCATCTTCGGCGAGCGCGCGCGGATCCGCCTGGGCGAGGGGGAGGTGGACGGCACGTTCACGAGCTGGGCCAGCGTGGACACGACCCATCGTGGGCTGGGGATTGGGCGCAAGCTCGCCGCCGAGCTGTTGCATCGGCACCGGGAGCGCGGCGCGAGGCTGGCGCTGGGCTGTATCGCGCACGGCTCCGAGGGGGCGGGCTTCTGGGGGAAGCAGCATCAAACGCGATACATGGACGAGATGGGGCTGTGGATTCATGTCTTCGAGCCGGAGGCGATGACGCGCTGGTCGTTTCATCGCTCCGAGCGCGCCTTCTTCCGCCTGCTGCGCCCCTTCCAGCGGCACGGCTACCGCGCGGCCACGAAGGAGGGCATCCGGCTCTACCGTCCCACGGACCTGCCGCAGTGCACGGCGCTCATCCAGCACGTGATGAAACCCGTCACGTTTGGCTATTCGTACACCACGGAGCGACTGGCGCATCAGCTGCAGTATCGGGATGTGCCGAGGACCTTCGTCCTGGAGCGCGACGGCGTCATCCAAGGGCTCGTCAATTACTACACCCTCCAGCTGCGGGCGCGAGAGACCCGGTCGATGGGCGTGGTGGACCTGATGGCCTTCAAGGACGGAGTCCCGCTCGGCGAGCAGCGCAGGTTGCTCCAGGTGACAATGCAAGACATGGCGCAGCAGGGCGTGAGCACCGCCGCGATGCTGCGCCTGGCGGGCGGGTCCTCGCAGGTGATGTGGCGCTCGGGGTGGTTGCCGTGGCTGAGCGGAGGACGGGTGGCGTGTCTGCTGCCCACCTCGGATGTGGTGCTGCCCGCGTCGCCGCGCGTCTTCACGCACCTGCGTTGAGACCTGGTCGAGAGGGACGCGCTCGGGGGCGCGTCCCTCCGCCGCCGTGGCTCACTCGGGCCGGGCCTGGGCGCTCTCCAGCCGCACGAAGAACTTGCAGAGCTTGTCTCCGGGGCGGACCTCGCAGTCGGTGCTGTAGGTCCGCTTCGTGGGCTCGTGGCGGAGCGTGAGCTGATGGCGCCCTTCGTAGAGCGTCACCTGCGGCGGGCCCCGGAGCGGCTGGCCGTCCACGGTCAGGACGGTCATGTCATCCGGGCGGCCTCGCAGCGTCACGTTGAGCTGCTGGGGGTTCAAGGAGAGGGTGCGCTTCTCGCCCGCCTTGAGCTGAAGCCGGGCGGACTTGTCGAAGCGGGACTTGTTGGCGGTGCCCGACAGCTCGATGCGCACCACGCCAGGGTCCACCGAGAGCGCGAGCGGTGTGCGTCCGACGACGCGGTCATTGAGTCGCACCTGGCCGGACGGGCGTGACTCGATTCGCAGCAGCGCCTGGGTTGCCGTGGGCTCGGGAGGAGGGGCGGTCTGCGCGCCCGCGTTCGGAGCCGCGGTGTCGGCATCCGTGGGGGATGCGGCCTCACCCGTGTTCGTGGCTTGCGCCGCGACCTGGGTGGGATTGCCCGCGGCGTGGGTGTCATTGCCCGGGGGCGGGGGTGGAGTCCCCGCCTGGTTGTCATTGCCGACAGCGACTGGGGTGCCATTGCCAGCGGGCGCGGGAGGGAGGCCAGGGGGCTGTATTCCAGGCGCGGCGGGCGCGGTGTCCTGGGCGCCCGTGACGGCCCGTGGCGGGTCGGCCTGGGCGATGGGGGCGGGCTCGGCGTGGTGACGTCCCGCCCACCACGCGCCCGCGCTCGCGGCGATCCCCAGGCCCGCGACGATGCCGAGCCCCGCCATCCAGGGCCGAGCGGTGGAGCGCCGAGGCAGCGCGGCCGTGACCCCGGGTTCGGGCGCGGCCTTCGACGCGGACTGGTGGGTGGCCTCGGTATGAGACGCGACGCCGCTCACCGAGGACACCGGCCGGGGGGTGCGCGACGTGTTCACCCGGGCCGAGGGGGTGGACGGTGAGGAGGGCGGAGGCGCTGATTCATCGGAGGGGAGCGTGGGAAACAGCTCCTTCACCTGATTGCCAATCTCGCGCATCCCGACCCGGCGTCCCCATTGGAGGAGCAGGTCATCGAGCGCCGCCTGCAATTCGTGGCAGCTCGCGTAGCGGTTCTCGGGCTCGCGCGCGAGCGCCTTGTCGACGACGAGCGCGAGCGCCTCGGGTGTCTCCGGGCTCAGCTCCCGCACGTCGATCAACGGCTCCTGAAGCACGGCGCGCATGAGCTGCGCATCGCTCTCGCCCTCGAATGGCTTGCGCCCGGTGACCAGCTCATACAGCACCACGCCCAACGCATACAGGTCCGAGCGCGCGCTGGCGGGCTGTCCCATCAGATACTCGGGCGCCATGTAGCCCAGCTTTCCCTTCAGGATTCCCGAGCGGGTGTGCTGACTGGCATTGGCGGCCTTCGCGATACCAAAGTCCATCACCTTCACGTTGCCCGAGCGCGAGACCAGCAGGTTGTCCGTGCTGATGTCTCGGTGGACGATGCTCAGGGGCTCGCCCGTGCGTGAATCACACAGCTCATGGGCATACGCCAATCCCTCACAGGCCAGCGCGACGATGCGCGTACTCAACTCCAACGGGATGCGGCGACCCTGTTGAAGCGCCCGTTTGAAGAGGGAGCGGAGGTTGGGGCCCTCCACGTATTCCATGGCGATGAAGTACGCGTCCTCCTCCTGTCCGAAGTCGAATATCTGGACGATGTTGGGGTGGTCCAGCTTCGCCACCAATTTCGCCTCGGAGAGGAACATCTCGATGAACTGAGGGTCCTCCGCGAGGTGGGGGAGGATGCGTTTAACAACCAACAGTTTTTCGAAGCCCATGGGGCCGGCTGTCTTGGCGAGGAAGACTTCGGCCATGCCGCCCGTGGCGAGCTTTCTCGTGAGCAGGTATCGCCCCATTTCCATCTGCGCCATGAGTCCTTTTGCTGTGATATGGGTTCTAAAGGAGGTGCTTCCCCTTAGCACACCATGCAGACCCCCGCTCTTGCTCGCCTTTCCTGGTCGTGGCTGTGTCTCGTGATGGCCTGTACGCCCCCAACTCATGGCGGCGAGAGCGCTTCGACACCGGCCTCCCCTGTTGAGAAACAGACAATCGTCACGGCGGACCCAGGTGGGGTTCCCGCGGTCCTGCCTGCGATTGCCTCGCTCGCGCCTGGCTGGGATTCCGTGCAGCCCCTGGGGACGGCGCGCCACTCCCATTCGACCACCCTGCTGCCCTCGGGGAAGGTGCTCGTGGCGGGCGGCTCCAATGGCTCGCAAGCTGTTGCCACGGCGGAATTGTATGACCCCGCTACAGGCGTCTGGACGCCTACGGGCACCATGCCGGGCGCGCACTTCGTGCATTGCGCCACGTTGCTGCCCTCCGGGCAGGTGCTCGTCACGGGCGGCGAGGATGGGACGAAGCCCATTGGCACGGCGGAGCTGTATGACCCGGTCAGCGGCACGTGGCGCGCCGCCAGGCCCATGTCGGTGGCGCGGTCCGGACACACGGCCACGCTGTTGAAGGATGGGCGCGTGTTGGTGGTGGGGGGCAGCTCGGGGAGCACCGCGCTGGCCACGGCGGAGCTCTACGACCCAGCCACCAACACCTGGTCCGCCGCGCGCTCGCTGGTCAATTCGCGCTCGGGCCACACGGCCACGTTGCTGCCGTCCGGCAAGGTGCTGGTGGGCAGCGGCGCGGGTGTCACCAACGCGGAGCTGTATGACCCGTCCTCGGGAACGTGGAGCGCGGCGGGGACCATGACCGCCCTGCGTGACTACCCGTCCGCCACGGTGCTGGCGTCGGGCCGGGTGTTGGTTGCGGGCGGCGTCTCTGGCAGCACGGTCGTGGCCACCGCCGAGGTGTATGACCCCGCGTCGAACACCTGGAGCGCGACGGGCTCGATGGCGATGGCGCGCATGTATCCGTCCGCCACGGCGCTGCCCTCCGGGAAGCTCCTGGTGGCGGGGGGGCTGATGGGATTCCAGCCGACGCCCGCGGTCGCGGCGGCGGAGCTGTATGACCCGTCTTCGGGGACGTGGAGCGCGGCGCCCTCGCTGAGCGCGGGGCGCTATTTCCATACGGCGACGCTGCTGTCGTCGGGGCGGGTGTTGGTGGTGGGCGGCTTCGACGCGAACAGCGCCCTGGCCACCAACGAACTGTATGACCCCGAGCCGCCGCGTTGGGGGGCCACGGGCTCCCTGGCGAGCGCGCGCAACTCCCAGGTGTCCACGCTGCTGTCCACGGGCAAGGTGCTCATCGCCGGAGGCGTGGCCGCGCTGGATGGCCGCGTGCTCGCCACCACCGAGTTGTATGACTCGGAGCTGGGGACGTGGGCGGGCGCGGCGCCCATGTCCGTGGCGCGCATGAACCACACGCTCACGCCGTTGCCCTCCGGACGTGTGTTGGCGGCGGGCGGCTTCGATGGGTCGCACGTGCTCCCGTCCGCGGAGTTGTTCGATCCGCAGGCCGGTGTCTGGGTTCCCGTGGGGGGACTGACCCTGCGCCGGGGACATCACTCGGCCACGCTGCTTCCCCCGGGGAAGGTGCTCGTGGCGGGAGGCCAGAACGAGGACGGCTTCACCAACACGGCGGAGCTGTATGACCTCGCCACGGGGACGTGGAGCGCCACGGGGGCGATGCCCAATATCCGGGCTCGGCACGTGGCCGTGCTGCTGTCCACCGGCAAGGTATTGGTGGCGGGCGGCACGGATGGCACCGCGACGCTGACCAAGGCCGAGCTGTATGACCCGGCCACGGGCAAGTGGACTGCGACGGGCGACATGATTGTGCCGCGCCAGGACGCCACGGTGACGCTGCTGCCGTCGGGGCGGGTGTTGGTGGCGGGTGGCTCGGATGGGACGGCCTTCCTCACCAAGGCGGAGGTCTATGACCCCGTCACGGGCGCTTGGACCGCCACGACCAACACGATGTTCGCGGGGCGCCGTGGGGCCACGGCGACGTTGCTGCCCTCGGGCCGCGTGCTGGTGGCGGGTGGCTCCAAGACGACGCAGCCGCTCTCGGCGGACCTCTATGAGCCGGCGACGGGAGTGTGGACCGCGATTCCCGCCGCGGGGGGCGTGTATGTGAATCACACGGCGACGCTGCTGGCTCGGGGCAAGGTGCTGCTGACGGGCGGTCTCACCACGAACGCCGAGCTGCTGGATGACCGAGGCGCGCTGGAGGAGTGGCGACCCGAGCTGAGCGCGCCGGACCTGTTGCCCCCTGGGACGACGGTGGTGGTGGCCGGCAAGCTGCTGCGCGGCTTGTCCGAGGCGAGCAGTGGCAGCTTCAACTCCTCGCCGAGCGGCGTCCCGGTGTTCGCGCTCACCGCGCTGGAGTCCGGCGCCCGGGTGACGCTCACGGTGGATCGCTTCACGGACACGTCCGCCACGGTGCAGGTGCCGCGCATCGCGCCGGGCGCTTATGTCCTCTCCGTCCTGGTCAATGGCGTGTCGGCGAGTCGCGCGGTGCGCGTCGCGGATGACTCGGTGCCGGAGACGCGCTTCACGAACGCGCCCGCCGCCATCACCAACGTGCGCGCCGGGCCTTTCACGCTGGACTCGCCGGACGGTGACTTGCTGGGCTTCGAGTGCAGCCTGGACTCGGCGGCCTTCGTGCCTTGTGGACGGACGCCCACGCTCCCAACGCTCACGGATGGCGCGCACACGTTCGCGGCGCGCGCCATCGACATGACTGGCAACGTGGACGCTACCCCCGAGCGGCGCACCTGGACGCTGGACACGCAGCCGCCCGCGCCGCCCGTGGTGACGTCTCCCGCCGAGGGCGATGAGGTGAAGGGGTTGGCGACCGTCACGGGCACCGCGGAGGCGGGCAGCCAGGTGTCTGTCTATTTCGATGGCCAGCTCGCGGGCACCGCGACGGCCACGGATGGAAAGTGGAGCGTCGAGTCGGGCTTGGATGTGGACTCGCGCACCCACGCGCTCACGGCCACGGCCACGGACGTCGCGGGCAATGTCAGCCAGGGCTCGCCCGCGCTCAAAATCCAGACACGGCCTGACAGCTATTACGCCGGCTGCGGCAGCACGAACGGGCCGCCAAGCCCCTGGGCCTGGGGGTCGGTGCTGGTCCTGCTGAGCGCGCGCTGGCTGCGAGGCGCCTCGCGGGGTGGAGTGGTGCTCCTGGCGTTGCTGGTCTGCGCCGCGCCGTCGAGCGCTGTCGCGGAGTCGGCGGCGTGTCCCACGTGTCCACATCCACGCAATCCCTCGCTGCGCCGCGTGGAGCGGCTCTATGGGGACCTGGAGTATGAGAAGGCGTTGTCGCTGCTCCAGAAGGTGCGGGCCCAGCCGGGCAACGGTCCCGAGGACGTCCTCTGGATGGATTTGATGGAGGGCCTGCTGCAATACGGGCTGGGCCGCATGGAGCAGTCCGACGCGGCCTTCGGGCGCGCGCTGGAGCAGGACGCCACGGTGTCCCTGCCGGTGGAGGACGCGTCGAGCACGCTGCGCGAGCGCTTCTCACGTCTGCGCCAGCAGCGCACGCAAGCCCGCGCGGCCGCGTCCCCCGTCACGCCTCCACCCACTCCCGTGACTCCACCCCCCACGCTCGAGACGCCTCCGACGCCGTTGCCGTCGCCGTCGCCCGAGGGGGGCTGGGCGTTGCGCATGGTGGGGCTGCGCGGCGAGCGGGACATGGTGGGTTCGGGGATGTTGCCCGCGGTCACCGCCGAGGTGGTCCACGCACCCCACGAGGCGCCGGACGGCTTCGGGTACGGCGCGGCGCTCACGGTGCTGGGCCAGAAGGCGGGGCCGGATGTGCGAGCGGAGGGGCGCCTCTTCCTGCCAGGGATTCAAGGTTCGGGCGGGCTGCTGCTGCGGCCGTATGGGTTGCTGGGGGCCACGGCCTTCCTTCCGCAGGGCGCGGTGGGCGGGCGCGCGGGCCTGGGGCTGGGCCTGCGCACGGGCCGCTTCCACGTCTTCGCGGACGTGGCCTACGAGCGCTTCGTCAACGCGGAGCGAGGCTTCGGCGCGGATGCGCTCCTGTTGGCCGTGGGGGCCGGCTGGGCCCCCTCGGCTACGAGCTGGTGAGGGACGACGCTCGCTGAGCTCAGCGCATCGGGAAGCAGGTGCGCTCAGCGCATCGGGAAGCAGGTGCGCTCAGCGCACCTGGTTGTTGCCGTTGGCGATGCCCGAGTGGCGCAGGGTGGACAGCATCGAGGAGTCAGGTGACGCCAGGGCGACCTTGATCTTCTGGTCGCCCACGAACACGGTGCCCATGGCCTGGATGCCCGTGCCCGATGGCATCTTGAGCTGACTGCGCTTCGAGCCGGGGATCTGCATCATCTTGTCGAAGCTCGCTTCGGACGTGCAGACCATGCCCTTGAGGTTGTCCTTGAGGGGAATCTTCTCCCAGTGGAGCTGCTCGTTCTGGACCTTGAGGTCCGGGCCGCCCACGGTGCTGTTGAAGTTGTCATTGCGGCCCGACTCGGTCTGCTTGCCCCACAGCTGCTTCGTCCGCTTGAGCGGATCCCCTTGCGGGAGGCCGACCTGGTCCTTCTTCGCCGCGCCGGGCACCAGGCCCATGTTGTCCGTGGAGGACGCGCGCCAGGCCTCGGTGCCGCCGCCGCCGGAGGACGAAGCCTCGAAGGCGTGGCCCTGCTTCGTGAGGAAGCTGGGGCTGAGGATGAGCTGCACCTTGTCCGCGTTGCTGCCCACCCCGTAGCCCTCGGCCTTCCAGTCCTTCTGCTCGGTGCCCACGGCGCGGGTGTAGACGCCCAGTGCGCCACCGCCGTTGCGGTCCGCGTCGCGCGAGTACTTCCCCTCCTTGCCCAGCCGGTTGTACGCGGAGCTGAGCTGCCCGTTGCTCAGCGCGTCCTTCACGAACTCCGGGCTCATGCCGTGCGTGAGGCACGCGGTCTTGTCGATGTTCAGCGGTTTGACGGGGCGCGTGCTCGGGGCCAGCGCGGGCGCGGGACCTTGGGCATGCAGCTTCGGGCCCGCGGTCTTCTTCGACGAACTGGAGACCGTGCCCGCCGGGCTGAAGGTGCTGGTGTTGACGGGGATGGGCGCGTGGCCAGTCGAGCTGGTGTGCGGGGGGATGATGGCGGGCGGCTGCTTGGGGGGATCGGCTCGGGGCCGCAGCTGCGTGTTTCCAACGTGCGTCAGGGTGGGCTTCGGGATTTGGGTGGCCTTCATGACGTCTGGACTCCAATCTGAGCGTGCGACAGTCCAGAGCTAACACAGACATGATGGCGGCGCGGGGATTCCCGGAATGGACATGCACGCCAGCCCACATCCGGTTCACCCGGAAGGCGCGGGCCTCCAGCGCAGATGAAATGTCGCCGCCGGGCTGGATGGGCCCGGGATGCAACTGTTCACTGTCTGACATTGCCTGGGCTTGAGGGGCCGGGGCGGGATGGCGGGGGCGCAGGGCCCCCATGGCCTACTTGTTGTTCACGGGCGTGGACTTCTTCACCACGAAGCCCACGGGCGGAGAGAGCGCGGGCGTGCTGGCGCGGCGCAGGGGCAGCATGGCGAAGGTGAGCTGAATCACCGTCTTGAAGCCTTGCACCTTCTCCGGGATGTTCTTCAGCGAGGCCTGACTGAGGCTGCGGTTGGCTTTGACGAGGAGCACCGTCTCGCCCGCCGCGCTCCTCCGGGGTTCGACGCCGTCGACCTCCTTGAGGAAGGGCGCCAGCAGCTTCGTGGCCTCGGCGAGGGCCTTGCCCACGGCGGTGTGCGGCGCGGACTCTTCGGCGGAGAGTGGCGGGTGCTGGCTGGCGTGCGTGCCCGCGGGCTTCGACGTGCTGAGCACGAACTGCGGGCTCATGCGCGGGGCGGCGCGCGTGTTCGCGGGCGTGGCCTGGGGCATGCCACCCATGGCGGCGGAGGTGGTCCCCAGCCGCTGCGCCTGCGCGGCCTTCATGGGGGCGTTGACGCTGGCGGGCTGGAAGTCCGTCTGGGCCACCAGCTGCGAGCCGGTGATGGTCCGGGCCATGGCCGCGGCGCGGCTGCCCGAGGAGGACTCCCCACCCACGCCGCCCGTCTTGCCGCTCTCTTGCTCGGTCTTCGAGGTGCCCTGTCGGTCGCGGGCGCGGCCCTCCTCGAGCTGGCGGAAGGCTTCTTCCTCGCTGGCGGAGCGCTTGCGCTCGCCGCCATGGCCCAGCGACATGCCTGGGTCTTGGGTGAGGTCCTCCTCGTCCTCATCCTCCTCCTGGCCGGGGACGTAGGGGCCATTCTTTCCCGCGACGTTGCGTCGAGGACGGACCTCGCGCCGCGTGGTGGGGCGCAGTGTGAGCGGGGGAGGGCGACGGGGGATGTGAGCCACGGTATCTGCTAGAATAGCCGAACGTCATGGCGGAGAACCATCGAGGCAATGAGATCGACTATGGCAAGTGCCCCTGCACCGGCGCGTACGAGCACAGGTTGATCGAAGTGGAATTGACGGTGGCCCAGCGCAGCGTGGTGCTCACCGACATCCCGCAGGGCGAGTGCGCCCAATGTAGTTCGCAGGTCTACAAGATGCAGGTGATGGAGCGGCTGGAAGGCCTCATGCGCACGGAGTGAGAGGGATTCCTCCGGGCGTCGCTCGAATTGCGGAGCAAGGACCGGAGTGTTTGCCCCAGGGGGCTCGCCTATCTCTTGGCTCGCGTCGGACATCCCCGGCGCCACCTGGATGCGAGCACCTCATGACCGCTGGACCCATCGAATCCCTGTCGCGCTATCACCTGCTTGGCCAATCCGGATTGCGAGTCAGCCCGCTGTCGTTGGGCACCATGGCCTTTGGCACTGACTTCGGCTGGGGGATGCCCGCGGAGCGCGCCCATCAAATCCTCTCGCGCTACCTGGAGGCGGGCGGGAACTTCATCGACACGGCGGATGGCTACACCGCCGGGTCGAGCGAGCGCATCATCGGCGACTACTTCGCCCAGCACGGCGGACGCGACCGCGCCGTCATCGCCACCAAGTTCACCGCCAATGGCTCGCCGGGCGACCCGAACGCGGGAGGCAATGGTCGCAAGAACATCTACCGCGCACTGGAGGCGTCCCTGCGGCGCCTCAAGACGGACTACGTGGACCTGTACTGGGTTCACCTCTGGGATGGTCTGACGCCCGTCGAGGAGGTGATGCAGACGCTCACCACGCTCGTGCGCGAGGGCAAGGTGCGCCACATCGGCCTGTCGGACGTGCCCGCGTGGTACTTCGCCCGCGCGCAGACGCTGGCGGAGCGCAACGGCTGGGAGCGCGTGGTGGCGCTGCAGCTGGAGTACTCGCTGGCCGAGCGCAACATCGAGCGCGAGCACATCCCCGCCGCGCTCGCGCTGGGCGCCGCCATTACGCCGTGGAGTCCGCTGGCCGGCGGCCTTCTCACCGGCAAGTACACCCGCGAAGGCAATCAGCCCAAGGGCGAGGGCCGCGCGCACGCGATCTTGCAGAGCGTGCCGCTGGTGGCCGAGAAGTTCCTGAAGGACCGGCCGTGGGCGCTGCTGGACGAGGTCCTCGCCGTTGCGCGCGCGGTGGAGCGCACGCCCGCGCAGGTCGCGCTCAACTGGGTGGCCACTCGGCCCGGCGTGGGCTCCACGCTGGTGGGCGCCAGCTCGCTCGCGCAACTGGAGGACAACCTCCACGCGCTGGACTTCACGCTGCCATCCGAACTTTCCGCGAGGCTGGAGAAGGCGAGCCGGCCCGAGCTGCTCCACCCCTACGTCTTCTTCGAGAGCCCGTTCTTCACGCGGGGGATGGTGGCGGGCAACACCTCCGTGACGGCGGAGCCGGCGTGGTTCCGGGGGCCGCTCCAGACGCCCTGAGGCGCAGGGGAGTGAAGCGCCGGAGGGCTCGGCCGTCATGAGTCGGGCGGCCGGGCATTCCGGGGGACCCTGGGTTGTTCGGCCGGCGGACGTGTCACCTCGTACACTGCCGCCGCTCTCACGCGGCGGTTCTCCGGAGGAACCCATGACGACGTTGCGAACCCTGTCCCTGTCCGCGCTGCTGCTGGCCGCGGGAACCACCGAGGCCCTGGCGGACGTGGGAGGCGCCACGCCTCGGATGGCGATGCAGGCCGAGACGGGAAAGGGCGCGGCGAGCCCCAAGCTGGAGTCCGGCACGCCCTTCACCGCAGCGTACATCGTGGATCATTGGCGCCAGCACCCGGACTCGCCGCCGTTGGAGAGCACGCCGTCCGCGCAGGCGCGCGGCTACATCGCCAAGAAGCTGATGGTGGGCGCGGGCGCGGGCGTCCTCAAGCAGCCGGGCGCCAGCGAGATGGCCAAGAAGCTGGAGCGCATCGTGGAGGCGCTGAAGGCCAACCCGGCGCTCAAGAATGTGCGGGGCGTGAGCCTGAGCCAGGGCGTGTCGCTGGGCATGTTGAAGGGCGGCCCCATGGACAAGGGCATCGCCGGCAAGGCCTACGTGATGGCCTTCCCGCTGCGCCTGGACGACAAGGCGACCCGCCACTTCCCGGATGACACGTACTACACGCCCGGCGACGGAGACTCGCTCAACGTCGTGGTGAATGACCCGTCACTGTTGGAGACGCACCCGGAGGTGCTGGGCACCTACAACGGGCTCACCATCGTGCGCGCGGGGACGGGGCTGGGCGTCGTGGTGCTCAACACGAAGCGCCCGCTCACCGTGACGGCCACCACGCCGCGCGGCACGCGGCAGGACCTCAACCCGGACCTGATGGATGCCTCGCGGCCTCCCTCGGACATCCAGGTGTTGGTGGCGTACCTGGGCTCGGGGACGCCGACCTGGAACGACCTGGCGCGCGGCGACATCAGCCCCACCAGCGGGCCCGGCCGGCTGTTGGGGGCCCTCTTCACCACGGACTGGAAGACGCTCGTGTCGCAGAAGGCCAAGTAGCGGGCGGGCTTCAGGCCACCTGGGCCTCGCGGGCGGAGACCTCGCGAGGCTCGGGGTACACGGCGCGCTGGGGCGTGGTGATGCGGATGATGCCCAGCTTCGCCAGCACGCGCATGACCTGCCACGTGGGGTCGATCTCGAACACGCGGGCCGCGAAGTTCGGGCTGCTGCCGTACTTGTGGTGGTTGTTCTGGAACAGCTCGCCCATGCACAGGAAGTCCACCGGCAGGGTGTTGCGCGACTTGTCGCTGCCCTGGAAGTTCCGGTAGCCGTACTTGTGGCCGCACCAGTTCACGATGGCGCCGTGCACCGGGCCCATCAGGAAGTGGATGGGCAGCAGCAGGAACATCCAGGGCGACGTGGCGAACGCGATGTAGAAGAGCGAGTACAGCACGCCCCACGAGATGGGCGCCCACCAGGACATGCCCAGCGTGCGGTCGATGAGCTTCCAGTCGGGATAGCCACCGAGGAACCGGGCCTCCGGCTGCTCCTCCTCGTGGACGTACGCGTGGTAGCGCTTCTTGGTGTGCCACATCATCCGCATCACATCGCGGAAGTTGTGCGGCGAGTGCGGATCCTTCTCCGTGTCGGAGAAGGCGTGGTGCTCGCGGTGCAGGATGGCGTAGGCGCGCGGTGAGAGGTACGACGAGCCCTGGACCAGATAGGTCAACAGGTGCACCACGCGCTCGGTGCGCGGCCCCATGCTGTACATGCGGTGCGCGGCATAGCGGTGCTGAAAGAAGCTCTGGAAGAAGACACAGAGCAACCAGTGGCTGACGAAGAAGATGAGGACGGCCATGAGTTCTCCACGAGCGGTGGCAGTGTCTGGCTAACATCGACCCTGTCATCGGCGTGTCAGCGATGCGCACGAAGGTGGGGACGCCCCGCTCGGGTGGCATCCGCGAGACGGGCCGCCAGCGCTGACGGGCGGCGTCGTGTCATCCCGGGGATAAGCCGCGGTGCGGCAATCCATTCGATGGAGCGGGGGCGCGTGCACGCGAGGGTTGCGAGGGGTGCGGTGGGCGGGCAGAACGCTCGTCCGCGCGCGTCATCCGCGCGTCTTCCCGGAGGAGCACGCACGTGGAGCGGGCGAACATCGTTGGCCTGGACAAGCAGCACGTCTGGCATCCCTACACCGCGATGGCGCAGTACATCGCGGAGACGGATCCGCTGGTGGTGGTGGGCGCGGAAGGCCCCTACCTCGTGGATGCGGACGGCAAGCGCTACCTGGATGCGAACAGCTCGTGGTGGGTGACGACGCTGGGGCACCGCCATCCTCGGCTGGTGCGCGCGCTCACCGAGCAGGCGGCGAGCCTGGCGCACGTGTCCCTCGCGGGCATCACCCACGAGCCCGCGGCGCGGCTGGGCGCGGAGCTGGCGGCGATCGCTCCGGGCGCGGACCGCGCGGACGTGCCGGCCGAGCACAAGTTGTCGCGGGTCTTCTACTCGGACAACGGCAGCACCGCGGTGGAGGTGGCCATCAAGATGGCCGCGCAGTACTGGGCGCAGAACGGGCGCCCGCGCCGCACGCGCTTCATCACGCTGACCGAGGCCTTCCACGGCGAGACGGTGGGCTCCACCAGCGTGGGCGGCGTGAAGGTGTTCCGAGACGTGTTCGGGCCGCTGCTCTTCGACGTGGTGCACGTGCCGTCGCCCGCGGAAGAGGGCGGCTGGGCGCGCGCCTTCGCCGAGGTGGAGGCCGCGCTGCGCGCGCACCCGGACGAGATTGCCGGCGTCATCCTGGAGCCCGTCATCCAGGGCGCGGGCGGCATGCTCATGTACTCGCCGGACTTCCTGCGCGCGGTGCGCGAGGCGACGCGCGCGGTGGACACCTTCCTCATCGCGGACGAGGTCTTCACCGGCTTGGGGCGCACCGGCGCGCGCTTCGCGGTGGACCTGGCGGGCGTGGTGCCGGACCTGCTGTGTCTGGCCAAGGCGCTGAGCGGCGGGCTGCTGCCCTTCGCGGTGACGCTCGCGTCCGAGCGCGTCTTCGCGGGCTTCCTCGGAGAGAAGAGTCGGGCGCTGTACTACGGCCACTCGTACTGCGGAAACCCGCTGGGCGCGGCGGTGGCGCGCGAGGTGCTCGCCGTCTACCGCGACGAGGACGTGCTGGGGCAGGTGGTGCGCAAGGCCCCGCGCATCCAGGCGGCCTTCGAGCGCATGGCGCGCGAGATTCCCGGACTGACCCGGCCGCGCGCGGTGGGCATGGTGGGCGCGGTGGACATGGGCGGCGGCGGCTACCTGGCGAACCGAGGCTGGCGCGTCTACGAGGCGGCGCGGCGACGCGGGCTGTACCTGCGTCCGCTCGGCGACACGGTGTACATCGCGCCCCCGCTCAACATCCCCGACGCCGCGCTCGACGCGTTGCTGGCGGGCGTGGAGGACAGCCTGCGCGAGGTCGCGAAGGGCTGAGGTCCGCGCGTGACGTGGCCGAGGATGCGCTGGCTCGCCGCGCGCGATGCCAGCGCACGACCAGCAGCCCCAGCACGAGCAGGACAGCGACCAGCGCGACGAAGTGCTCGACGTTCCCCACGCCGCGCGCCAGGCGGTCGATGCTGCTCGAGCCCAGATAGCCCAGCGTCACCAGCGCGGGGCAGTTGATGCACAGGGCCAGCGCGTCCCACAGCAGGAAGTGCCCAAGCGGCATGCCCTCCACCGCCGCCATGGCGAACACCGGCACCCGCAGCACGGACATGAAGCGCCCGAAGAACACCATCCGCGAGCCGTGGCGCGCGTAGAGCTGCTCGACGCGCGCGCGGCGCTCGGCGGGGAAGAGGCGGCAGGTGTAGCGGTTCGTGTACAGCGCTGGGCCCAGCTTGCGCGACAGCAGGAACAGCGCGGTGTCTCCGCTCAGCACGCCGGCGATGCACACCGCGTAGGCCACGGGCAGCGCGATGACGCCTCGATGCGCGAGCACGCCCGCGGACAGGTGCACCACGTCCTCGGGGAGCGGCAGGCCCAGGCCGCCCAGCACCAGCGCGCCATACAGCAGCGGCGCCGAGCCATGCGCGAGCAGCAGTCGCAGCGGGCCGTCGCTCACGGCGGGGCCTGGAGGCTCGCGTCGCGCCGCTCCTGACGGAAGAGCAGGACCTCGCGCGCGATGATTTGCGCCGTGGCGGCCACGGGCACGGCCACCACCGCGCCCACCACGCCGCCCAGCTCCGCGCAGAACAGCACGGCCAGCAGCGTCACCAGCGGGTTGACGTGCGTGGTGCGCTTGAACACGAGCGGGGCCAGCACGTTGCCCTCGAGCTGTCCGTACAAGAGGAAGTAGGCGAGCACCGTGATGGCCTTGAAGAGCCCCCCCGTGGTCCACGTCAGCAGCGTGATGAAGCCCCCCGCGACGATGGGGCCCGCGTAGGGCACCAGGCTGGAGAAGCCGCTGGCGATGCCCAGGGGAAGGAAGAAGGGCATGCCCAGCACGGCGAGGAACGTGGTGGTGAGCGTGGCGTTGATGGTGCAGATGAGCGTGATGCCGGAGAGGTAGCCGCCCGTCGCCCGGTAGATGTTGCGCATCACGCGCACGTAGCGCCGGCGGTGCTCGGGCCCGGCCAGGTCCAGGGCGCGGCGCAAGAGGCCGCCGCCGAACGACAGCATGAAGACCACGAGGAAGAACACGCTGAGCGCGCCGCCCAGCACGCCCACGAGTCCGCCAATGGCTCGGGCGAGCAGCGAGGGCAGCGTGCCCGCGAGTTCCGGCGTGGCCTGCTCCAGGCGCTGCGCCCAGCCGAGGTTGCGCAGCCGCTGGTTCACCACGCGCAGCGCGCGCGCCTCGCGCAGCTCGTTCCACAGGGTGGGCCACTGCTGCACGAGCGCGTCCACCTGGGACACCGCCGCGGGTATCACCAGGAGCGCCAATGCCGCGAGCACCAGCAACGCCGCGGTGAGCACGACGGCGATGGCGAGCCCGCGCCGCAGCTTGTGCCGCTCCAGCCAGGACACGCCGTGCTCCAGCGCCAGCGACAGCAGCGCCGCGATCCCCACCAGCGTGAGGGACATGCGCGTGCGCATCACCAACGCGACGAGCACCAGCACGGACAGCGCGGTGAAGCACACGGTGTAGACCGTGCGCGGCGTCACCTGGGACCGCGGTCTTGTCGTCTCGTGCTCCGCCACCATCCCCGTGCCCCGGGGCCGCTCGACGTAGCGCCCCGCTCCCTCGGGATGTGCATGGCGCGGGGCCGAGGCCAGCCCCGCCGTGATGCGATGTCGCGCCGTGGACGGAGGCACGAGCGCCTCCGTCCGGGCGCGCGCGGGACTAGTTGCGCGAGGGGTACACGCCCTGCAGCGCGATGATGAAGCTCACGCAGAGGAACGGCTCCATGTTGTTGTGCGGCTGGCTGCCTCCGGCGATGCCAATGGCCTGGGCGTTCATCGTCGTGCCGGCGGTGGCGTTGTAGTTGTTGACCGGCTGCTGCGTGTTCGGATCCACCTGGACGGCGTCGAACATGCCTTCGGGGTTGGCCGCGTCGGCTGCCTGCACGCTCGCGACGAGCTGGTGGGAGTGCTGGGGCATCTGGCTGGAGATGAGCGTCACGGTCTCCGAGCCGCCCTGCTCGCCGAGGGTGCGCGGCGACAGGCCCGGCCCCTGGCCCCACTGCATGGGCGAGCGACCGCGCAGGTCCGGCAGTCCGAACGTGCTCACCCCGTTGCCGCCGTAGGTGGTCCCCAGGATGGAGAACAGCGCGGAGTTCTGCGCGATGGACAGCAGCTGGCCGTTGCAGAACGCCCAGCCGCGCGGGGCGAAGTTTCCACCGAACATCCGGATTTCACCGATGAATGGATCCGACATGAGCGCCTACCTCTCGGGGTGCGGTGTTGCGTGGTTGACAGTGCGTGCGGGCCCACACGCGGAGGACTCGGGCGTTCCCGATGCGCGCAAAGGGAGCGTCCTCGCGCGAGGCGAGCGGAGAGTCCTGGGGTGTGGGGTCAGCGAAAGCCAGGCGAAAGGGGCCGCATCCGGCTGGGCGTCCCGTGGGGACGCAAAAGCATGGTCTAGTCAAAAATCGCCCTTCGAGGCAAGATTCCTGTCCGTTGTCGTTGAGTTGGTGTGCGCGGCCCCGCACGTGATTCCGCGGTCCGGTCTACCCGCTGTGTCGACCGACTCTGACCGCACATCTCGAACTCACGGAGTCGTTCATGGCCGATGCACGCGCGCACAGCCTTTCTGGCTGGAAGATGTTCCGCAGTTTGTCTCTCACGACCCTGCTGGTCCTCTCCGGATGCTCGGAGTCCACGGGCCCGCAAGGATCGCAGGGCGCTCAGGGGCCGCAGGGTCCTCAGGGGGCCCAGGGCGCTCAAGGCCCCGCTGGCGCGCAGGGCGCGGCAGGAGCGCCGGGCGCGAAGGGTGACAAGGGAGACAAGGGCGATGTCGGCCCGCAGGGCCCCGCGGGTCAGGCGGGTGGTCCGCAGGGGCCCGAAGGTCCGGTGGGCCCGGTGGGACCTCGCGGCTTGGGCGCGGTGGCGCGCACGGCTCCGGAGCTGCCGGGGCTCTCGTGCGCCACGGGCGGCGTGAGGCTGGAGGTCGGCGTCGACAAGGACCTGGATGGCATCCTCGACGATGAGGAAGTCGACGCGGAGCTGACGCGCTACGTGTGCAACGGCGCGCAGGGCGTCACCGGTGGCGTGGGCCCGCAAGGCCTCAAGGGAGACACGGGCGCCACGGGCCCCAAGGGCGACACGGGCGACACGGGCCCCAAGGGAGACACGGGCGCCACCGGCGCGGTGGGCGCGACGGGCGCGCAGGGCATCCAGGGCCCCAAGGGCGACACCGGCGCGACGGGCGCGGTGGGCGCGCAGGGACTCCAGGGCCTCAAGGGCGACGTGGGCGCCACGGGCGCGAAGGGTGACACCGGCGCGACGGGTGCCACGGGTGCTCAAGGCGCCACGGGCGCGCAGGGTGCGAAGGGCGACAAGGGCGACAAGGGGGACATCGCGCTGGTGAAGACCACCCCCGAGCCCGCGGGCGGGAACTGCGCGACGGGTGGCGTGAAGGTCGAAGTGGGGCTCGACACCAACGGCAACGGCACGCTGGATGCCGGCGAGGTGAGCGCGCCCCAGACGCGCTACGTGTGCCACGGCGCGCAGGGCCCCCAGGGTATCCAGGGCGCCACCGGAGCCACGGGCGCGACGGGAGCCACGGGCGCGCAGGGCCCGACGGGGCTGCACTCGTTGTCCGCCACCGCGGTGGAGCCCGCGGGCGCGAACTGCGCGACGGGTGGCACGCGGATCCAGATTGGCACGGACACCAACGGCAACGGCGCGCTGGAGGCCGGCGAGGTGAACGCCGCGTTCACGCGCTACGTGTGCAACGGCGCGCAGGGGCCCCAGGGTGTGCAGGGCGCCATGGGCGCGACGGGCGCCACCGGTGCGACGGGCGCCACGGGTGCCACCGGAGCCACGGGCGCGATTGGCCCCCAGGGCCCCGCGGGCGGAATGAACGTCTACGGGGATGGCTCGGGCGGCGTGCTCAACGTCGGGTCGGGTTCCACCCTGGACCTGACCACGGCGGCGGGCTTCGACACGCTCGCCGGTCGCCACCACCTGCAGTTCACGAACATCACCATCTACGGCACGCTCATCCTGCCGAGCGGCACCACGCTGCGCGCCACGGGTGACGTCCTCGTGAACGGCACCATCCTCGTGGCGACGGGGACGCAGGACACGGGCGCGGGTAGCGCGCAGGCAGGCCTGTCGCTGTCGGCGCCCGCCACCATCGCGGGGGGCGTGGGCCTGGGCAAGCTGCAGGCCTCGCATGTGCTCCGCCCGGTGGCCGCGGCGGGTGGCTCGGGGGATCGCGGCATCTTCATGAACGGCGGCGAGGGCGGCGGCTCGGTGTTCATCGCCGCGCGCGGCAACGTCACCATCTCGGTGGGCGGCTCCATCCTCGCCAACGGCAACGCGGGGACGGATCCGGCCAGCACCGCCAATGACACGGGCGGCGCGGGCGGCGGCGCGGGTGGCGTCATCGTCATCGCGTCCCGAGGCAACCTCACGGTGAGTGGCGCGCTGCGCGCCAACGGTGGCGCGGGCGCACCGGGTCGCAACGTGAACGGCGGCACGGCGGGCGCGGGCGGTGGCGGTGGCGGTGGCGGTGGCATCATCCACCTCATCTCGCCGAACGCCATCAGCACCACGGGCTCGGTGACGGTGAACGCCGGCGCGGCGGGCGCGGACAGCGTGGGCTCCGCCTCCAACACGGCGGGCAGCGGCGGTGGCGCGTGCGGTGGCAACGGCGGCATCGGTGGCAGCAACCCCGTCTTCGGCGCGGCCTTCGTGGCCGCCACGGCGGGCTCCGCGGGCTACATCTTCACGACGGTGGTGCCCGAGCCGGAAGACCTGCTGCTGTGAGCTGAGCCCGAGCGTCCCCGCTCGAAGCGATGCGGCCCGCGAGTGCCTGATGGCTCGCGGGCCGTTCGCGTTTCAAGGGGCGGGCGCACTCCACCGCATGGCCACGTAGGGGTCGCCGGGCTCCGGGTTCGGTTGCTCCTGGAAGCCGAGCCGCGCATAGAGCCGGCGCGCCGGGTTGTCCCCGCGCACGCTCAGGTGCAGGGGGCGTCCGGCGCGCGCCGCCTCGGCCTGGAGGGACTTCAGCAGGTGGGTTCCCAGGCCCGCGCCGCGGTGCTCGGGCAGCAGCGACACGTCCACCAGCCGCCACGCTTCCGCGTCTTCCGCGCGTGACACCAGCAATCGTCCGGCGGGTCGTCCGTCGTGGAGGACGACATGGTGCTCCGCGCCGGGGAAGCGCAGGGACCAGTCCCGCTGCTGCGCGAGCCATTGCAGGCGCAGGAATGCATCCGACTGGGCAGGAGCCCAACCCCAGGCGGCGAGTTCCTCCGCGCGGGTGCTGGCGTACAGCGCGAACAAGAAGGGCGAATCCTCGGGGGTGACGGAGCGAAGGGTCGCGAGCACGGTGCTCGCGAGCATGGCTCCAGGGTCCTTGGTGCGTCCACCGTCGGCGCGGGTTTCGCGCCGAGTGGGTCGCGCGCGGCCCATGAACGCAGCTCGGTGCTGACGCGTTGAGGGAAAGGGCCCCGCGCGTCAGACCGGAATGGGAGCCTCGGGCGTTTCCCCGACAGGAGCACGGCATGATGAAGAAGACGCGAGAACACGACCTGACGGCGTCCCTCCAAGAGGCGCGAGAGACCGAGGCCCGGTGGCGCGGGTTGGCCGCGCGCCTCATGGAGCTCGGCGACGACGCGATGGACGCGCAGCTCCTGGTCGCCTTTCGCGGAGCCCGTGACGAGGGCTCGGTGCCGCCGGACGCGGGCTTCTTCCTCGTGGCCCACCTGCTCACCGCCATGGCGGACGAGTCCATCTCCGAGGACGCGCGCGTTCGCTTCCTCGCGCGCGAGCTGGACGCGCTCGAGCGCGAATATGGCCTCGGAGACGAGGGCTGGCCCGAGGACGAGCTGCCCCCCGAGGACTGGGAGGCGCTCTGTGCCGCCTACGACGAGGCCTGCGACGAGGCCCGCGCCGTCTTCTTCCGCGCCTACGGGGAAGAGGAGATGGCCCGGCTCTACCTGGTGGATCGCTCCGCGTTTCACCGCCGCTTCGAGAACGGGCGCCGCTTCTTCCACGGTCTCCCCATGCTCCCCGACCACCTGCACTGAGCGCGGTGACCCGCTCGGGCGCGACTGGCTTTCAACAATTCCGAGAAAGCGTCAGTGACCTGAAACGTTGGAAACACGGGGAGGACGTGAGGCGCCGGCGCGAGGCGGGGGGGCTCCGAGAAAAGTCCTGGAGTGACGGCGGGTTGCGCGAGTAGGAACAATACACACCCATGGCGCAATCTTACGGTCAAGAAAGAGTAAATTAGATAGACTTAATGACGATGCATTGTGATTCTGATGAAAGACCTTGCAACGGTCTGGCTTTTCTCCTCCACACACCCTATTCCCCCGCCCGCTTTCGAGCGCCGCCGCAGGATCGCTTGACGGATGTCAACGCGTACTGGGAGTGGGTGGGTGTCGGCGGGAAGCCATAAGTCTTCGCTGGTCGCTCTCGGCGGCGCGCGACTCCGATGAAATCCCCTCCAAGGATCGGGAGTCGCGCGCCGCCGCTCATTTTTGAGCGCGTGAGCGGTGCATAGACTGCCGCGCATGACGACCTCCGCCGCCTCGCGTCTGCTGGACCTGCTGTGGGAGCGCTACGCCTCCGAGGTGCCTTACGCGCGCACCTTCGTGACGCTCTGTGGGGGCACCTTCCGCAATGACCACGTCGCGCTGCGCTCGCTGGCTCGCCCGGGAGGCGGCATCGCGCTGATGTCCCGGCCGTTCGAGCGGCTCGGCTGGCGCGCGGCGGGCGCGTACACGTTCCCGGACGCGCACCTGTCCGCCATCTATCTGGCCCACCCGGAAGGGCTGCCGCGGGTGTTCATCTCCGAGCTGAAGTCCGAGGAGCTGTCGGCCCGGGCCCGCGAGCTGCTGGCGACGCTGCCGGAGGATCCGCCTCCGCCCGAGGACGTGGAGGCGCTGGCCGCCTGGTTCCACGCGCCGCCGCCGCCCTCCGAGGCCGCGCTGCTGGAGCTGGAGAGGGAGAGCCAGTACGGCGCCTGGCTCCTGGCCTTCGGGCGCAAGGTGAACCACTTCACCGGCTCGGTGGATGACGTGGACGTCTGGCAGCGGCGCATGCGCGAGGCCGGCGTGCCCATGAAGGCGGACATCGAGGGGGAGCCCGGCACGGCGCTGCGGCAGACGGCCACGCACGCCTCCCCGCTGCCCGTGCTGCTCCAGGGCGGCGCGACGCGCGCGTGGCCCTATGCCTATTTCGAGATCGCCCAGCGAGCGCCGCACTTCGACGGCTTCCTGGGGCCGCAGGCCCGCGCGCTGTTCGACATGACGAAGCGCGGGTGACGGCCGCGGGCTCACGGGCCCGCGAGCAGGCCGGGCTCCGGCGGCGCGACGAGCGAGGTGAGCACGTGGTCTCGCCAGTGCCCGTCGATGAGGAGGAAGTCCCGCGCGTAGCCCTCCACGGCGAAGCCCATGCGTCGCAGCACCGCGGCGCTCTTGAGGTTCTCCGGCAGGTGGTTGGCTTGAAGGCGGTGCAGGCCCATGCCGCTGAAGGCGTAGTCGCACACGGCGCGCAGGGCCTCGGTCATGAAGCCTTGTCCCGTGTGGTGCCGGTCGAGCCCATAGCCCAGGTCCGCGGCCTGGAGCGGCCCCCGGCGGATATGGGTCAGCGAGATGTTGCCGATGACGGGCGCCGAGGACGGCGGGGCCTCGCGCGGCAGCAGGTACAGGCGCAAGGAGATGTCGTGGCGGAACTCCTCGCGGTCCTGCGCGAGCCGCGTGCGCCAGTAGGTCGTGGAGAAGAAGGTGGCGGGCCGCGTGGGGGACACCGCGCCCAGGTGCTCACGGTTGGTGTCGTAGTACGCCAGCACGCGCGCCGCCGCATCCGAGGGGAGCTGGGTGACGTGGAGGCGCTCGGTGGTGAGCAAGAGGGGAGGGCTGTCGCTCGGCATGGCGCGGACCTGGGCGAACGCTAGCGCGTCCGGATGCGAGGCGCGCGCCTGGCGACAGAAGTCCACGTGCTCCGGGAGTCTTCCTGTTCCGGAGCTGTGACGACGCCCCGGCCGGAGGGAACGTCCGGCCGGAGCGTCCAGGTCCTCACGGCTGCGGTGAGGTGGGGGCGGGCTCTTGCTTCGGAGTCGACGGACTCTCGCTCGAAGGGCTCTCGTGCGACGACCCGTCATGCGACGACTCGTGCGAGGGATGCGCGTGCGACGACTTGTCATGGGACGGCTTCTTGTGCGGTGGCTGCTCGCCCTTCGCGCCGCTGCCGCCCACGCCGCCGGACTGCGTCGCGCCCGTGTTCGCCACGCCGCGCTCGACGACAATCTCCACGCGGCGGTTGTTGGCGCGGCCCTCGGCGGTGCGGTTGCTCGCCACGGGCTGGTACTCACCCAGGCCGCGCACCTCGATGCGATCCGCGGGCACGCCCTGGCTCACCAGGTAGTCGCGCACGCGCTCGGCGCGGTGCAACGAGAGCTGCTCGTTGAAGGCATCCGAGCCCTGCGAGTCCGTGTGGCCCTCGATGAGCAGGGGCCGACTGGACTCCTTGAGCGCGCCGGCCACGTCCCCGAGCCGGTTGCGCGCGGAGGGCAGCAGGTCCGTCTGGCCCGAGGCGAAGAGGACGCTGCCGGACAGGGTCACCACGGTGCCCCGGGCCTCCTCCTTCACCTTCACGTTGGACAGCTTGTCCAACTGGCTGACCGCCTCCTGGGCGCGCTGCTCCGCCTCGGCGCGGGCCTGACGCTCGGACTCCAGTTGCTGCTGCGACGCGGACTGCTGCGTCTGCGCCATCGAGTGGGCCTCGGAGCGCTGGCGCTCGGCTTCCTGCCGGGCGTTCTCGGCGGCCGCGAGCTGCTGGCGCGTGGAGTCCAGCTCCGCCTGCGTGCGCTGCTGCTGTTGCTGCTGCGCCTCCAGCAGCGCCTGTTGAGACTGGGCCTGCTGCTGCGCGGCCAGCTCCGCGCCTCCACGCACCTGCGCGAGCTGCGCCTTGCGCAGGGCCACGTAGGACAGCGAGCGCGTGCGCGCCGAGTCCTGGCTCTTCGCGTACTCGTTCTCGGCTTGCTTGAGTGCTTCGCGGGCGGCGGCGACGTCCTTGGGACGTGCCTGGCCCTCGGGGCTCTCGGCGGTGCGCTGATAGGCCGAGCGCGCCTCGACCAGCTCGCGCGGCGCCGGCGCATGGGCACATCCCACCGCCGTGAGCGCCAGAGCTCCGGCGATGACCTTCCATCCGTGCTTCCAAGGCAACATGACGCTCTCCTCTCGGCTCTCTACTGCTGGCCTCGGCGCAGGGCCTCGACCTGATCGGTGGTGCGGCGCGCCTGCTCCTCGAGGGGCACCGCTCGGGCCAACGCCAGCGCGAGGTCCGCGTCCGCCGCGGCCTGGTCGAACTGGAGCGCGGCGCTCTTCTGCTCGCCCTCGCCCAGCAGCTTCTCGGCGCGGGTGAGTTGCTGGCGCGCGTAGGTCATGTGCCGCGCGGCTTCGGGGATTCGCTCGGCGCCGGACTCCTCGGCGGCGCGCAGGGACGCCTCCGCGTGGACGCGCTGCGATTGGGTCGCGTGGCGCACCTGACTGCCGGCGCATCCCGCGAGGGTGAGGCACAGCAAGCTGGCACAAAGCTTCGGTCGCATCGTTCACCTCCGGCCGAGGCGCGAGGGGGCGCGCGAGCGCACCGCGCCTTCATTCACACGACGAGAGGTGCTTCCCCGTTGGGTGCCTGACAACGGGGGCAGAGGCGCTCGCGTGCCGGGCGGGTGGGCATGGCCGTCCCACCATGCGGGCGCGCTCCTGGCTGGCCGCCGCGCGCGAGGAGCGATAGAGGGGAGCCCATGCGCTTGCACCTGGTGGATGGCACGTATGAGCTGTTTCGCGCGCACTTCTCGCCGCGCCCGGGGACGGTGTCTCCGGATGGGCGGGACGTGAAGGCGACGGTGGGCGTGATGTCCTCGCTGCTGGCGCTCCTGCACGACAAGGCCGAGGCCGTCACGCACGTGGCGGTGGCCTTCGACAACCCCATCCGCTCGTTCCGCAACGCGCTGTTCGCGGGCTACAAGAGCGACGAGGGCGTGCCTCCCGAGCTGCGCTCGCAGTTCGACCTGGTCGAAGCCGCGGTGCGCGTGTTGGGCGTCCGGGTGTGGTCCATGAAGGAGCACGAAGCGGACGACGCGCTCGCCACCGCCGCCGCGCGCTTCGCGGGCGAGGTGGAGCAGGTGCGCCTGCTCACGCCGGACAAGGACCTGGGGCAGTGCGTCCGCGGGCGGAAGGTGGTCCAGGTAGACCGCCGGCAGGAGAAGGAGCTGGACGAGGACGCGGTGCGCGCGAAGTCAGGCGTGGCGCCCGCGAGCATCCCCGACCTGCTCGCGCTGATGGGCGACGACGCGGACGGCATCCCGGGCCTGCCGGGCTTCGGAGAGAAGGGCGCGGCGGCGGTGTTGGCCGCGCATGGCCACCTGGAGTCCATCCCCGATGACGCCTCGGCGTGGGGGGCTCGGCCTCGGGGCGCGGACAAGCTGGCCGCCACGCTGCGCGCACACCGTGAGGAGGCGCGGCTGTATCGCACGCTGGCCACCTTGGTGACGGATGCGCCGCTGCCGGACACGCGGTCGCTCGCGGACCTGGAGTGGCAGGGCGTCCCGGAGTCCGCCTTCCTGGCCTTCTGTGACGGGCTGGGCCTCAACACCCTCAAGAAGCGACCCAAGCGCTGGGCGAAGTGAGCCCGTGCTTCCGGCCGTGTCCCATGTCCCGGGTTGGGGCACACTCCGCCGCCGCGAATGGCCCAGCCCGGCCCGACGTTGAAGGAGACCATGCCCATCGAGTTGAAGCTGCCCCCCTCGGATGACTGGGTGCCCACGCTGGACGACACGCCCTTCGCGCGCCTGGGCGGCGAAGCGGCCGTCATCGCGCTGGCCGAGGCCTTCTATGACGCCATGGATGCGACCGAGCCCGCGCTCGCCCGCATCCATGAGCTGGACGAGGCGGGCCGGGTGAACCGCGGCACGCGCGAGCGCTTCGGCCTCTTCCTCATCGGATGGCTGGGGGGCCCGCAGCACTACGCCGCCCAGCACGGCCATCCGCGCCTGCGCATGCGCCACGGCCACGTGCCGGTGGATGTCGCCATGCGCGATGCGTGGCTGCGCAGCATGGCCCGGGCCCTGGACGCGCGCGGCGTCACCGGCGGCCTGCGCCGCTTCCTGGACGACCGCTTCGCCCAGGTGGCCGACTTCCTCCGCAACACCGAGGGCTGAGTCGGCCGCCCCTTGGGGCGACGGACTTGCGAAAAAAGCACGACCGTTTTATCTCAGGGAGCGTGATGCGGAAAGGCGAGCTGACGCACCAGGCGATTCTCGAGCGGGCGGTCCGCGTGGCGAGCCGCGTGGGATTGCAGGGCTTGAGCATTGGCGGCCTGGCGGACGAGCTGAACCTGTCCAAGAGCGGCCTGTTCGCGCACTTCCGCTCCAAGGTCTCCCTCCAGGTGGAGGTGCTGGAGGCGGCCAGCGCGCGGTTCACCGAGCGGGTCATCCGCCCGGCGTTGACCCAGCCACGCGGCGAGCCGCGCGTGCGGGCCCTGTTCGAGAACTGGCTGACGAACTGGGCGCGCGACGAGGAGCTGGAGGGCGGCTGTCTGTTCGTGGCGGCGGCGGTGGAGCTGGATGACTCGCCCGGGCCGGCGCGAGACCGGCTGGTGCAGACGCAGCGGGACTGGTTGGACTGCCTGGCGCAAGCGGCCCGAATCGCGGTGGCCGAAGGGCACTTCCGGGCGGACACGGACGTGGACCAGTTCGCCCATGACGAATACGCGGTGTTCCTGGGGTACCACCACGCGGCGCGCCTCTTGAGGGACCCGCGAGGTGAGGCGCGCGCCCGGCGTGCCTTCGAGGTGTTGCTCTCCTGTGTTCGCGCCCGGCCCTCCTAGGGCCGCGCGTGTTTCGACGCTCCCGGAGCCCGCTGGGGCTCCCTGCATGAGGCCCACGTCATGGCTGAAAATAGCACGAACGTTCGCACTAAAATGATGTCCCAGGCGCTGCGGGTGGCGGTGCAAGGTGCCGGCACGGTGGCGCCGGGGTGGGTGGCGTCCTGGGCCGAGCAGGTGTTCCTCACGCCTCGGCGTCCGCGCCGCTCGCGCACGGCCGAGTCGGTGCTGGCGACGGGGCGCCGCCGCTTCCTGCGACTGGGCGGCGAGCAGGTGGCGGTGTGGAGCTGGGGCCATGGGCCGCGCGTGCTGCTGGTGCACGGGTGGAGCGGCTATGGCGGGCAGCTCACCGCCTTCGTGGAGCCGCTGGTGGACGCGGGCTTCTCGGTGGTGACGTACGACGCGCCGGCGCATGGCGAGTCATCGGGGCGCACCAGCTCCTTGCCCGAGATGAAGGACATGGTGTCCGCGGTGGCGCGGGCGACGGGTGGGCCGCACGCGGTGGTGGCGCACAGCTTTGGCGCGGCCGCGGCGGCGCTGGCCATGCGGGATGGTCTGTCCGTGCAGCGGGCGGTGTTCCTGGCGCCGCCGTCGGACCCCACCACGGCCGTGCGCTGGTTCGCGGACTTTGTGGGGTTGCCGGAGGGCGTGGAGTCGCGGCTGATGGGGAAGATGGTGGAGCGCTTCGGCCATCGCCCCGCGGAGGACCGCGCGGGGTTGTTCGCGCCGCGGATGCGCGTGCCGCTGCATGTCTTCCACGACGCGGGAGACGCCGAGGTGCCGCTGGCGGCCGGCGAGGTGTACGCGCGCCTGTGGCCCGGGGCTCGCATCACGCGCACGACGGGGCTGGGACACCACCGCATCCTGCATCACCCGGACGTGGTGCGAGACGCGGTGGCGTTTCTCCAAGAGGGCCGCGCGGCGGCCGCGTGAGCCTCAGCGCGAGACGACCTCCAGCCAGACGGAGTGGATGGTGACCGGCAGCGTGGCGGCGCTCGAGCGCGCGTAGGCCTTGAGCGTGCAGCTCGCGTTCAGCGGCGAGGACTGGCAGGACAGCGCGCTGGTGGGAATCCAGCCGTTCACCGTGGCCCCGCCGTCGCTGTAGTTGGAGCACGCCTGCTTCGACACGGACGAGGACGAGCTGGTGCTGTTGAAGAGCCAGTAGTGCGCGTTCGAGCCCGTGTAGAGGTACGGGATGATGGCGACCCAGATGCCCTCGCTCGCGGAGAGAGAGCCGCTGTCCGTATAGGACATGCACAGGCGCGCATAGAGGCTCTGCCCGGCGGGCGCGGTGTAGCTGCTCCAGTCGAGCGCGATGTACGGCTGGGCGGTGAGGGTTTGCAGCGCGGTGGACGGCATGTTGCCGGCGTAGTGCGCCGGCAGCGGCACGGAGCCCTGGAACGTGTCGGCGTGGGCGGATGTGGTGCAGAGGACGGCGGCGAGCGCGGCGGTCAGCAGGACAGGCTTCATGTCATTCCTCGCGATTTCGGGTGGCGTCTCCCGAACGCGCGCGAGGCCGAATCTTCCCAGCCGCTCGGTTCAGCTCGCGAGGTGTCGCTCCAGCCTCGCCAGCACGTCCCGCTCCGCGCGAGCGCGCTCGGCGAGCGGGGCGAAGAGCAGTCGTGAGCGCAGGCCCATGCCCTGCGTCAGCTCGAAGTGGCGGAGGTCCTCGGGCAGCGCGAGCAGCAGCTCGGCCAGGGGCCTCACGCGGTGGAGTTGATAGGAACCCGCGGCCTCCAGCTCACGGACAATGTCCGCTTCGGGCACGCCGCGCGCGAGCGCATCGCGGGTCCTCGACTCGTACTTCAGCCCCGTGCTCACGCGCTCCTCCAGGTCTTGCAGCACGGCGCTCGCGGTGCGGTGGGCCTCGCGCACCAGGCGCAGCGGATCCAACGCGCGCTCCACGCGGCGGCGGACCGAGAGCGACGGCGCGCGGGCTCGGCCCTCCACGCGGGAGAGCACCGCGTCGCGATAGCTGGCCGCGAAGCAGACGACGAACAGGGCCTCCTCCAAGGGCGCGCGGTCCCTCGCGGCGACGCCCTCCGCGAGCAGCGCGAGGCCCTCTCCGGTGAGGACGTAGCGCTGGCCGCGCGCGACGCGCGGGTCCTTCGTGCTGGTGCTGGCCTCCGCATAGCCCGCGCGGCGCAGGCGCTCCAGCGTGCGCCGCACCTGCGTGAGGTCGATGTCCTGCGAGGGGCGGGTGACGTCGTGCTCCGCCCAGTTGGTGAAGAGCAGGAAGTAGAAGCGGACGTCCGAGACGCGGAACCCTCCCGCTCGAGCGCAGGCGCCATGCGCCGCGAGGAAGGCTGCCTGAACGAAGGTGGCCTGGGTGTCCACGTAGCCAAGCCGCGCGGAGAGAGCAGAGGGACGTGCCATGGCCCGAGAGCATGCCAGGGTCTCCCCGGAGTGAGCCGCAGCGAAGTGACAGTGTCTGTGCCATACGCTGGAACCGATGCGAGCACCCGGGCGTCATGACGGGGTCCGCAACCCATGAGGGGTTCCATGTTGCCCATCCTTGTCGCCATCGCCGGGGTCTGTTTCGTCATCGAGCACGTCTTCCGTGGCTGGACGCTGCCTCGCGTGCGTGGCTGGCACCTGCGTGTGGTGGCCATCAACCTGGTGCAGGTGGCGGTGGTCGTGCTGGCGGGCTTCACGTGGGAGCGGTGGCTGTCCGCGAGGTCCCTGTTCCACCTGTCCGCGCACGTGTCTCCCGTCGTGGGCGGAGTCGTGGCGTACTTCATCGCGACGTTTGTCTTCTATTGGTGGCACCGCGTGCGGCACACGAACGATGTGCTGTGGCGGCTGTTCCACCAGATTCATCACAGCCCGCAGCGGCTGGAGGTCATCACCAGCTTCTACAAGCACCCGCTGGAGATGACGGTCAACAGCATCATCGGCGGACTGCTCGTCTACACGGTGCTGGGCTTGAGCCCGGCGGCGGGCGCCGTCTACACGGCCTGCACCGCGCTGGGCGAGTTCTTCTATCACACCAACGTGCGCACGCCGCAGTGGGTGGGCTGGTTCTTCCAACGCCCGGAGATGCACCGCATCCACCATGAGCATGGGAAGCACCGCAACAACTACGGAGACATCCCGTGGTGGGACATGCTCTTCGGCACGTATGAGAATCCGCCGCGCTGGGATGCCACGTGCGGCTTCGACGATGCGCGCGAGCAGCGGCTCCCCGAGATGCTGGCCTTCAAGGACGTGCACCAGGACTGAGCCCCTGGATGGGCATGGCAGACTCGCGGGCTCTCTCTTCCGCAAGGACGCCCATGTCCAGCTCGCGCAGGCAGTTCCTGACCCATGCCGCCGTGGGGCTCGCAGCCACCGCGGTTCCCGCCGCCGCATCCCCTGACGCGGGTACCTTGCCCACGCCGGGGGCGCCGCCCACCTTCGGCGCGGGACCCACCGTGGGTCCCGAGGTGAGCGTCGCCACCCTCGCCGAGGCCGAGAAGCTGGCGCAGGTGCGCTACACGCCCGCCGAGCGCGCCCAGGCCGTGGGCAACTGGCGCGAGTCGATGGCGCCCTTCCTGGAGCGCCGCACCGGACCGCGCAACGTGGCGCTGGAGCCGTCACTCGCGCCCGCGTCGCAGTGGAATCCCGCGATGGGCAACGCGAACGTGGGCCCCGCGCGCGACCGCTTCGTGCGGAGCCGCGCCGTGGCGACGCCGCTGCCCGCGCGTGACGAGGACATCGCCCACGCTCCCGTCACGCAGCTCTCGCGTTGGATTGAGTCGCGCGTGCTGTCCTCCGAGCGGCTCACGAACATCTACCTGGAGCGCCTGCGCCGCTTCGACCCGAAGCTCCGCTGCGTCATCACCCTGACGCCCGAGCTGGCCCTCGCGCAGGCGAAGCGCGCCGACGCCGAACTGGCCGCGGGCAAGTACCGAGGCCCCCTGCATGGCATCCCCTGGGGAGCCAAGGACCTGGTGGACACCGCGGGCATCCCCACGACCTACGGCGCCGAGCCCTTCCGCGACCGGGTGCCCACCACCGACGCGACCGTGGTCGAGCGACTGCATCGCGCGGGCGCGGTGCTCGTCGCGAAGCTCAGCCTGGGCGCGCTCGCGCTCAATGACATCTGGTTCGGCGGCGAGACGAAGAACCCCTGGTGTCTGGACGAGGGCGCCTCCGGCAGCAGCGCGGGGCCCGGCGCGGCCACGGCGGCGGGACTGGTGGGCTTCGCGCTGGGCAGCGAGACGGGCGGGAGCATCATCGCGCCGTCCATGCGCTGCGGCGTGGCGGGCCTGCGCCCCACCTATGGCCGCGTGCCGCGCACCGGAGCCATGACGCTGTGCTGGTCGCTCGACAAGCTGGGGCCCATGGCGCGCGGCGTGGAGGACACGTTGCTGGTCCTCTCCGCGCTCACCGGGCCGGACGCGGGCGATGTGGCGAGCGTTCCGTCCAAGCTCGACTTCGACGCCACCGCGAAGGTGAAGGGCCTGCGTGTGGGCTACGTGCCGGCGTGGATGGAGCAGAGCCCCGCCACCGAGGTGGACCGCGCCGCGCTGGAGACGCTGCGTGGGCAGGGATTGGAGCCCGTGGAGGTGTCCCTGCCGGACTGGCCTTACTCCTCCCTCCAGGTCATCACCTTCGCCGAGGCCGCCGCGGCCTTCGAGGAGCTCACGCTGTCTCACGGCGTGGATGCGTTGACCATGCAGGTCTCGGATGCGTGGCCCAATCTGTTTCGCCAGGCGCGTTTCCTGTCCGCCGTGGACTTCGTTCAGGCGGACCGGCTGCGTCGCAAGATGGCCGCGGAGATGGCTCGTGTCATGTCTCACGTGGACGTGTTGCTCGTGCCCTCGCTGCGCGACGAAATGCTCACCCTCTCCAACTTCACCGGTCATCCCTCGCTGACCGTGCGCACGGGCTTCGTCGACATCACCCGCGCGCGCAGCGACTGGGCGCCCAACCCGCAACGCCCCCTGCCATCCTTTGCTCCGCCGCGCCGCGTCCCGCACGGCGTGACGTTGATTGGTCGACTCTTCGATGAGGGCACGCTCGGGCGAGTCGGTATCGCCCTGGAGCGCGGCTCGGGTGTTGCCCAGGCACGCCCGCCTGCCTTTTGAGCGGGGCGCTTCCGACTCCAGGGTTGTTTACCGTGAAAAACGTGTCATCTATTAAAGTCGAGCAATCAATGAATATAAGGCCGGCCGACTCACCCCTGGAGGAGCAAACCGAATGAAGCGAATCCTGCCGGCCGCTGTCGCTACGCTTGCGCTGTGGGGTTGTGGTGATTCGAATCACGCGACCGTCAATGACTCGCGTGAGGTCATGGACGCGTCCGAGCAGTCCGTCATCGCCTCGCGGGCGATGGGCCTGGTGGCGAGCGGCGACGCCTCCGAGAAGTTCGTGACGCGCACCGTCTTCGTGGACGACACCGGCGCGGAGCACGTGCGGTTTGATCGCACCCTCGGCGGCCTGCGCGTGCTGGGCGGTGACGTGGTGGTCCACAACCGCGGCGCCGGGCTGGCCTCGGATGTGACGTGGGCCTCGGACGTGTCGCTCAAGGGCCTGTCGACCAAGCCGGTGCTGGATGCGGCGGCGGCGACGACGTACGCCGAGAAGGCCTTCGTGGGCAAGCGCAGCGGCCCGTCCAGCGCGGAGCTGATGGTGGACGCGCGCCCGGACATGAAGGCGGCGGTGGCCTACGAGGTGGTGCTCGAGGGCGTGCGCCCGGATGGCACCCCGAGCGAGCTGCACGTGCTGGTGGATGCGCGCACCGGCGAGCTGCGCGGCTCGTGGGACGGCGTGGAGACCGCCGCGGCGGTGGGCACGGGCAAGTCCATCAACTCGGGCACCGTGAGCATCGGGACGAACTCCATCACCGGTGGTTACGAGATGCGCGACGTGACGCGCGGCAACGGCTTCTACACGATGAACTACGCGACCGGGAAGGTGTTCACCGACGCGGACAACGTGTGGGGCAACGGCACGACGAGCGACGCGGCGTCCTCGGGCGTGGACGCGCACTACGGCCAGCAGGTCACGTATGACTATTACAAGAACGTGCACGGCCGGAACGGCATCGATAACGCCGGCAATACCGGCTACAGCCGCGTGCACTACGGCACCCGCTACAACAACGCGTTCTGGCAGGACAGCTGCTTCTGCATGACGTACGGCGACGGCGACGGCACCACCTTCCGTCCCCTCACCGCGCTGGACGTGGCCGGCCACGAGATGTCCCACGGCGTGACGAGCCGCACCGCCAACCTCACCTACTCCGGCGAGTCCGGCGGCCTGAACGAGGCCACCAGCGACATCTTCGGCTCGATGGTGGAGTTCTACGCCAACAACGCGAACGACCCGGGTGACTACCTCATCGGCGAGGTCATCTACACGCCGAACAAGGCGGGCGACGCGCTCCGCTACATGTACAAGCCGAACACGGATGGCTCGTCGGCCAACTGCTGGTCCAGCAGCGTGGGCGGGCTGGACGTGCACTACTCCAGCGGTGTCGCCAACCACTTCTTCTACCTGCTGGCGCAGGGCTCGGCGGGCAGCCCGGCCAGCCCGACCTGCAACGGTCTGGTCGTCACGGGCATCGGCCGCGATGCCGCCGCGAAGATCTGGTACCGCGCGCTGACCGTCTACATGACGTCTTCGACGAACTACAAGGCGGCGCGCACGGCCACGCTCAACGCGGCCAAGGACCTCTACGGCATGCCCAGCACCCAGTACACCGCGGTGGGCGCGGCCTGGGCCGCTGTCAGCGTGAACTGAGCCCGCTCACGCGGCTCCGACGCTCCGGCCGGTCCATCCTTGTCTGGATGGACCGGCCGTTGTTTCACACCCGTCCTGTAACGCCATGAGCACGATGTATCCCGGGTTCTGAGCACCCCCCGGCGACACTCCCGGGAGGGGGAGGCGGGCGACCAGTGGCGGACATCCTTCAAGTTCCTTGCACCGGAGTGCCCCGGGCACGCGATGATGGCGACATGTCGTCGTCCCCCGCGACCAACGAGTCCGCGCTGCAGGACTCCGTGCTGACCACGATGCGCGCGTTCGCCACCGCGCTCGAGGAGCGCTACCCCTCGCCGGCCACGGCCTTCCATGACACCGCGGAGCAGGCGCGGCTCGTGTTCGACTCAGCCGAGGAATATGCCAAGTACGAGTACGCCGTGAGCCTGATGGGCATGTTCCACGGCGGCATGGGCTCCATCAATGACCTGGCTGCCTATGCGCCGGAGGCGGACCGCCGCCGCGAGGCGTGTGTGAACGCCATCCAGAAGTTGGTGGGGCATTACTACGCTCGGCTGTTCGCGCAGGGGTGGTATCCCCGCCCCCGCTCGCCGTGAGCGTGGGGGCCTTCGTCGCGCGAGGCCATATCGGCGAGGATGACGGCGCGATGAGCTCGACACAGATGAAGCCGCTTCAGGTGGGCCTGCTGGGCTTTGGCACGGTGGGCAAGGGCACGTGGGATGTGCTCCTGCGCAACGGTGAGGAAATCACCCGTCGCGCGGGGCGCCCCATCCGCATCACCTGGATTGCCACGCGCACGCTGGAGAAGGCGCGGGTGGGGACTCGCGGCGCCGCCGGGGTGGCGCTGACGGTGGACCCCGCGGTGGTCATCGCGCATCCGGACGTGGACATCGTGGTGGAGGCGATGGGCGGCATCGAGCCCGCGCGCACGCACGTCCTGGCCGCCATCGCGCAGGGCAAGCACGTGGTGACGGCGAACAAGGCGCTGCTCGCGCTGCACGGCAATGAAATCTTCGCGGCGGCGCATGCCCGGGGCGTGATGGTGGCCTTCGAGGCGGCCGTCGCGGGCGGCATCCCCATCATCAAGGCGCTGCGCGAGGGCCTGTCGGCCAATCGCATCGAGTGGATCGCCGGCATCATCAACGGCACGTCCAACTTCATCCTCTCCGAGATGCGCGCGCGCGGCGCGTCCTTCGAGACGGTGCTGAAGGAGGCGCAGTCGCTGGGCTACGCGGAGGCGGACCCCACCTTCGACGTGGAGGGAATCGACGCGGCGCACAAGCTGACCATCATGGCGTCCATCGCGTTCGGCGTGCCCATGCAGTTCGACCGCGCCTATGCCGAGGGCATCTCGCACCTGACGCGCGAGGACATCCGCTACGCGGAGGAGTTCGGCTACCGCATCAAGCTGCTGGGCATCACCCGCCGCACGCCCGCGGGCATCGAGCTGCGCGTGCACCCCACGCTCATCCCCGCGCGGCGCCTCATCGCCAACGTGGAGGGCGCGATGAACGCGGTGCTGGTGAAGGGCGACGCGGTGGGCGCGACGCTGCACTACGGCCCCGGCGCGGGCGCCGAGCCCACCGCGAGCGCGGTGATCGCCGACCTGGTGGACGTCACGCGCATGCACACCGCCGACCCCGAGCAGCGGGTGCCGCACCTGGCGTTCCAGCCGGACCGCCTGTCCGACGTGCCCTTCCTCCCCCTGGGCGAGACGACCACCAGCTACTACCTGCGCCTGCGCGTGCAGGACCGGCCCGGCGTGGTGGCGGACATCACGCGCATCCTCGCGGACCGTGACATCTCCATCGCCGCGATGATCCAGAAGGAGCCTCGCGCCGGAGAGCAACAGGCGGACATCCTCCTGCTCACGCACCGCACGCAGGAGAAGCACGTGGTGGCCGCGCTGGCCGCCATCGAGGCGCTGCCCACCGTGGCGGGCAAGGTCGTGCGCATCCGCCTGGAGGAGCTGAGCTGATCCTCCTGGGTTGGAAATGAAACGCCCTGCCAGACGTAGTGGGCTCCATGCTCACTTTGCGCAATCTGGTGAAGGTGTATCCGGGGCCCGTGGCCGCGCTGCGAGGGGTGGACCTGGAGATACCGCGGGGGATGTTTGGCCTGCTGGGGCCGAACGGGGCGGGCAAGTCCACGCTGATGAAGATCCTGGCGGGACTGCTGGAGCCCACCTCCGGTGAGGTGACGCTGGAGGGGATGGACCTGGTGCGTCATCCCGAGCAGCTCCGCCCGCACCTGGGCTACCTGCCGCAGGAGTTCGGCTTCTATCCGTACCTCTCCGGCCAGGACATGCTGCTGTACCTGCTGCGCCTCAAGGGCGTCACCGCGCCGCAGGGCCTGCCCAAGCTGTGCGCCGAGCTGCTGGAGCGCGTGAACCTCACGTTCGCGGCGAAGCGCAAGGTGAAGGAGTACTCGGGCGGCATGCGGCAGCGGCTGGGGATCGCGCAGGCGCTGGCGGGCAACCCCAAGCTCATCATCGTGGACGAGCCCACCGCGGGCCTGGACCCCGAGGAGCGCCTGCGCTTCTACCGGCTGCTCGCGGAGGTCGCCAGCGAGCGCACCGTGCTGTTGTCCACGCACATCGTCGAGGACGTGGCCATGCTGTGCCCGCGCTTCGCCGTCATCCGCACCGGCCGCGTGGTGGCCATCACCAGCCCCACCGAGGCGAAGGCCGCCATCCAGGGCACCCTCTTCGAGGGCTCGGTGCCGCCCGCGGAGATGTCCGCGTTCCAGCAGGCGCACCGCATCACCCAGGCCGTCCTCTTCGAGGGGCGCAACCGCGTGCGCATCCACGTGCCCTCGGGGGTGGCGCCCGCGGGCTTCGAGCACGTGCCGCCCACGCTGGAGGACGCGTACCACCTGCTCATGCGCGACGCGCCCGCGGATGCACCCGCCACGGCCCCCGCGCCCGCCGCCGTGGAGGTGGCGCGATGAGTCGCTCCCGCCTGGGCACCGTGCTGCGCACGGAGCTGGGCCATCAGATGCGACGCCCGCTGTATTGGGTCCTCATCCTCCTCGCCTTCCTGGTGGTGTGGGGCGTGTCCTCGGGCAACGTCACCATCGACTCGGGCGCCAGCCAGGTGGGCGGCAAGAAGGCGTGGGCGACGAGCGAGTTCGCCGTCTCGCAGATGGTCGTCTTCCTCACCTTCCTCCTGCAGTCCTTCTTCGTCTCCGTGGGCGCGGGCATGAGCGTCATCTCGGATGAAGAGGCGCGCGTGCAGCCGCTGCTCCACAGCTCGCCGCTCACGCCGGGCGAGTACGTGTGGGGCAAGTTCCTCGCGGTGGTGATTGCCTACGCGCTGTCGCTCTGCGCCACGGTGGGCTTCCTGATGTTCTTCCACCACGTGGTGCCCGCGGGAGAGGCCGCCGAGTTCCGCGGCCCGTTCGTCCTGTCCGCGTACCTGCGCCCGCTGCTGTGGTTCGGCCTGCCGTTCCTCGTGTTGATGACAGGCGCGGCGTTCGCGACGGGCGAGGCCACGCGGCGGCCGGTGCTCGTCTACTTCCTGCCGGTGGGCCTGTTCTTCCTCTGCATCTTCTTCCTCTGGGACTGGTCGCCGGGGTGGTTGGATCCACGCCTCAACCGCTTCCTCATGGCCCTGGAGCCGGCCGGCTTCCGCTGGCTCTCCGAGACGTGGCTCAAGGTGGACCGGGGCGTGGACTTCTACAACACGCAGCCGGTGGGCCTGGACGCCCTCTTCGTCATCAGCCGCTTCGTGCTCGTGGGGCTGGGCCTGGGCGCGGTGGCGTGGAGTCAGCGGCACTTCGCGCGCGCGCTGCGAGGTCAGGTGACGGTGCGCGTGCCGCGACTGGCGCAGGCCGAGGCGCTGACGGGCGCGGCGCGGCATGGCGCGGCGGGGCGGATTGAAGGCGCGCCGCTCGCGTCGCTGGGCATGGGTGTGCGGCCCCCGGGCATCGTGCGGGGGCTGTGGCACGTCGCGCGCGCGGAGGTGCGCGGGCTGTTGTCCCAGCCGGGCCTGTACCTGTTCGTGCCCATCATCGTGTTCCAGACGGCGGTGACCGCGCTGAGCGCGGTGGGCCCGTTCGACACGCCGCTCCTGCTGACGCCCGGGCGCTTCGCGCTGCGGATGTCGAACGACGCGACGGTGCTCGTGTGCCTGCTGCTCCTCTTCTACACGGTGGAGTCGCTGGAGCGAGAGGCGGCCAGTGGCTTCTCACCCATCCACTCGGCCACGCCGGTGCGCACGCTGTCGGTGCTCGCGGGCAAGGCGCTCGCCAACAGCGTGGTGGGCGTGGCGATGCTGGGCGCGCTGTCGCTCGCGGGTGTCGTCGTGCAGGCGGTGCAGGGGACGGTGTCGCTGTCGCTCATTCCCTACGCGATTGTCTGGGGCCTGCTGCTCGTGCCCACCTTCGTGTTGTGGACCAGCTTCGTGCTGGCGGCGCGCGCGCTGGCGGGCGGGCGCTTCGGGGCCTATGGCCTCGCGCTCGGCGCGCTGGGCCTCACGGGCTTGGGTGCGGCGCGCGAGAAGCTGACGTGGGTGACCAACTGGCCCATGTGGAGCACGGTGCGCTGGTCGGACATGGGGCCGCTGGAGCTGGACCGGCCGGCGGTGGTGCTCAACCGGTTGGCCGCGCTCGGGCTGGCGGTGTTCTTCACCGCGCTGGCGGTCCGGCTGGATGCGCGCCGCGCGCGGGACTCGGTGAGCGTGTTGGAGCAGGTGCGTCCCTCGGGATTGCTGCGCGGTGCGCGTCGGCTGGTCCCGTTCGCGGCGTTCCCCGCGGCGGTGTTGTTGTTGCTGGGCCTGCGCGTGGGCGAGGGCTTCGAGGGCGACGCGGCGAAGAAGCGCGCGAAGGAGTACTGGCAGAAGAACCTGGCCACGTGGAAGGACGCCCCGCAGCCGGCCATCGTGGACGTGGACCTGTCCGTGGACCTGGAGCCCGTGGCGGGCACCTTGCGCACGCGCGGGACCTACACCCTCATCAACCGGCATGCGCAGCCATTGGAGCGCTTTGCCCTCTCAGGCGGCGACCACTGGCAAGACGTGCGCTGGACGGTGGATGGCCAGGAGGTGACGCCGGAGAACCGCTCCAGTCTGTATGTCTTCACGCCCGCCCAACCCCTGGCGACGGGCGCGACGACGAAGGTGGGCTTCGAGTTCCACGGCGTCTTCCCGCAGGGCGTGTCGCGCAACGGTGGCGAGCGCAGTGAGTTCATCCTGCCTTCGGGGGTGGTGCTCACCAGCGAGGGCCCGACCTTCGCGCCGGTGGTGGGCTACCTGGAGACGGTGGGCGTGGACAAGAAGGAGAACCAGTACGAGCCGCGCGTCTACTCGGACCACTTCTACGAGGGGCTGACGCCGGCGGGGTGGGGCACTGGAAAGCCTTTCACCACGCGCATCCAGCTCAGCGGCCCGGCGGAGTACACGCTCAACTCGGTGGGCACGCGCGCCTCGGATGAGGTGAAGGACGGGCGCCGCGTGACGGTGTGGACGAGCGACCACCCGGTGAGCATGTTCAACATCGTCGCGGGGCGCTGGAGCGAGGTGAAGGGCGACGGCACCGTCGTCTTCCATCACCCCGCGCATGGCTACAACGTGGCGCGCATGGTGCGAGGGCTGGACGCGGCGCGGAAGTACTACTCTGAATGGTTCTATCCCTATCCCTGGAAGGAATTGAAGCTCTCGGAGTTCCCGGGCCTGGCCACCTACGCGCAAGGCTTTCCCACCAACATCACCTTCTCGGAGTCCATTGGCTTCCTCACCCGCGCTTCTCCGCGCGCGGACGCGGTGCTGCTCGTCACGGCGCATGAGGCGGCGCACCAGTGGTGGGGCAACCTGCTCATTCCTGGCAAGGGGCCCGGCGGCAACGTGCTGTCCGAGGGCATGTCCCACTATTCGTCGCTCCGGCTGATTGAACAGCTGGAGGGCGCCTACGAGCGGATGGAGACCGCGCGTCGGCTGGAGGAGCGCTACGGGAAGAACCGCCGCGTGGATGGAGAGCAGCCGCTGGTGAAGCTGGATGACTCGCGCGAGGGCGACAACACCGTCCTGTATGACAAGGGCGGGTGGACGTTCTGGATGCTGGAGGACCTGATGGGCCGGCCCGCCATGCAGGCGGGGCTCCAGGCCTTCCTGCGCCACTACATCCCCGACGAGGACCACCCCGTGCTGCAGGACTTCCTCGCGGAGCTGCGGCCCTTCGCGCCGGACGCCGCCGCGTTCGACGCCTTCGCGCAGCAGTGGTTCTTCCAGGTGTCGGTGCCCGAGTATCACCTGTCCGAGCCGCGCGTGACGGCGGATGGCGCGAAGTGGGTGACCACGGTGGTGGTGCGCAACGCGGGCACCGGCCGCATGCCCGTGGAGATCGCCGTGACGAAGGGCGAGCGCTTCCCCGAGCGCGACGAGAATGTGACCGGCCCGGTCCAACCCTCGCCCGACTACCGTGACGCGCGCGAGACGCGGGTGCTGGGCCCCGATGAGCAGGCCGAGGTGACGCTGCACTCGGACTTCAAGCCCGAGCAGGTCGTGGTGGATCCCGACGTGCGCGTGCTCCAGCTCCGCCGAGCGCAAGCCATCCTGAAGCTATAAAGGCAGGCGCACGGGGTCTTCATGACCCGTGCACCTGTCTGGTCATTTTCGCTAGAACAAGGGTTCAGGTAAGCGCCGGGATTGCCAGTGGCGAGCCAGTGTTGGAACGCCCGTGGGGGGGCGTCGTGATCGCGACGGGAGATTTAATGACTCCGAAAACGATGAAAAAAAGAATTAAACGTTCTAGGTGCGAAAGCGGTGTATGCCTTGTGCACCGCGTTACCTTCGGTAATAGTTCACTTCTGGTCAGGGTGGGGGATATGGCGCGAATGGCAGGCAAGGTGCAGCAGGGCGTGGTCGGGCGACGGGGTTGCTCCCTCCCTTGAATCCTCCCGTGTTTGCATTGGTCCGCTTCAGGAGGTCGCAGTGACGGCTCCAGATGAATCTTCCGGGAACCTCCCCGACGCCTCGCCCGAGGCGGGACAGCCCACCGTCACCACGCGCAGGACTCCTTGTTGTAAGACGGGCGTGAGGGATCGCCTGTGCGACATTGCGATCGCCTACGCGCAGAAGAAGGGCCTGAGCGCTCGCGAGAGCGAGGTCTTCACGCGCTTCGTCTCCAAAGGCAGAACCAGCAAGGAGATCGCCGCGGAGCTTGGCATTGCCTATCCGACGGTGAAGCTCTACTGGACGCGCATCTACCGCAAGCTGGACTGCGATGACGCGGTGGGCGCGCTGGTGGCCTTCGTGCGGGAGATGACCCAACACCTGCACTGCGAGCGCTGCGGCGCGGGCCCGGCCATCCTGCTGGGCGCGGGCGGGCAACCGGATCACGTCGCCGCCTGAGCGCCACGCCTGCGTGGCTGGATGTTCCGGGCCACGCATGGCGACTCAGAGCCTCTCCCAATGGGAGGTGTGGACCGCCCCCAGCGTGAAGTGGCTGGCGGCGTGCCGCAGGGCTTCCTTGGGCGCGGTGGCCTGCTGCGCCTCCGTGAGCTGAGCGGGAGAGGTGCGGCTCTGCGTGACGAGCAGCGCCCCCGGCTCGGTGCTCACCACGGACTGGTAGGCGGCGCACGCCGTCACCCCGGGCAGCGCGCTCAGCGCGGGGAGCAGCACGTCTCGGCGCCAGGCGCGGTACTCGGCCAGCGCGTGCGGCGGCACCTCCGCGCGGATCAGCTGGACGTGCGCCGCGTCCGGGACCGCTGACGCCGAGGGCTTCGCCACGTCGCACAGCGCATGAATCTGCCGGCGATGGTCCAGCGCGAGCCGGGGCCGCACCGCGTCCTCCACCTCGCGCCACGCGGAGTGGGTGAGCAGCTCCTCCAGGCCGGAGAGGTCCGGCAGGGCCACGAACTCCATGAGGCGGTCGCCCGCTTCATGGCGATAGACGGCGCGCGAGAACCTCGCGTCGGTGGGGCGCGGCAGCCGCACGGTGGCGGCGACGGTGTCCACGTTCGCCGCGTCCACCTTCATGTAGTTCAGCAACAGGTACCGGGCGGGCCCAGCTCCACTCATGTCACTCACTCCTTGCGTGTCTCGTTCGAGGGCTCAGGCCGCGCGTCCCGCTTCGGCGCGCAGCGTGGGGAACAGCTCGTCCACCAGGCTCTGGATGGTGGCGCCTTGCAGCAGCTTGGCGACGGGCACCGCCACACCCAGCGCGGGCTCCAGGCGGTTCACCAGGTTCACCGACACGAGCGAGTCCAGGCCGAAGCCCACGAGGGGCGCGTCCACCACCACCAGCTCGTCGGCGCCCAGCACGTCCGTCACCTGCTTGCGGACCACTTCCATGATGACGCCCCGGCGCTCGGGCTCGGAGGCCGCCTGGATGCGCTGGCGGAGCAGGCGCGGATCCTCTCCCGCTCGCTGCGAGCGGCGCTTGCGCGCGCCGGCCTTGCCCAGCGCGGAGTACAGCGTGGGCGCGCCGCCTCGGAACTGCTGGGTCCACGCGGTCCAGTCCGTGGCGGTGACCGCCGCGCGCGGCAGGTCGTGGCGCAGCACGTAGTCCAGCGCCTCCAATGCCTGGGTGGGCTTGAGGGCTTGCACCCCGCGCGCCGCTTCGGCCTGCGCGAGCGCCCGGCCGGGCAGCTCCCACGCGCCCCAGTGGACCACCGTGGCCGGCAGTCCCTGGGCGCGGCGGAGCGTGGACAGGGCTTCCATGAACGCGCCCCCCGCCGCCTCGTTCGTGCCGGTGTCGGAGCCAATCCAGCTCTGCACGGACGAGAAGAGGACGAAGTGGTCGAGCGGGAGCGCGAGCGTGTGCTGGTGGAGCAGCCACGCGCCCATCGCCTTGGGCGCCATCGCGCCGGAGAACTTCTTCCAGACAATCATGTCCAGGAGGTCCTCCTGCCGCGACGTGGCGCAGTGGAAGACGCCCTTGAGCGTGGGCAGGGACTTGGCTTCCGCGAACAGCCGCTGCGCGTCCGCTTCACGGGTGATGTCCACGCGCGACACGCTGACGTGCGCGCCCAGCTTCACCAGCGCGTCCACCGCGCGCGTGCGGGCCTCATCGAGTGGCTGTGCGTCCGCGAGCAGCAGGTGGCGGGCGCCGCCGTGGGCCACCATCCACCGGGCCAGCTCCAGGCCGGTGGCGCCGAGTCCTCCCGTGATGAGGTACGTGGCGTCGGCGCGGAACAGCCGCGCGCCCGCTTCCGGCCGAGGCTTCTGCGTCCGGGTGAGCCGGGCCGCGAAGCGCTTGCCGCCGCGCAGCGCCACCTGGTCCTCGCCGTCCGAGTGCCACAGCTCCGAGAGCAGCGCCGCCGCGTCCGCATTGACGCCGCCGGCGCCGTCGCGGTCCAGGTCGACGAGGCCGCCCCACAGGTCCGAGTGGCGCAGGGCCATGGCCGCGCCGAGCGCCCACAGCGGCGACTGCGCGACCTCCACCGCGCCGGGCGTGCTGCCCACCTCCTGCGCGTTGCGCGTGGCGAACCACACGCGAGGCGTGGCGCCCGTCACCGAGTTCACCACCGACACGGCCTGGATGAGCAGCAGCGCGCTGCCCACCGCGCCCGCCTCGCCGCTGGCGAGCTGCTCGGGCGCCAGCGTGTCCGCGGGCGTCGCGTCCAGGCCCCACAGGTAGACGACGTGGCGGTAGGAGATGCCGGGCACGCCGAAGTAGTCGCGCACCAGTCGGTGGAAGAGCTTGGGCTCGTCCGGCGCGATGGGCTTGAGCCGCTCGCCGTCCACCAGCGTGACGTCCGGGTAGATGAGGTGGCACTTCTCACCGAGCGCGCGGAGCTGCTCCGCCAACGCCCGGCCCACGCCGCCCCGGTCCGCGAAGATGAGCCAGCGGTTGGGCAGCGCCTCCGGGTTGCGCTGCGCCAGCGCGAGCGCGGGCCGCTCCTCCCACTGCCGCAGGTAGATGGCATCCAGCACCGGGTCGCCCGAGGTGGTGGCCGTCGGCTGCATGGCCTCCTGGGTGAGGCGCTTGACCTGCAAGCCCTCCATCACCGCGAGCAGGCGCCCGTCCTCCGCGAGCAGGCGCAGGTCCACCACCATGCTGTCGGGCGTGGCGCCGGCGCGGCGCTTCGCGTGCACCCAGGCGTCGCGGGTGCCCGGCGCGTAGACGACGTAGCGCTCCATGCTGAGCGGCAGGAAGGTGCGGCGCGGGTCCTCGGGCGGGACGGTGAAGTCGCCGTAGGCCTCGGCCAACGCGGGGTAGATGTGGAGGCAGGCGTCGAGGAACGCGGGCTGGAGCGCGTAGGGCTCGGACGCCACATGCTCCGGCAGGCGCACGTGGCTCAGCGCCTCGCCCTCGCCCTGCCACAGCGCCTGGATGCCTCGGAACGCGGGGCCGTACTCCAAGCCCATCTCCCGGATGGCCGGGTAGTAGCGCTCGATGGGAACGGCGCTCGCGCAGTGCTCGCGCGCCGCCGCGAGTCCCGAGGCGTCTCGCACGTCGCTGTCGTTCGCGTCGCGCCGGGGCTTGAGCTCACCCTCGATGTGCTGCACCCACGGCGCGCCGGGGCGCTCGTCCGTGCTGAAGACCTTGAACGTGGCGCGGTCATCCTCCACCGGCGTGATGACCAGGTGGATGACGCGAGCGCCGTCCTCGGGGAGCACGAGCGCCTCGCCGTACAGGAAGCGCTCCATGGCCACGGCGTCGACGCCGAAGTGCGCGCGCGCGCCTTGGGTGACCAGCTCCAGCGCCGCGGTGGTGGGCAGCACGGGCAGGCCGAAGATGCGGTGGTCATCCAGGTAGGTGAGCGTGTCCAGGCTGTAGTGGGCCTCGAACTGGGCCTCCTTCAGCGTGGAGCGCAGGCGCTCGCCGAGCAGCGGATGACCGCCCCGGTCCTGACGCGCCGAGAGCGGCGCGGCGGACTCCTTCACCCAGTAGCGCTTGCGCTGGAACGGGTAGGTGGGCAGCGGCAGCCGGCGGCGCGCGTAGGGCTGGTCGAAGCCGCGCCAGTCCACCGTGTACCCGCTCACGTAGAGGGCGCGCAGGCTCTCCGACAGCACATCCCAGTCGCCCTTCTGGCGGCTGAGCGAGGGGAGCCACTGCGCGGACTCGTCGGGGACGCACTGACGCCCGAGGCCCAAGAGGCTGGAGCCCGGCCCCACCTCGAGGAACAGCGTGTGCCCCGCGTCGCGCAGCGTCTGCATGCCGTTCGCGAAGCGCACCGCGCCCCGGGCATGGTCGCGCCAGTAGCGCGCGGTGGGCGCGTCCTCCATGAGCGCGCCGGTGACGTTGGACACCACGGGGATGGAGGGCTTCGTGAAGCGGATCTCCGCCGCGATGGTCTCCAGCGTGTCGAGGATGGGGTCCATCAGCGCCGAGTGGAAGGCGTGCGAGACGACCAGCTCCTTGAAGTCGATGCCCTGCTGGGTGAGCACCTGGAAGAGGGACGCGAGCGCCTCCTTCTCTCCCGAGACGACGGTGCTGCGCGGGGCGTTGCTCGCGCCAATGGACAGCCGCTCACCGAAGGGCGCGATGAGCTCCAGCACCTGCGCCTCGGAGGCGAACACCGCCGCCATGCCGCCCGTGCGAGGCAGGCCCTGCATGAGCCGGCCTCGGTGCGAGATGAGCTTGAGCGCGTCCGCCAGGCTCATGCTGCCGGCCACGCACGCCGCCGTCACCTCGCCCACGCTGTGGCCCATCACCACCGCGGGCTTCACGCCCCACGAGCGCCACAGCGTCGCCAGCGCGTACTCCACCGCGAACAGCGACACCTGCGTGTAGCCCGTCTCGTTGACGAGCTTCGCGTCCTCGCCCTCGGCGAACAGCACGCTGAGCAGCGAGCGCTCCAGGTGCGGACGGGAGAGCGCGTCGCACGCGTCCAGCGCGTCGCGGAACACGGGCTGCGTGCGGTACAGCTCCGCGGCCATGCCCGGGTACTGCGCGCCCTGGCCCGTGAAGAGGAAGGCCACCGGGCGCGCCTTGCCGTTGCCCTTCGCCACGCCCGGCGCGAGCGTGTCCTGGCTCACCGTGGCCAGCCGCGAGGCCAGCTCCTCGGTGGAGCGCGCGGACACCGCGAGCCGGTGCTCGAAGGCCGAGCGGCTGCTGCTCGCGGTGAAGCAGACGTCCGCGAGGTTCGCGTCGGGGTGCGTGCTCAGGTAGCGGACGAAGCGCTCGGCGCTCTGCGCCAGGGCCGTCTCGTTGCGCGCGGAGAGGGCCAGCGTGTGCAGCGGCCGCTCCGCCGCGGCGGGCGCGCGCGCGGGGAGCGTCGGGGCCTCCTCCAGGACGACGAAGGCGTTGGTGCCGCCCAGGCCCAGGCCGTTGAGGCCCGCGCGCCGGGGGTGCTCGTCGGACGCGGCCCAGTCCTCCAATCGCGTCTGGATGTAGAAGGGGCTCGAGGGCAGACCCAGCTTGGGGTTCGCCTTCTCGAAGTTGATGGTGGGAGGAAGCTGGCGGTGCTTCAGCGCGAGCGCCGTCTTGATGAGCGCGGCCATGCCGGCCGTCTGCTCCAGGTGCCCGATGTTCGTCTTCACCGAGCCGATGCCGCAGAAGCCCTTGCGCGAGGTGCCGGTGCGGAACGCGCGCGTGAGGGCCTGGACCTCCAGCGGGTCGCCCACGGTGGTGCCGGTGGCGTGGCACTCCACGTAGCGCAGCGTGTCCGGAGACACGTCCGCCAGCGTCATCGCCTCCAGCATGGCCATGGACTGCCCGGGCACGCTGGACGCGCCGTAGCTGACCTTCTGGCCGCCGTCGTTGTTGATGGCGCTGCCCTTGATGACCGCGTAGACGTGGTCGCCGTCCTCGATGGCCGCGCGCAGCGGCTTGATGAGCACCGCGGCCACGCCGCTGCCGAAGATGGTGCCCTGGGCCTTCTCGTCGAAGGCGCGGCAGTGCCCGTCCGGCGAGAGGATGTCCTCGCTCTGGTAGACGTAGCCGTTGGTGTGCGGGAAGCGGATGGTGGACGCGCCCGCCAGCGCCAGGTCGCACTCGCCATCCAGCACGCTGCGGCAGGCCAGGTGCAGCGCCACCAGCGACGTGGAGCACGCCGTCTGGATGTTGATGCTGGGGCCCTTCAAGTCCAGCTTGTAGGACACGCGCGTGGCGACGAAGTCCTTGTCATTGCCAATGTGTTGCACGCTGCCCGTGGGGCCCAGCAGCTCGGGCGCGCGCTGCTGGTACGCGGCCAGGTAGCTGGTCACCACGCCGCCGGAGCCGGCGAACACGCCCACCGGGGAGCGGATGGACTCGGGGTGGTAGCCGCTGTCCTCGAACGCCTCCCACGCCACCTCCAGGAAGAGGCGCTGCTGCGGGTCCATGAAGCTGGCCTCGCGCCCCGTGTAGCTGAAGAAGCCGGCGTCGAACTGGTCCACGCCCTCCAGGGCCGGCGCCGCGGGCACGAAGCCCGGCGTGTCCATGACGTGGGCGGGGACGCCCGCCTCGGCCAGCTCCTCTCGCGTGAAGAAGGTGATGGACTCGCGTCCCTCGCACAGGTTCTTCCAGAACGCGTTCAGGTCCCGGGCCCCCGGGAACCGGCACGCCATGCCAATGATTGCAACGCCCTTCAGGTTGTCCAACGTGCTCATGACGTGTTCTTCCGTGCGACGGCGGGAGCCAGGGTGGAGTGGCGCGAGGCGGGACGGTGTGCGTTACCGGCGGCGCGCCTCGGCGCGACGCTTGCTTTCGAGCAGGGCCTCGGACGCGCCCCCATCCGAGGTGTCACCGGAGAAGAACTTCTCGTAGGCACCGCAGAGGTCCGCGACGGTGCGCACGCTGGTGATGGGCACCAGCTCCTGGAACGGGTCTGCCTTCAGCCGCATCTCGAGCGAGGCGACGAGCTGGGCCAAATCCAGCGACGACAGGCCAAGGTCGGCGCCGAGCCTGTCCGCGTGGCCGACCTCCTTGCTCTTGCCTTCCTGGGTGGCCTTCTCCTCGAGAATCTGGCCGATGTGCTCCGCGATGAGCTTCTGGATTTCCTGCACGCTGGGACGCTGGTTCAGCATGTGATTCCCCCGTCGACGACGATGGTTTGGCCCGTGATGAAGGACGACTGGGGCGAGAGCAGGAACAGCACGACGTGAGCCATGTCGTCGGCGGTGCCCAGGCGTCCCAGCGGGGTGCGGCGGATGATGCGGTTCTTGGCCTCGGCGGTGAGGTCCGCGACCATCTCGCTCTCGAAGTAGCCGGGCGCCACCGAGTTGACGCGGATGTGCTTGGGGCCCAGCTCGCGCGCCATGCTGCGGGTGAGCCCGTCGAGCGCCGCCTTCGTCGCGCTGTAGACGGCCACGCCCGAGTGGCCGCGCACCGCGTTCACGGACGACACGTTGATGATGCTGCCCGCCTGGTGCAGCAGCATCTGCTTGGCGCACGCCTGGATGAGATAGATGGCGGACTTGAGGTTGAGGTCGATGCCCTGCTCGATTTGCGAGCCGCGCATCGTGGTGAGGATGCCGTCGATTCCCACCCCCGCGTTGTTCACCAGCGCGTCCACCCGCCCATACGTCTCCGCCACCTGATGCACGAAGGACTTCAGGGCGGCCGGGTCCGTGGCATCCACCGGCTCCCAGAGGAAGCGGCGGCGCTCGGGGTCCTTCGCCTTGAGCTGCGCGACGAACGGGCTCTCGGAGCGGCTGAACGTGGCCACCGTGTGGCCCCGCTCGAGGCAGTGGGTCACGAGCGCCTGGCCGAGGCCCCGGCTGCCCCCGCTGATGATGACGACCTTGGAACGACTCTCTGTCTGTGTTGACACCGTTTCCCCCTCGGAATGCCTGTCAGCCGACGCGCGCCTTCTTGAACCGGTCTCCGTGCAGGCGGCCTTCCACCACCTCCACCGCCACCGGGACCTTGAATGAGTCGAGCCGGCCGCGGCAGAACTGGCGCAGCCGCTTGGTGAGCGCGGACGGGTCCTCCGGCTCCTTCACGGTGACGCGCGCGAACACCACGTTGCCGGTGATGGGATTGGGACGCCCCACCACGGTGACGTCCGTCACGTTGGAGAGCTGGAGGATGACGCTCTCCACCTCGGCCGGGTACACCTTCTCCCCGCCCACGTTGATGATCTCCGACTTGCGGCCGAGGATGCGCAGGTACTCCCCGTCCACCTCCACCGCGTCGCCGGTGTTGAACCAGCCCTCTTCGTTGAAGGGCGAGGGCGCGTTGAGATAGCCCAACATCGCGGACTCGGCGCGAATCCACAGGATGTTGTCGATGACCTTCACCTCGTAGCCGTCGCCGCCCACCTTCACCCAGAGGGACGCGTCGTCCTTGGACTTGGTCTGGAGGATGCCCAGCTCGGACAGGCCATACGTCTGCTTGAGCTTGAGCGTGGGAAACACCTCATGCAGGTGCTTCAGCGTGGCCGCGGGCATGGGCTCCGTGCCGTAGGTGATCATCTCCAGCGAGGACAGGTCGTGCTGCCGGTACGCCTCTGACATGAGCAGCATGTTGAGGAAGGTGGGCGTGGTGGGCAGCAGCTGCACGCGGTGCTTCGCGATGGCGGCGCACACGGCCTGGGGCGTGCGCTCCAGGAGCGGCACGATGGTCCCGCCGGACATCAGCGCGTGGAGCAGGGTGTTGATGCCGCCAATGTGGTCCAGCAGCAGGAAGGTGAGGGTGCGGCTGCCGGCGCGGGCCTTCTTGAACTTGCGCAGCATGCGCTCGAAGTCGAGCAGCGACGCCTTGCTCTTCCCCGTGGAGCCCGAGCTGAACAGGATGAGGCCGGGCACGTCCTGCGTCCGCAGGTGCGCCATGAGCGAGTGGTGCGTCTGGGGCTCCAGGCGGCGGACGTTCTTCAGCTCGGTGCCCTGGAACTCGAACAGGGCATCGCACTCGGCGATGGCCAGGAACTCCTCCAACGTCTTGACGCTGGGCGCGAGCGGGACCGCGATGGTCCTTTGAAGGATGAGGGCCACCAGCAGCGCGCACGTCTCCGGGTTGTAGTCCCCGCGGAGCGCCACCGAGTGGCCTGGCTTCACGCCGTGCTTCGCCAGCGTCTCCTGCCAGGCCTTCACGCGCGTGACGAGCGCGGCGTAGGTGACCTCGTTGCCTTCCCAGAACATCGCGGGGCGCGAGCCATGAGACTCCAGGCGCTCCAGCACCCACTGCACGTCAGGCTTTTCCCCAAGCATGTGACTCACCCCTCTTCTTGAAAGACAGCCCATCCCCATGGGCGTCTTCAAAGCGTGGCGTCCAATACCAATCATTTCGTCGGCGCATCACGCGCACCTGTTCATGTCATCCGCGCGATGACGCAAGACAGCGTTCGTGTGACATGAGTTGTTACAGAAAGATGTCTGGGAATTGTTATTTGAGACGCGGGCGCCCCGGCACCCTCCATTCCGCGCCGTGTCATCCCGCGGAGGACATAAACGGGTGTGCGTGCGTCCGGGGGCCGGCCATAGCAAACAGACTGCGCAGTATTGAACAACAGGAGGGGGACTCCCATGTTGACTCTGGATCAGCCACGCCACCCGGCGTCCCTGACGGAACTTGGAGACATCACCGCCGATGGGGCGAGCGGTGCACTCCAGCAGGTGACCCGCCGGGGACTCGAAGCGCCGCAGCCGCTGCACGTGGTGGGTGACAAGTTCGTCGCGTTCGCGGGTGAGAACCCGGGCGTGATGACGGTGTCCCACCTGGAGCGGTTGCTCGAGAAGAACGCCATCGAGCGGCCGCTCGCGCTGATTGTCGGTCAGGGAGTCTCCCTGGAGCGGCTGGCCGTGCTGGAGGAGCGCCTCCAAAGGAGCGCCGCCCATGACCGCGTCTCCATCCAGGAGGCGCGCATCCGGGACCGCTGCTCGGGCAAGTACACGCACAAGCACTTCGACCGCAACACCATCATCACCACGCCACAGAAGGACGACGCGGCCAATCTCTACCGCTCCTATCTGGTCCTGGATGACGACTGCGCGGAGATGAGCGACCACGTCACCGGTCACCACCTCCAGGGGGTGGTGTTCTTCGAGGCGTCGCGGCAGATGCTGCTGGCGGCCACGGAGCGCTTCTGGCTGAAGCAGCTCGGGCGCCCGTACTACTTCGTGCTCAACGAGTACAACATCACCTACCACACGTTTGGCTTCCCCCTGCCCACCGACATCACCATGAAGGTGGTGGAGGAGCGGGGTGACTCGCGCCAGACGGGGGCGGTGTTCCTCGACATCAAGGTCGAGTTCTTCCAGGTGGGCGTGTGCATCACGGAGGTCTTCGTGAAGTACGCCGCCTTCGACAAGGCGTTGCTCAGCGCGCGCGAGGGACTGCTGTCCCGGCTGGCGCTCGTGAAGCTGGCGCCCAGCCTCTCTCCGCTCAACGAATCCGACGCTTGAATCAGGAGCACCGCACCATGAGCAGTCCTTACATCGTCTTCTCTGACGTCGATGAGACGCTGATCCGCTTCAAGAGCATGATCACGTTCATGGACTACTTCCTCTATCACACGGCCTACGCGACCCGGCCGGAGGTGGAGGAGAAGCGCAAGGAGTTCAAGGCCATCAACGAGGCCAACACGCCCACCGCGGACCGCGCGGCGCTCAACAAGCGCTTCTACGAGATGTTCGCGGGCATCCGTCAGGCGGAGCTCCAGGCGGCGGCGCGCACCTGGATGCAGGAGATCATCGACCGGGGCGACCTCTTCGTGTCGTCCGCGTTCACCGAGCAGCGCGAGCACAAGTCGCGCGGCGCGGAGCTGGTGCTCGTCTCCGGCTCGTTCAAGGACATCCTCGGCCCCATCGTCAACTACGTGGGCGCGGACCGGCTGTTGTGCTCGGAGCTGGAGGTGAAGGACGGCATCTACACCGGCCGCCTGCTCCAGCAAGTGATTGGCGATGGCAAGTGGGAGGTCATTTCCCGCTACATCGCGGGGCGCGAGGTCAAGCTCGACTCCTGCTACGCGTACGGCGACCACGTCTCGGATATCTGCTTCATGGAGAAGGTGGGCAACCCTGTCGTGGTGGGGGACTCGCCGGGCATGCTGAAGGTGGCCCGCGAGCGCAACTGGCGCGTCCTGGCGGCGAACTGAAGGGGGAGCCATGTCCACCAAGAAATACGTCCACGCCCTGAAGCTGACCACGCAGGGGCCGCCTTATCCGCCCAGCGAAATCATGGACAAGGACGGCAACTTCATTGTCATTGGCAATGTCATCCAGGATGACCTGACGATGAAGTGGACCTCGGCGGTGGTGTCGCCGCAGAGTCCGCTGCCGGAGTTCGGCAAGCTGGCCCCGTACAAGGTGGTCCGTCACATCTCCTCGGACGAGCTGGCGACGAGCGACGAGGTGCTCTACACGGTCTCCCTGCCGCTGCCCTGCAACAACTACTCGCAGGTGTTCGCGCCGGACCAGGCCCCTCACGCGCACAGCGTGGTGCGGCCGTCGCTCCCGCTGCACGAGGCCTACATCCCGGACTACCGGCCCATCGACGGGCGCAAAATCACCACGCCCATCACCTTGAGCCAGTGGTGCAAGGCCCGGGGGACGATGACCATCGACGTGGGGGAGGACTACGCGGACTTCTCCTTCGAGTTCGAGGGGATGATTCCTCACAGCCTCTACACGGTGATGGGATTGCGCCGTCATGAGATTCGCCCGAAGGGCACGGTGCGCCCCGGGCCGCTGGGCATCCCCAACGTCTTCATCGCGGACGCGCAGGGCAAGGCGACGTACTCGGCGCGCATCCCGGATCCGTTCCCGCCGGGGCAGGACTCCAACCGCCTCATCGACGTCATCGTGCTCTGGATGAGCTCGCAGATGAACTACGGCGGCGCCATTGGCCATCACGGCCTGGGCGGCGACGTGCATGCCCAGCTCAAGTCGGGCCCGGTGCCCTTCGAGAAGCTCGAGACGAGAGGCTAGGCGCGGGCCCATGACCACCGAACAGCACTCGAAGTGGGCGCCGCTCACGCCGTTCTCCGCCATCCTGTTGGCGTTGGGCTCCATCGTCATGGTGCAGCCCATCTTCCAGCAGATCGGCGCTGACTTCGGGCTCCCCATCACGGACGTGCGCGTGTCGTTCAGCTACTGCAGCCTCGCGTACGCAGTGGCGTTCTTCCTGTTGGGGCCCCTGACGGACCGGGTGAACCTCACCCGCATGGCCATGTTCAGCGCGCTGGGGCTGGCGGCCAGCGTGGCGCTGTGCGGGCTGTCCCGGAGCTACATCCTCTTCAACCTGGGCATGGGCCTGATTGGCGCGTTCGCCGCGGGGCTGGTCAGCCCCATGTTCCCGTACATGACGCGCATCGCGCCGCCGGGGAAGGCGGGGGCCTACCTGGGCCTGTGTCTGAGCGCGACGGTGACGGGCCTCATCGTGGGCCGCACGGTCATTGGCATCCTGACGGGGCTGATTGGCTGGCGTCACGCCATGATGCTCTACAGCGTGCCCGCGGTCCTGGTGGCGCTGGCGCTCTTCCAGGCGCGGGTGCTCGCGCCCATTCCGGGCCAGAAGCCCTCGCTCGCGGGGCAGTACGCGCGCGCGCTCCAGCTGCTGACCATGCCGCAGATTGTCCGGCGCTACCTGGCGGGCTTCCTGCTCTTCTTCGCCTACCTGGGCGCGCTCACCATCCTGACCTTCTATCTCGTCGCTCCTCCGTTTGGCCTGTCCGTGGCGCAGATTGGCTGGCTCAGCCTGGCGGGTGTGGGCGGCGCGCTCATCGCGCCCAAGGCTGGCGCGTTGGCGCAGTCCTATGGCGCCAGCGTGGTGGTGCGCACGGGCGTCATCCTGGTGCTCGCCGCGTTTGGCATCATGGTGGCATTCCAGAATGTCATCGCGGTGCTGGCGGGCGTGTTGATTCTGTACACAGGCGTGTATGCCTGCCAGCCAGCGGTGTTCTACGACGTCACCACGGCCATCCAACCGCAGCAGATGGGCGCGGCCTCCTCGCTGTATCTGTTGAGCTGTCTGTCGGGAGGAAGCCTGGGCAGCTACGTGCTGGGCTCCGTCTGGCAGCGCTGGGGTTGGACAGGCGTCATGGCCGCGGCGGGCGCCGCCACGCTGGGAACGCTCGTGCTTGGCGCGCTGGGAAGTCCTCGCCCTCGGCTGGTGCGAAGCGAAGCTTGAGCTGGTATTGAGTGCGCCATTGCGCGCCCGACGCGCGCGCGAGGGGAAATACACATGACTGGAGTTGCGGGCAAGGTGTCGCTGGGCACCCTGGGCAAGGCCAACCTTCCCAGGGTGGGGCTCGGCTGCATGGGCATGAGTGAGTTCTATGGTCCGTCTGACGAGGCCGAGAACCTGCGCATCCTGGCGCTGGCGCACGAGCTGGGCTACGTGCACCTGGACACGTCGGACATGTATGGGAATGGCACCAACGAGCAGCTGCTCGGCCGGTTCATGAAGTCGGTGCCGCGGCAGAGCGTGTTCCTGGCCACCAAGTTCGGCATCGTCCGCGACGCGGCGGGCGGGCTGGCGCGCAGCGTGGATGGCAGCCCCGCGTACGTGAAGGCGGCGTGTGACCGGAGCCTGGCGCGTCTGGGTTTGGACTACATCGACCTCTACTACGTGCACCGCAAGGACCCGGCGGTTCCCATCGAGGAGACGGTGGGGGCCATGGCCGACCTGGTGAAGGCCGGCAAGGTGCGCGCGCTGGGGTTGTCCGAGGTCAGCGTGGAGACGCTGCGCAGGGCCCACAAGGTGCATCCCATCGCCGCGCTGGAGACGGAGTACTCGCTCCTGTCGCGCGACCCGGAGATGGAGTTGTTGCCGACGTGCCAGGAGCTGGGCGTGGCCTTCGTGGCGTACAGCCCGCTGAGCCGGGGCTTGCTGACCGCGTCGCTCAACGCGGGGGACCTGAAGCGCAGCGGGGACGTGCGGCAGTTCATGCCGCGCTTCTCCGGGGACAACTTCGACCGCAACGCGGCGCTCCTCGAGGACCTGAAGAAGATCGCCGCCGAGCGCGGGTGCACGCCGTCGCAGCTCGCGCTCGCGTGGGTGCTGGCGCGCGGTGAGCACATCCACATCATCCCGGGCACGCGCCGGGAGCAGTACCTGCGGGACAACTTCGCGGCGGGCGCGCTCCGGTTGAGCGCGAGCGAGGTGGCGCGCATCACCCAGGCCGTGGACGCGAGCCAGGTGGTGGGGACGCGTTATCCGGAAGCCGCGATGAAGGGCATTGGACGCTAGGAATTGGAGACGGTGACGATGGCTGACGAACGAGTAGAGATGACGGCGTTCCTCACGGCGAAGCCCGGCAAGGAAGCGGAGATGCGGGTCGCGCTGCGGGAGCTGGTGGCGGAGACCGTGAAGGAGCCGGGCTGCATCCTGTTCCGCATCCTGGAGGACCTGGAGCGCCCGGGCACGTTCGTGCTCTGGGAAATCTTCCAGGACCGGGAGGCGCTGCGTGTCCACATGGAGAAGGACCACACGCGCGCCTACTTCACCAAGGGCCTCAATGACCGCACCCAGGTCATGAAGCTCAAGACGGTCTGAGCGGCTGCCTTTTCCCTTTCGCACCTCGCGCTTGGTCATGAACACACTTCAGGCAGTCCGAGTCCTGGCGGTTCCCTTGGCGTTGTCCTGGGGCGTGGTGGCTCCCGCGAGCGCGCTCGCGGAGGAGGCCAGTCCCGCGGAGCAGCCGGCAGCCCCCTCGGTGCCGGCGCCCACGCCCGTGCCTCCGGCGCCCCCCGTGGTGCCGGTGGCGCCCGGGCCGCCCGCGCCGTCGCCCGTGGTGTTCCGGTTCCAGGCGCGGGTGGACTCGCTGTTCCAGATGAAGCCGCAGGCGCGACAGGATGACTACGCGCTCAACTCCATCCTGGTGGTCCCCGGGGTGAGCGGCCAGCTCACCCCGTGGTTCTCGTATGCCTTCAGCGCCGTGGCGTATGCCCAGACGTTCGAGAGCGCGCAGCCCCGGGTGCTGGACTCGGTGGGCATGTTCAAGCTGGCGGACCCGCTGCAAATCTGGGTGGGCCGCTTCGTGGTGCCGTTCGACCGCTTCAACCTGAGCGGTCCGTTCCGCAACCTCATCTGGAACTACCCCGGCATCTACGGCGGCGTGCGACGCATTGGCGGGGAGAACGGCCCGTTCGGTCGAGACACCGGGCTCGGGGTGTGGGGCTCGGTGAACCAGGGCCTGTTCAAGTATCACCTGATGGCGCACCAGCTCGACGGGGGCGGCAAGTCGCCGCGCTTCACGGGCCGCGTGAGCATGAGCTTCCTGGACAAGGAGCCTGGGTACTTCGTCAACAGCTCCTACCTGGGAGAGAAGGACGTCGTCTCGGTGGGCGTGGCCATGCAGTATCAGCATGACGGCCGCACGTGGACGGCGCCGGTGTCCGCCACGTCCACCGTCCTGCCGCTCCTCGTGGGCGGGGTGGAGGCGGCGCAGGCCGCGCCCCAGGCGGTGGGTAACTTGTGGGCAGTGACGGCGGATGCCTTCGCGGAGAAGAAGCTCGGCGGCAACGGCACTGTGACGTTCGACGCGGCGTATTACCAATACGACGAGCACCGCCCGTACCGGCGCTCGTTCGCCGTCACGGGGGCGTATGTGCCCGCCGTGAAGCTGGGGCCTGGAATCACGCAGGTGGGCGTGCGCTGGGAGCAGGCCTCGCCCGGCGTGCTCCAGCCGCAGCTCTCCGTGCTCAAGTCCGTGGACCTGTCGCTCGCCTATCACCTGATTGGCTACAACCTCCGCATTGGCGTGGATGGCGCGCGCCAGTGGCTGGGCACCAGCGTGTCCAAGAGCGTCTCGCTGGGGCTCCAGTACTCGCCGCTCTGAGGTTAGCCCTCCGCGAACTGCGCCACCCGCCCGCGTGCATCCGTGGGCGCGGTGGCGCGGTAGCGTCCGGGGGACACGCGCAGGTGTCTCTGAAAGGCTTTGCCGAAGCCCGTGGATGAGTCGTAGCCCACCCGCGTGGCAATCTCATCCACGGACTCGCTGGTCGTCTTGAGGATTTTCGCCGCCAGGCTCATCCGCCAGCGCGTCAGGTATTTGAGCGGCGGCTCTCCCACCAGCTCCACGAAGCGTCGCGCGAAGGCAGCCCGAGACAGGGCGACCTTCGCCGCGAGGCTCTCCACCGTCCAGGGCAGCTCCGGGCTCTCGTGGATGAGGGACAGGGCCTTGCCAATCTGCGGGTCCCTCAGCGCGCCAAACCAGCCGCCCGCGCCCACGGGCTGGCTCTCCAGCCAGGCGCGCACGATGAAGACGAACAGACTGTCCACCAGCCGCGGGATGATGATGTCCGAGCCCGGCAGCTTGCGGCCCGACTCGTGCGACAAGAGCCGCACCAGCGCGTGGAACTGGCCGCTCTCGTCGGAGGTGTCGACGTGCAGGCGGATGAGCTGGGGCAGCAGCGCCAGGAGCGGGTGCTGGCCGTCCTGCTCGAACTCATAGGCGGCGCACAAGAGCGCGGTGGCGTCCGCGCTGGCGGAGGCGGGCAGCGCGGCCAGCCGGTCCTTCATGTTCGTCAGGGCCTGCTCCCAGGGCTCCACGGCCCCGTGGGGCGCGTGCGTGAGGTGGTGGCGGATGCCCGAGCCCACCAGCACGAGGTCGCCCGGGACGAGCCGCATGGGCTCTGCCTCACCCTCCAGGTGGAGCCAGCAGACCCCGCGCTGGACGATGTGCACGGCGGTCTTGGTATGGGCATGGATGTCCAATCCCCAGGGCGCCACCAGCTCCGACTGGCACAGCATCGTGTTGCCCAGCTGCGTGACGCCGAGCACGTTCGCCAGCACATCCATGAGTGTTCACCCCGTGTGAATACGAACGGACTGGAGCATAACGCCATCTCGCCACGCATCCACGCCCGCGAGACGTTTGGACTGAAAATCGAGCGTTCCGCTCATTGTTCGTAGCGTGGGTTGTCCATAGGTTGGACGCCGCTCATCCCAACAACACCCGGGAGCAAATCCGACCATGAAGGCTCGTCTTTCCCTGACCGCTGTCGTCTTCGCGCTGACCCTTTCCACCCAGGCTGTTGCGGAGCCTACCAAGACCGCCGCCGCCGCAACCTCAACCACCCCGAAGAGCAAGACCATGGCCACCACCACCAAGACTTCCGCTGACGTCCTGAAGGGTTTCTTTGACGCGTTTGGCAAGGGCGACGCGGACGGCGTCGTCAATTCCTTCCACCCGGACGCGCTCATCGTCGCGGTGCGCAAGGGCGACCGCAAGGGCGAGCAGCTCCACGGCAGCTACAAGGGGAAGGATGGCGCCAAGGAGTTCGTGACCAACCTGGGCAAGAACTTCGACACCAAGGCGTTCTCGGTGGAGCACCTCATCGGCGATGGTGACGTGGCGTACGCCAGCGGCGCCTTCGTGCACAACATCCGCTCGACGGGCAAGCCCTACGCCAGCGATTGGGCGCTGAAGGTCCTGGTCAAGGATGGGAAGATCCTCGAGTACCACTTCTACGAGGACTCTGCCGGCTTCGTCGAGGCGAGCAAGAAGTAATCGCTGTCATCGCGCCACGCCCCGAGCTTGTCTTTCGGGGCGTGGTGGGTTGTGTCAAGTCAGCCGGAAGATGGAGCGTGGGCGGAGCCGGCCCACTTGGGCAGCCCGCAGTGGAGGCAGCTCGGGGTGGTGCAGAGGGCCACGGCGCCCCGCTGATGGAAGGGGTGTCCGCAGCGCGGGCACGGCCAGCGCGTCACCCGATGCGAGGTGATGGGCAGCGTGATGAACCACGAGAGGCCCAGGTACTTGAGCCAGGCGCCCGGCCCTCCCAGGACGGCGCCGCGCGTGAAGGCCATCAGCGCGGCCGAGAGGAATCCACCTAGCAGGGCTCCGAGGTGCGCGCGCGCACGCCAGCGAAAGCGCTGCCACGCCGCTTCGTAGGATGGGTCCTTGAATACCTGTCGCATGCCGGTGGGTCGCCACGGGTGCAGGCCCGAGGTGCTCCAGGAACGCACCCGGCCGGCGTTCCTCGGGCCGTGCAACACCGGACCGATTTGAAAGTGTCACCGCGTGCCGCGCGGCGTGCTCTGGCTACGCATCCGTGATGCGCGACACGTGGCCCGCGAGCGGGCGCCACTTGCCCTTCACCTTGACCAGGGTGTCGGTGAACTGGAACACCGCGCTGAAGGCCTTGCCCCCGGAGACGCCCTTCACGTGGGTGCGCCCGGTGACGACGGCGGTGTCGCCGTGCACGCGCACCTTCATGTCCCGGTTCTCGAAGACCTCGTACTTGGGGTCTCCCTGCTTCGCCTCGGTGACGTCGTTGGCCTTGGTGGTGATGACGCCGTTGGAGCCGGTGAGCGTGTAGTCGTCGAGCAGGAGTTGCTCGAGCGCCGCGGCATCGCTGCGGAGCGCGGCGGCGCACCAGTCGCGCTCGACCTGGAGGATGGCTTTCTCCTCGGCGCTCTCCGCCAGCGCGGGAGCGGTGAACAGCAGACTCAGCAGGACGAGGGTTCGGTTCATGCCGCGAATCTACCGGCGCGGTGGGAAGCCCCGGCCGGATGCCGCTCGAATGGCGGTGAACCCGCGGAGCACGCGGGTCCGCCTTGACATGGCGCCAGTGTCACTTCGGGCGCTTCAGCTTGTCGCGGCGGCGCTCCGCCTCGGCGCGGACGCAGCAGGCGTCCAGGTGGTCGTTCACGAGCCCCATCGCCTGCATGAAGGCATACACGGTGGTGGGCCCCACGAAGGTCCAGCCGCGCTTCTTGAGGTCCTTGGCCAATGCCTGGGACTCGGGAGTCTGCGTGAGCGAGGCGGCGACGGCGCGGGTCATGCGCGCAGGCCGCGCTTGAGGCCCGGGCTCGAAGCGCCAGAAGTACGCCGCGAGCGAGCCGAACTCATCGCGCAGCGCGCGCACCTGCTTGGCGTTGTGGATGGCGGACTCAATCTTGCCCCGGTGCCGGATGATGCCGGCGTTGCCCAGGAGCTTCTCCACGCGCTTCGGGGTGAAGCGCGCGACCCTCTCGAAGTCGAAGCCCTCGAAGGCCTCGCGGAAGGCCCCGCGCTTGCGGAGGATGGTCAGCCAGCTCAACCCGGACTGGAAGCCCTCCAGGCAGAGCTTCTCGAAGAGGCGCGTGTCGTCCACGACGGGGAAGCCCCACTCCGTGTCGTGATACGGCTCCAGCTCGGGGGCGATGCCGGCCCAGCCGCAGCGCACCTGTCCGTCCGTCCCCCGCACTCCCTCCTGCTCCGTCCCGCTCATGCCCCGCTCCTGATGCGTCGTGCCGTGTCGCGCGCGGATTGTTCCACAGGCGCTCGCGGAGCGGGGCTTCGTCGCGCGTCGCTACTTCTCCGGGAGCAACGCGCCGAGCGTCCACGGCGTGGGCGCGGTATCCACCAACAGCAAGCGCAGGTTCCACGCGCCCGCGCCTCCCGGTGGATTGGCGGCCACGGCGAACAGGCGCTGACCCACGCGCGTGCCCGAGTCCAGGTGGAAGCGGGCGCGCGGGTAGCGGTTGGCCTCGGAGGAGGGCGTCACTCCCAGCAGGAGGCTGTCTGGAGGCAGCGGCAGGCCCGAGGCCGCGGACGCGCCGCCGAAAGATTGATCGACGAAGGGCGCATCCTGGAGGACGCGCTGCTCCGGGCCCACGAGGCCCACGTCCACGGCGGGGCTGCCCGGCGCCGCGTGCACGAGCCGCACGAGGACGTTGCTGGAGTCGTGTGAGAAGCCCTCGGCGAACGGCAGCAGCGTGAAGGCCGGGGACTGCGGCGTGGGCGGCGCGAGGTAGCCCGACGCGACGAGCAGGTAGCGCTCACCGGCCACCAGCTCCGGCGTGCGAGACGACGCGGCGGGCGAGCCCGCGGGACGGACGTGGTCCAGCGTCACGCCGAAGGCATCGAGCGTGTACTCGCCGGGCGGCACCTGCACCGGGCCGGACATCGTTCCAAAGGACAGCGGGGCGAAGAGGGCTCGCGCTCCGGTGAACAGCTCCATCGTCGGCGCATCCGGCGAGGCGTGCACCGCGTACACCACGGGATTCTGTCGCAGGATGGCGAGCGTGCCGTCGCGTCCTGCCATGAGCAGCGAGAAGCCATTGCCCGCGCGCGCGGGCTCGGTCATCAGGCCCGTGGCGACGATGAGCGTCTGCGTGCCGGCCACGAGCGGCGGCAGGGTGAACGCCGTCACGCGCTCGCCATTCGCGCCCATCACCACGCCGAGCTGGAGTGACTCACCCGCGGGAACATTGCCTGTCGCATCACCTGTGCTCGCGAAGCGCTCCAGCAGCTCGGTGTCCACGGTGCCGTCGTCGCCCACGTCGAAGCCGAGCGTCGGCGCGTCCACGCCCGCGTTCACCAGCCGGACCTGCGCTTGCTCGATGGAGACCTCGTCGCGCGGTGGCTCGCGCAGGGACAGCGCGCGGAAGACCGAGGCCGGGTCATGTCCGGCGAACAGGCCCGCGACCACCACCGTCCAGCGCGCTTCCTGTTCCAGCGTGACGTGCGTGGTGAGCAGGGGCGGCGTGGTCGCGGCCGAGCCCGAGGCCCTCAGCTCCACGGTGATGTCGCCGGGCGGCAGGGTGGCGTAGGTCGTGGTGGAGCCATACGCGACGCGCACGGCCAACGGCCGGGTGCTGCCCTCGACGTAGACATCCACCGGCGGCGCGTCCGGCGAGGCATGGAGCACGCGAACCTGGGCGGGGACGAGCGGGCGCTCTGGTACAGGCGGCGGTGGCGCGGGAGCCGGCGCGGCGACCTCGGTCCGGTTGCAGCCCGCCGCGAGCACCATCAATCCCATGTGTACCGTGACGAGCAGGGCCTTCCAGCAGCGCGTGCGGTTCATGCTCTGTCCCCCTCTTGTGGAGGACATCGCGCACGGGCGCGACGTGCCTCGGTCCTAGGACGCTAGGCAGGCGTGACGCGTCTCCGAAGGTGTCCCGATGGGGAGGGTTGACCGGCGACTCGGGGCGTTGTGCGCGAGTGGACGCCGCAAGGGCGCGAACCCGCGAAGGCGGTGCGTCGCGTGTCGGGTGACCGGGCGCTGAGTGCGGGCGAGCAGGCTCACTTGCTCGTCCCGGCGTCGAGGTCCACTTCGAGGCTCGCGACCGGACATGTCGGGGACATCGGGGCCGCTCTGCTAGGTTTGGTGGAATCATGATGACCCTTGGAGCCCTCCCTCTCCTCGCCTTCCTGTTCGCCGCGCCGCCCGCGCCTGCGTCGTCTCCCTCGGGCGTGGCGGGCATTGCGCCGCTCCCTGGCCAGCCCAACCTGTGGGTGAGCCAGGTCCCGCCCGTCTCACCCGAGCTGTCCCAGCGCGCGCGCCAATATCTGGAGTCCCGCGCCGCGGCGCTGCTGGACGTGTCGGGCGATGGCAAGCAGGTGCTCATCAGCACGCGCTTCGCGGACACCAATCAGTTGCACGTGGTGGAGCAGCCCCTGGGCATGCGCACGCAGCTCACCTTCACGCGCGAGCCCATCAACCAGGCGAAGTTCCTGCCCGGCAATCCGCAGGTCCTCTTCTTCCTCCAGGACCAGGGCGGCGGAGAGTTCTTCCAGGTGTTCCGGTTGGATCGCCACACGGGGCGCTCCGAGCGACTGACCGACGGCAAGAGCCGGCACGAGTCGCTGCGGGTGTCGCCGGATGGACGGTGGCTGGCGTACGGCGGCACGGGCCGCAACGGCAAGGACACGGACGTGTACGTCGCGCCCACGGCGGACCCCAAGCAGGCCCGGCGCGTGACGGAGGCCGAGGGCAACTGGACGCCGCTGGAGTTCTCGCGCGATGGCTCGAAGCTGCTCGTGCGTCAGTACCGCGCCGCGGATGACGCGGACCTGCACGTGGTGGACGTGAAGACGGGCGAGCGCCGCCCGCTCACGCCCAAGGAGGGCAAGGGCAGCGTGGACAGCGCCGTGTTCTCCCAAGATGGCAAGGCCGTGTACCTGGTGACGGACCGCTACAGCGACTTCGCCGAGCTGTACCGGCTGGACGTGGCCCAGGCGCCCGGCACCGCCGCGCCTCGCGCGTTGACCGCGTCGCTGCACTGGAACGTGAAGGACGTCTCGCTGTCCGCGGATGGGCGCCGGCTGGCGGTGCACGTCAACGAGGATGGCTACAGCCGGCTGTACCTGCTCGACACGCGCACCCAGGCCCTGGCTCCGGTGGAGCTGCCGCGTGGCGTGATGGGCGATGTGGTGTTCCCCGCGTCGCGCTCGGACGCGGTGTTCTTCTCGCTGATGTCCGCGCGCGTGCCCTTGGACGTCTTCTCCGTGGACCTGCGCGCGCGCAAGACGGCGCGGTGGACGCGCTCCGAGGTGGGCGGGTTGGACCCGGAGACCTTCGTGGAGCCCGAGCTGGTGCGCTACCCGTCCACGGACGGCGTGCGGGTGCCGGCCTTCCTCTACAAGCCGCGAAGTGCCACCGGGAAGCTGCCGGTGGTGGTCGTCTTCCACGGCGGCCCCGAGGGACAGAGCGTGCCGGGCTTCAACACCTTCATCCAACTGCTGGCGACCGAGCTGGGCATGGCGGTGCTGGTGCCCAACGTGCGGGGTTCGGACGGCTACGGGAAGGCGTACCGCGCCATGGATGACGGCGTGAAGCGCGAGCAGAGCCTGGCGGACATCGGCGCCACGCTGGACTTCATCGGGACGCGCCAGGACCTGGATGCCGCGCGGGTGGGCGTGTACGGCGGCTCGTATGGTGGCTACATGACGCTGGCCACCGTGGCCTTCTTCCCCGAGCGCGTGCGCGCGGCGGTGGACGTGGTGGGTATCTCCTCGCTGCCCTCGTTCCTCCAGAACACGCAGGCCTACCGGAGGGACCTGCGACGCGCGGAGTATGGCGACGAACGAGACCCGGCCGTGCGTCAGGTTCAGGAGCGCATCTCCCCGCTGGGTTCGGTGATGAAGATTCGCGCGGCGCTCTATGTCCAGCAGGGCGCCAACGACCCGCGCGTGCCCCAGTCCGAGGCCGAGCAGATCGTCCAGGCAGTACGCGCGAAGGGCTCGGACGTTTGGTATCTGCTGGCTACGGACGAAGGCCACGGCTTCCAGAAGAAGGAGAACCGCGACTACGCGCAGGTGACGGCCGCGATGTTCTTCGAGAAGTACCTGGGAGCGGATGACGCTCCTGGGAAGAAAGACGGCCGCTGAGCGGTAGAGGGCTTCGCGTCCCCAGAGGAGGGCAGCCATGAAGCGTGTCATGCGGCAGTTGCGCCGAGGCGTGGGAGTCCTGGGAGTGCTGGTGGGCGCCGGGGTGGCGTTGGCCGCCAGCCGCCCGGATGCCATCGGGCTGCACATCGCCCGGGAGGCCTGGAACCTGGTGATGACGCAGGATGCGATTTCTGGCCCGGAGTTCCAGCTCGCACGCAAGCCGGGCGTGCTCCGGGGGCGGACGGTTCTGGGAGACGTGCACCTCACCCTCACCGACACCACCGTGACGGGCGTGGTGGGCGTGCAGCCGGTGAACCTGAAGGTGAAGCGCGACGGCTCGGCGCTGGTGGCGGAAGGGGGCTTCGCGGGGCGCCCCGCGGAGCTGCGGCTGTCCCCCGACGCGCTGCGCGTGTACGTGCGCGACTGCACCTACACGCTGAAGGCGAAGGAGCCGGGGCGCGTCTACGAAGGGCGCCGGAGCTGCGACAGCCTCACCGTCCCAGCGAGTGAGATCTCGCTGCCGGATGACTTCCTCGCGGCCCCCATCGCCGAGCAGGTCGCGGTGCTGTTGCTGGCGCTGTAGTTCCTGTGTCGCGTCGGGGAGGCCGCTCGGGTGAATCCTCGCACGCTGTCGATTGGCATCGCCCTCACCGCCGCCGCCGTGGCGGTGGGGGTAGGCATCTGGCTGGGGCGTCCGCCGCCGCCGTTGCGCATGCAGCCTGTCCTCCCGGAGCCGCTGCTCCAGTCCTTCCCCAATGCCCAGCCGTCGCGAGACGTCACGCTCCGCGATGGCGTCCGCCTGCCGAATGTCCCCGCGAGCTGTGAGCCGGATGACGCGGGCTCGCTCGCGTGTCGAGACGACTGCACGTCCGACGAGGACTGTCCCGGGGGCGCGCTGTGCGTGACGCATCCTCTCTTCGGTCATCGTGCGTGCGAGCGCCGCATCCACCTGTGCGAGCGCGCGCGCGACTGCGAGACCGGGCAGGTGTGCCACGCCGAGGGAACGTCTGCCTCCGGGGCCGCGGTGCGCCGCTGTCGGGTGGATGGTCAGCGCCGCGCGGGCGAGTCCTGCACCTCGTCCGAGACTTCGCCGGAGGAGGCCTGCCAGCCGGGACTCTCGTGCGTGTGGGAGCGCTGCGGAACGCCGTGCACGGTGCACGCTCCGGACGCGTGTCCTCCGGGATGGGAGTGCGCGCCGGGAGCATTCCGCGTGACGGGCGCGTGCGTGGCATCGTGTCGCGAGCAGCCCTGTCCACGCGGCACGCGCTGTGAGTCGGTGAGCGAGGGAGGCATCCCCATCTGTCACCGCTTCGTGGGCCCGGACTGTCTCGGTGGCGAGCCCTGCGCCGAGGGCCAGTCCTGTCTGAGGGGCTTCGCCGAGCCGAGCCTGGAGACCCAGGCCTTCGAGTGTCGTGCCCGCTGCGACGCGAGCCATGCCTGCTCGAAGGGCCTGTCCTGCAACGAGCGCAGCGGCTACTGCCTGCGCCCGTGTGAGCGGGACGCGGACTGCGCCGCGCCCGAGCGATGTCACGTCCTCGATCCGACCACGCGCCAGAGGGGCTGCGCGGTCATCGCCGAGGGGCTCCCGGCTCGCCCCACCCGGAGCGAGCCGAGGCCCTGAAGCGCGCTACTGCGGGACGCAGGCGCCGTTGCCAGCGCTGTCCGGCGCGCAGGTGTAGCCGGTGCGACAAGAGCCCTGGGTGCCGATACCGCTGCACGTGGCGAAGCAGTACGCGTTCGTGCCCCCGCTGGTGGCGTAGCACTTGGAGCCGGACGGGCAGCTCGACGAGACGCAGCTCAGGGTGCAGTAGCCGCTCGGGTAGTTGGTGGCGCAGATGCCATCCGTTCCGCACTGGCTGTCCTTCGTGCAGGGCTGACCGACCAGCGACGTGGGCTCGGGCTCGGAAGACTTGCCCGGCGCGAGCGAGAAGCTGATGTCCTGCACCGTGACGCCCGACTTCAGGTCAAAGGACTCGAACTCGGTGGCGTCGCGCCAGTAGCCCACGCGCTCGCCGTCCTCGAAGAGCTCGCCGTCGCCGTCCTCGTCGATGGTCGCCAGCGCGTAGTACGTGTGGGGCGTGAGCTTGGCGCTGTAGTGGTAGCCGCCCGTCGCGGGCACCGCGAGCACGGCCTCCTTGTCCACCTGCCAGGCTCCGGTCTTGTCCTGGTAGGCGAACGCGATGAGCGCGTCCTTGTCCTGCAGGCTGCCCACCTTGAACTTCACCAGCACGTTGGCGCTGCCGCCTGGCGTCGCGGTGAGGGTGAGCTGCGCCAGGTAGTCGCCCACGGGCAGCGAGCCCGGCTTGACGGTGACGGACAACAGGGTCGACTTGTAGGCGTCCACGGACAGCGCGGTGGAGGAGACGGACACCGCGGAGGCCTGCGTGCCCGCGATGGTGACGCCCACCTGGAGCTTCCCGCCGCCCGTGTTGCGCACGGAGAGCTGCTGCGTGCCGCCCCCGGTGAAGGACATCTGCGTGGTGCCGATGGCGAGCTTGGGCGGAGCATTGGGGTCACCGCCGCCCTTGGCGCGCAGCACGGCGGCCTGCGCGTTGACGAGCCCCGCGCCACAGCCCTCGGCGCACTGGCTGGCCGTGTCGGCCGTGTCCTTGAGGATGTTCTCCACCTCCGTGGCGGTGAGCGCGGGGTTGACGGACAACATCAGCGCGACGATTCCGGCCACGTGCGGCGCGGCCATGCTGGTGCCGTTGTAGAAGCCGTACGAGGGCTGCTTGTTGCTGTCGGGCAGGGTGGACAGCACGCCGTCCGGGAAGCCGTCGCCGTTGCGGTCCTCGCTCGTCTGGCCGCCGGTGGCCATGACATCCACCACCGAGCCGAAGTTGGAGTAGCTGGCGCGCCGGCCGTCGAAGCGCACCGCGCCCACGCAGATGACGTTCTGCATGTTGCAGGGGAACGTGCCCGAGGCGTTCACGTTCTCGTTGCCCGCGGCGATGACGAAGATGGCGTTGCGCGAGTTGACCGCGGTGTTGACGATGTCCTGCACGGACTGCGGCGCGGAGCCCGTGCCGCCGAGGCTCAGGTTGACCACGCGCGCGGGCGTGGTGTTCACGCGCACGCCGGGAACGACGCCGCCCGTGGCCCAGTTCATGCCCGCCGCGATGTCCGCCAGCGTGCCGCCGTTGGTGCCCAGCACGCGCACGGGGAGCACCTTGCCCTTCCAGGTGACGCCCGCCACGCCCAGCTTGTTGTTGGACACGGCGCCAATGGTCCCCGCCACATGCGTGCCGTGGAAGGACGAGCTGCCGCTCGGGCCGTCGTTGCCCATGTCCGTGGGGTCGTTGTCGGGGCCGTCACCGTCGCCGGCGGCGCTGCCGCTGGAGATGAGGTCGATGCCCGGCAGCATGCGCGCGTCCAGGTCCGGGTGCTTGGTGATGCCGGTGTCCACCACCGCCACCACCATGGAGTCCGAGCCCGTGGTGATGTCCCACGCGGCCGGCAGGTTCATGTTCGCGTAGTGCCACTGGCGCGCGTAGTAGGGGTCATCCGGCACCGAGAAGGACGTCACCTTCAGGTTGCTCTCGGCGTAGCGCACGCCGGGCGTCACCGAGAGCTGCTTCACGATGCCCTCGTGCTCGTCCCGCGCCAGCGCGCGCACGGGCGCCGCGCCGGACTGGGCCTGCACCACGTCCGGCGAGTAGCGCAGCACGTGGAGGTACTCGCTGATGAAGCCCAGGTGCGTCGCGCGGTAGCCGGGCATGCGCGCTCGCGCGAGCGCCGCGTCCTTCGACAGGTTGGCCTCGTCGAAGCGGACGATGACCTCCCCGGGGATGAGCGAGTCCTGGGGCGGCGGCGAGGCGTGGGTCACCTCGCGGGCGGCGACGGCGCGGTGCACGGCGCCCGTCAGGTCACGAAGCTCGGACTCCGGAAGGCGCGGCGACACCACCGCGGCGCCCGCCGAGCCCGAGCGGAACGGCGTCAATGTGCCCTGCACCGTGCCGGTGAGGGGATCGGGTTCGAGGGGTTCCTCGGTGGAGGGGCAGCCTGCGCATGCCAGCAGCGCCAGGATGGCAAGACGGCGAATCATGAAAGGGTCCTTGGACACAGGTGGAAGTCGCGCGGACGCTAGAGCCGCGCGGGCGCGCGCGTCCAGGCAGCCGCGCACTCCCGCCTGCTTGCTTCAGCCGCGTGGCAGCTCGACGGTGAAGGTGGAACCCACCCCCAGCTCGCTGTGCACGGTGATGCGCCCGCCCATCGCCTCGACAATCTGGCGGGCAATCCACAGCCCCAGCCCGAAGCCGCCGTAGTTGCGCTCGGACACGGCGCGCTCGAAGCGGTGGAACAGACGTGACAGGTTCTCGGTCGCGATGCCGATGCCTCCGTCGCGCACCTCCAGGCGCACGTTCTTGGGGAAGCACGCCAGCGCCACCCGCACCGGGTTGCCTCGGCCGTACTTCACGGCGTTGGAGAGCAGGTTGGTGAGGACCTGGTCCAGCCGCAGCCGGTCCCACTCGCCGGTGGCCTCGGGGGAGAGCACCAGGTCCAGCGGCGTGTCGGTGCGCGCCAGCTCGGGCTCGAAGCGCTCCGCCACCTCGCGCACGAGCGCCCCCAGCTCCAGCGGCTCCGGCCGCAGCTCCAGTCGGCCCGCGCTGATGCGCGACACATCCAGCAGGTCGTTCACGAGCTGCGTCTGGCGCTTCACCTGCCGCTCCACCATCTCCAGGCCCCGGCGCAGCCGCTCCGGAGACGGCACGCCGCCCGAGTGGCCCAGCCCCGCCAGCAGCCGCTGCACCTGCATCTGGAGCGCGGTGATGGGCGTCTTCAGCTCGTGGCTCGCGATGGAGAGGAACTCCTCGCGCAGCCGGATGGCCTGCCGGGCCTCGCGGTACAGGCGCGCGTTGTCGATGGCGAGCGCCGCCCGACGCGCCAGCTCCTGCGCCAGCGCTAGGTCCTGCGGGTCATACGCGCGCCGCGAGGTGACGAAGGAGAGCGCGCCAATCGTCTGGCCGCGCACGCGCAAGGGCACGCAGAGATAGTCGCAGCGGCCCTCGGTCTCGGAGGGCCCCGAGCGCAGCTCCGGCTTGCCCGAGCTGATGACCCGCGACACCACCGTCAGCCCGGGCGCGGGCATGTCGCCGGTGGGCCCGTGGCGGGTCGCGGCCTCGGGAGTCGACGCGGTGGCGACGCAGCGCACGCCGCCCAGCCCATCCGCCAGGAAGACGCCACAGGCCTCCGCGTGCGCGGGCACGGCCAGGTGGGCCACGCGCTCCAGCGTCTCCTCCTGCTCCAGGCTGCCCGCGAGCACGCCGCCGGCTTCCGCGAGGAAGCGCTGCATCTCCTCGCCGCGCTGGCGCTCGGTGATGTCCACGACCACGCTGAGGCACTGGGGGGGACCGCTCGCGGGGCGCACGAGCCCCGTCCACAGCGCCACCTGCACGGTGCCGCCGTCGCGCCGCAGCCGCTCCGTCTCCGCGCCCGCGAGCACCGTGCCCTGCGTCACCCGCTCCAGATGCTGGCGGAACTCCTCCTGGCGGGACTCGGGCACTGCGGGCAGCACCTGGCCAATCACCTCTTCGGCGGTCCACCCCAGCATGCGCTCCGCGGCGGGGTTCCACAGCCGCACGATGCCATCCGGGTCCAGCAGCATGATGGCCGCCGGGCTCGCCTGGATGACGGCCTCCAGCGTCTGGTGCGCCTGCCGCATCGCGGCCCGAGCGCGCTTCTCCTGCTCCAGCAGCCGCGCGCGCGCCAGGGCCTGGGCGGCGTGGTGCGCCACGAGCAGGAGGAAGGCCCGCTCGTCGTCGTCGAAGCGGTGGGGCAGGGCGAAGGCGAAGAGCAGCGCGCCCAGCGCCCGGCCATCCACCACCAGCGGCAGGCACGCGGACGAGGGGGACTGCTGCAGGGCGAAGTGGGGACCGCGGGCATCCACCTCGGGGAAGCGCGCGGCCAGCTCGTCCGGGCCCTCCAGCCACACGGGCTGCAGCTCTTGGAGGCACTCGCGCATGGGCGTGCGCTTGTTCAGGGGCACGATGCGGAACAGCTCCGTCATGGCCGGGGCGTAGCCCGCGCACCTCAGGAGCCGCGCCTGGGCCTCGCCCGGCTCCAGCAGCCAGAGGCCACCGTTGCGCGCGCCCACCGCCTCCAGCCCCTGGTCGATGACGATCTCCGCCACGCGCGACGCGGTGAGCACCTCGGACAGCTCCGCGGTGACGTGCTGGAGCCGGGCCAGTCGCCCCGCGGCTACCTCCGCCGCTTGTCGCGCCTGTCGCTCCGCCGCGTAGGCGCGCGCCACGTCCAGCGCCATGGCCGCGCGGTCCGCCAGCTCCTGGAGCAGCAGCCGCTCTCCGCCGTCGAAGCGGCGCTCCTGCTCCTCGCGCCACACCGTCAGCGTCCCCAACGTGTGCCCCCGCGCGCGGAGCGGCAGCACCAGCAAGTGATGAAAAGGGAAGCGGTCCATGGCGCCCGGGTAGGGTCCGGGCAGCACGCGCCGCAGGTCCTCCACGGTGACGTCCTCCACGCCCAGCGCCTCACCCGAGCGCATCACCTCACCGGCCACGCCCTCGTCCGCGCGCACCAGCGGCGCGGTGAGCGCCTGGAACAGCGGACGCACCTCCGGCACGCACGACGCCGAGGCGACGGTGCGCAGCCACCGCCCATCCTCCAGGAGCAACCGCAGCGCACACGCCGAGCCCAGCAGTGGAACCACCAGCCCGCACAACCGCTCCATGACCGCCGGAGACTCCAGGCTCGCGTCGGCCAGGACTCGAGACGCCTCGGCCAGCAGGGCCAGGCGCTCCTCGATTTCCGGAGCGTGGGCCCCGTACTGCCGTCCCTCGCCGAGCCTGGAAGCCGCCATGGTCATCACGCCCCCACCTGGGTCATGGGAGCACGGACGCGGCGGCCCGGGGCAGGCGCTCGCCCCGCACATCAAGGATGGACAACACCCGGCCCTCCGGATTGTTCGCCCTCAACGCTTCGCCTGCTCCCCGGTGTCGCACCTGAAGAGACGTCGTGGCAGGGGTTACATTTGCCTACCTTGGCGTCGGAAAACACAGAGCGGCCTCGCGGCTTGGGTTGCGACGGCATGGCGTTCGGCTAAAGCGGGGCCCGTGACCGCTACCTCGGAAGCACCGGGTGCCGTGGCTCCGTCCATGGACACCTCCAAGCGCATCGCGATGCTCGCCCTCGGGGCCCTGGGCATCGTCTATGGAGACATCGGAACCAGTCCGCTCTACGCCCTGCGAGAGTGCTTCACGGGGCCGCACGGCATCGTGCCCACGCCCGAGAACGTGATGGGGGTGCTGTCCCTCATCTTCTGGTCGCTCATCATCGTGGTGTCGGTGAAGTACCTCATCTTCGTGATGCGGGCGGACAACCGGGGCGAGGGCGGCATCCTGGCGCTGATGGCGTTGGCGATGCAGCGGCCTCGGGGCGCGGCGCACAAGGCGCGGCCGGTGCTCGTGACGCTGGGCATCTTCGGCGCGGCGCTCCTCTATGGAGACGGGCTCATCACCCCGGCCATCTCCGTGCTCAGCGCGGTCGAGGGCCTCAACGTGGCCACGCCCGTCTTCGACCCCTACATCATCCCCATCACGCTGGTCATCCTGGCGGTGCTGTTCCTGGTGCAGCGGCACGGCACGGCGGGCATCGGCGCGGTGTTCGGGCCGTTCATGTGCCTGTGGTTCCTCACGCTGGCGGTGCTGGGCGTGAAGGAGTTGGTGCACAACCCGGTGGTGCTGGGCGCGCTGTCGCCTTGGCACGGAGCGCTGTTCTTCATCCGCAACGGCGGCCACGGCTTCCTGGTGCTGGGCTCGGTGTTCCTGGTGGTGACGGGCGGCGAGGCGCTGTACGCGGACATGGGCCACTTCGGCTGGCGTCCCATCAAGCTCGCGTGGTTCACGCTGGTGCTGCCCGCGCTGATGCTCAACTACCTGGGGCAGGGCGCGCTCCTGCTGCGTGACGCGTCCGCGGCTCGCAACCCGTTCTACCTCCTGGCCCCGGACTGGGCGCTGTACCCGCTGGTGGTGCTGGCCACGGGCGCCACGGTGATTGCGTCCCAGGCGCTCATCTCCGGCGCGTTCTCCATCACCCGCCAGGCCATGCAGCTGGGCTACAGCCCGCGCATGGAGGTGGTGCACACCTCCGCCGAGGAGATGGGGCAAATCTATCTGCCGGGCCTCAACGGCGTGCTGCTCTTGGGCGTGGTGGCGCTGGTGCTGGGCTTCCGCTCGGCGAGCGCACTGGCCAGCGCGTACGGCATCGCCGTGACGACGACCATGGCCATCACCACCGTGCTGGCCTACATCGTCGCGCGCGAGCGCTGGGGCGTGAGCCGGGCCCTGGCCCTTCCGGTGGCCGGCGTGTTCCTGCTGGTGGACCTGTCCTTCTTTGGTGCCAACGCGGTGAAGATCGCCGACGGCGGCTGGTTCCCCCTGCTCCTGGCCGTCTGCATCTTCACGCTGATGACCACGTGGAAGCGCGGCCGGGAAATCCTGGCCAACAAGCTGCGCGCCTCCACCATCAGCCTGCGCGAGCTGCTGGAGAGCTTCGGGGACCACCCGCCCGTGCGCGTGCCCGGCACCGCCATCTTCATGACGGGCAACGCCGAGGGCACTCCGCCCGCGCTCCTGCACAACCTGAAGCACAACAAGGTGCTGCACGAGCAGGTGGTGCTGCTCACCATCCTCTCGGAGGAGGTCCCCCACGTGCCCGCCCCCGAGCGCGTGGAGGTGGAGCCTCTGGAGCTGGGCTTCGTGCGCGTGGTGGCCCAGTACGGCTTCATGGAGAACCCCAGCATTCCGGACGTGCTCAAGCGCTGCCGCGAGAAGGGGCTCCAGTTCCAGCTCATGGGCACCAGCTTCTTCCTGGGCCGCGAGACGCTCATCCCCACCAAGAAGCCGGGCATGGCGGTGTGGCGCGAGGCCCTCTTCGCCTGGATGAGCCGCAACGCGCGCAGCGCCACCGCCTACTTCCGGATTCCACCCAACCGCGTGGTGGAATTGGGCAGCCAGGTCGAGCTTTGACCCCTGGCCGAATCGCCTGGAAATCAGGGTGTTCGCTTTCGGACACTTACGCTTTTGTAAGCGCCTGATTTTCCAGCGATGTTTTGAGGGCTCCCTGGGTGGGTCATACCCCAGGGGGGCTTGACACCGTGCGACAAGTGCGGTTTTTCTCCCGCCGCTGCCTGCTCATCTGTGCGCGACCTCCCCCTGGATTTCCGATTCCGGTAGAAAAATACCGGCGGGCAGCAACTTCTGAGCTGTTGGTTCGAGAATATTTCCAGCGAACAGAGAAATTTCTGTAGCTCCGGAAGTAGACTCCAGTACACTGCAGTCAGGTGTCCCCCAACACCCAGCGTCTCAACCGAGGTCAGCCCCATGCTCGAGCACGTCGCCCCCGCCGTCGCCCCTGTCGCCCCCTCGGCGCTCCCGGCCATGCCGTGGGGCGCTCAGCAGGTGTCGCCGTACACGGTGTTGAGCGCGCAGGAGCTGTACCCGCGCATCTGCGTGCGCGACCCGTACTTCGCGCTGAAGGACGTGACGGTGCTGGCGCCGGGTGAGGTGGTGGCCCGCGTTCCGGTGCAGCTGGCGCCCGACGCCGAGGCCATGCCCATCAGCCTGGCGGAGTCCGGCCGGCACCTGGCCATCCTCGGCTCGTGCGCGTCCGCGCTGGTGGCGCCCAAGGACGGGCAGCACTTCTACCTGGCGTGCGCCGCCCGCGGTCAGTGGCTGGAGCCGCGCGCCCAGGAGCGCGCCTCGGACATGCTGTGGGCGCTGGCGCAGGCGGAGTACACGGGCAAGCGCACCGCCACGGCGCGCACGCTCCTGTCCGCCGCGGATGGCACGCCGCTGTTCAAGCTGGAGGTGGACTACAACGTGCTGTCCGCCGCCGCCTTCACCCGCCTCTTCGGCGCCGCGAAGCAGGAGATGCGCAGCGCGCCCCGCCCCGCGGACACCGTGCAGCGCACCCCGGAGGAGTGGGCGAAGCTGCGGCAGAACCCGTACAGCAAGCCGCTGGACCTGCGGGACTGGCAGCGCGACGGCGCGTCGCTGCGCGCCAACCTCGGCACCGTCACCCCGGAGATGTGCAAGGGCCACTTCGCCATGCACCCGGTGATGCCGGTGGCCATCGTCGCCAGCGGAATGACGCGGGTGGCGACGGCGCTGGCCCGCGCGCTCGAGGGCGCTCCCGAGGCCCGCTTCGTGGCCAAGGACGTCAAGCTGAGCGCGGACAGCCTCGCGTACGCCGGCCAGGACGTGGTGTTCGGCGCGAACCGCACCGCGGCGAACGGGTCGGATCAGTCCTTCAGCTGCTGGGCCGCGGTGGGCGAGCGCGTGGTCGCGCAGCTCGAGGTCACCTTCTCCCGCGTGGACTGACGCGGACCTAGCTCCACTGGATGTCGTAGTCGACGCGGTCGATGCCCTGAGGGTTGGCCTTGGCCGTGCCCTTCAGCCCGAGCACCTTGAGGGCGCCGCTCAGGATTCCCTCGTGGTACGCGGGCGGCAGCATGTCGCGGCGGACGCGCAGGGTGCCGGACTTGCTTCCGGTGGTGAGGTACTCGCGGCTGCCGTACGTCACGGCCGCGCTGTAGCCCATCTGCGCTCCCGCGAAGAGCTTCTGCGGATCCCCGCGTGAGATGATGCCGAAGATGAGCATCCCCGGGCCCGTGGAGTAGCGCGTGATGCTGATTTCTCCGCACGCGTGGTAGACGGCGTGCTCGGTGCCCAGCGTGTCCTCCAGCGCGTCCGCCGCGGCGTAGAGCAGCGCGAGGAAGTCCTGCACCGGGTACGTGCGCAGGTCCGAGTAGTCCTTGGCCAGCTCCCCCACGCGCACACGCTCCAGCGCCGAGGGGCCCCCGTGCTGCTGCACCAGGTTGAAGACCGCCTTGAAGAACAGGCCGCGGACGGAGTCCCCGGGCTGGGCGGCGGCGAGGCGGGCGGCGAGTTCGGCCTTGTTGGACGGCATGACTCACTCCTGCGCTTCGCGCGCGCTGGCGGAATGCCTCACGCAGTGTAGCCACACCGAGCGCCGTGTCGAAAAAGCACGCGCCGTCCGACCTGGCTGCTCACACGGTGCTCGCGGCGGGGTGGCTTGGCCTCACTGCTTCCAACTGCTCGGCCTCAGACCTCGTCCAGCAGCACGGGCGCGAAGCCCGCGGCGTCGCATGAGGCCAGCACGTAGCGCACGCCCCCGTGGTCGCCCGTGAAGCCCGCGGGAATTCCGCCCGCGTGCAGGTGACCGTAGACGCACACCTTGGGCGCGAAGGCCTCGATGGGGGCGCTGAACGCGGTGGGCTTCTCGTTGGCGTACAGCGGCGGGAAGTGCACGGCCGCGATGCGGATGAGGGGCGTGGGGCTCGCTTGCTCCTTCTTGCGCGCGTCCTCGAACGACGTCGCCAGCCGGCGCGTCTCCCGCTCCACGTAGCCCGCGTCCGAGGGCTCATCGCCCATCTCTCCGCCGGGCATGGGCGGCGCCTCGGGGGCGGTCCACAGCCGGCTGCCGGCAATCACCCACGGCCCCATCACCACCGCGCTGTTGTGGAGGAAGCCCTCCAGCGTCCGGAAGGGCTCGAGCACCTTGCGCAGCTTGGAGGCGGAGTCTCCCCACCAGTAGTCGTGGTTGCCGCGCACCAGCACCTTGCGGCCCGGGCGCGCGTCCAGCCAGGCCAGGTCCTCCTGCACTTCGTGCGTCCGCGTGGCCCAGGAGATGTCCCCCGCCACGATGACCACGTCCTCGGCCCGCACCCGCTCATCCCACGCGCGCTGGAGCGGCAAGGGATGGTCCGTCCAGCCGAAGCGGTGCATGTCCTTCTGACGGGTGGAGGGAAGGTGGGTGTCGCCAATGCCGAAGAGCCGCATGCCGCCCTCATAGCGGATGCCTCGCCCCCTGTCGGCCCTCGCGCGCCTGCCTGCCCGATTCCAGTCCGCCACCCCCGCGACAAAGCGCTGATAAAGCTGTAAAAACTGTAAAATTTGCCTACAGTTTGAGTGTCCAGAAATGCGTCAGTGAGACATCCATGGACCAGTACTGCTAACGCGTAAGAATTTCTTGCCCGGTGAGGCCCGCCCTTCGTGATTTCACGGGGTTGGCCCTCGAGCGTGGCTTGGTTTGTCGCGCGGGAGCGGAAGGCTCGCGAGGGAAGTGGTGCATGCGTGCTCCTACCGGAGCGCGTGGGAGCGGCGCACGGGGCTGGCACGCATGCTGCTCACGCACCGCGTGACACGTCTCCGCGCGAGCGGGGCGTGCCGATGCACCTCTCCCCCTCGAGGAGTACTCATGCACGCGATTCGCAACCCCCTCGCGGCGGCCGCCGCGGCGTTGGCGTTGGCCGCTTGCGGCCCCCAGCCGCAGCCCGAGGCCCCCGCTCCCACCCCCACCGAGACGCCGGCTCCGTCCAGCACCACGGCTCAGCGCACCCCGCGCGAGTTGGATCCGCTGTTCGCGCAGGCCGCCGCGGAGTTCAACGTCCCCGAGTCGCTGCTCAAGGCCATCTCCTACACGCAGACGCACTGGCAGATGGTGGAGGGCTCCGAGGAGTTCCCGGGCATGGCCCCGGCCTATGGTCTGCTCGCCCTTCGCGGTGATGCGCTGGCCGAGGCGGCGTCGCTGTCCGGCGAGTCCGTGGACGCGGTGCGCACGGACGCGCGCGCTCACCTGCGCGCGGGCGCGGCCCTGCTGTCCGCCTATGCCACCGAGCTGAAGCTGGACCGCTCGGACCTGGGCGCCTGGGCGCCGGTGGCCGCGCGACTCAGCGGCATCTCCGACTCCGAGGCCCTGGCGACCTATATCCACCGCGGGCTGTACGCGACGCTGCGGCAGGGCGCGGTGGCCATCAACGAGGACGGCTCGTCGGCGGCCACGCTGGAGCCGGTGGACGTCCAGGCCCAGTTCGAGGCGCCGCCGGTGAAGGCGCAGGCCGCGGGCCCGAACTACGCCGCCGCGGTGTGGCGCCCATCGCCCAACTACAACGCGCGCCCGAGCGGCTACTCCCCGTCGATGATCGTCATCCACACGTGCGAGGGCGAGTACTCGGGGTGCTGGGGCTGGCTGGTGAACTCCGCCTCCCAGGTCAGCGCGCACTACGTCGTGAACGAGTCCGGCAGCGAGGTGTCGCAGCTCGTGCGCGAGGCGGACCGCGCGTGGCACGTGGGCGCCACGTATGACTGCTCGCTCAACGGCAACACGTCGTGCGGACTCAACGGCGTGTCGGTGAACCACTTCGCGGTCGGCATCGAGCACGGTGGCTTCGCCAGCCAGTCGAGCTTCCCGGCCGGGCAGATTGATACCTCGGCCAAGCTGTCGTGCGACATCGCGCGCGACAACTCCATCCCCAAGGACAGCTACCACATCGTGGCGCACGGCCGTTTGCAGCCGGCTTCGCGCACGGATCCGGGTCCCAACTGGCCGTGGTCCTCGTACATCAGCAAGATCAACAGCTACTGCGGCACCACCAGCAGCACCATCGTGGTGGACAGCAACAACGCCAACAACGACACGGCCAAGGGCTACATCAACGTGTCCGCGAACTGGGTGGACGGCACGAGCGCCGGCTACTACGGCAGCGGCTACTGGTACGCGTCCACGCAGGCCATCTCCGACACGGCGGACTTCTACTTCTACATGCCGGCGGCGGGGACGAAGACCATCGACGCGTGGTGGGTGGCGGGCACCAACCGCTCGGCGGCGGCGCCCTTCCTCATCGTGGCCGGCAGCACCACGGTGGCCACGGTGAAGGTGAGCCAGCAGATCAACGGCAGCCAGTGGAACACGCTGGGCACGTGGAGTTTCCCGGCGGGCTGGAACAAGGTCATGCTGAGCCGGTGGACGGGCGAGGCCTCCTCGGTCGTCATCGCCGACGCCATCCGGATCCGCTGACGTGATGTCTCCAGGCCTTGAACGAAGAACGGGTTCCGGGCCTGGATGGGCGCGGTGCTTCGCCGCGCTCGCTGTGCTGGTCGCTGGATGCCCCGCGGGCCGCTGTGGCTCCGGGGCGTCCGGTACCGGGCCCTTGTCTGACTCCGAGCGGCGCGCCATGCCGGGCGTGATTTCGTTCCTCTCGGAGCGGGCGGGGCAGAAGGACGTGTGGCTGGTGACGCCTTCGGGCGTCGAGCGCCAGCTCACACACGGCCCCGAGGACGAGTACCCCGGGCCGGCCTCGCCGAACGGGCACGCGCTGCTGGTCATCTCGTCCAATGAACTCCAGGGACAGAGCTTCCAGCAGCTGCGCGTGCTTCCCTTGGAGGGCGGGCCGGAGGTTGCGCTGCACCTGCCGCGGACGCGCTCGCGCAACGCGAGCTGGTCTCCGGATGGCGCGTGGCTGGTGGCCGAGTCGGACGCGAAGGGCTTCAGCGACGTGGTGCGCCTGTCGCCGCGCGCCGACGCGCCCGAGCTGCCGCTGACGCACGTGCCCCAGGGCTGCTTCGAGCCGGCCGTCTCTCCGAGCGGCGCCGAAGTGGCCTACGCGTGCAGCAGCGACGAAGGCGATCCCGAAATCTACGTGGCGCGCGCGGATGGGACGAACCCGCGTCGCATCACCACGTTCTACCGAGAGGACCGCACGCCCCAGTGGAGTCCGGATGGGCAGTGGCTGTCCTTCGTCAGCAACCGTGAGCAGCGCGAGCGCATCTACCGCGTGCGTGCGGATGGCTCGGACTTGCGCGCCATCTCCGGCGAGGCCTTCGCGGGAGACGAGCGCGAGGCGGCCTGGAGTCCGGACGGTCAGCGGCTGGCCTACGTGAGCCGTTTGCCGGAAGGGAAGAGTCGCATCTGGGTGGTGGCTGCATCCGGCGGCGCGCCTCGAGCGCTCACGGATGGCACGCACCGCGACGACATGCCCGCGTGGAGTCCGGACGGGAAGTCCCTGGTGTTCGTCTCCGAGCGCGACGCGGAGGTGGACCTGTACCTGATGCGCGCGGACGGCACCGGACAGACGCGCCTCACCACCGCGAAGGGAGCGGACTGGTTGCCGCGCTGGTTCGTCCAGCGCTGACGCTCAGGGGGGCGGGAAGCGCCCGGGATACATCGTCAGCACGATGCCCAGCCCGGCGGACGCGCCCACGTTGCGAGGCACGTAGTTGCCCGCGCCCTCCACGCTCAGGTGGAACGCGCTGAGGCCCTTCGCGGTGTGGACATAGACGAACAAGCCGCTGCCGGACGTGCCGTCCTGGTTCACGGTGCTCAGGTCCTCGGACGGGTAGTAGACGCGGTCCGACAGCTCGGTCCGGTCCGGCACCACGCGCACACCCGTCACGGGGTGTCCGCTGGTGTCCACCACGCGGCCCATGATGAAGCCCGCCTCCTCCAACGTGGAGGCGCGGCCCTCGGTGTGGGCGCGCAGGCGGGTCTCGCCGATCGCCGTGTCCAGCGCCTGCACGAACGCGGTGGGCAGCACCCAGGCTTGCGCGTCCACCAAGTCCGTGTGCGGCCGGGTGCCCGTGAAGGCCGTGTCGAAGATGATGGACGTGCAGTGCGCCAGCCCCTCGTGGGACACGCCGACGGCGAGCCCCTGATGGATGTCGCGCACGGACACGTGGGTCACGTGGAAGGCGCCGTCGCTCGCCAGCGTTCCCGCGCCGACGGTGGCGCTCGTGTCGTGCACCGCCACGCGAAGGGGCTCTTCGATGGTGAGCGGGGCGCCGTCGATGGAGAGCGGAGCCTGGCCATGCGCCTGGAGCAGCGTCTGCGCCTCGGGCAGCACCGCGACACGGCCGCTCACGTTGATGTGGAGGTCATCCAGGTCCACCACCCCGGCGTCCTCGGTGCGAACACCCGGATCCGGCGCGGAGGTGGTGGTACTGCACGCCGCGAGTCCGAGACTCAGCACTGCGCCGCATGTCAGCCAGAGGGGGCGAGTCATCGGCGGGCAACATCTTCACGCCTCGCCGGAGTCGCAATCCGTGGGGCAGGGGATTTCGTCCCCTGGAGAACGCGCCCACCTACCGCTGAACGGAAACGGGCGGCACCAGGATGCTCGCCCGCTCGCCGTTCACTCAACGGCTACCAGTGACTGCCACCGGACCCGTTGGAGCCGCCGTTGTTGCCCGAACTCCAGCCTCGGCCACCGCGTCCGCCGCCATTGCCGTTGCCGCCACCGTTGCCACCGCCATTGCCGTTGCCGCCACCGTTGCCACCGCCGCTGTTGCCGCCATTGCCCCAGCCGCCACCGCGCCCACCGCCGCGATTGTCGTCGTTGCCACGGTCGCCGCCGCTGTTGCCCGAGCTGCCTCGGCCCGGAGGCGGGCTGCCCCAGCCGCCACCGCGCCCGCCGCCGTTGTTGCCGTTGTTGTTGTCGCGGTTGTCGTTGCCACCGCCATGGCCGGTGCCGTTGTTGTTGTCACGGTTGTCGTTGCCCCAACCCCCGCCATGGCCGCCGCCGTTGTTGCCGTTGTTGTTGTCGCGGTTGTCGTTGCCACCGCCATGGCCGTTGCCGTTGTTGTTGTCACGGTTGTCGTTGCCCCAACCACCGCCATGGCCGCCGCCGTTGTTGCCGTTGTTGTTGTCGCGGTTGTCGTTGCCCCAGCCGCGGTCGTCATGGGACGGCGAGCCTCGGGGCGGGCTGGTGGAGTAGCCCGTGCCACCCGGAGGAGGACGGCGGCCCCAGTTGGTGCCGCTGCTGGGCTCGGGCGCCGGACGCGAGGGCGCGGGGGTGTAGCTGGAACCGGAGCGGGAGCCGTAGCCCGGCGAGGCGTCGTGGGTGTTGTTCCACACGTAGCCCCGGCCGCGGTCGTAGGCGTAGGTGTTGCCCCAGGACTGCGGGTAGTAGCCGTGCGAGTGGCGACCGTGGTTGCTGCAGTAACCGCCGCTCGGGATGGGGTGGTAGTCCCAGTACCAGACGACCGTGGGGCCTCGGTAGTAATACACGTCGTTGGTGTACGTGTAGTACGTGGTGGGCGGCTCGTAGTCGTGGATGTGGAGATGCCCCTCGGGGCACCAGCCGCCGCCGTACGAATCGGGGATGGGGTGGGCACCGGAGAATCGGAACTCCACCCGGGCGGATTCATAGGAGCCGTAGGGCCGGTGATAGTGACCGTCCACGACACAGCCCGTCCCCAGCAGGAGCACGAGCGGCAAGGTCAGGGTGAGCAGACGACGCATGGATGATTCTCCCGGGGCGGAGTGGACCTGCAACCGTCCGTCTTCGCAACCTCTGGGCTCCCGACGTCTCCCCCAGCGAGAAATTCACGCCCGTCCGCCTGGCTGGTCGCTGTCGGCGAGCAGACAGCGCCGCTGATATGAGGGCCGGGCGCGCCGCGTCGCGCCCAGGAGGCGGATACATGTCGGACAGCAGTGATTACGGGCAGGGGTCGGGGACTCCCTGTCCGGTCCACCCGGACCGGGATGCCACGAGGGCCTGCGGTCGGTGTGGCAACTTCATGTGCGACATCTGCTCCGAGCGGGGGATGCGCTCCCTGTGCCTGGCGTGCCGCGATCGCGAGGGCTTCACGGCGTTCCCGCTGAACCGCTCCAACTGGACCATCGGCTCGCTGTGGGAGCTGTGCTGGGCCGCCTTCCAGCGCGAGTGGGGGATGCTCAGCGTCGCGGCGCTCATCCTGATGGGCGTCAGCGGCGGCGCGCAGGTGTTCATGAACCTCGTCGTGGCGATCGGCGGCGCATCGAACAGCGTCGCGCTGACCGTGGTGCTGACGCTCATCGTCATGATCGCCCAGATGCTCGTGCAGGGACTGGTGCAGCTCGGCTTCTTGCGGGTCGCGTTCGACGTGCTGCATGGGCGGAGCGTGGATCTGGCGCGCCTCTTCAGCCAGATGAACAAGCTGGTGCCCTACGCGATGACGATGGTGGTGATGGTGCTCGTGCTGTTCATCCCCGCCCTGCTGCTCTTCTCGGGCGTGGGCGTGGCGGTGGTGCTGGGCATGGGGGGCGTGGAGGCGCTGCGCCACCCCGCGGTGCTGTTCGACAATCCTGGGTCGATCCTCGCCGTGGTGAGCCTGGTCAGCGTGCCCATCCTCCTCCTGGGCTCGTACCTGCTGATTCCGATGTACCTCATCCAGCCGGAGCTCGCCTTCCGCGACGACCCTCCGTCTCCGTTGGAGGTGCTGCAGCGCTGCTGGCGCTACGCCGACGGACAGCGCCTGCGCATGCTGGGCGTCTGCATGGTGATGGTCGTCATCTCACTGGCGGGGTTGCTCGCGTGCTGCGTGGGCCTGATTCCCGCCGTGGCGCTCATCCAGGTGCTGTTCGCGGGCATGTACCTGGCCGTCAGTCGTGAGTCCGAGGACCTGGGCTGAGTCCTCGCGCGGCTCGGCGCTCCGCTCAGTGCACCACCCGCTCGGGAGATCCCGAGCGGGGCGCCGACAGTCGACCCAGGCACGCGAGGATGTGCTCGCGGTACTCGGTCAGGTCTCGCAGCCCGCACAGCATCCACCGGCCGCCAATCACGAGCGTGGGCACGCCGCGCACGCCGCGGCTCTGCGCCAGCCGGTGCTCGTCGAGGATGAGGCGGCGCGTCTCCTCGGAGCGGAAGGCCGCGGAGAACTCGTTCATCGCCAGGCCCACGCGCGACGCCAGCTCGAACACCACATCCGAGCGCGACACGTTGACGCCCTGCTCCAGCGCCGCTCGCTGCATGGCGCGCGCGAGGAACGCACGGGCCTGCGGGCCTTGCAGTCGCGCGGCCTCCAGCGCCGCCAAGGCCGGCACGCTCGTGCGCGGAGGATCTCCTCCCTGCCACAAGTCCGCGGAGAGCTGACGCGCCAACGCATCGGGCTCTCGCTGCGCGCGCTGCACCTCTTCCACCAGCCCGCGCAGCTCGCGCTCCGTGGGCAGCACGTCTTGGACGCGCAGGGGATAGGGCCGCACGCTCCAGCGCACGGCGTCGCCAAACTCGTGCCGCAGGACTTCCAGGCGCAGGTCGGCGAGGTAACACCAGGCGCAGAGGACATCCTGGTAGACGGTGATCTGCAGCGGCTTGTGCAGCGTTTTCATCGAGGGGACTGAGATTAGAAGGCCCCCGATGCGGATGCCAACACCCCACGACACGTGGCCACGAAAGGCATTCCTGAGTTCCTGAGGAGCATGCAAGGCACCGTGCGCGCGCACTTGCCCGCCCGCCTGCTCTCCACTCCAGCGCATGCCTCAGGCATGACGCGCGAGGTCTCAGCCACCCCGCTCGCGCGCGCGAAGCTCGCCTGCCCGGCGCTCCGCGTACACGATGGCGTGGTCCACCATGGCGCCCGCGATGTCGCGCTGCGTGGCGCCCTCGAGTCCCTCGAAGCCAGGGCTGGAGTTGATCTCCATCAGCCGAGGGCCTGCATGTCCTTCCAACATGTCCACGCCCGCCACCTCCAACCCGATGATGCGCGCGGCTCGCACCGCGGCTTCCACGTAGGCCGGTGACAGGTCGATGGCCTGGCCTTCGCCACCGCGGTGGATGTTGGAGCGGAACTCGCCCTTCTTGGCCTTGCGTCGCATGGCACCCACCACGCGGTCGCCCACGACGAGCGCTCGCACGTCGCGGCCCTCGCTCTCCGCGACGAACTCCTGGAGGAGGATCTCCTGGCCCAGGTCCCAGAAGGTGTCGAGGATGGTCTGCACCTCGGGGAGCGTGTGGGCAATCATCACGCCCACGCCCTGCGTGCCGCGGATGAGCTTGATGATGAGGGGCAGTCCGCCGACCTCCTTCACCAGCCGGCTCACGTTGCTGCGGTCGTTGGCCATCACCGTGCGCGGGATGTCCAGGCCCGCGCGCGAGAGGAACTGGAGCGCGCGCAGCTTGTCGCGGCTGCGCGCGATGGCGGTGGCGGGGTTGAGCACCGGCACGTCCATCATCTCGAAGTGGTTCACCACCGCGAGGCCATAGGGCGTGATGGATGCGCCGATGCGCGGAATGACCACGTCCACGCCTTGCACCTCCGCGCCTCGGTACGTCATGCGCGGCTGGCCCTGAGCGAGCAGGAGACAACAGCGCAGCGTATCGAACACGAGCGCGCGGTGGCCGCGCTCCTTGATGGCCTCCACCAGCCGTCGCGTGGAGTACAGCGAGCGCTTGCGGGAGAGGATGGCGACCGTCTTCTTCGAGCGGACGCGACGCGGGCGCTGCGCGGAGGCACGCACGGGCGCCGGCGCGCCGGGAGACGGGGGCGCCTGCTTCGGCTGGGTTTTGCGGGGGGACATGCGGGGCGCGGGAGCCTAGCACGGGCTATCGGGAGCGCATGGCGCGTGGGCGCGCTTTGCTATCCTCGGACGCAGATGAGCCCCCTCGACCCGCATCCCGACGACATCCACACCAGCCCCGGCGATGTCGACGAGGAGCTCGCGCATGCTCCCTCGCTCGGTGAGACGCTCATCGTGGACCCCCGGGCCATGGTCAAGCTCCACAAGTGTCGCCTGGTGGTGACCTCCGGGCCGGATGCGGGCCGCTCCCGGGTGAGTGACAAGGAGCGCCTGCGCTGCGGCGCCCATCCGGGCAATGACCTGGTGCTCGTGGAGGACCGCACCGCCAGCCGCCACCACTTCGAGGTGCAGCACACCGAGCGTGGCTACCTGCTGGTGGACCTGCACTCCACCAACGGCACCTTCCTGGACGGCCGGCGCATCGAGCGGGCGTATCTGTCCGCGGGTTCGCAGATTCGCGCGGGCTCGTCGATCATCACCTTCGCGCCCCTGGACGAAGAGGTGGCGGTCGAGCCGGATCGCGATGGCGAGCTGTGCGGCATGGTGGGGCAGAGCGCGAAGATGCGGAGCGTCTTCGGGCTCATCCGCAAGATTGCCCCCATGGATGTCCCGGTCATCATCCAGGGCGAGACGGGCACGGGGAAGGAGCTGGTGGCGCGCGCCATCCACGAGCTGTCCGGGCGCAAGAAGGAGTCCATGGTGGTGCTGGACTGCGGCGCCATCCCGCCCAACCTCATCGAGAGCGAGCTGTTCGGCCACGAGAAGGGCTCGTTCACGGGCGCGGTGTCCAGCCGGCCCGGTGCCTTCGAGCGAGCGCAGGGCGGCACCATCTTCCTGGACGAGCTGGGCGAGCTGCGCCTGGATCTGCAACCGAAGTTGCTGCGCGCGCTGGAGAACCGCGAGGTGCGGCGCGTGGGCGGCAACGATGTCATCCAGGTGGACTGCCGCGTCATCGCCGCCACCAACCGCGACCTGGTGAAGGAGATCGCCGCGGGCAACTTCCGCGAGGACCTCTACTTCCGTCTGTCGGTCATCAACATCCAGCTCCCGCCTTTGCGGCAGCGGCGGGATGACATCTCCCTCATCCTCAAGCGGGCGCTGGAGGAGCCGGAGGTGGTGGACAAGCACGGGCGCAAGCGGTTCTCGGCCGAGGCGCTGGGGTTGCTGATGGCCTACTCGTGGCCGGGCAACATCCGCGAGCTGACCAACGTGTTGTCACACGTGCTGACCTTCTCCGAGGGCGAGGAGGTGCTCGCCACGCACCTGCCGCCGCGAGTCCGAGGACAGGCGCGCGAGGGGCCGCTGCCCTTCAACGAGCACCTGTCCTTCAAGGACGCGAAGGAGCACCTGCTGGAGAACTTCGAGCGTGAGTACGTCACGTCCGTGCTGTCACGCTGCGAGGGCAACCTCTCCCGCGCGGCGCGGGAGAGTGGCCTGCATCGCAAGTCCATCGAGCGGCTGGTGAAGAAGTATCAGCTCGACACGAAGGGGATGAAGCCTCGGTGAGGCCGTGGGCCTAGCGGTGCTTCTTCTCGCAGGCCTTCATGCACTTATCCACCTTGGCGCCGCAGAGCGAGTAGCACTTCTGGTTGCCTGGCTTGCAACTGCCCATGCACGAGGTGGTGACCGACTCGCACTTCTTCACGCACGCGGGCGCGTCCGGCGTGTTGATGGTGTGGCCGTCCTCGGTGGTGATCTTCCCGCCGCCCGGCGCGCGGTGTCCGCCGTGGTCGTCATGGTCCTCCTCCTGCTGCGAGATGCCCTGCGGCTCCGCGCCGAACGGCGGGCGCTCCGCCTGGGCCGGGCTGCCGAGGAGCAGGGTCGCGACGAGACAGGTGAACAGCAGAGCGAAACGCCTCATGGATGGGGCCTCGGGGTGGGGAGGTTCTCGGACGCGTGACGCGCGTTCCGGGCGGGCGAGCATAGGTCGGGTCTGGCTCGGATTGAAGGCGCGGAGCACCCATGTTACGGGCCCCCCCATGAGCGACGCGCCCGAGGAGAAGGACTACAAGGACTCCGTCAACCTGCCTCGCACCGACTTCCCCATGAAGGGGAACCTCGCGCAGCTCGAACCTCGCATGCTGGGGTGGTGGGCCGAGCAGGATGTCTGGGGTCGCATCCTCCAGAAGAACACCGGCGCCGAGCCCTTCGTCCTCCCCGATGGTCCGCCGTACGCGAACGGCCACCTGCACGCGGGCCACGCGCTCAACAAGGTCCTCAAGGACATCGTGGTGAAGTTCCGCAACATGACGGGGCGCCACTGCGACTTCATCCCCGGCTGGGACACGCACGGTCTGCCCATCGAGCAGGCGGTGGAGAAGCGGCTGAAGGAGAAGAAGATCGACAAGCGCACGCTGTCGAAGGACGCCTTCCTGGAGCACTGCCGGGCATACGCGCTGGAGTTCGTGGAGATCCAGAAGGCGGAGTTCCAGCGGCTGGGCGTCTTCGGGAGCTGGAACGCGCCCTACAAGACGCTCGATTTCTCCTACGAGGCCCAGGAGATCCGCGAGCTGGCCACGTTCGCGCGACGCGGGATGCTCTACCGCCGCAAGAAGCCGGTGTACTGGTGCCTGACGGACCAGACGGCGCTCGCCGAGGCGGAGGTCGAGTACGCCGAGCACACGTCCCCGTCTGTCTACGTGGCCTTCCGCGCGGATCCTTCGCTGGCGGATCGCGTGCCCTCGCTGGAGGGGCGCGAGGTGTCGTTCGTCATCTGGACGACCACGCCGTGGACGCTGCCGGCCAACCTGGCCATCGCGGTGAACCCCTCGTTCGAGTACGTCTTCTACCAGCTCGGTGAGCGGGTGCTGTGCGTGGCCAAGGACCTGCTGCCGCGCGTGCTCGCCGAGGTGAAGGCGGACGAGCTGGCGGTGAAGACCGTGCCCCTGCCGGGCGGTGACGTGTCCGCGGCGGCGCTGGTGGACCCCTCGCGCATCCTCGCGTACGCGCGCGGCGAGGAGCTGGAGCACGTGACGTATCAGCACCCGTTCCTCGAGCGGCGCGGGCGCGTGGTGCTGGGCGAGCACGTCACGCTGGAGGCCGGCACGGGCCTGGTGCACACCGCTCCGGGCCATGGCCAGGAGGACTACGAGGTGGGCCTCCGGTACGGGTTGGACATCTACAACCCCGTGCGCCCGGATGGCCGCTACGACGACAGCGTGGGCGAGCCGCTCGCGGGCAAGCGCGTCTTCGAGGCCAACCCGCTCGTCATCGACCTGCTGGTGGAGAAGGGCGCGCTGCTCAATGACAAGCAAGACACCGTCAAGCACAGCTACCCGCATTGCTGGCGCTGCCACAACCCGGTCATCCTGAGCGCGACGTACCAGTGGTTCATCCCGCTGGACCGCCCGCTCCAGGGGGACACGACGTATCGGCAGGGGGTGCTCGACGCGGTGGACCGCGTGCGCTGGGTGCCCGCGTGGGGACACAGCCGGATCCGCGGCATGCTCGAAGGCCGGCCGGACTGGTGCATCAGCCGACAGCGGAGCTGGGGCGTGCCCATCCCCATCGCGTACTGCGAGGGCTGCGAGGCGGCCGTGGTGTCCCCCGAGTTGATGCATGCCGTGGCGGACGCGGTGGAGAAGGAAGGCGCGGGCGTGTGGTACCGCACGCCAGTGAAGGACTTCCTGGGCGCGGACTTCCGCTGCCCGAGCTGCGGCAAGGGCGAGTTCCGCCGCGAGACGGACATCCTCGACGTGTGGTTCGACTCGGCCTGCATGTTCTCCGCGGTGCTGGAGCGCCGGCAGCGCATCCCCGCCGACCTGTTCCTGGAGGGGAGTGATCAGCATCGCGGCTGGTTCCACTCGTCCCTGCTGGTGTCGGTGGGCACGCGCGACGTGGCGCCCTACAAGGCCTGCCTCACCCACGGCTTCGTGGTGGACGGCAAGGGCGAGAAGATGTCCAAGAGCCTGGGCAACACCGTCGCGCCGGAGAAGATCATCCAGCAGCACGGCGCCGAGGTGCTGCGGCTGTGGGTGGCGGCGAGCGACTACCGCAACGACGTGCGCCTGTCCGAGCAGATCCTCAAGGGCCTGTCCGAGGGCTACCGGAAGATTCGAAACACGGTTCGCTACGCGCTGAGCAACCTCTACGACTTCGACCCGGCGCGGGACGCGGTGGCGGCCTCGGCGCTGTCTCCGCTGGACCAGTGGGCGCGAGGCCGGCTCGCCGAGGTGGTGGCGCGCGTGCGCAAGGCCTACGAGGACTACGAGTTCCACCTTGTCTACGCCACCGTGGTGGACTTCTGCGCGGGCGACCTGTCCGCGGTGTACTTCGACATCCTCAAGGATCGCCTCTACACGTCGCGCACGGACGGGCCGGCTCGGCGAGGTGCGCAGACGGTGCTGCACGAGGTGGCCTCGGTGCTGCTGCGGCTGCTCGCGCCGGTGATGAGCTTCACGGCGGAAGAGGCGTGGCAGGTGCTGCCCGGACGGACTGCGCCGAGCGTGTTCCTCGCGGACTTCCCGGTCGCGGAGGCGAGCCTGGATGCGGCGCTGGCGGAGCGGTACGGGAAGCTGCTCGCGGTGCGCTCGGCGGTGCAGGGCGTCCTCGAGGCCGCGCGTCGCGACAAGCGCATCGGCGCGTCGCTGGAGGCCCGGGTGGTGCTCACCGCGGAGGGCTCCGCGCGCGCGCTGCTTCAGGCGAGCCTCGCGGAGCTGCCGAGCCTCTTCATCACCAGCCAGGTCGAGCTGGAGGATGCGCCAGCCGAAGGCGCCACCGCGCTGGAGCTGACGCAGGCCTTGGGTGAGGGGGCGCGGGTGACGGCGCGTGTGTTGCCGGCGCACGGGCGCAAGTGCCCGCGCTGCTGGACCTATTCGGAAGCAGTGGGGACCGCGGGCGAGGTGTGCCTCAAGTGCCAGGACGCGCTGGGCCCGGTGGCTCCGGCTCGCGCGTAGCCTCGGGTGCGTTGCGCGGGGGCTCGGTCTGCTCCCGCGCGCGCAGGGCCTCCACGATCGCTTCCATGCGTTGGTGATGCGTGCCGGGCCAGAACACGCGGCGGCAGTCGGGGCACTGCTGGAAGCGCGTGTGTCGCTCGGCCACGCCTTCGGGGACCTGGTCCTTCACCGCGTGGGGCTCGGCGGAGTTCAACGGGCCATTGCAGGGAATGCAGCGGGAGAAGGGGCGCATGCGCGAGGTCAGCGCGAAGCGCCGCACCACCTCCACGAGCTGCTCGGAGGGCTCCGTCGCGCGCGGGAAGTAACCCAGCACCACCTCCGAGCGCTTGAGCACGCCCAGGTCTCGCGTGAGCACGACGCGCGACTCGTCATGCGAGATGCGCGCGAGTTCGTCGTCCTCGAAGTCGTTGCGCCACAGGGTGTCGAAGCCGAGCATCCGCAGGAAGCCCGCCAGTCGCCCCAAGCCCACGTCGAGCACGAAGCGCGGCATGTCCGGCAGCGGAGGACCGACTCGAAGCGCGGGCTCGGGTACCTCCAGCGGATAGGACGCGGGCGCCGCGATGACGTGCATCCCGGCCGCCATGCGGTGCGAGAAGTCCACCGCCACGCCGTTCACCAGGATGACGTCGACCTCCGGGTGCGGCGGCCCCAGCGACTCGATGAGGTCCTTGGCCGAGGGACTGCCTTGCAACACATGGGTGAAGGTGACGTCGCGCCGCTCCGCCGGCAGGAAGTCGTTCAACGCGCCATGGAACCGCACGCTGATCGCTCGTTTCGCCTCGCCCGCTTCGCTCATGATCGCTGACTCCTGAGGTTGCATCGCCGGGCTCGGCGGGGCGCCGCTTGCGGGCTCGTGGGCTTTTACCCGGATTTTATTCGCACTGTCCCTGGCTTTCCGAGATTCCAATCCGCCTGGAAAGCACTGGGCCAGACGACCGCTGCACTGAAATCTTCTATAATAGCCCGGTTGGTGCTGTGTCCTAGCCAACAGACCGCTCTCCTACCCCCCTCGGGAGCAAGGATTCAGGTTCACGCGCATGTTGAAGAAGTCATCAGCTCTCTTGGGTGGAGTCGTCGCGCTGATCGCGATCGCGATCGCATGTGGCCCTGATTCGCAGCCTCCTGTTCGCATCCCCGTCCCCCCGTACATCCCCGACGCTGGGGTGCGGGATGCTGGAACGGATGGCGGAGTGGATGCGGGCCTGGATGCGGGTGACTGGGCCGAGTGTGATCCGGAGCTGCAGGACGCTGGCGTCTGCGGACCGAACTGGTCCTGCCGTCCCATCGAGGTCTTTGGCAGCGCGTTCTGCGCGGCCATCTGTGACTCCGCGAAGCCGTGCCAGCAGCCGGGAACGGCGTGCTGCGGCGGCAGCGACGAGGCGACGCAGGACGGATACTGCCTGCCCGTCGAGGAGTGCGAGCGGATCAAGGCGGGCACGGACGGTGGCACCGGAGTCGACGCGGGCACGGAGGTCGATGCCGGAACGACCGTCGACGCGGGCACGGAGGTCGATGCCGGAACGACGATTGATGCAGGCGTGACGACGGACGCTGGCACGACGACGGACGCGGGTACGTCCACGGATGCCGGCACGACGACGGACGCTGGCACGACGACGGACGCGGGTACGTCCACGGACGCTGGCACGACGACGGACGCGGGTACGTCCACGGATGCTGGCACGACGACGGACGCGGGCACGTCCACGGACGCTGGCACGACGACGGACGCTGGCACGACGACGGACGCTGGCACGACGACGGACGCGGGTACGTCCACGGACGCTGGCACGACGACGGATGCTGGCACGACGACGGATGCGGGCACTGACTTCGACGCCGGCACGGTGACGGACGCGGGTACTGACTTCGACGCGGGCACCGGCACCGACGCGGGTACTGACTTCGACGCGGGCACCGGCACGGACGCGGGTTCGGCGACGGACGCAGGCACCAGCACCGATGCGGGCACCAGCACCGACGCGGGCACGGGCTCCGACGCGGGCACCGTCCCCACCTACACGCAGGTCCGCATCATGGCGTCGAACACCTCGAGCGGGAACTACCAGTCCTACGACCCGGGCCACGGCATGCGCTTGATGCAGGGCGTGAAGCCGGACGTCGTCCTCATCCAGGAGTTCAACTACGGAAACAACTCGGCCACGGCGATTCGCCAGATGGTGGACACCACGTTCGGCCCGTCCTTCTCGTACTTCCGCGAGAGCGGCGCGCAGATCCCCAACGGCATCATCAGCCGCTGGCCCATCATCGCCTCGGGCAACTGGGTCGACACCCAGGTCTCCAACCGGAGCTTCGCTTGGGCGCGCATCGACCTGCCGGGACCGCGCGACCTCTGGGCGGTGAGCGTGCACCTGCTCACGGCGAACGCGACCGTCCGCAACACCGAGGCCAAGAACCTCACCACGTTCATCAAGGCCAACGTGCCCGACGGCGACTACCTCACGGTCGGCGGCGACTTCAACTCGGACAATCGCTCCGAGCCGCTGTTCGGATCGTTCTCGCCCATCCTCGTCACCGCGAGCCCGTACCCCGTGGATCAGAACAACAACGGCGGCACCAACTTCGGCCGCAGCAAGCCGTATGACCACGTGCTCGTGGACGCGGACCTGAACCAGTACAAGACCGACACGGTCATCGGGAACAGCGTCTACAAGAATGGCCTGGTGCTCGACAGCCGCGTGTACTCGCCGCTGTCGGAGATTGCTCCGGTTCAGTCGGGCGACAGCGGCGCCACCAACATGCAGCACATGGGCGTCGTGAAGACGTTCAGCGTTCCGAACTTCTAGTCACGGGATGGGGCTCGCGGGGTTGGAGGTCTTCCCTCCCCGCGAGCCGCGAAGGGGAGCTTCAGAAGTTCCACTTGTGCCGGTTGCGCGCCAGGAAGCGCGCGACCGGCGGAATGCGCGCGATGAGCGGGGTGAGCACGAACACGGCCGCGAGCCGGATCGGCTTCACCACCTGCGCCGCCGCATAGGCCGCCGCCAGCGTCCCGGCCTTCGCCCCCGAGCTCTCCGCTTGGAAGCCGAAGCGGAAGGCGACGTAGAAGCCGGCCATCACCACCCCCAGGATGGCGAAGTTCACCACCACGGCCAGCGGGCCGTAGTCGACCATCAAGGCCTTGAAGCGCTCCATGAGGGAGGGCTTCGCGGGGGGCGCGGCGGGGAGCGTTTGTGGGGAGGTGTCGGAGACAGGAGCTTTCACGTCCGGCTCAACAGGCGGCATGGGCGCACCATGCCCCAAACGCTTGTTCGGTGGGAGAACGAGCCTCGCCGGATGGATGGGTTGTCAGCCCTCCGGGCACGGGTTAGAGGTCGGGCCATCGCCATGAAAGCCTCCCTTCGCACCCTCATTCTGGTGGTCCTGGCCGTGGTCGTCGCTGACCAGGGAACCAAGTATCTGGCCGTCTCCCGGCTGACGGATGCCCTGGAGGGGCACAGCGGGCTGGCGCGAGTCTCCGCCTTCGTCACCGAGCAGAACCTGGACAACGACCCGCCCCAGGACGGTGGCCGGCGCCGGGTGACCCAGGCGTACCGCCTCATCGAGGACTACTGGCACTTCCGTTACGTGGAGAACCCGGGAGCGGCCTGGGGAATGTTCGGTGGCCTGCCGGATGCGGTGCGCAAGGCCTTCTTCCCCGTGGTGAGCCTGGCGGCGCTGGCGTTCATCTTCGTGATGTACCGCCGGACCACGCCCAAGCAGTGGCTGGCCCGCACGGCGCTGGCGCTGGTGATGGGCGGCGCGCTGGGGAACTTCATCGACCGGTTGATGCGCGGCTATGTCATCGACTTCATTGACTGGCATTGGCGCAACCAGCCGGGGATGCGCTGGCCCACCTTCAACGTGGCGGACGCCGCCATCTGCGTGGGCGTGGCGCTGCTGCTCCTGGAGTCGCCCAAGGCGAGCCGCCCCGAGCCCGCTCCCGCCGCGCCGCTGACGGAAAGCCCCAACCCGTGACGGGTGGGGCGGGGTGCTATAAACGCACCCCGTGCCGCGCAAATACATCCTCCTTCTCGCCGTCACCCTGGGCGTCATCGCGCTCGACCAGTGGACGAAGTACCTGGTCGTGCAGGACCTGACCACGCGCTTCGATGGCCTGGACTCGCTGGGTCAGCGCCTCTCGGCCCTCTACAGTGAGCCGCCCCCGCAGGGCTTCAACGGCTTGCACTTCCAGCCGAGTCGCCACATCGAGGTCTCCGAGAACTTCTTCCGCATCCGTTACGCGGAGAACCCCGGCGCGGCGTGGGGCCTGTTCCGCAGCCTGCCGCGCGAGACGCGAGGGCCGCTCTTCCACGTCGTCATCCTGGGCGCGGTGGGCCTCATCGTCTTCTACTTCCGGAAGCTGTCCGGAACGGATCCGACGGAGCGCTGGGCGCTGTGGGGACTGCCGCTGGTGCTGGGCGGCGCGCTGGGCAACTACATCGACCGGCTCGCGCGCGGCTTCGTCATCGACTTCCTGGAAGCGCACTGGTTCGACAAGGCCGCGTGGCCCTCGTTCAACATCGCGGACTCGGCCATCTGCGTGGGCGTGGGGATGCTCCTGGTGGATGCCATCGTGCGCAAGGAGAAGCCCCGGGCCACCGAGGGAACGCCCTCCAAGGCCTGACGCTCTCGCGCTCGGCCCGCGGGTGGACAGCCGGCACCTCGTCCCTCCGTCCGCGCCCCTTCTTCGCGTGAAGGCGCTAGCCTTCGCGAGTCCCCGCCTCCGCTCCGGCAGGTCTCCATGCTCCCGGTCCTCCTCCGCCTCACCTTCACCACGCTGTGGACGCAGGTGCTGCTGTACGCCGTGGCCGTGGCCACGCTGGCGTCCATTGCCTACAACGGCTGGCGCGGCGCGCAGGGCACTCCGGAGGGGAAGAAGGGCCCGCGCCCGCCCACGACCACGGACCGCCTGGTGCGCGCCGCGTCCTATGCGGCCCTGGGCGGAATGCTGGCGTACTTCGGCCTCAAGTACGCGCTGCCGGCCGAGGCGTTCCCGGATGGTCGCGGCGAGGGCATCCCCATCCACACGTATGGCGTGCTGCTCGCCACGGGCTTCATCACGGCGGTGACCGTGGCGTCGCGGCTGGCGCAGGACGAGTGGCGCAAGGTGTCCTTCATCGAGGGCAAGGGCTGGGTGGATACCGAGGGCCCGAAGAAGCGCGAGCTGGTCCTCGACATGGCGTTCTGGGTGCTCGTGGGCGGACTCCTGGGCAGCCGTGCCCTGTTCGTGCTGGTCAACTGGCAGGACTACGCCCGCGACTGGACGCAGGTGTTCTCGCTGGGCGGCGGGCTCGTGTTCTACGGCGGCCTGATGGGCGCGGGGCTCGCGGCGTTCGTCTTCGCGCGCAGGCACCAGCTGGACTTCCTGCGCCTGGCGGATGTGTGCATCCCCACGGTGTCCCTGGGGCAGTGCCTGGGGCGGCTGGGCTGCTTCTCCGCGGGCTGCTGCTGGGGCGACGTGGCGGGCAGCCACGCGCATTGGGTGGTGCACTTCCCGGGCTCGGGGCTCGCGCAGGACCTGTTCGGTCGGGTGGCCGGAATCACCAGCCTGGCGTACAGCTCGCAGGCGGCGGACGCGCGCTATGTCGTGGAGTCCACGGGAGAGGTGCTCCACCACGCCACTCCGGACGCGGTGCGCATCTCGGACTGGGTGGCGAGCCACGGCACGACGCTGCCGGTGTACCCCACGCAGCTCTTCGAGTCGGTGGGGCAGCTCGTGCTGTTCATCACCTTGCTCTACGCGCGGCGCTTCCGCCGGTTCCACGGGCAGGTCTTCGCCCAGTGGCTCATGGCCTACGCGGTCCTGCGCAGCACGGTGGAGCTGTTCCGAGGCGACGTGGAGCGCGGCACGCTGCACGGCCTGCTGGCGTCCCTGGACCTGGGCGGGCTGGCGGACGCGGTGCCCCTGGAGGCCTGGTACAACATCTCCACCAGCCAGTTCATCTCCCTGTGCATGTTCACGTTCGGTGCGGTGCTGCTGTCCCGCCGGAGCCCGCCGAGCGCGGTGCCTTCCGGCGTGGGGCCGACACCCTCGGCGGCGTGAGGTTGATCGCCGCGCTTCGGTTGGGGACACTCGAGAGACGACATGCCGCCGAACGAAAACGCCAGGCCGGGGCAGGACGCCAACTCCAGCGAGGCCATCCTCCAGGAGTGCGAGGCGCTGGAAGCGCTGCTCGCGGCCCTGCGCAACTCCTACGAGCAGTACTTCCTGGGCACCGAGCGGCAGGCGCCCACGCGCGCGCACGATGACCTGAAGAAGCGCCTGCTCAAGCTCAAGGGCGCCTTCATCCGCAGCACGGCGGCGAAGTTCCGCGCGCAGTCCCTGCACAACAAGTACCTCACCTACGAGCGGCTCTGGGCCCGCACGCTCCAGGAGATGGAGGCGGGCACCTACCGCCGCGATGTCTTCAAGGCGCGCCGTCGCGCCGATGCTCGCAAGGGCGACGCCCCGGGTAGCGCCGCCGCGCGCAAGGGCACGACGGACATGGCCGAGGAGCTCACTGACCTCGACTACGAGGAGGTGGAGGAGCTCGCGGGCCGCGTGATTCCCAACGAGCCGAAGCTCGCCGTCGTCCCCGCGCCCGTGGCTCCCGCGGTGGCGCCTGCTCGCCCCGCGCCCGTGGCCGCCGCGCCGGTGCCTCCCGCTGTTCGAGGGATGCCCTCCATCACGGCCGTGGTGCCGCCTGTCGCGGCGGTTGTGCCTCCCGCTGCGCGCGCGCCCGCGACGCCTCCGGGCATGGCCGCGAAGCCTCCCGCGGTGGCGCCTCCCGCGTCTGGTGCCGCGCCACGTCCGGTGGCCGCGACGGCCGCGCCTCGGCCTCCGGCGGCCACCGGGTCCGGTGGCATGAGCGACGACAAGCTGCGTGCCGTGTACGACGCCTACGTCACCGCGAAGCGCCGCTGCCAGGAGGACACGTCGAAGCTGTCCTTCGAGTCCGTGGCCGCCACGCTGCGCAAGCAGGTGCCGGAGCTGCTCAAGCAGCACAACGCGAAGGCCGTCGAGTTCAAGGTCGTCATCAAGGACGGCAAGGCATCGCTGAAGGCCGTGCCCAAGTAGGGCGAGCCGCGCTCGCTGACAAGTCACACCTCCCTGGCGTGCGAGGCCCGCGCGCGCTGCGACCCAACACTTCGCGGCGCGGGCGCGGACAAACGTCGGCTCGTCGAAAGGCCTCGGACCCGAGCCCGCCGCCTGGGTTGTCGCCCCCCATGTCGCTCCCTACCTTGCGCAACGACGGTTGCCGATGGACGGCGCGAGACACCACAGGGAGGCGACGTGGGCATGCGGCGGATGTGGCTCGGGTTGTCGGTGACGGTGAGCGTGGCGGCGGCCCTGGGATGCACCTCGCCTCCTGAGGACGCGGACGTCCGGATGGCGACGCTGGAGCGCGAGGGCAAGCAGATGGACGCGGCGCTCGACACGGTGGAGACGCGGCTGTTGGGAAACCAATCCACGGTGGCGATGTGGCAGGAGCTGGGACGCCGTCACCAGGAGGTGTCCGCCATTCAATGCAAGGTGGCGGACGCGCACCTCGTGGCCATCATGCAGCACTACGAGCGCATGGAAGAGAAGGCGCGTCGCCTGAAGCGTCGCAATGGCAGTGGAGACAGCGTGGCCTCCGCGTCCACCACCGTGCTGACGTCGGGCAAGGCGCCTCGGCGGGCGCACTACTGAGCGCTCGGAGTCGGTCGCGTCGCGCGGGCGCGAAGCTGGCGTGAGTCGTTGGGTTTCGGGCAGGCTGCCGGGGATTCCGCCCTGGGAGCCCGCCTTGTCCGTCCCCGAAGCCTCCACGCCCTCCGGAGACGCCGCGCCCCCGACGACGGAGTCGTTCGCCGTCTATCTCACGCGCAAGCTGTTCACCGACAAGGGCTACCACCCGGGCACGGTGCCCGAGGCCCAGGCGCTGGTGACGGCATCGGACGCGGTGCTCACGTACTCGGATGGCATGAGCTGCTGCATCGTCTGCATCATGGATCGCGAGCGGGATCCGTCGCGGCGCTTCACCGTGTCGCCGGAGGTCGTGGCGCGCGTGGCGAACGACTGCCTCAAGTACACGGGCCGCGTGAACGGCGCGAAGCTGCCGCTGGGACTTCATCTCATCGAGGTGGGCAAGGAGCCGCCTTCCACCGCGGACCGCGAGCGCCTCCAGGGCTACCGCACGGGCTTCTTCTCACGCGCTCGCGTGAGCGCCTCGTATGTCGACACGTTCGCGTGTGACGTCTGGCACAACGAGGGCTGGCCTCGCTCCGCGCCGCGCCCCAGCTACCTGCGCAAGTTGTTGGTATCTCCGCGCGTGGAGTCCACGCCGGAGGTCGTGGCGCCGCCTCCCGAGCGACGTCCCGTGCTCACCGTGGCGCTGCTCGCGGCCCTCGTGGCGGTGTTCGGCGCGGAGCACCTCTTTCCCCTCGCGGGAGAGGGCGTGGGCCTGCTCGGGCCGAGCGTCCAGACGCTGTGGGGCCTGGGGGGCTTGGACTGGACCTCCGTGTGGGAACAAGGCCAGTGGTGGCGGCTCTTGACGGCGCCGCTGCTGCACGCGGATGTCTTCCACCTGCTGCTCAATGGCATCGGTCTGGGGTTCTCCGCGTGGATGCTGGAGAAGCAGATCGGCCGCGCCTGGCTGGCGCTCGTGTTCGTGCTGGGCGGCGTGGGCGGCGGGTTGCTGTCCTTGGCGGTGAACCCCGTGGGCGTGGTGTCGGTGGGCGCGTCGGGCGCCATCATGGGCTTGCTCGCGGCCGTGCTGGTGCTCAGTCAGCGGGCTCCAGCGGGCCCCCTCCGCGTGCAGCTTCAGATGGGCGCGCTGCGCTTCCTGGTGCCCTCGCTGATTCCCCTGGCCACCACGCGCACGAGCGACCACGTGGACTTCGCGGCGCACCTGGGCGGAGCGCTGGTCGGAGGCTTGGTGGGCTTCGTGCTCACGCGGGTGTGGCGCAAGCAAGACGCGGTGCCGCCGGGGACGCGGTGGGTGGGTGCGTTGGGCGCGTTGGTGTGCGTGGCGCTGGTGGCGACCGGGCCGCAGGTGGCGCGCGTGCACACGCTCGCGCGGCTGGAGAACGCGCTCATCCCCGCGGAGTCCATGCCCACGCCCGCGGATGACCTGCCCGCGGTGGCGCCGGGATTGGTGGCCCGTTACCCGAGGGATCCACGCGCGCACCTTTTCCAGGCGGCGGTGATGCTGGACGCAGGGGACGCGTCGGGGGCGGAGCGCGAGATTCGCGTGGCCCTGGCCGAGCGCGAGGTCCTGGAGCACTTCTTCGCGGGCGCTCGCCTGCCCTTGAAGCTGCATGAGGTGCTGGCGCGCGCGCTGCTCGCCCAGGGCCGCGACGCCGAGGCGCGCGAGGCGGTGCGCCCGTTCTGCGCTGCGGGCGAGGGCAAGGACGCACCCTCCGAGCTGATGGGCCTGGGATTGTGTGAGACGGGAAACCCTTGAGGCCCCCGAGCGCGCGCGTCTGCGGGTGAAACACGCTGTGCTCAGCGGTGCAGTGCGCGGCGCTTGACCGAGGCGCGTCCGTTCGTCGTTAGTGAGGGCATGGTTTTCGTGCGTGCTCTCTGCGTCGGGTGGCTGTTGTTCGCCGGGCTCGCCGCCGCCGCTCCCGTGATTCAGGTGCCCGAGGGTGGACGTGCCGTCGAGGTCTCCGCGAAGGGTGTCGTCTGCGGTCCTGTTCGCGGGGGCTGGGCACTGACGCCGGATGGGCACGGCGTGCGACCGCCCGCGAAGGTGGAGGATGGCGCGCGCAGCCTGGAGTTGAAGGTGGCCGACGACGCGGCTGCGTGCGCCACCGCGCAGGACTCCGTGACTGTGATTGCCACGGGACCGCTGCCGCGCATCGACGCAGCCACCTCCACGTTCTTTCCCGATGACGGACGCGTGGAGCTGAAAGGCGCGAACCTCAAGGACCTGGGCCTGGCCTGGTCCGGCACGCCGCGCGGAGAGTCCGGCGCGCACGGGGTGATGGAGGGCCAGGATGTCTGTCTTCCGCCCGACTCCGGGGTGCGGCCCGGTGAGTGCGTGGTGCCCGTCACGCCGGGCCTGCCCACGGACGCGGTGCTGACGTGGATTCCTCCGCATGGACGCCGAGGCGCGGAGGTCATCACCTACGACGCCGCGGGGAACGTGGTGGATCCGCAGGTCTTCCGGCTGCGACCGGGGCGGGTGGTGCTCACGCGCCCGCTCGTGCAGTCGAGCGGCATCGACCTGTCCAAGGGCCCGGGCTCGGTGGCGGTGAGCCACTCGGAGGCGCTCGCCTCGGTGGACTGCGGGCTGGCGCGCTGCGAGGTGAATGACGGCGCGGTGAGCGTGCGCAACGTCCCGGGCGAGGATGCGAACGTGACGCTGCGCCTGCGGCTCGCACCGCGCATCCTGTTCGCGCGCGGCGATGCGCTGGAGCAGGTGGTCACCGAGTCCCTCCCCGTGCTCGCCTGTGGACTCACGGCCGTGGAGGGCACGGTGCTGCGCGACGCGGAGAGTCCGGCGCTGGTGCTGCGGCTCGATGCTTCATGCGCGCACGACCCGCGCACCCTCTTCTGGTCGGTCAACGGCGAGCGCGCCCGCGTGGAGCGCGTGGCGAAGGGCTCGGATGGCGTCTACGTGCTGGTGCGCACGAGCGGCACCTCGGAGCCGCAGGTCACCATCACCGCGACCAGCTCACGGCTCGACCGGACCGTGGTGGCCTCGGAGACGGCGAAGACGGAGCCGCTGCCGGATGCGCGCGCCACGCTGGAGCTGCCGGGCGAGGGCACCATCGACTTCATCCCGACCAATCGCCCCGCGGAGGTGAAGGTGTCCTCCAACACGGGCGCGGTGGGGCGCTTCGTGCCGCGTCCAGTCAGCGGCGTCTACACCGTCACGGTGCGCGACTCGACGACGCTGCTCCAGGGCGAGCCCACCGCGAGCGGCTTCGTGTCCCTGCGCTTCGGATATCGGCTGCCTTCGCTGCCGGCGGAGCTGGCCACCGCGGACCTGGTGGTGGTCAGCGAGCGCGTGCAGCGCGCGGTGCGCGAGGCCAGCGTGCCCACGCCCGTGGAGCAGTTGGTGGAGTTCGTCTGCGCGGACAAGCAGGGCCAGGAGAAGGTGCTCGCGCCCAGCTGGCCGCACCGCATCTCCTTCGAGCTGCGCAACACCTGCCGCGTCGTCGTGCACCGCGAGCGCGTGACGCCCGAGCGCGGCATCCAGGAGATTGTCCTGCGCGTCGACGTCACCAAGCCGGACGGCTCGGCGCGGACCGAGAGCCACGTGGAGCAGCGGATGGTCCTGCGTCCTCGCGGTGAGCCTCGCTCCATTCCCATCCAAGGGGCGCTGGGGCAGTACGACCGCATCCTCGTGCAGGTCTCCCACGTGGCGGACGAGTCGCGCTATGCGCTCAGCGCCTCGGACCGCACGGGCCTGCCGTCCGCGCAGTGGACCGCCACCATCGAGGGCGGCCTCATGCGCCTGTACACCATGGCCACCATCCCCGCGGGCCTCTACCGCGCGACGTCTCCGAGCGGCCAGCTCACGCTCAACTTCGGCGTGCTGTCGCGGCTCGTCTTCCTCAACAACGAGGGGCAGGAGCGGCTGGTGGGATTGGAGCTGGGCTTGATGGGATTGGGGCTGGTGCCGCAGTCCGGAGACATCCAGTTCCCGCCCACGCTGGCCGCGGTGACGGGCCTGGGCTTGCGCGTGCCCATTGGCCCCGGCGCGTCCGTGGGCGTGCAGGCGTGGGTGGCGCGCGAGTTCCGAGGCGACATCACGCGCCGCACCAATGGCGACCCCAGCACCGACCGCGTGGTGCCCTCCAGCCGCTGGTCCTTCATCTTCGGACCCAGCATCTCGGTGGGCAACGTGGGCTTCAATCTCTGACGCGAGCGCGAGGGCTCAGCGCTTCTTCGCGGGCGCGTCGCCGTCCGCGTCGTCGTCGGCGTGGTCCTCGATGAAGGTGTCCTCGGTCTTGCCCGCCTCGATGGGGTCAGGCTTCAGTACCGTGGTGAGCGCCTTGTCCGGCAGCCAGGAGAAGTAGTTGCGCAGCACCATGAAGAAGTTTCGCCGCCAGCCGCGCACCAGCTCGTTGTGGAGCTGGAGCGAGGCCGTCCCTGGGACGCCGAACATGACCTGCGCGACCTCGTTGGGGATGCCGTGGTTGATGACGTCGGGGAGGTTGGGGATGATCGGATGCGGTGTGCCGCGCGCGATGGTGCCCACGGTCTGGGCGGTGTGGATCTTCTCCACGCCGGGGAGCAGGTGCCTGCCACCGTAGGGAACCGGATCCCCCTGGTTCTGCACGAACCGGGCGTTCGTGCGAGCGGCGCGCAGCACCTCCTCGGGGACGTCGTGGTTGATGGCGCCCCCGTTGAAGCCCGCCAGATAGGAGTTCACGAAGCCCTGCAGGTGGAGGAGGTGGAACAGCTCCACCGCGACGGACGCGCCCAGGCTGTGGCCGGTGCTGACGACGACGGTGTCCTCCGGATAGTTCTCGAGGAGTTCGCGCTGCCGGGGCGCCGCCGCCTGTGAGGCGGTGTAGCCGACGCCCCGGGGGTCGATATTCGCCAAGGCACCGGTCGCGACCTGTTTGGCTTTCAAGACGACGTCGCGGTTGGCTCCGTCCGAGTTCGTCCCCATCGAGTTGATGATGAGCAGGCCGGAGAAGTTGTCGTCCTTGTCGCGGCCCTCGTAGTACTGCTGCCGGACGCCCGCGTAGCGACCTCCCGTCTGGAGCACGATGTGCTTGAGGACCAGGGTCCGCGTCTTGCTCACCTTCGATTGATGCTCGAGGGGAAGGAGGAGGGAGGTCCGTGGGGTGAAGGGGAATCTGAGCCCGGCGGGGAGGTCGAGATATCCCGCCAACATCGAGATGCCCTGGAGGAACGAGATGTCCGTCTCGCAGCGAGGGAGGACTCGTGCCGCCAGCTCTCGGCAGTAGTTCTGTTTGACGCTCGCGAGGGAGCTCTTCCTCGCCTCGTCCAGCATGCGCAGGATGAGGCGGTAGTCCTGGACGCCGGCCTCGTCGACGGCGAAGAGCGGGGCCTCCGCCGCGATCCGCCGCGCCTCGAAGCACGCGGTGTTGGCCCATGTGAGCAGCCTGTCCACGTCGGGGGTCGGGCTGTTGAGTTCAGCCGCGAGAAGGCGCAGCAGCTCCGGGAGGGGGACGTCCGCGATGGGGATCCCTGGCGGGAGTGCATCGTCGAGGGCGGCAGCCTCGTCCCGGATGGCGTGGGCAATCAAGGTGGCCTGGGCCCCGTCGCCCCAGGCGCTTCGCGAATAGGAATCCAGGCCCTGGAGCACGCCGAGCGCGTGGAGCGTGGCCTGGCGGAGCGGGATGCGCCAACGGGGCGACTCGGACGTGACGTCCGATGCAGAGGGTCCCTGGTAGAGCACCTCGGGCAGGGCGCTGGCCTTTCGGCGGAGGGCCGTGAAGAGGCTGTGATTGCTCGTGTCTCGGTCCGTGTGGATCTCCCGGGCTGGCGAGAATCCGCCTGGGAGCGAGGCGCGGCGGGTGAGCGCGGTCCCGGCGCTCGCGCCACGAGAGCCGCTGAGGAGTCCCGCGGCCGTCTTTCGGACCGCGGGAGTGACGGCGGTGGGCGTGATGCCCGCGCTGCGCAAGGTGGCGCCGAGGATGGCCTGACCCGCCGCGGCTCCACCCGAGGAAGACCCGACGGCGCCGCTCGAACTGGCGGTGCTGACGGCTGTCATGCCCGGCACCGAGAGCTGGTTGCTGAGGGGGAAGTACGGGCGTCCCGCGATGAACACCGGCACGTAGCTACCCGCGAAGTAGGGGGCACCCGCGGGCGGGTAGGCGTGGTTCGGCACCGCGATGCCCGCGAAGGCGGGCAGGGGGCTGTTGTCGTTGCCGCGCCCAGCGCCCGCCGCGCTCATGTCGGTGGGGGTCGCCGCCGCTGCTGCCGCCGCGCCCGTGGGGTGACGGGCCGCCGCCGTGTTGGATGCCGCGGTCGTGGTGTTCGCCACGGGCGTGGCCACCGTCTTCCGGGCCGGGCGAGCTGTCCGTTGTCTTCTGCTCGCGGCCGCGCGCGTGGCGAGCGAAGAGGCGTTGCCACTCGAAGCGGCCGCTGAGGTGAGGGCATGCGCCGTGGTGGGGCGGACCGCGATACTGGTGACCCGAGCAGCGTTCTTTCCGAGGCGTTTCATGGTGACGCGGCTCTCTTGGCCGGACCGTCGAGGGGAACGGGCAGGGGGCCGGCCGTCAAAAGAGACGGATGAAACGTTGAGTCTTTAAAAAATAGACTCGTCAATGCAGACCCGGGGTCTGGATTGACGCTGTCCCATGTTTGACATTGTGCCCGTTGTGTCACGGGCCACGTGAGTCATTGCAGCAGCTTGGGGGCCTCGGCGGGTGCGGGCCGCTCTCCCTGGTAGGAATTGACGGGAGGCAACAGCAGGGACTCATGGAGTCGGCCCTCGGGGTCGAGTCCCAGGTCGATGACCGGATGGCGGATGGGCTCGATGCTCCCATCCGCGTGGACCAGGAGTCCTCCACCCAGGGGGATGCCCAGGGCGCGGTGCGGGTAGCCAGCCTGCTGGAGCGCGCGCCGCAAGCCCGGCCACTCCGGCGCCTCATGGACGCCCACCAGGAAGGGCGCCAGTCCCAGCGTGGGGAGCGGCTCGTCTTCCATGGGGAGGGGCTCGCCCCAGAGGCCCTGACCCAACTGCATGGCCCCCGCGGAGACGCCCATCAGCACCGCGCCGGCGCGATGACGCTCCTGCAGCAGCGCGTCCACGCCGTGGGCGCGAAACGCCTCCCAGCCCACGCGCGGGTCGCCCCCCGCGAGCAGGACGATGTCCGCGTGGGCCAGCCACTCCAGGTCTTGCGGCGTGGGGCTCGCGGGGATGGCGCGGCAGTGGGTGATGCCGATGCCTTCCATGGCCGCGGTGAAGACCTCGTAGAAGGCGGGCACGTCCCCATTGGAGGCGCCGAGGTACGCGGCGCGGACGGGCGGGACGCGCAGCTCGGCGCCGGTGAGCACGCGCAGGCAGTCGAGGAAGGGACGGCCCTCCACGCGCCAGAAGAGCAGGGCGCTGTCCGCGAAGAGGAAGAGGGGAGGGGGCGTCGGCGCGGCGAGGGAGGACATGGACGGGCCGTCATCCTGGCACGGATAAACCTTTTGCCGACCCGGTTCGTATCAGGGGAATCCGGCGGCGCATCACCCTTCCGCGCCGCTCGCGCACTCGCGCGGGAGAATCCCCATGTTCAAGCCCTTCGTCCTTGGCCTCGGCCTGTTCGCTCTTCCTCACGTCGCGCTCGCGGGGACGCCTGTGAAGCCCCCGCCCGCCGTGGTGGACCAGGCGACGTCCGCGCCCCGCGTGCAGATCGCCCTGCTGCTGGACACGAGCGGGAGCATGGACGGACTCATCGACCAGGCGCGCCGGCAGATGTGGACCGTGGTGAACACCTTCCAGAAGGCGCGGCGCGGAGAGCAGCTCGCCCGGCTGGAGATCGCCCTCTATGAGTACGGCAAGAGCGACCTGGCCGCCGAGGCGGGCTACATGCGTCAAATCCTGCCCTTCACCACGGACCTGGACAGCGTCTCCGAGAAGCTCTTCGCGCTGCGCACCAACGGCGGAGACGAGTACTGCGGGATGGTCATCCAGAAGGCCACCACGCAGCTCGCGTGGAGCAAGTCCCACGACGACCTGAAGCTCATCTACATCGCGGGCAACGAGCCGTTCAATCAAGGGCCGGTCGCGTTCGCCACCGCCATCGCCAACGCGAAGGAGCACGGCATCATCGTGAACACCGTGCACTGCGGTGGCTCGGAGGTGGGCGCGCGTGACGGGTGGACGGCCGCCGCGGCCCTCGCGCAAGGACAGGCGCTCAACATCGACCAGAACCGCGCCGTGGCGCAGGTCACCACGCCCCAGGACGCGGAGCTGGCGCGGCTGAGCGGCGAGCTGAACCAGACGTACCTGGGCTACGGCTCCGGAGGCAGCGCGGGCAAGGCGCGTCAGGTGGCGCAGGACACCAACGCGGCGCCCAGCCCCAGCGTCGCCGCCACGCGCGCCGTGTCCAAGGCCAGCCGCCTGTATGACAATTCGAGCTGGGACCTGGTGGATGGCGCCAAGTCGGGCGCGGTGAAGCTCGACACGCTCAAGGAGGAGGAGCTGCCCGCGGAGCTTCAGGGCAAGTCGGTGGAGGAGCGCAAGGCCGTGGTGGCCACGAAGGCGAAGGAGCGCGAGGCCATTCAGGACCGCATCGTGAAACTGAAGGGCGAGCGCGAGAAGTACCTCGCCGAGCAGAAGGCGGTGCGCCCCGCGAGCGCGGGAGCGGATACGCTCGACACCGCCATCATCCAGTCCGTGCGCAAGCAGGCCGCCGGGCAGAAGCTTTCCTTGGAGTAACCGGGGAGTAACCGGGGAGTAACCGGGGAGTACCCCGGGAGCCGCCCGCACGGAGTCGCATGAAGCTGGAGCGCCATGTCGGAGGGTTGTCGCTCGCGCGCAAGGTCCACTACCTGCGCGCGCGCGGCTGGCGCGAGGAAGAGGGGGGCTGGGCCCACGCGCGCTTCCGGCCCGCGCCGCTTGCTCGGGCGGTGCATCACCAGCTCACGGATGACCTCAGCCAGGCGCTGGTCACCCAAGGGTGGCAGGTGGTGGGCTACTCCGAGCGCGGCTACGTGCAGCTGCGCGACGGCGAGCGCGGGCGGCCGTGCTCCTTGCCCAAGGCCCTGCGCACCCAGGCGCGACGCGAGCGCCGCGCTGTCGCCGAGTTGACGTATGCGCTGTTCCTCGCGGCGCTCCTCGGCTCGGAGTCAGACGGAACACCGGGCCTCTGACGGGGTGCGACACGGCGGGCGCGAGGTGTGGGCTCGCGAAGTAGGGCAGACTGCACGGCAAGGCCCAGCGCCCACGGGCGCGGAAGTCGGGGGGGCCAGGAGCCGAGCCCATGAAACACAAAGCGCCGTCGACGGTGACCGTCCAGGGACCCGCGGGACGCCTGGTGGCGACCGTGGAGGGTGAGGGCGGCATCCCCGTCCTCTTCGTGCATGACCTCGCCGCGGACCGCACGCACTGGGCCGAGGCGCAGCACGGGATGGAGACGCGCACCGCCGCGCTCGACCTGCGCGGCCTGGGCGAGAGCGCGGGAGGCCACGGCCCCTTCGGCATCGAGGCTGCGGTCGAGGACATCGCCGCCTTCGCGGACGCGCAGCTCCCCATGAAGTTCGTCCTCGTGGGGCACGGCTTCGGGGGCGCGGTGGCCGGTGCCTTCGCGGCCTACTACCCCGAGCGGCTCGCGGGCCTGCTCTACGTCGACGCGGTGGGAGACTTCCGCGCCACGCCCGCCGACGAGGTCGCGGCCTTCCTCGGTCACTTCACCGTCGAGCACTTCAGCGCGTTCCGTGAGCAGTGGCTGCTGCCCTTGTTGGTGAACGCGAAGGACTCCACGCGCACGCGCGTGTTGGGCGCCATGCGCACGTCACGCCGCGAAGCCATCGCGGGCAACCTCGAGTCCCTCTTCCACCATGACCCGGGCGAGGCCTTCGCGAGCTTCACGGGGCCCACCCACGCGCTGGCCGCCACGTCCACGCCCGACACCCTCGTGGCCCAGCGCCCCGAGCTGGTGCGCTCGCTGGCGCCGCACGCGAGCCATTGGCTCATGTTGGATGCCCCCAAGTGGTTCCATGACGAACTCACGCGCTTCCTGGGAGAGTGCCGCCACGCGCTGTGAGTCCCTGATTCGGGACACTTCGCGAGCCTGTAGCGCCCTGTGGGTGAAGCAGGCAGGCAGCCACATGGTTCCGTGACGGCGCCACTGAATCCGGCTAGAACCGCCGACGTGAGACGGGCTGGTTTCGGAGCGCTCGCGGTCGTGTGTGTGAGCGGACTCTTGGGATGCAATGACCTGGAGGTCTGCGGCTCCACGCCGATAGACATCGACCGTTCCGACGGAGGTGTCTACCGCTGCGTCACTTCCGAGGACTGTCCCCGCACCTCGCGCGTCTCGCTGTGCGTGTCGGACGTGTCTCCGCAGCGCGAGTGTGTGCGCTGCGAGGAGACGCGCTGCGTACGAATCGTCCCGGAGGCTTGCGAGTGAGGCGACTGGTCCCCCTGCTGAGTGTCTGGCTCCTGGCCGCCACGGGTTGCCGGGAGAAGCCGGTGGACCACATGCAGCGCGCCCACGACGCCGTCTTCGAGAAGCGACCGGACGAGGCCCTGGTGGAGTACCGCAAGGCCTTCGACATGCTCCGCCGCGACGACTCGCCGGAGGCCCTGGTGCTGCGCGCCCGCGCGCTCAAGGGCGCCGCCGACGTGTACTGGCTGGAGCAGCGCAAGGTGAAGGAGGCGGTGGGCGTCTACAAGGAGCTGGTGCAGCAGTGCCCGGAGTCTCCCGAGGCGCTCGAGGCCCGCATCATCCTGGCCGAGCTCTTGCGCGCGCACTACCGCGACCTGCGCGGTGCCATTGATCAACTCACCGCCGCGCTCCAGCGCAACCCACCCCAGGGCGCGGAGCTGCAGTACCAGGTGGCCAAGCTCTACTTCGAGCTGCAGGACTATCCGCAGTGCGAGCTGGAGGCGCGCAAGCTGACGGAGCGCTTCGCCGCGAGCGCCTTCGTGGACGACGCGCTCTTCCTGGAGGCGCAGGCGCTGTCCATGGTGGAGGGCAAGCGCCAGGAGGCGTCGCGCACGTTCGCGGACCTGCGCAGCCGCTTCCCGGACTCCGAGCTGGCGCCCTATGCCCTGTATGAGATGGGCAAGCTGCGCGCGGACTCCAACGAGTACGAGAAGGCCATCGAGCTGTGGGTGGAGACGCTGAAGACGCATCCCGACCCGGCCATGGTGCAGGACTCCATCGCCCGGGCGCGGCGGCGGCTCGCCAACACCACGCCGGACGGTCTGGGGAAGGAAGCCGCCTTTGATCGCTCCAAGGTCGCGCGCACCTCGCTGGAGGCCATGGGTGGCTCCGCTGAGGAAGCGTCTCGCGAGCACGGCGATTAGATCAGCACGATGAGGAGTGACACATGATTGTCTTGGTAACGGGTGCCACCGCGGGCTTTGGTCTGGCCATTGTCCGGCGCTTCGTGAAGGACGGGGCTCGCGTCATCGCCACGGGCCGCCGCACGGACCGCCTGGAAGCACTGCGCGCGGAGCTGGGCCCGCAGGTGCTGCCCGTGACGATGGACGTGCGCGACCGCGAGGCGGTGGAGCGCGCCGTGCAATCGCTGCCGGCGGACTTCGCCGAGGTGGATGTCCTGGTGAACAACGCCGGGCTCGCGCTGGGATTGGAGCCCGCGCAGGCCGCGCGTCCGGAGAACTGGGACGTGATGGTGGACACCAACGTGAAGGGGCTCCTGTACTGCACGCACGCGGTCCTGGGCGGCATGGTGGCGCGCAACCGGGGCCACATCGTCAACATGGGCTCCATCGCCTCCGAGTTCCCCTATCCGGGCGGCAATGTGTACGGCGGCACCAAGGCCTTCGTGCGCCAGTTCAGCCTCAACCTGCGCGCGGACCTGCATGGCACCGCGGTGCGCGTCACCGACATCGAGCCGGGGCTGGTGGGCGGCACCGAGTTCTCCCAGGTGCGCTTCGAGGGCGACGCCGCGCGCGCCGCCGCGCCCTACGCCAACACGCAGCCGCTGACGCCCGAGGACATCGCGGACGCGGTGCACTGGGTGGCCACGCGCCCCGCGCACGTCAACGTCAACGTGCTGTCGGTGATGCCGGTGGTGCAGTCGTTCGGGCCGCTGCCGATCAAGCGCGGCCCCTGATGCGCTTCCCCGTGCCTCACGCGGGCACGGGCAGCACGGCCTCCAGGAGCGGCGCGGCCACCGTCGGGTCATCCGCGTCCGCCACCAGCAGCAGGTGGATGCGGCCCCCCTCGATGCGCGCGTCCACGCCCTCCAGCTTCACGGGCACGTCCACGCCGTCCAGGAACAGCGGCGTCCCATCCGGCGCGAGCAGGCCCACCGCGGAGCCCGTCACCTTTCCATCCGCCACCGCGTCGCGCGAGTCCTCGGCCGCGGCGGTGAACACCATGCGCCCATCCGGCAGCGGCGAGGCGTCCGTGAAGGACAGCCGCACGCCCCCCGCGTGGCCCAGCTCCCAGCGGCGCGTGGTGCGCACCACCTCGGGGCCCAGCGCGCCCGTCTCCACCGCGCGGTGGAGCCGCTCCGCGTCCAGGTCCACCAGCGCGTCCACGCCGCCTTCGCCATTGCCCCGGTTCAACAGCCGCAGTCGGGGCCCCGCGAGCGCCGCGCCCTCGATGTTGAGCACGCCGAACTCTCGCTCCAACTGCGCGTAGAGCGCGGTGCAGTCCACCGTCCTGGGCTCACCCGCGAGCGAGCCATCCGCCGCCAGGGGTATCACCGCCCCGCGCCGCCGCCGAGGCGTGGAGCCCGAGGGCAGCGCGAGCAGCGCCCCATGCGGCGCGAAGGCGAGCGGCCCCAGCGCGCACAGCGCCTCCAGGTCCGGCTTGGCCGCCTTGCGAGGGCCGGGCGCCTCCGGCAGCTCGCCCGGGAACAGCCGCTCGAGCTGGCCCGGCGCGTCCCCGTGCAGCGGGAAGACCGCGAGGCACAGCGAGTCATCCGCCACCACGTGCAGCCAGTTCCCCACGCGCACCAGCCCGCTGGCCGCGGAGACGTGCGCGGCGCGGCCAGGGGATTCGGAGGAGGCCAGGGTGAGGGTGCGCCGCCGGGTGGTGCGAATCATGATTGCCTTTCGCGCCCGAGGCGGATGGGCGCGCCGCTACAACAAGGTGCCGCGGAGGATGAGGCTCGCGACGGTGAAGTAGATGATGAGGCCGGTGACGTCCACCAGCGTGGCCACGAAGGGCGCGGACGCGCTCGCGGGGTCGAAGCCCACGCGGCGCAGGATGAACGGCAGCATGGAGCCGGACAGCGTGCCGAACATCACCACGCCCACCAGCGAGGCGCCCACGGTGAGCGCCACGAGCAGCGCGTGCTGGCCGTAGCTGTTGAACAGCGTCTGCCACACCATGACGCGCGTGAGGCCGACGAGGCCCAGGATGGTGCCCAGCGCCAGGCCCGTGCCCAGCTCGCGCCGCGCCACGCGCCACCAGTCCTTCAAGCGCATCTCCGACAGCGCCAGCGAGCGGATGATGAGCGTGGTGGCCTGGCTGCCCGAGTTGCCGCCCGAGCTGATGATGAGCGGAATGAACAAGCTCAGCACCACGGCGCGGGCAATCTCGTGCTCGAAGTAGCCCATCGCCGTGGCGGTGAGCATCTCGCCGAGGAAGAGCACCATCAGCCAGCCGGCGCGCTTGCGCAGCATGGCGAAGAAGCCCACCTCGAAGTAGGGCGCGTCGAGCGCCTCCATGCCTCCGACCTTCTGGATGTCCTCGGTGGCCTCTTCCTGGACCACGTCGACGATGTCATCCACCGTGACGATGCCCTTCATCCGGTTGTGCTCGTCCACCACCGGGAGCGCCATCAAGCCGTGCTCGGTGATGAGCCGGCTCACCGCTTCCTGGTCGGTGTTCTCCGCCACCACGCGCACGTCGCGCTGCATGACGTCCGCCACCTTCTTGTCCGGGGCGGCCTGGAAGAGCTGGCGCAAGGACAACACGCCCACCACGTGCTGCTCGGCGTCGAGCGCGTAGGCGTAATAGACCGTCTCCACCTTCTCGCGCGCCTGCTTGCGCAGATAGCCGATGGCCTCGTCGATGGACATCTCCGGACGGACCCGGGCGAAGCGCGGGTTCATCAAGCCACCGGCGTCATCCTCGGCGTAGGCCAGGAGGACGTTCACCTCGCGGCGGCTCATGTCGTCGAGCTGCGAGAGGATGGCCTCCGCCTGCTCGGGCTCCACGGCCTGCACCAGGTCCGCCAGGTCGTCCGGCGGCAGCAAGCGCACCCAGGTGCGGCGCTCGCCCGGCGGCAGGCTGAGGATGAGGTCCGCCTGGTCCCGGGCAGACAGGTCGAGGAAGAAGTCGTCCGCCACCGCGGGGGGCAGCAGTCGGAAGCCCTCGATGCGCTCGTCGGGAGACAGCACCGGCCAGGCCTCGTGGAGCTCTTCGATGGACAACGCGTTCTGGCTCTGGGGGCTCTCCACCATGACGCCGGCCTCTCTACACCCGCTCGGGCAGCGCGGCGAGCGGAAGGCGGGTGACTTCGTGACGATTCCCGCCCGCCTGCCCGCCTTGGGTCTCAGGCGCCTTGCTGGATGAGTTCCACCCGGTAGCCGTCCGGGTCCTCCACGAAGGCGATGACGGTGGTGCCATGTTTCATGGGCCCCGGCTCGCGCACCACCTTGCCCCCCGCGTCTCGGATGGCTTTGACCGTGGCATGGATGTCACTGACGCCCAGGGCCACATGGCCATACGCGGTGCCCAGCTCGTAGCGGGAGGTGCCCCAGTTGTAGGTCAGCTCCAGCGCGGGGTGGGTGGACTCGGGGCCGAAGCCCACGAACGCCAGGGTGAACTTGCCGTCGGGGAACTCCTCGCGGCGCAGGAGCTTCATCCCGATGACACGGGTATAGAAATCCAGCGACTTCTCGAGGTCGCCGACGCGGAGCATGGTGTGCAGGATTCGCATGCGCCGGTATTACCCATGCCCGGCCCTCCAGGCGACTGAAACAGCGCTGGCGCGGCGGCGGACTCCCGGGCGAGCGGACACTGGCCGGGCCCGGCGCTCGCGTCTGTCCTAAACCGTGTAAAGCTTGCGTGACTCGGCGCTCCGTTGGCCCTGGTCCATCACCTGGGCCTGCGCCGGTGAGAAGCAGCGGGCATGCTGGCGGAAGGAGCGGACGCGAGGTGGAGGCCGCTCGCGTGTTATGGAACGCGCCATGAACCACGCTCAGAGCCAGGCCTTGTTCACCCGCGCGCAGGTGCGCATTCCGGGTGGCGTGAACTCACCGGTGCGCGCCTTCCGTGGCGTGGGAGGTGACCCCGTCTTCTTCCGGGAGGGCGCGGGCGCGTGGCTCACGGACGTGGACGGCAACCGCTACGTCGACCTGGTGGGGAGCTGGGGGCCGCTCATCCTCGGCCATGCCTACCCGCCCATCGTGGAGGCCCTCATCGCGGCGGCCAAGCGGGGCACCTCGTATGGCGCACCCCACCCGGACGAGGTGGAGTTCGCCGAGCTGCTCTGCGCCACCATGCCCGCGGTGGAGAAGGTGCGGCTGGTCTCCAGCGGCACCGAGGCCACCGTGGCGGCCATCCGCGTGGCGCGCGGCTTCACGGGCCGGGACTACATCCTCAAGTTCGAGGGCTGCTTCCACGGCGCGGGTGACCCGTTCCTGGTGAAGGCGGGCAGCGGCGTGGAGACGCTGGGCCTGCCGGACTCGCCGGGCGTGCCCTCGGCGCTGGCGAAGCTGACGCTCACCGCGCCGTTCAACGACCTGGACGCGGTGGAGCGCCTCTTCGCGGAGAAGGGGAGTGAGATTGCCTGCGCCATCATCGAGCCGGTGGTGGGCAACATGGGCGTGCTGATTCCCAAGCCGGGCTACCTCCAGGGGCTCCAGGCGCTCTGCCGCAAGCACGGCGTGCTGCTGGTGCTGGATGAGGTGATGACGGGCTTCCGGCTGGCGCGCGGCGGCGCGCAGGAGCTGTATGGCCTGTCGCCGGACCTGACCACGATGGCCAAGGTGGTGGGCGGCGGCATGCCGCTGGGCGCGTACGGCGGCCGGCGCGACATCATGTCGAAGGTGGCGCCCGAGGGGCCGGTGTACCAGTCCGGCACGCTGTCCGGGAACCCGGTGGCGGTGGCCGCGGGCATGGCGTGCGTGAAGGCGCTGGCGGCGCCGGGCATCTACGCGCGGCTGGAGCAGGTGAGCCGGGCGCTGGAGGAGGGCTTCGTGGCCGAGGCGAAGGCGGCGGGCGTGCCCGTCACCGTGAACCGCGTGGGCAGCATGCTGACCGTCTTCTTCACGGGCGAGCCGGTGTTCGACTACGCGTCCGCGAAGAAGGCAGACACGGCCCGCTTCGGGCGCTTCTTCCACGCGATGCTCAACGAGGGAGTGTACCTGCCGCCCAGCCAGTTCGAGGCGGCGTTCGTGTCACTGGCCATCGGCGAGCCGGAGGTGGCGCACGTCCTCGCCGCGGCCCGCAAGGCGTTCCGCGCGCTTGGCGAGGCCCGTTGAGCCAGAGCCCCTGACGGGGCCCGTCCGCTTCGGCCCCTACACCCTCGTGCGCCGCATTGGCGCCGGGGGGATGGGGGAGGTCTTCCTCGCGCGCGAGGAGGCGTTGGGCCGGGCCGTCGTGGTGAAGAAGGTCCTGCCGGGCTTGGTGGCGAACCGGCAGTTCGTGGGGCGCTTCCGCGACGAAGCGCGCGTGGTGGTGCGGCTGGCGCATCCCAACATCGCCCGGGTGTACGCCATGGGCGAGGCCGAGGGGCAGCTCTACCTCGCCATGGAGTACGTGCAGGGCAAGACGCTCAGCCGGCTGGCGTATCGCCTGCGTCAGCGCGGGCGGATGATGCCGCTGGGCGCGCTGCTGCACCTGGGCCAGCGATTGTGCGAGGGATTGGCGTATGCGCACGACGCGCTGGATGAGACAGGCCATCCGTTGCACCTGGTGCACCGGGACCTGTCTCCCGCCAATGTCTGTCTGAGTTATGCGGGCGAGGTGAAGATCATCGACTTCGGCGCGGCGCAGTCCACGCTGAAGGAGCAGCAGACCTCTCCGCGCGTGGTGATTGGCAATCTCACGTACATGGCGCCCGAGCAGGCGCGAAAGCGCTTCGTGGACCGTCGCGCGGATGTCTATGCCGCGGGCGCGCTGCTCTGGGAGCTGTTCGCGTGGAAGCCGCTGCCGCAGCGCGGAGACCCCGCGGAGCGCTGGCGCCGCGCGGCCTATCCGCAGTGGGAATCGGCGGGGCGCTATCGGCCGGGGCTGCCGCGCAGCGTGGACGTGTTCCTGCTGCGCGCGCTGGCCGCCGAGCCCTCCGAGCGCTTTCCCGACGCGGCGGCCATGGGCGCGGCGCTGGGCGAGCTGAAGGCGAAGCTCGCCCCGGGCATCGGGGACGCGGACCTGGCTCGGCTGATGGGTGACGCGTTCCCGCGTGAGAAGCAATTGGAGACGAAGGTGCTCGCGGAGTTGTTGCGCGAGGACTCGACGCAATCGCGCACGCAGCAGGAGTTCCCCGCCGTGCACGCGCCGCCCACGGCGCTCGCGTTCGAGCACTCGGGCCTGGAGGCTCCCGAGGAGTTCCTGGCCCCCGCGGACGAGTCCGCCCGGTCCGCCGCGAAGGCCCGCCTCGCCTCGGACGATGACGCGGAGGTGACGCAGACCGCGGTGGCGCCACGTCTGCCCGGAACGAGCGGCGCTGGCCGCGATGCTTCGGCCATGCGCGGCGGTGGAGTCGACGCGCAGGGTGCTCCGGCCAGGAGCGGAGCCTCGGGCGATGCGCACGGTCATCCGCCGATGCGCGGACCCGGCAGCGACGCACCCATTGCTTCCGGGGCCCATGGGGCCGGAGGCGACACGCACGGTTCCGTGGGCGATGCGACCGAGGCCCTGGCGGCCTCACAGATTCTCGGGGCCATCGCGCGCACCGCGAGCGCTTCTATGCGGCCTCGTGTCACGCCGGGCCCGCGAGAGACCCAGGTGGGCTTCGGCGTGGACATCTCCCAGACGTTGGAGTCGTCCGCGGTGGAGGTGGCTCAACGCCTCGCGCTCGTCCGCGCCATCTCGGGCGAGGATGCGCCCACTCCCGCCGAGCCATTCCGCGCGCGGCCTGTCTGGCATTGGGTCGCGCTGTTCGCCGCCGCCTGCGCGCTGGGCTTCGGCGGGGTGTGGCTGCTCGGCTGGCTCTTCCGCGCGTAAGGCTTATCCGGGCGCGGGCGCGTCCACCGGCAGGAAGAGCCTGAAGGTCGTGCCGTCGGCGCCAGTCGACACGAGCGAGAGCTGCCCCAGGTGTGACTCGACGATGCGTTTGACCACCGCGAGGCCCAGGCCCGTGCCCTGCGCCTTGGTGGTGAAGAAGGGCTCGAAGATGCGCGGGCGCACATCCACGGGGATGCCGCCGCCCGTGTCGGTGAAGTCCACCTGCACGCCGTCTCGGTCCAGGAACGCGCGGCTCGCGGACACGCTCAGCGTCCCGCCGTGGGGCATGGCCTGCACGGCATTGAGGGCCAGGTTGAGGAACGCCTGACGCATCAGCCGCTCATCCACCGTCACGGGCGGAACGTCGGTCGCCACGTTCCACTCCACGCGCACCGCGAGGTCGCGAGGCGCGCCCTGGTCCGAGAGCGCACCGCGCACCGACTCCTCCAGCAGCTGCGACACCGACACGGGATACGGATGGGGCGAGGGGGGCCGCGCGAAGGTGAGCAGGTCCGCGACGATGCGATTGAGGCGGTCCGCCTCTTCTCCCACGATGTCCACCAGCGGCGAGGCGGGGCTCTCCGGTCCGACGATGCGCCGGATGGTCGCCACCGAGTTGAAGATGGCGCCCAGGGGATTGCGAACTTCATGGGCCACGACCGCGGACAGCTCGCCCAGCGCGGCCAGTCGCTCGCGGTGCACGAGCTGCGCTTGCGCCCGCGCCAGCTCCGCGTAGCTCTTCTTCAAGTCCTCCACCAGTCGCGCGCCCTCGAGCGCGAGCGACAACTGGCTGGCGATGGCTCCGGCCCGCTCGACCTCCGCGGCGGTGAAGCGCCGCGTCCGCCGCGTCTCCACCACCATGGCCACGCCCACCATGCGCTCGTGCACGGCCAGCGGCAGCACGAGGAAAGCCAACCCCTCGGAGATGCGCAGCAGCTCCTCGTGTCCGCGCCGGTCCTCCCGCGCATCCTCCACGCGCAGCGGCTGCCGCGTGCGGAACACCTCCGCGGTGAAGGAGTGCGGCGGCGGCTCCACGGGGATGGACTGGCCCACCATGGCCGGATGTCCGCCCGTCGCCGCGCGGACGATGAGCCGCTCGCCGCTGGCGTCCGGCAGCATCACGTAGGCGTCTGGCGTGTCCACGATGCGCGCCAGGCTGGTGACGCCCGTGGACAGCAATGCGGCGGGCTCCAGCGTGGCGGCCAGGGCCTTGCCCACCTCGTGCATGAGCGCCAGGTCCTCCGCGCGCCCGCGCACCTCTTCCAGCAGCCGGTGTGACTCCAGCGCCGCCGCGAAGTGACTGCCCATGGCCTGGAGCGTCTCCAGCTCCAGCGCGGTGAGCCGCCGACGAACGCGGAAGAGCACGCCCAAGGTGCCCACCACTCGCGAGCGCACGCGCACGGGCACCGCCGCCAACGTCTGGAAGCCTTGCTGAATCAACGCCTCGCGCGTGGGCGGAGGGCAGTCCTCCGTGTCCACCACCCGCGCCTCACCGGAGAGGAACACCACGCCGTTCACCGTGCCCGCCACCGGCGTGCGCGGATGCCGAGCCACCACCTCCCGCGCGAAGCCATACGCGTGGATGAGTTCCAGATACTCGGGGGCCTCCAGCCGCCCTTCTTCCGGCATGAGCAGCGTCACCGCGTCGCAGCCCAAAAGGCCGGCGATCTCCGCCGTGCCGGGCCCGAAGAACGCGCGCGGATGGGGCGCGGACGCCGCCGCCGAGGCCAGCCGGTTGAGCGCCGCCAAGGCCGTATTGCGCGCGCTGAGACGCGTGATGGTGAGCGCCGCATCGAGCGCGGCGGAGACCTGCGTGGCGAAGCGCCGCACCGGCGCGCGGTCCTCCTCACGCAGCCCCATCGCCGCCACGGCCAGCAGCGCCCGGGGGGCACCCTCCAGATCCACGCGCGCTATCACGCCGGGGAGCGGCGCCGCGCGGAGCGCCTCCGCATCCGCGCCGAGGAACCGCGCTGCCTCCCGCGTGGCGTCCTCCACGTAGGCGCAGCCCTCGCTCCACGCCTGCTCGAGCCCAGGAGTCCACGTGCCCCGCCGGGCGGACAGCGGCTCGGGACTCCCCGGCGCGAAGCCGCGCTCCAGCAGCGGGCCCTCCTGTCCCGGGACGACCCACGCGAACGCCAGGGACATGGCCTCCAGTCCCTCGAACATGCGCCCCAGCACCTGGGCCTCGTCTCGTCGCGTGGGCAGCTCCGCGCCCAGCTCCGCCAACTGCTCCAGCAGCTCGCGCCGGCGGGCACGCGCGGTGATGTCGCGCACGTGCACGAGCCACGCGTCGCCGTGCTCCACGGCGGACAGCTCCACCCGCACCTCGCCGCGAGGGGTGCGCAGCCACGCTTCCAGGGGCCTTTTCGTCGCTCCGGACCCGTGCCACTTCCGGACGTCCGACGCGTCGGGTCTGCTCAAGAACGAGAGTGCTGGACACCCCACCACTTCGCCCTGGTCTCGACCCAAGAGGTCGAGCAATGACGCATTGACGTAGACGACCTGGCAGTCCCTCAGGACCGCCACGCCCAGGGGCATGGCGTCGAAGAGTCGGTAGGCCTCCGCGTCCTCGGTTCTCACTCGGGCGGAGGGGCTCTGGGCGTCGGAACGGGTCACGGAACGCACCATCGCATCACCTGCCGCGCGGTGCGAACGAAGTCCGCCTGGATCCGCCCACCACCGCACATCCGCTCGCGCACCGCGCCACGACCAGACACGTTTTGTCGCATGGCTCTGTCTTGAAACTCATTGCGTACAGCGATTTTGAAAAGTGTTCAGCGTGTTGACACTTGTGATGGAATGGTTTTAAAAATGAAATCACATCAAGGCGCGGTTTATCGGGTCTCAGCGGTAATTGGGCACATCGAGACAGCCGCCCACATGAGGGGGATTTCGTTTGAACCTGCCTCCCGCGGCGCCCGGCGTCATCGTGCAGCAACAAGATGATGCCTATTTCTTGATGGATACCGAAGGTGGCGAGGTCTTCCGCGTCAACGAGACGGCGGCCCGCATCTTCGGGCTGTGCCAGAGCGGCGTCTCACTGGATGCCGCGGTGCAAACGCTTGCGAGCAGCCTGAACGCCGCGGGCCAGGAGGCGGACATCCGCGCGGACGTGCGGAGGACCGTCGAGCAGTTCCAGGAGCTGGGGCTGTGCGAGCCCCATCCCGCCCCCTGAGGACCTGACCGGGGCGGAGACTTTTCCATCGTGGGGCCCCGCGTCGTGCGCGGGGGACGGCAGCGCCGTGCCCAGAGGGGCCCCGACAACTGTGTGTCTTTGATTGCGTGTGAAGACACACATGGCCGCCTGTTGCCTGAGACATGGGGTCTCGACGTGACAGGCATTCACCCTCAACCAGGAGAATCAACATGTACGTCAAGTCCGAGATCGCCCGCGTGTCCGCCGCCGCTGACAAGTGCACCTGCAGCAACGGCATGAACGCGACCGTGAAGATCGACGTCATCAACGTGGCTCAGTAGTCCCACCCGCAACTCCACACAGGAGACTCACCATGTACGTCAAGTCCGAGATCGCCCGCGTTTCCGCCGCCGCCGACAAGTGCACCTGCTCCAGCGGCATGGTCATCCTCTCCACCGACCAGGTGGCGCAGTAGTCCGCGCCGCTCTCAAGGAAAACACCATGTACATCCAGTCCGAGATCGTTCGCGTCTCCGCCGCCGCCGACAAGTGCACCTGCTCCAGCGGCATGGTCATCCTCTCCACCGACCAGGTGGCGCAGTAGTCCGCGCCGCTCTCAAGGAAAACACCATGTACATCCAGTCCGAGATCGTTCGCGTCTCCGCCGCCGCCGACAAGTGCACCTGCTCCAGCGGCATGGTCATCCTCTCCACCGACCAGGTGGCGCAGTAGTCCGCGCCGCTCTCAAGGAAAACACCATGTACATCCAGTCCGAGATCGTTCGCGTCTCCGCCGCCGCCGACAAGTGCACCTGCTCCAGCGGCATGGTCATCCTCTCCACCGACCAGGTGGCGCAGTAGTCCGCGCCGCTCTCAAGGAAAACACCATGTACATCCAGTCCGAGATCGTTCGCGTCTCCGCCGCCGCCGACAAGTGCACCTGCTCCAGCGGCATGGTCATCCTCTCCACCGACCAGGTGGCGCAGTAGTCCGCGCCGCTCTCAAGGAAAACACCATGTACATCCAGTCCGAGATCGTTCGCGTCTCCGCCGCCGCCGACAAGTGCACCTGCTCCAGCGGCATGGTCATCCTCTCCACCGACCAGGTGGCGCAGTAGTCCGCGCCGCTCTCAAGGAAAACACCATGTACATCCAGTCCGAGATCGTTCGCGTCTCCGCCGCCGCCGACAAGTGCACCTGCTCCAGCGGCATGGTCATCCTCTCCACCGACCAGGTGGCGCAGTAGTCCGCGCCGCTCTCAAGGAAAACACCATGTACATCCAGTCTGAGATCGTCCGCGTCTCCGCGGCTGCCGACAAGTGCACCTGCTCCACCGGTATGGCGAGCGACACCACGGTGCGCGCCGAGTAGTCCCTCCCGCCTCGCTCACGCGGAGCCTCGAGGGGTTCCTCCCCTTCGAACGCACCCGAGTGTCTGCATTTGCGGACCGGTGAGCCGGGGCACCCCAGTCACGCGAAACCTTTCGGGAGACATTCCATGAACCGTCCATCCGTGAGTGCCCGCGTTGCCGTTGTCACGGTGCCGCTTCGCTGTTGTCGCGGCATGGCTGTCCCGTCCGGGACGGCCGGGCTGGGGCTCTAGTCGTCCATGGCCGGGCGGAAGGGCAGGTCCCTTCCGCCCGGCTGTGTTTCCTCTTGCGTCCGACCTGGTCCGCGCCGTGCCTTCCGCATCCACTTCGCTGTTGCTCTTCACCCAGGCGGACCTGGGTGGCCGCACGCTCTTCCGGACCGTTCCGGTGGACGTGGCGGTGAGAGAGGGCCAGGGCCGACTCTGGGTCGACCTGTCCCGCGACAATGCCTTCACGTCGTCGTGGCAGCAGCACGTGCGTCACCTTGGAGCGCTCGGCCGGCGGCACTACGCGCTGGCGTGGGACGAGACGGACCTGCATGTGTCGCCGCGTGGCAAGGGCGTGACGCTGGACGGTCGCAGTGCCTCCCTGCCGCTGTTCGTGGCCTGGGTGGCGCTCCTCTGCGGGCAGCCGCTGCCCACGCCTTTCCTGGCCACGGGCGTGGCGCTCGATGAGCACGGCGAGAAGCTGGCCCCGGCGCCTCGCGAATACCTGCAAGGAAAGCTGGGCGTGGCGGATGCCTACGCGCGCCAGCGCTTCGCCGCGTCCCTGCCGGTGCCGGTGTACGTGCCCGCGGGCAGTGGCCATGACCCCGCGCCCTTCACGGCGTTGGACGTGCGTCCGGTGGCCACGCTCACCGACGCCGTCGCGCAGGTGCTGGGGCTGTCGCCTCGAAAGGAGGGCGCATGATTCGCCAAGGCGTCCGGGCCATCCGGGAGATGTATGGGTTGACGCGCGGCCTGGGAAACCTGCGCGTGCTGCTCGCCTCGGGCCTGTTGGGGATGCTGGCCTCGGGTCTGCTCAACCCGGTCATGGGCCTCTACCTGCGCTCGCGCGGGTTGAGCTTCCAGGAGATTGGCACGCTGTACACAGCGGGCTCGCTCCTGCCCATCTTCGTCCAGCCCATGCTGGGCTCGCTGTCGGACCGCTATGGGCGCAAGCCCTTCGTGGTGGGGCTGTCGCTGGCCACGTCGCTGCTCGTGCCGGTGGTGGCGCTCATCGATGACGCCCGCCCGCTGGCCGCGGTGATGGTGCTGAAGATGCTGCTGGCCCGCAGCGCCGCGCCGGTCTCCAACGCCATGGTGGCGGACTTCGCCCCTACGCGGCAGCGCGCCACCATCTTCGCGATGCTGGACTCGACGTCGAACCTCTTCTTCGTCGCGTCGCTGTTCGCGTCCTCCGCGGTGGTCCGCTGGATGTCCATCAGCGGGGCCTTCTTCCTCGCGGGCGGGCTGTTCCTCATCAGCAGCCTGGTGTTGCTGGCGCTCGACTCGAAAGAGACCGTCACGCCGCCGCCCGAGTCCTCCCTGCAGGCCGGCTGGCGCCTGGCGCTGAAGGGGCTGGTGGCGCCCTTCTCGTACGTGCGGGCGCAGCCGCATCTGGCGGGCCTGTTCCTGTGGCAGTTCTTCTTCACCTTCGCGCTGGGCCTCTTCCCCACGTACATGCCGCTGTACGTGGTGGAGCTGGGCGCGCCGCGCGAGGCGGTGGGGCCGCTGGTCGCCGCCTCGTGGCTCGTCTTCGCCTTCGTGCAGCCCTTTGGTGGCCGGCTGTCGGACCGGCTGCCTCGGCGCGTGGGCCTCATCACCGTGGGCCTGGGCGGCATGGTGGTGGCGAGCGCGCTCTTGGGCGTGGCGGGCTGGATGCCGCCGCGGTTGGCATTGAGCACGCTGTTGTTCGCCTGGGTGTTGTTGGCGGTGCCGGACGGCTTGCATCGCTCGTCCGCGGCCGCGCTGGTGGTGGAGCAGGTGCCCAGCGCCGCCGAGCGGGGCCGCTTCATGGGCGCCCTGGGCTCGGGCGCGGCCCTGGCGCAGGTGCTCGCGCCCATCAGCTACGGCGCCGTCGCCCAGCGGCTGGGCATCTCCGCCGCGTTCCTTCTGTCCTCGGGGGCCTTCCTGTTGGCCCTCGTCTGTGTGGCACGGGTGAGGGAGCCTCGCGGCGCTCCCGCCACACCCGCGCTCAGCCTCACTCCTACTTCGGAGCCCGGATGAAAACGTGGAGCAAGGCCTGTCTCCGGGGCGCCGCGCTGCTGGCGTCCCTCCTCGTGCCCGCCGCGGCCTTCGGCGACTCGACCTATCAGGTCCAGGCGACCAAGACGACCGAGCACATCACCATCGACGGCAAGGGCGACGAGCCCGCGTGGCAGACCGCGCCAGAGATTTCTGGCTGGCACCTGACCCGCATCGACTACGGCAAGCCCGCGCGCGATGACACCAAGGTCCGCATCCTCTACGACGCGGACAACCTCTACTTCCTCTTCCACTGCCTCGACTCACAGCCGGACCGCATCACCGGCTACACGGTGCAGAACGAGGGCTTCCTCCACCAGGAAGACAACATCACCATCATCCTCGACACGTTCCTGGACCACCGGAACGCGTACTACTTCTGGACGAACACGCTCGGTGTTCGCACCGACGGGCGCATCGTGGATGACGGCGAGGCGTTCTCCACCAACTGGAAGGGCGAGTGGGAGTCCCGGTCCACCGTCGTCTCGGACGGATGGATCGCCGAGCTGCGCATCCCCTTCGCCAACTTCCAGTTCCCGAAGAAGGACGTGGTGACGTTCGGCATGCTCCTGGACCGCGAGCAGTCGCGCAATCAGGAGTGGAGCAACTGGACGCCCGACGGCGTCAACAGCGCCAAGGTCAGCCGCTATCCCCACCTGGATGGGCTGCAGGGCATCAACCCGCGCAGCGTGTTCAGCGTCACCCCGTACGTCGCCGCCACCGTGGCGCTCAAGACGGAGGATGGGCGCGGCGTGTTCCGTCCAAACATCGGCGCGGACGGGCGAATCGATCCGGCGCCCTGGCTGTCCATGAAGCTGACGGCCAACCCGGACTTCAGCGACGCGGAGGCGGACCAGGGCTTCCTCTTGCTGGACACCGAGCAGCCCCTCTTGCCGGAGCGCCGCGAGTTCTTCCTGGAGAGCGAGCACCTCTTCATCGCGCCCATCAACGTGTTCACCTCGCGCCGCATCGCGCTGCGCCCGCATGACCGCGTCTGGGGCGGTCTGCAGCTCACCGGCAAGCTGGGCGGACTCAACTTCGCGCTGCTCGACGTGCAGCACCGTGACCTCTCCGGCCGCAACCCGGATGGCTCCGAGGTGTACGAGAACGTCAACTCCGGCGTGGTGCGGCTCCAGCAGGACCTGGGCAAGCGCTCGATGCTGGCGCTCGTGGCGCTCAACCGCAGCGGGCGGGGCGGCCTCTACGGCGACTCGGACTTCTCCACGTTGGGCATGGACGCGAACATCCACATCTACGAGGAGTTCTTCATCCAGGCCGAGGCCCTGCGCAGCTGGAGCCCGCTGGGCAACGTGGACGCGGACGCCTACCACGTGGGCCTCCACCGCTTCGACACGCTGTCGGAGTTCTGGATCCAGTTCGAGGACATCGGGAAGAACTACGCGAACCCGCTGGGCTGGACGCCGGTGGTGGACAAGCAGGGCTGGAACACGCACCTGTTCCTGAACCCGTTCCCCAAGTGGCGCTTCTTGCCTCGGCTGGACATGACGTGGGACACGCTGTGGCGGCGCAACCACGAGGGCGCGCGCACGCGCTACCGCCAGCGGCTCAACGTGCAGCCCTACCTGCACCACAACTTCGCGCTCTACTTCGACGGCATCTACGACGACAACGAGGGCTTCCGGAACCGGCTGGCCACGGCGGGCTTCACGCTCTTCCCGCATGACTGGCAGAGCTTCACGCTGACGGGCATCGGCGGGCGCTTCCTGGGCGGGCAGATTCGCGGCCTCAACGGCGCCTTCAACCTGAAGCTGGGGCCGCACATCGTCGCGAAGTTCAGCGGCTTCTACACGCGCAACTTCGACGTGCCCGAGGGCAGCAAGCTCTTCGGCACGTCGGGGGATGGCTACAGCTGGTCCGGCTACGCGCAGCTCCGCTACCACTTCAGCCCGGACCTCTACGCGCGCGTCACCTTCCAGAAGGGCAACGTGTTCGAGCTGGCGGACTACAACAGCGTCAAGGGCACGTTCCTCGACGCGATGGTGGGGTGGCACTACCGCCAGTGGAGCGACATCTTCCTCGTCTATACGGATCAGCCCTTCAATGGCTCACAGGAACGGCGAATCCTTTCCAAGGTCTCCTTCAACTACTGAGGACACGCTGCATGAGCTCCGCGAACCCCACGGCCCTCAAGAGCCGCTATGACGAGGTGTCGCCCAAGTATGAGCAGACGGCGCCCAACCACGTGGCCATCAAGCTGTTCTGGCTGGCGTATGAGCACCTGACCTGGAAGCCCGTGGAGGCGCTGCTGCCCAAGGACGGGCGGTCCTGGCGGGTGCTGGACGCGGGCGGTGGCGGCGGCAAGTTCGGCACGCGCTTCGCGGAGGCCGGGCACCACGTCACGGTGTTGGATATCTCGCCCGGGATGCTCGACGGCGCGCGCGCGCAGTTCTCCGCGAAGGGCCTGCTCGAGCGGGCCACCTTCGTGGAGGGCAACGTGGCGGCGCTGGACTTCGCCGACGCCACGTTCGACCTGGTCTTCTGCGAGGGCGACCCGGTCTCGTATTGCCTGGACGCGTATCCGCGCGCGGTGCAGGAGCTGGTGCGCGTGGCGAAGCCGGGCGCGCCGGTGGTGCTGGGCGTGGACAACCGCTACGAGGCGTTCGCCGGGACGCTGAAGATGGGCAAGCCCGCCGAGGCATTTCAATCCCTGCTCGATGGCCGCACCTCGTGTCCCTACGGCTTGCCGGTGCATGCCTTCACGGTGCGCGAGCTGGAGAAGGCGGTGGCTGACGCGGGCGCGGAGCTGGATGAGATTTTCGGCAAGCCCGTCATGTTCTTCGACATGCTCCAGGCCATGGCCGCCGCGCGCGGCACGCCCGGGACGCCGTGGGACGCGTGGGCGGCGCGCGACGAAATCCTCGCGCTCCAGGAGCGGCTGGCGCACGAGGGCTTCGCGGTGCTGGGGCAGCACTTCCAGGTGATGGCGCGCCGCAAGGCGTGAGGAGCGCGCCATGGGGCTTCCCTATCTGGGCGTGGGCCTCAGCTATCGCTGGGACCTGAACCCTCACCTCGCACGAGGCAACCCGGGCGTGGACTGGCTGGAGGTGACGCCCGAGCACTTCCTGCCGCTGACGGAGGACGCGGAGCGGCGCCTGGATGTCTTGTCCAGGCGCTATCCGCTGGTGGGCCACAGTCTGGAGTTGAGCGTGGGCTCGGACGGCGTGGACGCGCCGGGCTACCGGGATGGCCTGCGGCGCATCCTCTCGCGGACGAAGAGCGTGTGGCACGGGGACCACCTGTGCTTCACGCGCGTGGGCCATCTGCCTTTGCGCGCGCTCACGCCCGTGCCGCTGACGGACGAGGCGGTGGAGACCTGCGTGCGCAACGCCCGCGCGGTGCGCGCCGATCTGGGCGTGCCGTTCGTGCTGGAGAACATCGCCTATCTCTTCCACACCGACCTGAACACGCTGGACGAGGCGGACTTCATCCGTCGCGTGGTGGAAGGCGCGGACTGCGGCCTGTTGTTGGACTTGCACAATGTCTATTGCAACGCGGTGAATCACGGCTACGACGCGTATCGCTTTATCGACCGTCTGCCATTGGAGCGGGTGGTCCAGATTCACCTGGCTGGCGGCACGACGGCCGAGGGCCTGCGCTTGGACAGCCACTCGGCGCCCTCTCCGGAGGAGGTGTGGCAGTTGTTGGAGTACGTGGTGCCTCGCTGCCCGGTGCGCGGCGTCAACTTCGAGATGGACAGCGGCTTTCCGCCCTTCGCGCGGTTGGTGGAGGAGCTGGCGCGGGCGCGGGCCATCTTGCAACGCCATGGCGCGAGCACGGCCTGATGGAGACCTGGCCATGAGCTATTCCCAGTCATTGGAAGTGCTGGCGCGGCTGCACGTGGACCCGCGCTTCCGTCGGGCGTGGGGACAGGACGCGAGCGCGGCGCTGTCGGGCTATGCGCTGACGCCTCGGGAGCGCGAGGCGCTCCTGCGCGCGGACGCGGTGGTGGTGGACCGAGCCGGGCGGATGATGGACTACCACCGGGGCGCGCGGGTGACCGAGCAGCTCCCTTGGGTGGATGCATCGAAGCGCCCCGAGCTGGGCCCGCGGCTCCAGCGCTTCATGACGGAAGCGCTGCCCGAGCTGCTCAACCGCGAGGAGGCCATCACCTTCTGCCGAGACCTGGAGGCGCGGCCCGAGGGATTGCCCGCCTACGTGTCGGAGCTGGCGCGGTGTGAGCGATTGCGGCTCGGGCTCGCCTGGGGCCTGGAGCCGATGACGAAAGGCGCGCGGGTGGAGTCCTTCACCTATCCGGTGCTGGAGATTCTGGCCGCGCTGGCGCGCCCGGGTTGGCCCGAGGTGGCGCCGCGCCCCACGCGCGTGGAGTACCTGAAGGTGCCGGGCCTGCCCGCCGTGCTGGTGCGCGGGTAGGCCCGGAGCCAGTCCGTCGCCGCGCTCAGTGCGTCGCGCCGCGGTGGTGCACCTTCTGGTAGGTGCCGAGCAGCTCGGCCTCGCCGAGCACGTGGCCGTTCATGGCCTCCCGCAGCTCCGCGCGCGTGGCCCGCCCCAGGTCTGGCAGCACCGTGTCCAGCGCGTACAGCCGGAAGAAGTAGCGGTGGTTTCCGATGGGCGGCATGGGCCCGCCATAGTCCGAGCGGTGGAAGTCGTTGAGCCCCTGCCGGACCCCGGCGGGGAGCACGTCCGCGTTGGCGCCGTCCGGGAGGTCCTGGGCGCCCGGGGGGATGTTGTAGAGGACCCAGTGGCAGAAGGTCATCTTCGGGTTCTGTGGGTCCGGGGCATCCGGGTCCTCGACGATGAGGGCCAGACTCTTGGTCCCAGCGGGCGGGTTCTCCCAGTGAAGGGACGGCGCCTTGTCCTCTCCCTCCCCTGTGTAGGCGATGGGGATGGGGCCGCCGTTCTTGAAGCGCGGGGACGTGAGTTCGAGCGGCTTGGGCATTCGGCTCCTCCGGGGCGACGCGCGGAAACGATGCGGTGCGCAAGGCAAGCTGGCGACTCGGGAGCCGTCGCGGCGAGGCGCGGCCAGGCGGGCCCTGGCCTTGGCGTCCGCCGGGCGGACGAGCGCGGCAGATCCTCCATGAGAGAGAACGGCGAGAGAAGAACTCACGCCTGCCGCAACCCCCTCTCCCGAGGGACTGTCCACCCCCGGATGGTAGCGGTTGCGCCTGCCGCGCATTCGGTGCTAAGCGGCGCCCGCGCGTGGAATGGGGCAGGGTGGGGTGATGGTGAAACCCATGGTTTTCCCAGGGTTTGGTGAGGCGTCCACATGGCGGAGCGACGACCCTCGAACGAGCGCCCCGATGACCGGGAGCTGGGTGAGACGGCCCGGCAGATGAGGGCCGCGGAGCCCTACATCTCGGCGGTGTGGAAGCTGGTGGGCGGCGCGGTGGTGGGAGTGCTGGGCGGGTGGGGGCTGGACCGGTGGTTGGGGACGGCGCCGTGGATGCTGCTGGGGCTGAGCCTGGTGGGGATTTGCGTGGGCTTCTACGGCTTCCTCCGTGAGATGGCCCGACTGGGGAAGCGGAAGTGACGCGGGAGTCTGGAAGCGACCCGTTCCGGTCGCACGCGGGGTTGGCGGCGGGGGTGATGGTCGTGGGCGCGGTGGTGGCCGCCGCGATGCCGAAGGCGGCGGATGACCGGCTGGCGGCCTTGTTGGGCGTGGGGTTGTCTGCGGTGGCGGGTGTCCTGGCGCTGCTGTTGAAGCGACGGGCGATGCGGCAGGCGGACCTGAAGGCCGCGCTGAAGGTCGTGGGGTTGGTGTTCGCGCTGCGCGGGGTGTGCGTGGGGCTGGGGTTGGCGTGGGTGGTGTCTCGAGATTTGAGCGCGGTGCCGTTCGTTGGCGGCTTCTTTGGCGTCTACTTCGCGCTGCAGTGGATTGAAGTCAGCTACGTGATGGCCGCGTCGAAAGGCGCGGCGGGCGGAGACGAGTGATGCGCAAGGCTATGGTGCTGTTCGCCTGTCTGTTCGCGGGCACCGTGCTGGCCTCGGAGCATGAGGCCGAGGGGCACGAGTCCGCGGGCCACGAGGCCCCCGCGGGGGGCCATGAGGCGGCGGGGAAGGAGGACGTGGCCGGCTACATCCTCCACCACGTGGCGGACTCGAATGAGTACGAGTTCGAGGTGCCGCTCAGCTCCGAGGAGCACGTCATCCACCTCCCCCGGCTGTTCATCCCCTTCCACGAGGGTGCATGCACGCCGGTGGCCTCCGAGCACGGCGAGGTGACGCCGGGCCTGGGCGCCGGTTGCCTGGACCTCTCCATCACCAAGCACACGGTGATGATGTGGCTGGCGGCGGTCCTCCTCATCGGCTCGCTGATGCTGTGGAGCAACCGCGACAAGTCGAAGCTGGTGCCGCGCGGCGCCGGGGCCAACCTCTTCGAGATGCTCGTCCTCTTCGTGCGTGACGAGCTGGCCATCAAGAACATCGGCAAGGAGGAGGGTCCCAAGTACACGCCCTACCTGCTGACCGCGTTCTTCTTCATCCTCTTCATGAACCTGTTGGGCCTGTTCCCCTGGATGGCGACCGCCACGGGCAACGTCGCGGTCACCTGCGGCCTGGCGGTGTGCACCTTCGTCGTCACCCAGATTGCCGGCATCCGCGCGGCGGGCCTCGGTGGCTACCTGAAGCACCTGACGGGCGGCGTGGCTCCCTGGCTGTGGCCCATCATGATTCCGGTGGAAGTGCTGGGCCTGTTCACCAAGCCCTTCGCGCTCACCATCCGTCTCTTCGCCAACATGCTGGCGGGCCACATCGTCATCTTCTTCCTGCTGGGCCTCATCTTCATGCTGGCCCACCCCGCGGTGGCCCTGGTGAGCGTGCCGTTCGCCTTCGGCATCTACCTGCTGGAGCTGTTCGTGGCCTTCGTGCAGGCGTACGTCTTCACGATGCTCTCGGCCCTCTTCATCGGCATGGGCGTGGCCATGGGCCACCACCACGATGACCACGGCCACGAGGGTGACCACGGGCACGGCCACAAGGACGACGCCCACGGCAAGGCGCACGCCTGAGCCGGTAGCGGTCCAATCAAGTTGACGGGGCGCGGCGGTACGGCGCCCCGGTTGAAGACCTGGCGATTCGAAAGGTCGCCAGAGGTAGTCCTAAAGGGAATTCACGACCCCCCCACAAGCGGGTCCTCGCTCTGAAAGTAGAAGTGCTTCCATGACCAACTTCGCTCTTGCCTTCCTCGCCGCCGGTATCGGCGCTGGCCTCTCCATCATCGGCGCCGCCCTCGGCATCGGTAAGCTCGCCGCCGCCGCCATGGACGCCACGGGCCGTCAGCCGGCCGCCGCTGGCGACATCCGCACCACGATGATCATCGCCGCGGCCCTTATCGAAGGCGCCACGCTGTTCGCGCTGGTCGTTTGCATCCTGCTCGCCATCAAGGCCTAAGCAGGTTCGTCACGCCGCACTGGCGCCCCGGGCCTGAGTCCGCGGGCGCCAGGTCGGTGCAGTTCCCGTCTCACCCGCAGTTCCCGCCCTCCTCCCTTCACGCCTCGGGACACGCCATGCTCCTGCCCTCCGTCCTCGCCTCCAGCAGCTTCGTGGAGGTCCGCCCGGGACTCATCTTCTGGACCATCGTCACCTTCATCCTCGTGCTCGTCGTCCTCCGGGCGAAGGCGTGGGGCCCCATCCTCCAGCTGGTGGAGGAGCGCGAGAAGCAGATCTCCAACGCCATCGAGAGCGCCAAGCGTGAGCGCGCCGAGGCGGAGAAGCTGCTCGCCGACCAGAAGACGGCCATTGCCGAGGCGCGCCGCGAGGCCGCGGACATGATGCGCCGCAACCAGGCGGACATGGAGAAGTTCCGCGACGAGCTGATGGCCAAGAGCCGCAAGGAGGCCGAGGAGCTGAAGGCCTCTGCTCGCCGGGAGATCGAGGAGCAGAAGTCCAAGGCCATCGCGGAGGTCCGCTCCATGGCCGTGGACCTGTCCATGGAAGTGGCCGGCAAGCTCCTGAACGAGCGCATGGACGACAGCAAGCACCGCGCGCTGGCCGAGCAGTTCGTGCAGTCCCTGCCGGTGCAGGGCGCACGCAAGTCGGCCTAGCGGGAAGCGCGCCCCCGGGCTCGCCTGTTCCAGGAATCCAACATGGCTCTTTCCATCGGCATTGTCGGACTGCCCAACGTGGGCAAGTCCACCCTGTTCAACGCGTTGTCCGCCGCGGGCGCGCAGGCGGCCAACTACCCGTTCTGCACCATCGAGCCGAACGTGGGCGTGGTGCCGGTGCCGGATGACCGCCTGGACCAGCTGTCGGCCCTCATCAAGCCGCTGAAGAAGATCCCCACGTCGCTGGAGTTCGTGGACATCGCCGGGCTGGTGCGCGGCGCGTCCAAGGGCGAGGGCCTGGGCAACCAGTTCCTGGCGAACATCCGCCAGGTGGATGCCGTGCTGCACGTGCTGCGCTGCTTCGAGGACGAGAACATCACCCACGTCGAGGGCGGCGTGGATCCGGTGCGGGACCGGGATGTCGTCGACACGGAGCTGTGCCTCAAGGACCTGGAGACGGTGGAGAAGCGCCGCGAGCGCGCCCAGCGCAACGCCAAGTCCGGTGGCAAGGCAGGCGATGAGGCCAAGGCCGAGCTGGTGCTGCTGGACCGCATCAAGGCGGGGCTGGACAACGCGACCACCGTGCGCGCGCAGAAGCTCACGGATGATGAGCGCGCGGCCATCCGCGACATGTTCCTGCTGACGGACAAGCCCGTGCTGTACGTGGCGAACATCAGCGAGGGGCAGATTGGCAAGGACGAGGGCGACAAGTTCGTCCAGGCCGTGCGCGACATGGCCACCAAGGAAGGCGCGGGCGTGGTGGTGCTGGCCGCCGCGATGGAGTCGGAAATCCAACAGCTCCCCGAGGCCGAGCGTCCGGGCTTCCTGGAGAGCGCGGGGCTGACCGAGCCGGGCCTGCACAAGGTGGTGCGCGCCGGCTACAAGCTCCTGGGCCTGTGGACCTACTTCACGGTGGGCGAGCAGGAGTGCCGCGCCTGGACCATCCACCAGGGCTTCAAGGCGCCGCAGGCGGCGGGCGTCATCCACTCGGACTTCGAGCGCGGCTTCATCAAGGCCGAGGTGATGCGCTGGGAGGACCTGGTGAAGCTGGGCAGCGAGGCCTCCGTGAAGGAGAAGGGCCTGCTGCGCGTGGAAGGCAAGGAGTACGTCGTCCAGGACGGCGACTGCATGCACTTCCGCTTCAACGTCTGAGGCGTCGCGCGAGCGCGGCCTACCCGGCGGGTGTCTCCTTCGTGGAGGCGCCCGCTTTCGCTTTGTGGGGGCCTAGCCGGGCCCTCGCAGCAGCGTGAAGACCCAGAGCCCCACCGCGAACAGCGCGATGACGGTGGTGGCGACAGCGGAGCGCCGGACGCGGCCAGAGGGGTCCGGCGTCCGCGACGCATAGAGCCAAGCGCCGCCCACTCGGATGAGCAGGAAGAGGCCCAGCAGGACGGGCCCCAGCACCTGCCAGCCGGTGGGGTGCATGAGGACCACGACCCAGGCCCCGATGAAGGCGATGTTTCCGAGCAGCATCAGGACGGGCACGGGCAGGGGCGGGCGCGAATTCACGCCCGCCAGTCTGTCCGCCGGGTGTCCTGCCTCCAACCGGATTCGCGGCGGGGATGCCTCGCAGGTGACACACCCGGGGTGGGGCAGGACCGGGCCTCTCCGCCCTGGCAGGAGCCCCGGGCTGATGGCCGCGAGTATTCCGGAATGATTCTCTGGCGCGTACGGACTGTGAAACGTGTCGCGGTCGTGGGAATCTCCGGGTCACCCGGCCGTCTCACGGCGGGTGACCGCAGGCACATCAGTACAGCAGTTGCAGTCGCAGTGCGGTAACGCGACCGCTCCGAGGGGAGACGGGGCGGGCGCGGAGTTCGAGGCGCGGTGGTTCCCGTGGGGAGATGGGGACCACCGCGCCCCGAGCGTTTTTCCCCCCGCGTCACCCGCGCGGATCCGCGCGCGGTGTCTCCACGTAGCGAGCCCGCGGGCGCAGCAGGTGTCCCTGCTCGCGTTGCTCCAGCACGTGCGCCACCCAGCCCGCCGCGCGCCCCACCGCGAACAGCGTGGCCGCGGCCCCCGCGGGAAGTCCCAGCGCCAGCGCCAGCGTCACCAGCCCGAAGTCCAGCGAGGGCGCGGGGTGGCCCGCGTCGCGCACCACCTCCAGCACGGCCTTCGCCACGCGCACGCCAGGCGCCTCGGGACGCAGGGCCAGGGCGGCGTCGAGCAGCGGCGGCGTGCGCGGGTCTCCGTCCGGGTACAGCGGGTGTCCGAAGCCCGTGAGGGCCTCGCCGCGCCGGAGCCGCTCGCGCACCACCGAGGCCGCGCGCTCGGGGCGGCCCACCTCCGCGAGCAGGGCCTCCACCCGGTCGCACGCGCCGCCGTGCTTGGGGCCGGACAGCGCCGCCAGCGCCGCGCTCAGACACGCGTAGAGATCCGCTCCCGACGAGGCCGTCACGCGCGCGGCGAAGGTGGACACGTTCAGCTCGTGATCCGCGCACAGCACCAACGCGCGGTTGAGCAGCCCCGGTGCGTGCCGGCCCTTCGCGCCCCACGCATGACCGAGCGACGCGGCCACGGTCGGCTCCTCCAGCGCCCGCGCCACCCGTCCCGGCGCGCGCGCCACGCCGCCCCAGGCACCCAGGTGACGCAGCAGCCGCCGCGCGCGGGCCTTCTCTTGCTCGGGCGGGGCGGCGAAGCGCGCGGTGTCCTGCGCGCCCAGCAGGGCCACCAGCGCGGACAAGGACGCGAGCGGAGGCGTGTCGCGCGGCAGCAGCGCCGCGAGCGTGGAGGCGGGCCACGGGGGAGGCTCCGGAGGGGCCCAGCGCGCGGACGTGGTCGGCAGCGTGCCAGTCCACAACAACTCCGCGACGTCCTCGAACGCGCGCCCCTCCAACGCGAGCGACACGGCGGGGTGGCCTCGGTACGCGAGCCCCGCCGCGCCCACGCGTGACACGGACGAGTCGATGACGGGCTCACCCCAGCGCAGCGCGCCCGAGGCCACCGCGGCGTGACCGGCGCGCGCGTCGTGCCGTGCCTTCAGCCGCTCCAGGTCCGCGCGCACGTAGCGGTTCTCCTTGGTGCCCGGCTCGGGCACACACCGCACGAGCCCTCGGCTGACGTACGTGTACAGCGTGGCCCGCTTCACGCCGAGCAGGGTGGCGGCCTCCGCCGCGGACATCAGCTCCTCCTCACGTCGAAGGTCGAATCGAGATTGAGAGCGACCGCCTTTGCGACCCACCATGCGTCACGAGCCTCCTGGCGCGCCATTGTCGACTCGACTCGACATCCCGTCGAGTTGAAGTCTCCAGCAGGCCCAGAGGAGCACCGCCATGCACGTGGACTTCGGACGCACGTCGTCGGACTACTTGAAGCATCGCGCCGGCTTCCCGGACGCCTTCTTCGCGCGGCTGGAGCGCGAGGGTGTGCTCCGCTCGGGCCTGCGCGCGCTGGACGTGGGCACCGGCACTGGCACCGTGGCGCGGGGACTGGCCGCGCGCGGTTGCGCTGTCATCGCGCTCGACCCGGCCGCGCCCCAGCTCGACGCCGCGCGCGAGGCCGCTGTGCGCGCCGGGCTCTCCATCGACTTCCGGTTGGGCCGCGCCGAGGAGACGGGCCTGCCCACGGGCTCGGTGGACCTGTACGTGGCGGGCCAGTGCTGGCACTGGTTCGAGCGCGAGGCCGCCGCGCGCGAGGCGTTCCGGTTGGTGGCTCCGGGAGGGCGGTTGGTCATCGCTCACTTCGACTGGTTGCCCACGCCCGGCAGCGTCGCGGAGGCCACCGAGGACCTCATCAACGCGTTCAACCCCGGCCCGCTGCCGCAGTACGTCCAGTGGGGCCACGCCGCCGGCATCTATCCGCAGTGGTTTCATGACGTCACGGCGGCGGGCTTCCAACAGTTGGAGTCCTTCTCGTTCGACGCGCCCACGTCCTACGCGCGCGCGGCGTGGCTCGGTCGTGTCCGCGCGAGTGCCCGGGTGGGCGCGTCGCTGCCGCCCGAGGAGGTGGCCCGCTTCGACGCGGAGCTGGCACGCCGCCTCGCGGAGCGCTTCCCCGGAGAGACGCTGTCCATTCCCCACCGCGTGTTCGCGCTCATCGCCACGCGGCCCTGACCCTGGAGCCCACCTTGTCCTCTCATCCTCACCTCATCCACGCGGACGACGTGGCCTGGACTGAACTCGCGCATGGGTCGCGCGTGGCCATGCGGCGCAAGCAGCTCGGCGCGCTCGCCCAGGGACGCAAGCTCGGGTGCAGTCTCATGGAGTTGCCTCCCGGCAAGCGCTCGTGGCCGTTTCACTACCACCTGGCCAATGAGGAGGCCCTCTATGTGCTCTCGGGCGAGGGCGTCGTGCGCCTGGGCTCCGAGCGCTTCCCCGTGAAGGCCGGCGACTATGTAGCGCTGCCTCCGGGGCCCGGCTCCGCGCACCAGGTCTTCAACGCGGGGCCCGAGCCGCTGCGCTACCTGGCCTTCTCCACGATGGAGGCGCCGGACGTCGTCATGTACCCGGACTCGGGGAAGGTGGGCGTCTTCGCGGGGGCCGCGCCGGGTGGGGACAAGGCCGCGCGCACGCTGCATGCGTATCTGCCGCTCGCCGCGGAGGTGGACTACTGGACGGGCGAGGAGTCGTGACGGGGGCGCATCAGGTAGGGTGCGCCGGTCATGGCTTCCCTCCTCGATGCGCTCGACCACGAGCACCTCCTCAAGAACCGCGCGGTCGCCGCGGAGCACGTGCGAGCCGGAGAGCCGCCCCATGTGTCGCTGCTGCGGCTGTGCGACGCGGGGGCGCTGGCCGGAGGGCTGTCCGTGGCGTACGGCGTGCGGCCCGATGAGCTGGTGGGCCCGCTCACGGCCGCCATGGGAGGCGCGGCGCGGCGGCTGAAAATCACCGACGTGCGCGAGCGGCCCGTGCTCACGCTGCACGTGGAGTCCGAGGGCGTGGAGGAGCGCTGGGAGGTGGAGGACGTGGCCGCGCTCGCGCACAACCTGAACGACCTCTACCGCGCGGCCCCGGACGTGCGAGTGATTGTATTGCTGGGGGAGTGGGAGGACGCGTATCAGCTCGTGTGTGTGGAAAAACGAGCCCTGCCGCGACTGCTAAAGCAGACATTTTTCGCGCCGTTCAACCTCGAACAGCTCCGAGGGCTTGTCTCAGCGCGTTGATGTTCAGCGGTGGACCGGGTTCTCGCCCCCGGGTCGCACGCGAGTCACGGGGCATGCTACGGCCGAGGGGAACCTCGGGCCCGGAGGCGCTCCATGCACGGCATTCTCTTCCATGAGCTGCGGGGCTACGCCCAGTCGCGCCTGGGGACCCAGGGCTGGGAGTCACTCCTGGAGAAGGCCGGACTGCCCCAGCGCATCTACCTGGCGTTCCAGCAATACCCAGACGAGGAGGTGACGGCCCTGGTCGCCGCCACCGCGCAGCTCCTGGGACAGGCGCCGCGCCTGGTGCTGGAGGACTTTGGCGAGTTCATCGCGCCCAGCCTGCTGCGCAAGTACCGCGTCCTCCTGGAGCCGAACTGGAGCGTGCTCGACATCGTGGAGCGGGCCGAGCACATCCTCCGCAGCGTGCGCCAGGACGCGAAGCCTCCGCCCTCGAACCTGCGGATCCGCCGCGAGGAGGACGTGGTGCTCGTGTCCTATGGCTCACCGCGCCGGCTGTGTGGCGTGGGCATCGGCTTCATCCGGGGGCTGGCACGGGAGATGGGGCAGCGCGTCGTCGTGCACGAGCAGCAGTGCATGCATCACCGGGCGCCCCGCTGCGAGCTCCAGGTGCTCCTCATGCCCTGAGTGTGGCCGCTCTCTCGACCGGGACCGGCCTGCTGGGGCAGCATGGGGAGACATGCGGATCGCCCTTGTTATCGCGCTCGTGTTTCTCCATGCGGGCCTCGCGCTGGCCGAGCCGGATTCCTTTGGCCTGGGGACGGGCCGGGATGGCTCGCTGTCCGTCTCGACCCAGGACGTCGTCGTCAACACGGCCTTTGCCGCCATCTCGACGGATGTCGTCGCGGGCGGCACGGTGGCCCGGCTCTCGACCGTGACGGGCTTCGCCGCGGGCGACCTGGTGCTGTTCCATCAGACGACCGAGCCCGCCTGGGCCGCGCCGGTGGGGACCTCCTCGCTGGACCTGGGGCCGCGCAACCTGGGCCAGTGGGAGCTGGCGCGCGTCAGCAAGGTGGACGGCGTGCTGCGCCGGATGACGCTCACCGCGCCGCTGCGGTTCGGCTTCCAGGTCGGCGGGCAGGTGGTGCGCGTCCCCGAGTACAAGGACGTGACGGTGACGCAAGCCGGCTCGCTGGCGGCGCCGCCGTGGAAGTCGCCCACGGGCGGCATCCTCGCGTTCCTCGTGTCCGGCACGCTCTCCAATGCGGGGCGCATCCACGCGGACGGCAAGGGCTTCGAGGGCGGCAGCCAGCGCGACCACTCGACGGGGCCGCTGGGCTGCACCGGGCTGAATCTGTCCTTCGCGCAGGGCGGCACCGAGCGCGGTGAGGGTGTGGCGCTGCGGGGCACGGGCCGAGGCAACGTCGCCAACGGCGGCGGTGGCGCCAACTGCCGCAACGCGGGCGGCGGAGGCGGAGGCCATGGTGGCGTGGGCGGCGCGGGCGGGCGCACCGCCGAGAGCGACGGCCGGCGCGCCGAGGGCGGCCTGGGCGGCGCGTCGCTCACGTATACCCTCTATGACCACTTCCTCTTCGGCGGGGGCGGTGGCGCGGGCGAGGGCGACGAGACCCAGGGCACGGGGGGAGAGCGAGGCGGCGGTGCGGTCTTCACCCGCGCGGCGCTCTTCGTCGGCTCGGGGACCTATTCGGCCAACGGCGCGGCGCCGGCGTTCACCTCGGGCTCGGATGGGGCCGGCGGGGGTGGCGCGGGAGGCACGGTCATCCTGCGCAGCGCGACCCAGCTCAACTGTGGCGCCGCGCAGGCGAACGGCGGGCAGGGCGGAGACATCACGCCCTTCGCGTCGGAGCTGCTCGGGGCGGGCGGTGGTGGCGCGGGCGGGCGCCTGTTGTTGCAGGGCACGGCCGTGACGTGCTCGTCGTCCGCGCAGGCCGGGCGCGGTGGCATGTCCGTCATCTCCGATGGCGGGGTGGACATGGCCTCGCCGTGGGTGACGGACTCGGCGCCTTATGCAGGCACCTCGCAGCCGTTGCTCTTGCCCTTCCGTGTGCTCGTGACGCCGGTGGTGACCTCGCCGCGCGACGGGAGCCTCGTGCCGAACCCGCAGCCGCGCATCGACGGCACGGCGGATCCCGTGGGCCCCGTGGTGTACGTGTCCGTGGACGGCGTGCGGCTGTCGGCGGTGGTGCCGGACAGCAGCGGACGCTTCTCCGTCACCCCGCGCCAGCCGCTGCCTCCGGGCGAGCACCTGGTGGAGGTCTTCTCGGAGGTGCTGGGCATGGGCAGCGCGCCCGCCACGCCCGTGCGCTTCACCACGCCCGTGGTGCTCTCGGATGGCGGCGTGGTGGTGGCGCCGGTGCTGGTGGTGCCCGCGACGGGCGACACCGTGAGCCCCACGCCGCTGTTCGCCGGCACCGCGCTCAACGGCGTCTCGGTGGGTCTGGACATCGACGATGAGCCCGAGGTGGTGCTCTCCATGGACCTGGAGGGGCGCTTCCGCTACGTGCGGCCGGGGGATCAGCCGATGACGCCGGGCCCGCACCGCGCTCGCGTGCACGCGCACGACGAGAACGGCAACAACGGCCCCTCATCCTCCGCGACCACCTTCGAGGTCGTGGTGGGTGAGGTGGACGCGGGGACCGGACAGACTCCCGATGCGGGCGGCACCGCTGATGCGGGGACGCGGCCAGACGGAGGCGTGAGGGATCCGCTGGTCCCCGTGGTGGTGGTGCCCGAGCAGGGCGAGGTGGTGGACCCCACGCCGACGTTCGCGGGCGTGGCGGTGGCGGGCGCGTCCGTGGCCTTGGAGTTGGACGGCGTGGCGCTGGCCACGGTCACCACGGATGACGCGGGTGTCTTCCGCCACGAGGTGGGCTCGGCCGAGGCGCTGGCGCTGGGTGACCACCGCGTGGTGGCGCGCACCGTGGAGACGCAGGGCGTGGCGGGTGCGCGCTCGAGCGCGGTGGACTTCCAGGTGCGAGGCCCCACCGCGCTGGACGTGGGCTGTGGCTGCGGCGCGACCCCGCTGGAGGGCCTGGCCAGCGCGGGGGCGTGGCTGGGGCTGCTCGCCCTGTCGCGGCGGCGAGCCCGGCGCGGCTAGGGGTCGTCGCTCAGCCCCAGGTTGCCGAGCCCGAGGTTGCCCAGCACGGAGCCCTCCTCGGACGAGCTTCCCGGGCGCGCGGCGGCGAGCACTCGGCTCGCGAGCCGGTTGAAGGGCAGGGACTGGAGCCACACGCGCCCCGGTCCCCGCACGGTGGCGAAGAAGAAGCCCTCGCCTCCGAAGAAGGCCGTCTTGATTCCGCTCACCCGCTGGATGTCGAAGTCCACGGTGGGCTGGAACGCGACGATGCAGCCGGTGTCCACGCGCAGCAGCTCGCCCGGCCCCAGCATCCGCTCGTGCAGCGTGCCTCCCGCGTGGATGAAGACGAGGCCGTCGCCTTGGAGGCGCTGCATGATGAAGCCCTCACCACCGAAGAGGCCCGTGCCCAGCTTCTTCTGCATCGCGATGCCCAGCGTCACGCCCTTGGCGGCCGCGAGGAAGCTGTCCTTCTGCGCGATGAGTTCGCCGCCCATCTGCCCCAGGTCCACGGGGATGATCTTCCCCGGGTGAGGCGCGCCGAAGGCCACCTTGCGCTTGCCGCCCGCGCGGTTGAGGAAGACGGTGGTGAAGAGGGACTCGCCCGTCAGCAGGCGCCGGCCCGCGCCGAGCAGCGAGTCGAACAGGCCGCTCTTCTGCTTGGAACCGTCGCCGAAGACGGTCTCCATCTCGATGCCGTCCTCCATGTACATGAAGGCCCCCGCCTCGGCGACCGCGGCCTCGCCCGGGTCCAGCTCCACCTCCACGAACTGCAAGTCGTCGCCGTGAACCTGGAAGTCCACCTCGTGCATGCGCGCCATGAACACCCTCCGCTCGCTGGATAAGCTCGCGACGGGGCGGACGATAGTCGCTCGAGGCGTCGCGGCTATTTCGAGAGCAGCACGGACAAGGCGGCCACGGCGCGCGCGCTGGAGTCCGCGATGAGGGGCGGGATGGACACGCTCACCGGGTTCTCCACGCCATGGCCGCACGAGCGCGAGCCCTGGTAGAGCGAGTCCTGCTGCTTGAGCTGGTAGCTGCAGCGCCCCACGGTGCCGGTGAGCGCGTCCGGCGAAATCTTCAGGTTCGAGGGCTGCCCGGCGAAGAACCCCTTCGCCTCCAGCGTGCTGGCGTTCTCGGTGACCTTCATGTTGACGGGCGACTGGCCAAACGAGCCGGTGACCTCACCCTTCTCCTGGTTCAGCGACAGGTCCACCGTGCGGCCATAGGCGCGGCCTCGCATGCTGTTCGAGTCCATCCCCAGCTGGAACTGCGGGCTGCTGATGTCCGTGGGCGTCACCTTCGCGGTGATGTCCTGCCTCGGTGTGCGCAGGGTGAGGTACTGCGACTGCGACGCGTCGTCGGACTTCGGGTGGTCCTTGGCGAGCGCGGGCGCGGCGGCCCCGAGCAGCAGACTGGCGACGAGGAGTGTGGAGGTCTTCATGGCCCAAACGTAGGCCCGGCCTTCCCCACGCAAGGCGGGAGGGGCGGGGGCCTCGGGCCGCCTGCCTGGAGTCCGGGGCGGAGGAGCCCCGGGGAGCGGGCGGGTTGCCGAGCGAGTGGGGGAGGGGGGCGTTATCGTCCAGCCCCAGCGGCCCCGTCTCGGGCGGCGAAAGGGTGCGTGCCGTGGCGGAGCTGTCCCCTGGGGTTGAGTCAGAGCGGGAGCCTCGGCTGCCCGCGGGCGTGGTGTGGGCCTTCGTCGTGCGGGTGGGCATCATCCTCAGCCTGTTGGGCGGGTTCCACGCGTACGTGGGCCTGCGGCTGTTCGCGGATCCGGCGTGGCCCGCGCCCTGGGCCCTGCTGGGTGAGCTGGTGCTGGGGGCGCTCTTCGTGATGCTGCCCGCGGGCATGCTGCTGGGGCGGCACGAGTCCTCCGGCGCCCTGCGCGTGCTCAAGTGGGTGGCCTTCATCTGGCTGGGCTCGCTCGGCGTGTTCTTCACCACGACGGTGGCCGCCGACCTGGTGGCCGCGGTGCTGCGCTGGACAGGCACCGTCACCGACGCGCAGTCCCTGGCGCGAGGCAAGGCGTTGGGCGTGCTGCTGACGGCGCTGCCCGCGGTGGGGTTCGCGTTCCTCACCGCGCGCGGGCGGGCCCGGGTGGAGCGGGTGACAGTTCCCGTGGAGGGACTGGGCGCTGGCCTGAGCGGCCTGAGGGTGGTGCAGATCTCCGACATCCACGTGGGCCCCACGCTGGATGGGAAGTGGCTGACGCGCGTGGTGGAGCAGGTGAACGCGCTCGCGCCGGACGTGGTGGCGGTGACGGGAGACCTGGTGGACGGCAGCGTGGAGGCGCTGCGCGACGAGGTGGCGCCGCTCGCGGGGCTGCGCGCGAAGCTGGGCGTCTTCTACGTGACGGGGAACCACGAGTACTACCACGGCGGTCGCGCCTGGTCCGCCGAGGTGGCGCGCCTGGGCCTCACCGTGCTGCGCAACGAGCACCGCGTGGTGGAGCGGGATGGGGCGCGGCTCGTGGTGGCGGGCGTCACCGACTACAACGCGGGCAGCATCGACGCCGAGCACGCGAGCCGGCCCGACCTGGCGCTGGCGGGCGCCCCGGCGGACGTGCCGCGCGTGCTGCTGGCGCACCAGCCGCGCTCGGCGCTGTCGCTCCAGGGGCTGCGCGTGGACCTCCAGCTCTCCGGACACACGCACGGCGGCCAGGTGTTCCCCTTCATGTTCTTCGTGAAGCTCCAGCAGCCCGTGGTTCGCGGGCTTGCGCGGGTGGCCGGCGTCCGCGTCTACACCCACCGGGGCACCGGCTACTGGGGCCCGCCCCTGCGCCTGGGCCCCTCGCCGGAGATCGCCGAGCTGACCCTCGTCCCCGCCGAGGCCCGCTGACCGGGTCCGGACAGGGCTTGGATTGAAGCAAAACTTGATATTTCCACTATTGCTGTCTACTCTTGGGGTGTGTCCACTGTTCCCCTCCCGTATGTGACCGCCCCCTCCCCGCTGTCCGTCCTGCCCGTGGGGGGGATGGTGCCGGGAGGCTGGGAGCGGCCGGGCGTGGGGCTTCGGAACCGGACCGGGTCAGGCGCGCCTCGGGTGATGGTGGTGTCCGAGCTGCCGCTGATTCGACTCGCGGTGGGGCGAGAGCTGGTCTCCCAGTGCGAGATGCTGCACGCGCTGGGGACGGCGTCCGCCGAGCGGCGGTTGGACGCGGGGGCCACGCCGGAGCTGCTGGTGCTGGACATGGACTGCACGGCCCGCCCCATCCTGGAAGGGTTCCTGGCCCGGCTGGTGGAGCGGGGCTTTGGTGGACCCCGCATCCTGTTGTCCGCCGGCTTCCGTACAGAGGCCGCCGCCCGGGTCCGGGCGTCATGCGTCACCCACTTCGCACTCGGTCGGCCCTGGCGCCCGGGCGAGCTGCGCCTGCTCGTGGAGTCGGTGCTTGGGATCTCCCGCTTTCCTGCCGCCGCACGCAGCCCATGAAGGCCGGCCCGCGTCCCCGGTCTCGCTGAGCGACCGGTGCCTGGACGCCGGGCATGGACTCGTCACCGGGCTCATCAGCGCCTCGGCGGGCGCGGCGCGCAGCGCCATCTTCGCCCTCGCGTCGTTGGCGGGGGGCATGGCCCGCTGTGCCTCGGGGCGCTCGCGCGAGGGGCTGCCCCAGCTCAAGCAGGGGCTGTGGCGCATGGCCCAGCTCCCCGTGGACGTGGTGCTGATGGTGAGCGTGCGCGTGCTGAGCGCCGCGCAGGTCATCGCCGGCCTGGAGACCCTGGGCCGCCGCCTCACCGACGCCGAGGTGGCGCGGCTGCGTCCCATCTTCGGCGGCAGCCTGGACTACGGCGCCGTGCGCGTGAAGGAAGGTCCGCTGGGGCTCCTGGGCGTGACGGGCCGCGCGTTCGCGCATGGCGACACCGTCTTCCTGCCGCCGGGGGACTCGGCCGAGGACTTCGGGCTGCTCGTGCATGAGCTGACGCACGTGTGGCAGCACCAGCACGGCGGCACGGCCTACTTGAGCGCCGCGTTGCTCGCGCAGTTCCTGGGGGATGGCTACGACTGGCGCAAGGCCGTCTCGCAGCGGCGGCGCTGGGCCGAGCTGAACCCCGAGCAGCAGGCGCAGCTCATCCAGGACGCGGTGGAGGCCCACCTGGTGCCGCCCGTCTCCGCGCCCACCGCGCAGGTGCGCTTGCGGGGCTGGTCCGACAGCGCGCTGTGCCTGCTGGACGAGGCCATGGACTGCCTCTACGCCGGCCGCGGCGCGCCCTGAGCCTGAAACGACTCCGGGGCCCCCGACTCGCATCGCGCGAGCCGGACGCCCCGGAAGGACTGCTGCCGCGTGGTGCCCCTGCTCAGCCGCGGTACTGGTGCACGGACATGATGGGGTAGTTCATCGAGCTGATGGTGATGCGCTGCGAGCCATCCGAGTTCACGTTGTTGGAGCCGATGAACTGGGGCTGGCCGTTCTTCCAACCCGCGAACATCACCACGTGCTCGCCGCCGTTGGTCTTCATGCTGACCACGTCGCCCGGCTTGGCGTCCTTGAGGCTCACGCGCTTGAAGTTCGGGTCACGGTCCAGGTTCGACTGGAGGCCGTAGACGGAGTTGTTGTGCTGGCTGTTGCTGATCTGCCCCGCCTGCTCCAGGCACGCGGAGACGAAGTTGGCGCAGTTGACGTTGTTGGGAATCCCGTCATCCATGTCCGAGCCCACGCCCGTCTTCTCCAGCTTCAGCGAGCCGGCGTTCTTGCCGAGCTGCGCCTGGGCGATGTCGAACGGGCTGCCCTTGGGACCCTTGGTGCCGGGGCCCGAGTTGATGGGGCCGGAGCCATCCACGCCGCCCGGGCCGCCCTTGTTGCCGCCGGGACGCAGCGACGGAGAGTCGAAGCCGTCCTTGCTGCCCGGGATGTTCAGGGACTTGCCGGCGTAGATGAGGTCGGCGTTCTTGATCTGCGGGTTCGCCTTCATCAGCGCGCCCACGCTGGTGTTGTAGCGCTGGGCCAGGGCGGACAGGGTGTCGCCGGACTTGATCTTGATGCTCATGGGAGGCTCCGGGGAGAGAGCAGATGGGGTCAGTTACCAATTGCTGCGATTGTTTTCATTCTCTGAGATGGCGCGGCTTTGTTGCGTCCCGCGACGCATTTGTCACCGGATCAGCTGGGACTGTAAAACTCGCGAGTTAGCGGGGCTGGCCCTAGGTTGCGAGGCATGAGCACGCCGCGTGGGAAGCTGAACCTCGATTGGGTGACGCCTTCGCTCGCGGTGGGGGGACGCTTCCCCATCGAGGCGGCGGACCATCTGGCCCGAGGCCTGGGCATCTCCGCCATCGTGGACGTGCGAGGCGAGGCCCGCGACGACGAGCGCGCCCTGCGCGAGCACGGCATCGCGTTCCTGCACCTGCCCGCTCAAGACCTCGGGGCCCTCCACCTGAACCGGCTGGACGACGGCGTGGCCTGGGTGTCCGAGCGACTGGCGCGCGGAGAGAAGGTGCTCATTCACTGCGAGCACGGCGCGGGTCGCAGCGTGTTGCTGGCGCTGTGCGTCATGGTGGCGCGAGGCGAGGCGCCGCTGGAGGCGTTGGCGAACGCGAAGGCGCGGCGGTGGCAGGTGTCGCCCAGTGAGACGCAGCTTCGGGCGTTCCGTGCGTGGACGGCGCGGTGGCGCGAGGGGCACGCGGTGTCCTGGGCGGTGCCCTCGGTGGAAGCACTGGCGGAGCGGGCCTACAGCCACCTGCGCCACCCACCCCCGGTGGAAGAGTCCTGAGGGACACGCGAGGGTGGAGTGGGGGACGCGGGAATGTCGCGGCGCTTGAACGGTGCGGAGGGGCCGCGCATGGTGGCGCGGTGACCTCCATCGCTCATCCTGACTTCTCGGCCGCGCGGTTCGCGCAGTTCCCGGACGCGCGCTTCGAGCCGGCGCCCGCGGACGGCGTCCTGCCCGAGGGCTTCTTCACCACCACCAACCTGCCCACGTACGTGCGGCTCCAAGGGCAGTGGCGCATGCCGCGCGAGCCGCGCATGGACGGCGCGCTGGTGCTGGACGCGCAGGGCGTGCTCTGGGTCCGCGAGGGCCGCCGCGTGCGCGCGGGCGAGCGCGTGGTGGTGGGGCGCGCGGAGGACGGCAGCGAGGGCGTCTTCGTGAACATGGCGTACCTCACCGAGGGCGGCGAGGGCGAGTTCAAGTTCATGACGTCCGAGGTGTCGCGCGAGAAGCCCATCGACTACGCGCACATGGCCCGGCTGCTGGTGGAGGAGCGCGAGCGCGGCGGCTATCCCGTGTGGGTGACGGGGCCGGCGCTGGTGCACTCGCGGGCGCGCGCGGACATGACGTGGTTCATCGAGAACGGCTTCGTGGGCGCGCTGCTCGCGGGCAACGCGGTGGCGGTGCACGACATCGAGGCGTCCATCTACGGCACCACGCTGGGCATGAGCGGCTCGGGCGAGGCGACGTCGGGCGGCCACGGCCTGCACATGCGCGCCATCAACAAGGTGCGCGCGGCGGGCTCCATCGCGGCGGCGGTGAAGGCGGGCGTCGTCACCAACGGCATCATGCACGCGTGCGTGACGCGCAACGTGCCCTTCGTCCTCACCGGCTCCATCCGGGATGACGGCCCGCTGCCGGACGTGGTGACGGACAACCTGGCCGCGCAGGACGCCATGCGCCGCCACGCGGTGAAGGCCACCATGGCGGTGCTCATCGCCACGGCGCTGCACGCCATCGCCACGGGCAACATGCTGCCCGCCTTCGTCACGGAGTCGGACGGCGCGCTGCGCGAGCTGCCCACCATCTGCGTGGACTCGTCCGAGTTCGTGGTGAGCAAGCTGAAGGACCGGGGCACGCATCAGGCCTTCGGCGTGGTGACCAACGCCCAGGACTTCATGCACATCCTCCGGCTCTACGTGGAGCGCGAACTGGCGGCCCGCGCTCGCTGAAGGCTCCTGCGCGCGGCGGCTCGGTCTTGCGAGCGCCGCGCGCGGAGGCTTGTGGCCCTTAGAAGGACTCTTCGGGCACGTCCATCAGGTCCAGGTTGCCGCGCTCCACCATGCGCGCGGCGTGGGCGATGGCGGGCAGCACCTCGTGGCAGAACCAGCGCGCGCTGGCCACCTTGCCGGCGTAGAAGGCCTTGTCGCCGGGGTTCTCCTTCATCCGCTCCAGCGCCACGCCGGCGTGCCGCACCAGCAGCCAGCCCACCACCACCTCGGCCACGGCGAACAGCACGCGGTTGCCCTGCAGGCCCACGTGGTAGACGGACTCGCCCAGCTTGCCCATCAGCGTGCCGAGCATCATCTCCAGGTGGCCGAGCGCCTCCCCCAGCGCCTCGCGCTCGGTCTTCAGCTCGGTGCCGCCCTCGTCCCCCTCGGCCGTCTGCCGCACCTTCGCGAGCAGCCCCTGGAGCGTGGCGCCACCGTCGCGCGCCACCTTGCGCATCAGCAGGTCGAGCGCCTGGATGTGCGTGGTGCCCTCGTAGAGCGTGTCGATCTTCTGGTCCCGGATGTACTGCTCCACCGGGTAGTCCTGCAGGTAGCCCGAGCCCCCGTGCACCTGCAGCGAGAGGGCGAGCATCTCGTACGCCTTCTCCGAGCAGTAGCCCTTCACCAGCGGCAGGAGCATGTCGTTGAGGACATCCGCCTCGCCGGCCTCGGTGGCGCGGTGGCCGCCCATGCGCTCCACCTGGTCCTGGATGGACGCGGTGTAGAGGCACAGCGCGCGCATGCCCTCGGCGTGGGACTTCTGCGCCATCAGCATGCGGCGCACGTCCGGGTGCTGGAAGACGGGCACGCGCGGCGCCGCCTTGTCGCGCGCCTTCATCAGGTCCGCGCCCTGCAGTCGCTCCTTGGAGAAGGACAGCGCGCGCATGTAGCCGGCGGACAGCGCGGCCATGGACTTGACGCCCACCGCCATGCGCGCCTGCTCGATGACGTGGAACATCTGGCGGATGCCGTCATGCACCTCGCCCACGAGCAGCCCGCGCGCCGGCTTCCCGTCGCCGAACGTCAGCTCGCAGGTGACGGAGCCCTTGAGCCCCATCTTCTTCTCGAGCTTGGTGCACACGACGCCGTTCAGCTCGCCCATGTTGCCCTGCTCGTCCACCCAGTACTTGGGCACGATGAAGAGGGACAGGCCCTTCGTTCCCGGCGCCGCGCCCTCGGGGCGGGCCAGCACCATGTGGATGACGTTCTCGGACATGTCCGAGTCGCCGTTGGTGATGAAGCGCTTGACGCCTTCAATCTCCCAGAGGTCGCCCTCCACGTGACGCGCCTTCGTGCGCGCCGCGCCCACGTCGCTGCCGGCGTCGGGCTCGGTGAGGACCATGGTGCCGCCCCAGCGCTTGTCCAGGATGTGCGGCAGGAAGCGGCGCTTCTGCGACTCGGTGCCCAGCCGGTCGATGATGCGCGCCATCAAGTTGCCCAGTGTGTAGAAGGCCAGCGACGCGTTGGCGCCCACCAGCAGCTCGAACGCGGCCCAGCCCAGCGTCGGCGGCGCGCCCATGCCGCCCAGGTGCGGCGGCTGCTCCAACAGGTGCATGCCAGCGTCGTAGCAGGCGTTCATGCCGCGCTTGATTCCCGGCGGCAGCGTCACCACGCCGTTCTCCAGCTTCGGCGGGTTGTGCTCCGCCTCGTCGAAGCTCGTCGCCAGCTCCTCCGTGCACAGCTTGGCGAACATCTCCAGCATCTGCCGCGCCGCGGTCTCGTCCAGGTCGCCAAAGGGCGCGTGGCCCAGCGAAGTCCTCCCGATGTCGAGGAACTCGAAGAGGTTGAACTGGAGGTCGCGGAGGTTGGGCGTGTAGTGGTGCGACGACGACATCTCAGGCTCCTCACGACCCCGCGGACGCACCGCGCGGGCCGGGTTCGGGGGATTCCAGAAGGGCCCCGAGGCTACCCGAGATTGATTCGCGAGTCAGAGCGCCGCGCCACCTCGCGCGACGACGTCCCACCAGCCGAACCACATGGTGCGCTGCTCGGTGAGGTGCACCCAGCCCGGGGCGTGCGCGTAGGCGCGGGGCAGCAAGCCCACCTGCGCCAGCGCGCGGGCGGTCTCCTCGAAGGAGTACAGGTGCAGGGTGACCTGGGGGCCCGCGGTGGGAATCACGCGCGTGGGGGACTCGTGCGCCTCCAGGCCCGGGCGCCGCTCCAGAATGGTGAGCAGCATCCGTCCCCCGGGCTTCAGCGCGGCGGCGAAGTGCCCGAGCACGCGCGGCAGGTCATGGCAGAAGTCGAGACAGCCGATGGCGAGCGCGACGTCGAAGCGGCCCAGCTCCGCGGGCACGGGCTGGTGGTAGCTGTGCACGCGCCACGTTCCGCTGGGGCGCGCGCGCCGGGCCAGCGCCAGCATCTCCGGTGAGAGGTCCAGCCCCACCACGTCCACCGAGGACGCCAGCGCGCGGGTGTGCGGGCCGGGGCCGCAGCCCACGTCCAGCACGCGGCAGCCCGGCGTCACGGCGTCGTCGAGGAAGCGCTCCACCCGGTCGCCGTAGCGGTGCAGCACGGGGAAGAGCGCCTCGTAGGCGGGAGCAATCTCCTCGTATACCTGCCGCACGGCGTCTTCGTGCTGCGCATCGCGGGACATGCGGGGGCTCACGGTAGCACGGCCTCCGTGCGCGCCCTGGCGTGGTGGAGCCTCATGTTCAGGGAGTGGGGAAGTCGACCGAGCGCCACGTCTCCAGCGCCCAGTCCTGCTCATCGGGGTCGTCGAAGCTGACGACGCACACCGCGCGCCGAGTGCCCGCGCGGCACAGGGCCGTGAGGCGACACAGGCCGGGCTCCAGGTGCAACGACGCGCGGCTCGTCACGCGCTCGGTCTGGTGCTCCAGGTCGAGCGCGCGACGCTCGGCGGCGCCGGGCTCGGGCGCGCCTTCCTCCAGGTCCTCCATGTTCAGCACGCGCACGCTGCGCCGATGGTCGCGCGCCACCCAGCTCCCGTCCGCCAGCCGCGACTCCGAGAACGCGCCGGGGATGCGCACCTGCCAGCCTCCCGGGAGGCCCACCCGAACCGTGCCACGGCGATAACCGAGCGGCGGTCCTCCGGAGACCTCGCCCGCGCGCCGATGGACCTCCTCGGCCAGCGTGCCGCCCACGCCGAGATAGCCCAGCACCTCCTGCCACTCGCGCCAGGGGTAGGGCAGCGATGGGTCCTCGCGCCAGGCCCGCTGCAGCGTGCGGGTCACGTCGCGGAGCAGCTGTCGCTCATCGTCCAAGAGCGGCGGGCGCCACATCACGTCCGTCCACAGCCGGCACAGCGCGCGGCCCAGCCGCACGTGCGCGTTCACCGTGGGCTCCCACCACGGGAACACGTCGCGGCCCCGGCTCGGCTCCTCGAGGACGCCGAGCATCCACTGCTCGTCGCGCGGGCCCATGGGGGTGAGCAGCGCGCCGGGATGCTCGAAGACGCGGTCCGAGGGCAGCGAGAGCGTGAGCCCGGACTCGCCCACGCTCCGGCGCTGCACGAGGCGCCCCACGGTGAGGTGGAGCCACGCGAGGAACCCCGGCTCGATGGCGTCTGCGTTTCTCGAGTGGAAGTAGCCGGTGGGGTCGCCCACGCCCGAGCCCTCGTCGGGGTCCGCCCAGAAAATCCCGTGCGCGTCGCCCATGCGCAGCAGGTGGTCGCAGAGATAGCGGTGGTAGCCGGGGCCCACGGCGGACGTCTCGGCGGAGACGACGACGCGGCCCTCGCTCGCGGCCACGATGCGGACGTCACTGGCGGCGGGGTGCAGCCGCAGGCGCAGCATGGGCGCGCCGTGGGGGCCGGGCTCCACGCGGGAGCCCTCCATCCACTCGCCCGCGCACGCGTCGTGGAACCATCGCTCCACCTGACGCAGCCAGTCTCGCGCGGAGTCGCTCGCGGAGAGGGGGACTTCGCCGTGGCCTCGTCGGCCCGCCAGCAACAGCTTCATGTCTCGGGTTCCTCACGCATCGGGTTCATCCCCGGATGAAGGGCCGGGGCGTCGCGGATATGTCGCGGAGCCAGTCGCTTCGCCCGCCCTTCGTGCCTTGAACACCGGGCGTGTGGCACCCGGGCACTTCCTGCGACTCCTGGTGGGCGTGCCAGCGGAGGCGCGCGGCGGCGGCGCATGAGCGAGCGGGCTCCAGGGGAAGGGAACTCCGGGGCCTCACGCTGCCACGGCCGCGCTCGCCGTTTCCAGAGGGCGGAGCCCGTGCTTCAGATGGGCGCGGGCCCCGCCGTGGAAGTGTTCAGCCGGCCTGGACTAGCGGGTGGTGCTGTCCTTGGGCGGCGGGTTGTTGGTGTTCGGCGCGTAGGGGTCCATCGTGCCCTGGCCCGCGCAGTTGGACGCCGGTGGGGTGTTCATGTCGCTGCCGGAGCCGCCGGAGTTGGGCGGCATCGTCGTGTCACCCGAGGACGGCGGCGGGTTCATGTCCTGGCCAGAGCCACCGGTGCTCGGCGAGTTCATGTCGCCATGGTGCACGCCCGGCTCGGACTCTCCGGTGCTGTTGGCGCCGGAGCCCCCGCTGTCCGGCGGCAGGGAGGACGGCGGCTGCGTGACGGGCTCATTGCCCATGCCGCTGGTGTCGGGCGGAGGCGGCGGGTTGGGCTGCTCGTAGCCGGAGCCGCCGCTGCTGGGCGGCGGGGTGCCGGTCTCCGTGGGCGCCTGACCCGGCCCCTGGTCCGTGCCCGTGTAGTCCGTCGCGGGGGGCATGGGCTCCGTGCCGCGCTCCGCCGACTTGTTCGTCTTGCAGCCCGTGCCGAGCGCGAGCGCGCCGACGAGGAGGCTGGCCACGGTGAGCTGGGTCTTGAAGAACTTCGTCATTGCGACTCTCCCGCTGTGAGGGTCCGACTGCTCGCCCGAACGTGGGCAGCCGGTCCCGCACGCGCAGGGGGCGCTCCCCTGGCCGTCCGCGCCCGGGGCCGCATGCGCGAGGCCTCCAGTCCGCATGCGCCAGGGCGCGAACGTTCGTCAGTCGCCGTCGTTGGGGCCCACGAGTCGGGGGCGATCATCCTTGCGAGGCGCCGCGGCGGCTCGGCGCGCCAGCGACTCGCGCCACCCCGGCGTCAGCAGCGGACACTCCGCGAGCGCCGCGGCGGCCTCCCGGTCCTGCGCGTGCATGGCGTGGTTCGCGAACGCCACGGTGAACGCGGGGAAGGGGCGCTCCAGCAACGCCAAGGTGTCACCCGCCGCCACGGTGCCTTCCTCCAGCACGCGGAAGTACCAGCCGGTGCGCCCGGACTGCTGCATCACCAGGGGCAGGTCCTTGCGGTGCCACTTGCGCGCCTGCTTCCAGCACGGCTGACGCGGCTGAGAGACCTCGAGCAGCGCGGTGCCCACGCGCACGCGGTCGCCAATGCACGCGCCGTCCTCGGCGCCGCCCGAGAGGACGAAGTTCTCCCCGAAGGCGCCCGGGCCCACGTCCTCGCGCGCGAGCAGCTCGCGCCAGAAGGCGTAGTGCAGCTCCGCGTAGGCGAGCACGGCCTTCTCGGGGCCGCCGTGCACCTTCAGGTCCGCTTGCCCATCTCCGCGCAGTCCCGTGCGGGTGAGCCACACGGGGCCCGTCACGGGCTCCTTGAACGTGCCGCTCACCCACGGCCGCTCCAGCGGCTCCACCGCGCCGGCGACGCCGTGTTCGCGCACCAGCCCAACGCAGAGGGAGAGGATTCGAGGCGCGGCGGAGTCCATGGTCCCGGCGACAAAGCAGGCACCGGGCAGCGTGTCCAGCGACGCGCGATGCCCGGCGCCTCTCGGAGGGCCTCAGCGGCCCATGCCTCCATCGATGATCGAGCCGCTCGGCGCGGGCAGGAACTCTCCCGAGGTGTTGGTGTCGGGGCCCACCGTCGTCCCGGCCCCGCCCATGCCCGGCGCCGCGGTGCCCGAGCCTGGAGGCAGCACCGCGCTGGAGCTCAGGCCCGCGTCACCGCCGCCGGAGTAGGGCGAAGGCAGCAGCGCGCCCGAGCCGCCTGTGCCCGCGTCCGTCTGTCCATACGACGGCGGTGGCGTGGGCGGCGCCAGCCCCGTCGTCATGCCGGGCTCGCCCGACTGCTGTTGTGCCATCCCAGAAGTGACCTGCGCGAGCCGCGTGGGCGCCGTCCGCGTCGCGCTGCACGCCCCGCTCAGCAGCACCACGCACGCCAGCCCGCCAAGCCGTGCGCTCCCCCATCCTCCGTGCATCCCCATGCCCTGCCTCCTCGCGTGCGAGCCTCCAGTGGTGACACGTCAGTTCACGGGCGTGGTCCGCTGACCGCCCGTGCCCGTGTCCGGCGCCCGAGTCCGGTGGCGGCGGTGCTCGGACACCACCAAGAGCAGCGCGGGGAACGACACCAACATGACGACGAGGTTGGTGCCGAAGCCCAGGTTGGCGAGCACGCCAATTGACTTGAGTCCCGGGTGGTTCGCCATGAGCAGCGCGCCGAAGCCCACCGCGCTGGTCAGCAGGCCGCCCGCGATGGCCTTGCCCGTCTCCGAGTACACCTGCTCGAAGTCACTGCCCGGCGAGGCCAGCCGCGTCAGCAGGTGCACGCCCGCGTCCACCGTCGTCCCGATGAGCACGGGGATGACCAGGATGTTCAAGTAATTGAATGGCATGTGCAACAGCGGCATCAATCCCAGGAGCGCGAGCAGGGACACCACGGTGGGCAGCAGGCACAACAGCGCCATGCGCAGCCCCCCCAGCGTCAGCCACATGGCCCCGAGCACGGCCAGCGTGGTGCCCCCCAGGATGAGCGGCGACTCGTGCGTCACCAGGTTGATGATGTCCGCCAGCACCATGGGCTCGCCCGCGGCGGACACGCGGCGCCCGTCCGGGAGCTGTACACCGCGCACCTCGCGGGCCAGGGCGCGCATGGCCTGTCCGTCGGACTGGCTCACGCTCGGGTACACCAGCACGAAGCCGCTCTGGTGGCCGCGGCGGTCCAGGAACTGCTGGCGCACGCTCGGGGGCAGGTCCTCTTCGGTATAGGGCCGGGCCTTCACCTGCTCGCGCAGGCTCGTGAGCTGCTCGCGCTGCTTGGGGTCGAGGGACTCCTCGGGCACGTCCTCCAGCACCTTCCCGATGTCTCGCAGCAGCACCTGCTTCCGCTGCTGCTCGGTGGGCACGAGGCTGGAGAGCGAGATGACGAAGTCGACGGTGGAGTCCTTGCCGAGCCGCTTCTTTCGCTCGGTGAGTTCGTGCACCACGGCCTGCTCCTCCTCGGCCGAGTTGGTCAGCACCACCACGGGAGACTGCGAGTAGCCGATGAGCTGGTTGACGGCGCGGTCCAGCACGAACGAGGGCAGGTCCTCGTCCCACAGCGAGCTGAAGTCGTAGTCGAACCTCAGCCGTGGGAACTGGGTCAGCAGCGCGAGCAGCACGACGCCGGACACGCCGGTGATGAGCACGCGGCGGCGCAGGATGATGCGGCCCACGGAGAACCGCGGTGACTCGGAGGCTTCGCGGCGAGGACGCGCGCGCCAACCCCAGCGCGCCGCCAGTCCCAGCACCGCCGGCAGCACCAGGACATAGGCGGCGATGAGCACAATCATGCCCGTGCCCGCGATGACGCCGAACTCACGGAACGCGCGCAGGCGCGAGCTGCCGAGCACGAAGAAGGTGAGCGCCGCCACCAGCGCGGAGATGAGCGCCGCGCCGCCGGTGTGTGTGAAGGCCTCGCGTGTGGCCTCCTCGGAGGTCTCGCCCTCGGCGCGCAGGTTCATGTAGCGCCCCAAGAGGTGGATGCCGTGCTCCACGCCCAACCCGCCGAGGATGGCACCCAGGAACGCGGTGAGCAGGTTCACCTGTCCGTAGGCCAGCCCCACCAGCCCGTAGGTCCACGCCAGCCCCGCGCCCACGGGCGCCAACACCAGCCCCACCGCCAGCGCGCTGCGGAAGTGGAACCACAGGTAGAGCAGCACCAACACCGTGGCCACCGTCGAGGACACCGCCACGTCGCGCGTGATTTGCGCCTGTTGATCGATCTTCTTCTGGAAGGTGCCGGTGATGGCCACGTGGAACTTCGGGCCGAAGCGAGACAGGTCCTGCTTCGCGAGCAGCCCGCGCACCTCTCCGACGATGCGCTGCGAATAGGTGAGGTCCGCGGAGGACTGCTCGGGCTTGGCCAGCAGCACCACGCGGCGCGCTTGCGGATCCAAATAAGCGTCGCTCGTTCCGCGCGACAGGCGCCGTGCGCCGCTGCCGCCGTACTTCGACTCCAGGTCGGAGAAGTCCAGCGAGGGCGCTTCCTCGTCGGTGAGGTTCACGTAGAGCGGGTTGGCCTGCTCCTTCTCCCACGTGATGCGCGCGTCGAGTCGACGGTGCACTTCCTTCAGGTCCTCGGGAGACAGGAAGTACAGCGCGTGGTCGCGGAAGAACGTGCCGGGCCGCCGCGCCTCCACGTAGCGGATGCCCGGCAGGGCCTCCAGCTTGGGCGCCAGCTCATCGGAGAAGCGCTGGAGCGCGGCGGGGTCCGCGTCCTCGCCCACCACCACCACCCAGCCCAGCGCGCCGAAGCGCTGCTCCAAGGTGTGCAGGTCCTGCACGCTCTCGAAGGACTCGGGCAGCAGGTCCGCGAGGTTGGCGTTGAGCGTCAATGTGCGCGCCAGGTCCAGCCCCACCGCGCTGAGCACCAGCGTCGCCAGCAGCGCCAACCACGGGCGCCGGTGGTTGTGCACGGCCACGTTGCCCACGGCGAACTCCACGCGATGCATCCACGGGCGCTCCCCGGGTGAAGACTCCGACGGGTCCGAGGCCATGTCGTCCTGACCGCCCGAGGCGGTCACCCCTTCCCTGGGCGCTCGCCGCACGAGCCGCCTGTCCTGCGGGGGAACGTGGCCACGGCGCACGGCGTCTGCACGGGGCGTCGCCCGGTTGTCAGGTGTCAGGGAAAGCGGAGGGACGCCCCCACTCCCCGCGTGCGCCAGTGAATGCTCGCTCGCCCGAAATGCATCCCGTGCAACGAAATCCGCGGGTCGTTAGATGGTGCGGTCATTCGGGGCCTTACCTTCCGGGATGCGGCATAAACGCGTTGACTCCCTGGTTTGGCCGTGCCCAAGGTGGGCCGCCTTTTTTCGGTCGGAAGTCAACACAGCGGGTGTCGCAACATGGCTGAGATGCGTTGGTCCGAGCGGTTCCAGGCGGCGATGGGCAAGACGGCTGCCCGGAGCCACCAGAGGCCCTGGAGGGCCTTGCTCGTGGCGCTGGTGCTGACGGCGATTGGTGGGTACTTCGCCCAATCCCTGTCACTCAACGCGGACCTGGTGGGACTGCTGCCGAAGTCGTTCCAGAGCGTTCAGGACATCGAGAAGCTGCGCAAGCGCTTCGGTGGTCAGGGCAACGTGGTGGTGGTGGGCATGGGCGCGGACGCGGAGGCGCTCAAGCGCTTCGTGGACGACATGTCCCCGCAGCTCGCGAAGCTGCCGGAGATCCGCTACGTCAACGCGCAGCGTCCGCGCGCCTTCTTCGAAGAGCACGCGCTCTACTACCTGGACGTGGATGACCTGAAGGCGGTGCAGGAGCGCATCGACTCGCGCATCGCGTGGGAGAAGGAGCAGGCCAACCCGCTCTTCGTCCGGCTGGACGACTCCCCGGCGCCGTCGCTGGACTTCTCCGACATCGAGCACAAGTACGCGGGCCGCGCCAACACGCGCCTGTCCGGCGGCGGAGACCTCTACTACCTGGACGCCAAGGCGCGCATGGTGGTGATGATGCTCAAGCCCAAGGGCAGCTCCGCGGACCTGGGCTACTCCAAGCGCACCATCGCGCAGGTGGAGGACTTCCTCGGCAAGCAGGACCTGTCCAAGTACGGGCCCGGCTTCAAGACGGCCATCACCGGCACGTTCAAGAAGAAGATTGATCAGCAGGGCGTCATCTCCAACGACCTGGCGACCACGGGCACGGTGGCCATGGTGCTGCTGGTCCTCTATCTCATCTTCCACTTCCGCAGCGGCGTGTCCGTGGGCCTCACCATGGCCCCGGTCATGGCGGGCCTGGCGTGGACCTATGGCTTCGTGGGCTTGATGTACGGACAGGTCAACCTGCTCACCGCGTTCCTCGCGGCGGTGCTGGGGGGCCTGGGCGTGGAGCACGGCATCCACTTGTTGGGACGCTATGGCGCGCTGCGCTCGGAGGGCGTGAAGTCCGAGGACGCGGTGGAGGAGACCTTCCGGCACACCGGCTACTCGGCGCTCATCTCCGCGCTGGTGGCGGCGCTGACGTTCCTCAGCCTCTCGCTGTCCGAGTTCCGAGCGTTCCGCGAGTTCGGCGTCATCGCGGCGGTGGGCATGGTGGTGAGCGTGCTGACGTACGTGCTCATCCTCCCGGCGCTGTTGGGTCTGGCGGCGCGGTTCAATTGGACGCCGAAGGTGCACCACGCGTCGGGCGGGCCCATGGCGATGCTGGCGCGGTGGCTGCCGCGCAGCTACCGGGGCGTGGCCATCGTGGTGGGCGTGGGCGCGCTGGCGCTCATCAGCCAGGCGTGGCGCGTGTCCTTCAACTACGACATGTCCAAGCTGGATGACGTGAGCCTGCCGTCGGTGCAGCTGGACCAGAAGGTGAACCACATCCTCGGCTACTCGCAGACGCCGGTGGTGGTGCTGACGGACTCGCAGAACATGGAGCGCGAGGTGGTGCGCCAGCTGGAGGCGCGCAAGCAGTCGCGCGGCAAGGACTCCACCATCGATTTCGTGGGCGCGCTGGAGGACCTGGTCCCCACGCGGCAGGGTGAGAAGCAGGTCATCCTCGATGCCATCGCGTCGAAGCTGGGGAAGATTGATTCGTCCCACCTGAAGGGCCAGACGCGCACGGACCTGGAGCGGGCGCAGCGCATGTCGCTGGCCAAGCCCTTCACGCAGGCGGACATGCCCGAGGGCGTGCGCCACCAGTTCGAGAGCCTGGATGGCAGCACCGGCGGCGTGGTGCTGGTGTACGCGGGCATCAGCCTGTCGGACGGCGCGGGCACGCGGAAGTTCGCCAAGGAAGTGCGCGACATGTCGCTGCCGGACGGCACGCGCGTGTCGGCGGCGGGCGAGGCGCTCATCCTCGCGGACATCCTGGACATGGTCGCGCGCGAAGGGCCCCGCATCCTCGCCGCCGCGGTGCTCAGCGTGATGGCCGCCATGTGGGTCACCATGGGCCGGCTGCGCACGGCGCTCATCTGCATGCTGCCCACGCTGCTGTCCATCGCGGCGCTGGTGGGCCTGATGTCGCTCCTGGGCCTGGAGTTCAACTACCTGAACATCGTGGTGCTGCCGGTGCTGGTGGGCACCACGGTGGACGCGGGCGTGCACCTGGTAGAGCGCTTGGGAGAACCCGGCGCGGACTTCGTCTCGGTCTACGCGGAGACGGGGCGCGCCATCACCGGTGGCCTGCTGACGAGCGCCATCGGCTTCCTCGCCCTCATCATGGCCAAGCACCCGGGCCTCAACTCGATTGGCGACCTGGCCAACCTGGGCTTCGGCGTGAACATGCTCATCGTGCTCCTGGGCTTCCCGTCGCTGCTGCTCATCGTCGAGCGGTGGCGCCGCAAGCACGGGAACGTGCCGGAGCACCCGGAGCAGCCCGCCACCACGCCGGAGGCCTGAGGAATGCGCCCCATGTCCATGCGAGTGCTGGGGTGTGTGGCCGCGGGCCTGCTGTGGACGGGCTGTGTCCACGAGCGGCCGCGCGAGGTGGCGCGGTGCCCCGAGTCCCAAGACCGCTTCTGCCTCACGGCCGTCGAGTGCTCGATGGACAAGAAGCGCGGCTGCGAGGTCTGCCAGTGCTCGAAGGGGCCCACGGCGATGCCGGAGGATGACCGCCTTCCCTCGGGCGTGCCGCCGGACCAGCGGCTGCAGGGCAACTGAAGCCGGGCGCCCTCTGCCAGGCGCTCAGCTCCGGTGGTTCAGCTCCAGTGGGAGACGGCTTCCCAGCCCCACCACGTCCCGATGAAGACGGAGAGCGCGCCGGCCAGCCCCAGCACCGCGGCCCGCGCGCTCCCGTTCCCCGCGAGCCGCCGCAGCGGCAGTCCCGCCAGCCCGGTGAGCGCGGCCATGCCCGTCACCGAGCCCAGGCCGAAGGCGAGGATGTAGAGCAGCCGCGTGCCCACGGTGGGCAGCTCCGCCAGCACCAGGGCCGTGAGCGCGCCGCTGCCGGCCAGTCCGTGCATCAGCCCCACGAGCAGCGGGCGCCGCGCGAGCGTCCAGCGCCCCACGTGCACGTGCTCGGCGTGGCCGGAGTGCGTGTGCTTCGTGGCGCCGTGGTGGTGCGGCACGGGCGCGCCGCTGGTGCCCTCGCGGAAGGCCTGCATGAGCGCGCGCATCCCCAGCGTGGCCACCATGACGGCCACGCACAGCTCCAGGCCCTGCTCCACCTGGGGCGGCATCTGCGTGCGCAGCGCCGCGAGCGTCCCGCCCACCACGAACAGCGCCAGGGTGTGCCCCGCGCCCCACACCGCGCCCAGCATCAGGTTCTCTCGCAGCGGGCGCGAGCGCTCGACGGACAGCGTGGAGACGGCGGCCAGATGGTCGGGCTCCAGCGCGTGCCGCATCCCGAGCATGAGTCCCAAGAGACAGCCACCCAGCAGTGCCAGCATGTGTCGTCGCCTCGTGCGTGGCCCAGGATGCCTCCAGCGGGGCGGGGCCATGCGCGCCACCCGGGAGGCGCACTCTACGGTCCGCGAGGGGTCGCGCGGGCCGCCATCGAGGCGCTGGGTGGCTGGACTGTGCCTACCCAGCCTTGCCGGTGGTGTCAACGCGGCGGCCGGAGTTCCGTGCGCCCGCGCACGTCCTACGCGGCCCGGCCCGCCTCGCGCGCCGTCCACGCCGTCACGAAGTCCGCCAGCCCGCGGAGCTGCCGGTCGTTCAGCGTCGCCTGCCAGCGCGCCTCGCGCAGCGCCCGGTACGCGTCCGGCGCGTCCCAGCCTCGGGCCACCATGACGGCCAGGCCCATGAGCGGCCCGCGGCCCACGCCGTGCTCGCAGTGGGTGTACAGCACACCTCCCGCGTCCAGCCGGGGCAGGGCCCACTCCACCCCGCGCGACAGCTGCTCCACGGAGGGCGGGTAGCGGTCCGTCACCGGCAGGTGCAACAGCTCGATGCCCAGGGCCGCGAGCGCCTCCGCGTCGTCCTGGCGCTCGGCGCGCAGGTCAATCACGGCGGTGATGCCCTGGGCTTTCAGCTCCGCGTACCGCGCGCGGGGCACCGAGCCACCCACGTGCAGCCACGCGTTCACCCGCGACACGTTCAGCGCGCGCCGACCGGGGAGCTTGGTGGTCCACTCCACGCCGCGCGCCACCCCGCGCAGCACCTGCTTGCGCACCCAGCCTCGGACTCCCGGCACATGGTGCACCGACCGCAGCAGCGACTCGCTCACGCTCCGCGCTCCTACTCGCCTTCCAGCGTCACTTCCAACAAACCCTGAATCGGCGTCTTGCCCGCCTGCTCCAGCACGCCGCGGTGCAGGTACGTCACCGGCGAGCCCACCACCGGCCGCACCAGCCCGGCCAGCATGCCCAGCTGCTCCACCGGCGCGTTGCGCTGGAGGATGGAGGTGGAGCGCAGCGCCATGGCCATGTGCCCGTCGTCTCCGGTGAACTCCGCGCGCCACACGCTGCGCTCCTTGGAGCCCTCGCGGTTGAGCGTGAAGGACTCCAGCCGGCGCGGCGCCTGGCCCTCTTCCCAGAAGTACACGGGGCCGAACTCGCCGTCCTGGCCCTCGCGCGCCAGCAGCACCAGGTGCTGGCCGCCCCGCAGCGCGCGGAAGCGCACCCAGCGGCGCGCCAGCTTCGCGGGCGGAATCGTCGAGCGGGTGTGGTCCGCGTAGCCGCCGCCGGTCAGCGTCTCCTCGGCGGACTTGGGCACCTGCAGCGTGACCTTCACGGGGCTGGTGGCCACCAGCACCTCGTGGCGGTAGCGCTCGCTGCCCACCTCCACCACGGAGCCATCCGGCGAGTGGGGCGACAGCGGCGCGTCATACGTCAGCGCCACGCGGCCGCCGTCCAGCGGCGCCTCCACCTGGGTCCCCGTGGCGCTCGAGCGCGCCCAGCAGTCACCCACCTGGAGCGTGGCCGTGGCGGGGTCATAGCGCCACTGCTTGCCGCCCACGCGATTCTGCGGCGTCCAGGCCCGCTGGCCGGGCCGCAGCACCGTCGCCCGGCAGATGCCCGTGCGCGAGCCGGGCCCGATGTTCGTCATCGACAGCTGCACCAGGACGAAGCCGCCGTCGTCCAGGTCGCCAATGAATGTGAAGCTCTCGCCGTAGTTGTCGTTCGTGGAGAACGTGGGCTCCAACGCCGCGCCACGCGCCGCCGTGCCCGCGAGCGCGAGCAGGGCGGTCAGCAGCAGCGACGTCAGCCGCGTCTCACGCCGCATGGGGGCGCTGCTCCAGCAGCGCGTCCGGCGAGTCGTTGAACACGTAGTCGCGCTGCAGGGGCAGGTTCCACGCGAAGTACACCACCCCGCGCACCACCCACCAGCCGAGCGTGTACGCCAGCTGCGGGTGCAGCGTCATCAGCGCCACGCCGCCCGCGTTGAGCAGCGCGCTCGTCGCGCTCACCACCGTGTAGCGCGCCAGCTGCGGCGCCACCGCCCCGCTGCTGCGGAAGGTCAGCACGCGGTTGAGCGAGTAGTTCACCACGCCACCCAGCACGCAGCCCGCCACCGTGGCCCACGCCGGGGACATCGCGCCCCACTCCACCATCGCGAGCACCGCGGCGAAGTCCACCGCGGTGGCCACCGCGCCAGACGCCGCGTTGAGGCCCACCAGCGCCACGCCCGAGCGCGCCGCCTGCGGCTTCTTCGGCGCCAGCGCCTCCACCAGCTTGCGGAAGCGCGAGAGCGCCGTGACGTTGCTCATCACCGCCACGAAGACGAGCCCCGCCACCGCCAGCCAGTGCATGGGGTGCTTGTGCTCGGGCCAGAAGATGGCCTCCAGGATGGGAGACAGCGCCGTGCCCACGCCGAGGAAGAGCACGCGCTCCAGCCGCTGCATGGCGCCGTCGCGCACGCTCACGCCCAGGCCCTCGCCGCGCGCCCGGACATAGGGCACCAGCGACGAGCCGAGGAAGGCCACCAGCGCGGGCAGGAGCACCCACGTGTCCCGGTAGTACCAGGCCAGGCCCATGAGCATCGCCGAGTCGACATACCGGTCCAGCACCGAGTCCAGCGCGGCGCCGGCCGGGTTGGCCTCCTTGCGCGTGCGGGCGATGCGGCCGTCCATCACGTCCAGGATGCCGGCCATGAGGAACAGCCAGCCGCCCAGCGCGAAGCGCCCCGCCGCCACCGCCACGCCGGAGGACACCCCCAGCAGGCCGGACAGCATGGACAGCGCGTTGGCCGGCAGCCCCGAGCGCAGCAGGAGCTGCCACAGGGGCTGGATGACCCAGAAGAAGTAGTGCCGCAGGAAGAAGCCCACCAGCACGGTCTTGCCGCGGGTGAGCGTCTCCGCGTCGCGCGGGATGCCCTTGAAGGCGCAGCGCACGCAGAACAACACGAGACCGCCCAGGAAGTAACAACAGGCCAGCAGCGCCGGCGCGAGCGCCGACCAGATGCGTGCCGACGGGGACAGGTCGCCCGTCAGCCACGCCAGGAGGTTGTCATGCACGGGTGTCTCCTCCAGGAGTCAGGGGCACCGGTACAGGCACCGGCGCCAGCTGGCGGGCGAACGCGAGCTCCACCGCCATGCAGGCGAGGAGCGCGGCGGTCATGCCAGCGGTCACGTCCAGGACGTAATGGTGCGACAGGTAGACAGCAGAGAACGCGATGAGGGCGGAGAACAGCCCCGCGCCCACGCGCCACAACGGCCCGCGGTGCCACGTGTGCCACAACACCAACACCGGATAGGCCGAGTGCAGGGAGGGCATGGCGCCGAAGACGTTCTGGTTGCGTGAGTAGAAATTGTGGAAGTACTGGATGCCGAAGAACGCGTCGAAGCGCGCCGCGCCTGCCGCGCTCGGAGCCACCGCGAGATCCGCCGGGCCCAGGCCGTGCGTCAGCACATACCAGGGTGGCGCCGCCGGATAGAGCATGTACGTGGCCACGCCCACGACGTTGACCACGAGGAAGCTCCAGCACAACTGCTCGAAGCGCGGATGCTTCGCCACGAAGAAGATGATGACGACTGCGAAGACCTCGAAGAGGTACGTCGCGTAGCCAAATCCACACAACAGGTCGAGCACGACATGGCTGCGCTCGGCCAGGTACGCGGGCCAGTTGGCCGCGCCCGCGGGCGCCGGGAACACCCGACCGTCCAGGGCGAACAAATCCCCGGTGTGGATGTCGCCACGCCAACCCAACCACAGGCCCTGGCTGTCCATCAGCATGCCGGACAGCCACAGCGGGAACCCGCCGCGGAGGAACCGCCGCGTCCGGGGGCCAATCCAGGCCAGCCCCACGACGAGCAGATCCACCACGGCGTGCTCCCACCGGAGCCGCCCGGCGGCGGTCACGAACGCCAGGTGGCCCACCGCCATGACGGTGGTGAGCCACATGAACGCGCTCGGTCTAGCGGGCGATTGGGAGGTCATCCCCGTAGTAGTCGAGGCCGAGGTGGGTGATGGGCTCTTCGCCCGCGACGACGCGCAGCGTGTTCTTCAGCTTCGTCAGCTGGATGAACAGGTCGTGCTCCACGGGCAGACCCGGGTGGGCCATGGGGCTCTTGAAGTAGAACGACATCCACTCCTGGATGCCGCGCCACTCCATCCGCTTGGCCAGGTCCAGGAACATCGCGATGTCCAGGACGAGCGGCGCCGCCAGGATGGAGTCGCGGCAGAGGAAGTTGATCTTGATCTGCATCGGGTAGCCGAGCCACCCGAAGATGTCGATGTTGTCCCACCCCTCCTTCGCGTCGCCGCGGGGCGGGTAGTAGTGGATGGACACCTTGTGGGAGTACTTGGTGTACAGCTCCGGGTAGAGGTCCGGCTGGAGGATGGTGTCCAGCACGCTGGACTTGGTGACCTCCTTCGCCTTGAAGGCGGCGGGATCGTCCAGCACCTCACCATCGCGGTTGCCCAGGATGTTGGTGGAGAACCAGCCCTCCAGACCCAGCATGCGCGCCTTGAGCGCGGGGGCGATGACCGTCTTCATCATCGTCTGTCCGCTCTTCAGGTCACGGCCCGCGACGGGGACGTTCTCCTGCTTGGCCAGCTCCTGGAGCGCCGGCGTGTCCACGCTGGCGTTCGGGGTGGCGTTCGCGAAGGGCACGCCCTCCTTGATGGCCGCGTAGGCGTAGAGCGCCGTCGGGTTGATGTCCGGGCTGTTCGCGTCCAGCGCCTTCTCGAAGTTCGCCAGCGACTGGAAGGCGGCGGGCATCGGGCGGAACGTCTCCACGCTGCTGCACACCACCATCACCGCGCGCTTCGCGTTCAGCTCCTTCTTGAAGTCGCGGATGTCCTGGCGCAGCGCCTCGATGCTCTCGCGGTGCGTCTTGGTGGCCTTGACGTGGTTCGCCTCGATGCGGCGGACGAACTCGGCGTCATGCACGCCCTTCTTGGGCTTGATGCCCTGCAGGAAGGGCTTCACCTGCTCCAGGTGCTTGTCGTTCAGCACGCCGGAGCGCACCGCCACCTGGTACGCGTCCTCGCTGATGATGTCCCAGGCGCCGAAAACCACGTCGCCCAGCTCCGTCAGCGGGACCAGCTCGTTGAGCTTCACGGTCCGGCCGTCGGTGCGCTTGCCCAGGCGCGCCGTTCCCATCTGCGTCAGGGACCCGATGGGAGCGCCCTTGCCCTGCCGCGTCAATTCCACGCCCGCCATGAGCGTCGTGGACACCGCGCCCAGCCCCGGGATGAGCACTGCCAGCTTGCCCTCGGGCTTCGACACCGACTTCTTGGTCTCCATCGTCTGGTTCCTTCAAAAAGAGCGGAAGTCTGAGCCCGCCCCGTTAGATGACCTGAGCCCACAATCACCGCGCAGGCTTCGCTGGGCGGGAATGCGGAAAATCTCGAATGCGGATGGTTGATACTCTAAAGCGTTCGTGACTTCAACGTCATGTGCGGTCCGGCGCCTCGTTACCACGGAGGTCGCCACGTGAATGGCGCACGGAGTCCCCAGCTACAAGCCAGGACGAACGCGGCTGTCAGAGAAACATCAGGTTGGCGGCGCCATCCCCACCCATGAGGGCGCGAGGACGCACGCGTCCCAGGATCTCCGCGAGACGTGGGTTTCTCAGCGGCGATGTCCGTCGCGAGGTGCCCAGGTGCGGTCTGTTGCCTGAAGGGCAGCCAGCCAGGAGTCGGACGCGCGAGGGCCCGCATGCCGCCCCAGGACGTGGGCGCGCTGCGCTCGACCTGGCGGGGCCGCGTGTTCAGAGGAGGACGGTGCGCGGCGGAGGACTCAGGAGATGGGCGCGCCGCGGTCGTCGAAGGTGAGGCGCGCGTTGTCTCCGGCCTCCTCGGCGCCGTGTCCGGTGATGGCGGCCCGGACGCGCTTCGCCCAGTGGACCATGCGGCGAGCGGATGCGTCCCAGTACTCGGCCTTCTCCACGGAGACCTTCAACAGGGCCAGCTCGGGATCATCCAGGCCTTGCGGGAACCAGGCCTGGAGCGCGGGGTTCCACAGGGCGCGGGCCTTGTCCTTGTCGAGCACGAGCTGGCAACGGCCGCTGAGGGACACGAAGCGCTCGCGCGCGGCATCCGCGTAGGAGAGGTTCACGTGGTGGTCGTGGGTCACTTCACCCACCTTGGAGGCGTGCTCGCGGGTGAAGAGCCAGAGCGCGCCCTCCGCGTCGCGTCCTCGGGTCCACATGGGCCGGGCGCGCAGGCTCCCGTCCTCCTCCACCGTGGTCATCATGGCCACGCGCAGCTCTTGGATGAGGGCGTCGAGGTGGTCGAGCGCGTCTCGTGGGTCCTTCTGCTGACTGGCCATGGCTGTCTCCCTGTGCACTGCACCCTGTGCACTGAAGGTGCACAGCGGGGAGGTGGCCGGCAGCGAGCCCGGGCCCGGCCGGAGCCAGGGCGGGCGGGCGGTGTGATAGGTGCGTGCCCGGATGCTCCCGGGCGCGCGGCCGGGGATGACGCGGAAGGAGCGACACGGATGCTGAAGACAGCGTGGAACGAGTGGAGCCTCAAGGCGCTGCAACTGGAGACGGCGTTGCTGGCGCTCGAGGAGATCGAGCTGCCGTCGGAGATGCAGACGCAGCAGGCGGCGGCGGAGGAGAAGCTGGTGGAGCTGGCGCGCGCGTGGCAGCAGCGTCAGCCCGCCAAGGAGCCTCGCCAGTGGAAGCGCGAGCTGACGGTGGGCGGAGAGCCGCGCGACGCCGAGCTGAAGGACCTGGTGGGCGGCTTCCGGGAAGAGGGCAAGACGTGGACCCTCTACCGGCTCACCAGCGACAAGAAGGAAGTGGTGGAGACGGTGGTGTCGGATGGCCGCGCGTGCATGAACGCGGGGGGCGAGTACTACCTGGGCCAGTGGAACACCGAAGAGGAGACGCTCGAGGTGGGCCGCGACGACGAGGCCGGCGAGCCTGGCACCGGGCTGGTGCTCGCGCCGAGCGGGGAGCTGGACTACACGCCGGACCCGGAGCTCTGAGCGTCCGGGCCTCGGGCGCGAGGTCTGAATCCGCGCGGTGACAGTTCTGGAAGGGACGGGTGTTTCCTGTCGCGAGGGGCGGCGACACGGCCCCGCTCGTCTCTGTTCAGGAAGGTCCCGGCGATGAAGCGCACGATTTCGGTGGTTGCGGGTGTGATGGCGGCGGTGGTCGCGGTTTCGGCCCGGGCCGAGGAGGCGCCGGCCGCGCCGGCCGCGGAGCAGGGTGTGGGTGCGAGCGCGCCCGTGGAGTTCCCGGTGGCCCAGGCCCCGCTGTCTCCCGCGCCGCTGGTGGCCGCCACCACGGGGGCCGGGACGGTGGCCGCGCCGTCCGCCGCGCCCGCGGTGGCGACGAGTGCCCAGGCCACGCCGGATGAGGTCTACGTGCCCATCAGCCTGACGCTGCTGCCCAACATCAGCACCGCGGGCATGCACACCGGCAACGTGGTCACCAACTATTCGCTCGGGTTGCTGGCCACCCACGCGAAGCGGGTGAACGGTCTGGCGACGTCGCTGGGCGCCAACTGGGTGGAGGCGGGCCTCTCCGGCGTGCAGATGACGGTGGGCGCCAACGTGTCGCGCGGGCCGGTGTCCGGAGCGCAGTTCGCGGTGGGCGCCAACGTGGCCACCCAGGACCTGGTGGGCATCCAGCAGACCGCGGGCATCAACGTGGTGCGCGGCGCGATGGAGGGCGCGCAGTTCGGCGTGGGCGCGAACATCACGGGCGGCCTCATGAACGGCGCGCAGTTCAGCGCGGGCGCGAACATCGCGAGCGCGGGCGGCGTGGGCGCGCAGCTCGGCGTGGGCGCGAACATCGCTGGCAGCACCTTTCGCGGCCTCCAGGCCACCGCGGGCCTCAACGTCGCGCAGGAGATGACGGGCCTCCAGATGTCCTCGGGCGTCAGCTACGCGCGGAAGATGGACGGCGCCCAGCTCTCCATCATCAACGTGGGCGGCGACATCGACGGCGCGCAGGTGGGCATCGTCAACGTCGGGGGGCGCGTGGACGGACTGCAGCTCGGCGTCATCAACGTGGCGCGCGAGTCCGAGGGCGAGTCGGTGGGCCTGCTGAGCTTCGTCGGCAACGGCCAGGGCAACTTCCAGCTCTGGGGCGGCGACCTGGCGGCGATGAACGCGGCGGTGAAGTTCGGCGGCAAGCACCTGTACACGCTGCTCACGGTGGGCTTCAACCCGGGCTCGGACACGCGGCGCCGCCGCTACCTCCTGGGCGCGGCCTTTGGCGCGCACATCCCCATGGAGCGCTTCTTCATCGACATGGATGTGATGGGCAGCAGCGTCCACGATGACCGGCTGTTCAAGGACGGCGACGGCGAGAACATCCTCGGCCAGCTCCGGCTCGTGGGCGGATGGCAGGTGGCGCGGCGCCTGGCGCTCATTGGCGGCATCACCGGCAACACGCTGGTGACCATGCACGGCAGCGACCGCTGGGAGGAGCTGGGCATCGGGCCCGAGTGGAAGAACGTGTCCGACAACGGACGCACCACTGTGCGCGTGTGGCCGGGGTTCCTGTTGGGCGTGCAGATTTAGGTGACAGCTTTTCACCTGCGCGGTGTTCCCCTGGCGCATTGCCAGGAAAGGGAGTCGCGCATGTGGAAGCTCATGGGGGTGGGGGCCGTCGCGGCCGCGTTGCTGTCGGGCTGTCTTCTCCACGTGGACGACGAGGAGGACGGCTTCAAGGTCACCGAGTCGCGCGCGCTGGAGGGCTTCACCCGCGTGGAGAACCGCACGTCCATGCGGGTGGAGGTCCACGAGGCCGCGCGCGCCGAGGTCCGCGTGACGCTGGAGCGCCAGCTCCAAGACGAGCTGGAGACGTGGGTGGACGGCGACACGCTCATCATCGACAGCGGAGGGCGACTCTCCTTCCGCGGTGATGGGACGGTGAGCGTGGGCCTGCCCCGGTTCCTGGGCGCGACGTTGACCTCCTCCGGGACGCTGACGGTGGGTGACCTGACGCGCGAGGAGGACGTGCGGCTGGTGGCGAGCGGCTCGGGGGACCTGCGCTTCTGCGGCCCGGCGCGCACGCTCACCGCGGAGCTGTCCAGCTCGGGCAGCGTGACGCTGTGCTCGCCGGAGGGCTCGGCCTCGGAGTCGGTGTCGCTGACCGCGTCGGGCTCGGGCACCCTGCGCTGGTCTGGCCTGACACGGAGCATGGACGCGGAGACGCGTGGCTCGGGAGGCATCACCCTCGAGGGCGAAGCGCAGCAAGTGCGCGCGCGCGTGGGCGGCAGCGGCGACCTGGACGCGAGCGCGATGCGGGCGACGAGCGCGGACCTGTCATCCGAGGGCTCGGGTGGGATTCGGGCGCGCGCGGAGGGCGGCTCCGTCGACGTCTTCATCGGGTCCTCGGGGAACGTGGAGCTGTGGGGCGATGCCGCGGTGCGGACGGTTCGCGTGAGCGGGAGCGGCAAGCTCGTCCGCCATTGAGGCCAGACGCGCGTGTCCCAGCGGACGCGCGCGCGCCACCTGACGTCGCGGGCGTCCCGTGGTGGACGGAGCTTCACCCGGTGCGCGCGAGCCGTCCGCGCGTGACTCCTATCCTCGTGTGCGCGCCCGGCGTGGGTCGGGCGGGAGGTAGGACGCGATGACTGGCACCATGCGCGCGATGGTGCTCCGCGAGCCGGGGCAGCCCCTGCGCGAGGAGCGCTGGCCGATTCCCTCGCCGGGGCCCGGACAGCTCCTCTTGCGCGTGTCGGCCTGCGCCGTGTGTCGCACGGACCTGCACGTGGTGGATGGCGAGCTGCCCGATGCGAAGCGGCCACTCGTCCTGGGCCACGAAATCGTGGGCACGGTGGTGGACGCGGGGCCGGGCGCGGGAGCGTTTCCGCTCGGGCAGCGGGTGGGGGTGCCGTGGCTGGGGTGGAGCTGCGGAGCGTGTCGCTTCTGTCTGTCCGGGCGCGAGAACCTCTGCGACCGGGCGCGCTTCACTGGCTATCAAATCGACGGTGGCTACGCCGAGTACACCGTGGCGGATCACCGCTACTGCTTCCCGTTGCCTCAGGGCTACTCGGACGTCGAGGCCGCGCCGCTGATGTGCGCGGGGCTCATCGGGTTCCGCAGCCTGCGGTTCGCGGGCGACGCGAAGCGGCTGGGCCTGTATGGCTTTGGCGCGGCGGCGCACGTGCTCATCCAGGTGGCGCGGTATCAGGGGCGCGAGGTGTATGCCTTCACGCGCCCGGGAGACGCGAGCGGGCAGGCCTTCGCTCGGGAGCTGGGGGCGGCGTGGGCGGGCGGCTCGGACGTGCTGCCTCCGGAGTCCCTGGACGCGGCCATCCTTTTCGCGCCGGTGGGGGCGCTGGTGCCCGCCGCGCTGCGCGCCGTGGACAAGTCTGGCGTGGTGGTGTGCGGCGGCATCCACATGAGTGACATCCCCTCGTTCCCGTATGCGTGGCTCTGGGAGGAGCGGCAGGTGCGCTCGGTGGCGAACCTCACGCGGATGGACGCCATGGACTTCCTGGCGCTCGTGCCTCGGGTGCCGGTGCGCACGCAGGTGCAAGTGTTTCCCTTGGCCGCCGCGAACGAGGCGCTCGCCGCGCTCCGTCACGGGCAGGTGAAGGGCGCCGCGGTGCTGGAGGTTCCCGCGTAGCACGGGGCGTCCAGTGGCGCCGCCGTTCGGGACGCGATAGAGCAGGGCCCGGGGAAGCGGCGCCATGGGGGGCCCACCCCGTGGAATTTCATGTCATCCTCGCCCGACTCCGGGACGTCTCATGTGTCGCGCTGGCTGGGAATGCTGGCGTTGCCGGTCGTCTTCCTGACTTGGTTCGTGTTGGTGGTGGCGCCCGTCTGGCTCCAGGCCGCGCGGCACTGCTTCACGCACTACGACCTTGGCATCTACACGCAGGCGCTGGCGCGGCTGTCCCTGCGCGACCCAAACCCGTGGCTCAGCGCGCGCCAGGTCTTCATCTTCAACGACCACTTCGACCCGGTCCTCTGGCTCGCGCGCCCGCTGGGGATGTTTCTCTCTCCGCTGCACGCGGGCCTGTTGGCCGAGGCCCTCTTCGTGTTGCTGTCGGTGGCGCCGCTCGTGTGGATGCAGGCGCGAGGGCTGCTGGACCGCGTGTCCACCGCGTTCCTGTGCGCGCTGCTCCTGCTCAACACGAGCATCGTCGAGGCGCTCGTCTTCCCCATCCACCCGACCACGTGGTCCGTGCTGCCGTGCGTGCTGCTCGCCGTGGCGTACCATCTGCGCAAGCACGGCCTGATGATGGTCGCGCTGGTGCTCCTCTTCGCGTGCAAGGAGGAGTTCCCCCTCGCGGGCCTCATGTTGGCGGTGGGGTTGTGGTGGCGCGGGGAGCGGCGGCTGGCGCTGGGTGTGTTCGCGCTGTCTGCGGCGTGGATGGCCTTCGTCCTGGTCGTGCGGCCCTGGTGGTGGGGGCCCACGGTGGACTACCGCGGGCGGCTCTTGCCGGCGCCGGATCAGGACTGGCTCGCGTATCTGCACTCGCGCTTCGCGCCGTGGCATCTGCGGCGCATGGGCACGCTGCTGCTGCTCTTCGTCCCATTGGGCGTGTGGGCCTGGCGCGAGAAGTGGAAGCCCGACGTGCCCTGGCTGTTGATGCTGCTGCCGCTCGTGGCCATCCGCGTGGCGGCCATGGCGTGGCGTGAGCACTACGGCGCGCCGGTGCTCGCCGTGGGCGTGCTTGCGTTGCTGCCGCTCCTGCGCGCGCGCCGTCCTCCCGCGTGGGTGCTCGTGTCCACCGCGGTGCTGCTCTTCACCACCAACGAGGTGAACTTCCGGGACGGGGTGCGCACGCTCACCCGGCCCGAGTCCTTCCCCCGCGTCTGCCCGGCGGACGCGCTTCGGCTCGCCAGCGTGCGGCGGGGCCTGGACGTGCTCGCGTCGCGCTCGGAGGGGCGCGCGCTGCTCGGAGGCAACCTGGTGGCGGACCTCGTCACGCGCGACGAGGTGTACGCGGTGGGCGGTCCGCAGGCCGAGGGCTCGCTCGTCTACGACTGGGTGCTGGTGGAGAAGCCACCCGCGGGAAACATCCTGCCCGTCACGCCGGAGCGCATGGGCGAACTCATCACGCTGTGGCGTGGCGAGCCGGGCGCCGAGGTGCTCATCGACGACGCGCACGTCTTCCTCGCGCGAGGGCACTTCACCGTCAGCCATTGATGGACAGACATCGCGCGGTGCGAGGTCAGACGGCTCGCTGCGTGCCGCCGTCACGTGGCGACCCGTGCGAATTCGCGTGGGCTTCGCGCGGGCCCTGCGCAGGCCCGTGCAGGCCATTATATGCTGACCCACAAGGCGGTGGCACTTTCCGCCGCCCCATCAGAGAGCGAGGCATTCGCAAGTCGCGCGAAGGCGTTGGGAAGACGGTGCAAACCGGCTCCACGCGGAGCCCCATCCGAGGCGGACGATGAACCGAGCGCTGCAAATCACCTACCGGGGTATGGCGACGAGCGATGCCCTGAGCGAACACATCCGTGACCACGCAGAGAAGCTGGAGCAGTTCTTCGATGGAATCGTAGGGTGCCACGTCGTGGTGGAAGAGCCTCACCGCCACAAGCAGCAAGGGAATCCGTTTCACGTGCGCGTCGACCTGCACGTGCCGGGCAAGGACATCGTGGTGGGGAATGACTCGCACGAGCGCACGGCCCACGCGGATGCCTACCAGGCGGTGAGCGCCGCGTTCGAAGCCGCGCGCCGCCAACTCCAACACTACGCGGACGCCCTGCACGGCCATCGCCGCTGAAGTTCGCGTCCTCTCTCCGGCCGCGCGCCGCTCCTGTTCGCTCGGGGCGGTGGCGCGGCCGAGCTGTGTCTGGCGCGCATCCGACGGACACTGAACACTCGGGCTCGGGCCCCGGGTCCCGTCTCACGGCTCGCGACGCTACACTGGCGGAGCCAACGAGGGGCCGCGGCGGCCCCCCGAGGCGCCCGTCTCCACCACGCGGGGAGCGGGTCCAGGAGTGCGCGCGGGCTCACGGACTGGCGGGGCATGACGCGGTGGCTGCGCTCGACGTGGCGGCGGCGCTGACTCCCTCCCACCGTTCCGCTGAGCGTGTCGCGCCAGGGAGCGGCGTGTGTTCCCCGCCCGCTTCGGAGCGCCCCGCGCGTCCGGATTCCCTCCCCCTTCCATCCCTCGCCGCGCGCCGTGGGCGATGGGCCCGCGACGAAGTGCGTGGGCGACGTCTTCTTGAAGGGAGGCATGTGATGGATGCGTCGTGGGCCATGGGACGCTGCCTGCTGGTGGTGGAGGACGATGAGTTCATCCGGCTGGCGCTCGCGGAGCTGCTGGAGGACGTGGGCTTCGCCGTCATCACCGCGGGCTCGTATCGCGAGGCGGCGGGACTGTTGCAGCGCCCGCGCGCCATTGACGTGGTGTTGCTGGACCAGGAGCTGGGCGATGGCGTGGGCAGCGCGCTGGTGCCGCTGGTGCGCCAGGTGATGCCCGAGGCGAAGGTCGTCTTCGTCACCGGGAAGGAGGACGCGCGGCTGTCGCCCACCGCGGATGCGCTGTTCCGCAAGGACGGGCGCTTCGACGAGCTGCTCGCGTTCCTGTTGAAGCTGATGCCCTCGCACGCGATGTGAGGGTCGCCGCGCGCGAATCTTCGAAATGAAGCCCGTGGGGTAGTGTTTCGGGGCCAGCCGCTCTGCTGACTCAACGGAGATTCGATGCTGCCCGATGCTACCGAGCGTGCCGCCTTCCTGCGGCGCCGTGACCTGCTTGCCCGTGCCCTGGGAGGAACCGCGGCCCTGCTGGCGTCCAGTCGACCGCGCGCTCGCAACTACGCCGCCCACCAGTTCCCCTTCCGGGCGTCGAGTCACTTCCTCTACCTGTTCGGTCCAGGGCTGCCGGACGCGATGGCCTTCTATGACGGCCAGACGTGGACGCTGTATCTGCCCGAGCCCGCCCCGGACGACGTGCTGTGGGACGGCGCGGTGCCTTCCTTCGCGGAGATCTCCGAGGCGCTCGCGGTTCCGGTGAAGCCGCGCTCGGCGCTGCCCGCCGCGCTGCGCGGACGGTTGGTGGCCACGATTCCCACGGCGCACCTGGAGACCTGTCTGGACCTCGCGGAGCTGCTCGGTCGCGAGGTGAAGCCCGGGTGGCTGGCGCCCGGAGACGAGCCGCTCGCGGACGCGATGATTGCCCTGCGCTTGCGACAGGACGACGCGGCGGTTGCTCAAATGCGGCTGGCGGCGGACGTCACGCGCGCCGCGCATCTGGCGGGCATGCGGGCCACGCGGCCCGGCCTGCGCGAGTCCGTGGTGCGCGCCGCGATGGAGGCCGAGTTCCTCGCGCGCGACGTGGCCCCTGCCTACAACCCCATCGTCACGGTGCACGGCGAGGTGTTGCACAACGTGAAGTACCACCACGTGATGCAGCCCCAGGACCTGCTGCTCGCGGACGTGGGCGGAGAGAGCCCGGGTGGCTGGCCCGCGGACGTGACGCGCACGTGGCCGGTGAGCGGGCGCTTCAGCACGACGCAGCGCGAGCTGTACGAGGTGGTGCTGCGCGCGCAGAAGGCCGCCATCGCCACCGTTCGTCCCGGCGTGCGCTACCGCGACGTGCACCTGGCCGCGCACCGCGCCACGGCCGAGGGGCTGCTGGCGCTGGGCATCCTGCGCGGGGACGCGGAGGAGCTGGTGGCGGATGGCGTCACCGCGCGCTTGTTCCCCCATGGCGTGGGCCACCTGCTGGGCCTCGACGTGCATGACATGGAGGACCTGGGTGACCGCGCCGGCTACGCGCCGGGCCGCACGCGCTCGAAGGAGTTCGGGCTCGCGTACCTGCGGCTGGACCGCGACCTGGTGCCGGGCATGGCGGTGACCATCGAGCCGGGCGTGTATCAGGTGCCCGCCATCCTGGCGGATGCGCGCTTGATGGACGTGGCGAAGGACCGCCTGGACCGGACGGTGCTCGCGCGCTTCTCGGACGTGCGCGGCATCCGCATCGAGGACGACGTGCTGGTGACGGAGCAGGGTCGCGAGGTGCTGACCGCGGCCATTCCGAAGGAAGTCGCGGACGTAGAGGCCGCGATGCGGGCGGGCTCGCCGTGAGCCCCCGCGCCGCGTGCGGACGGGATGTCCGGCACGGGGCTCAGCGCGTCGGGCGCCCCACCTGATTCACCGCTCGCGCTGGCTGCGCCTCCAAGGGGGGAGTGGCCAGCGCGAGGAGGACCGAGACGTTGTGGTGCTGCTCGACCGGGTGTCTCAGCGGCAGGTCTCCTCGGACGGTGTAGTGATTGCGCCGTCCCTCCCGCGCGCGGAGCAGATAGCCCGCTTCCTCCAAGTCACTGACGATGCGCTGCACGGCCCGCTCGGTGATGCCCACGCGCTCGGAGACATCGCGGAGTCGAATCTCCGGGTCTGCCGCGATGCAAAGCAAGACATGCGCGTGGTTGGTGAGGAACGTCCATGCGGGCGAGGTCAACCGCTCGTTGTCCGAGGCGTCCATGGCGCCGCGGACACTAGCCCAAACCCTGGTCCACGCGCTTGGCGGGGGGGCCTCAACTCCAGCTCTGTCCGTCGAGTTCTGGAAAGGAGACCTGGCATTGGCCCGGGACGACATTGTCCTCGCGGGCATGACCGTTTGCGTTGAGCGTGCCCTCGCGCTTGCTGCCGTCCGGCAGCGTCACGACGTAACGCGCGTTGGGAACCGGCTTGCCGGACTCGTCCTTCAGCTCGATGGCCAGGAAGGTCAGCTCCTGGGGGACCAGCTCCTCCGCCTTCTCCTTCGGCGGCTCGGGCCAGACGGGGGGCACCAATGTGGGGCGGTCCAGCTGGAGCGCCACCAGCTCGCCGCGAGCGAAGGCTTCTTCCAGCCGCTGCTTCAGGCGCTGCTCGTAGCGGCTGCGCTCCAGCCCGGTCAGCCCCAGGGGGCGATGGCCTCCGAGCGTCTCGTACATGGCATCCAGGGTTCGCGCCGCGGGGGTGGCGAGCCACCGGTCCAGGAATGAGGTGACGAAGACCTCGGGCACGCGGGTCCGTTCCGAGGTCCGCGCCTCCGTGTCGAGCGATGACACAATGAGCCAATCCGTGGACTGGGCTGGCAGGAGCCAGCGGCGGTGGTCGTGGACGTTTGCCATGTGAATGCCTCCCCGGGCGCGAGCCTAGCAGGGCTCCGAGGGGAGTGCTCCGCGACGCAGCGCGGTGGCGACAGCGGGCGTCTCGCGGACCCACCCAGGAGAAAGGGCGGGGGTTGAGTGGCGGGAGCCAGGAGGTCGGATTAGCTCTGCGACCGCCTTTTCCTGAGTCCTCTCATGGGGAGTTCCATGTCGCTCCAGCACTACCTCGCCCTGGGTCGTTCCGGTCTGCGTGTCAGTCCATTCTGTCTGGGCGCGATGACGTTCGGAGAGGACCTGGGCTTCGGCAGCTCGGTCGAGACGTCCGCGGCCATCCTCGATCGCTTCATCGAGCGCGGCGGCAACTTCATCGACACGGCCAATCTCTACACGCGCGGCCACTCGGAGAAAATCATTGGGGACCACCTCGGTCGCCATCCGAACAAGCGCGACCGGCTCGTCATCGCGACCAAGTTCTTCGGCAACCTGTTCGCCTCGGATCCGAACGGAGGCGGCGCGGGTCGCAAGTCCCTGGTGGCCGCGTGCGAGGAGTCCTTGCGCCGGCTGCAGACGGACTACATCGATTTGTATTGGATGCACTGCTACGACATCCACACGCCCATCGAGGAGACGCTGCGCGCGCTGGACGACCTGGTTCGCGCCGGCAAGATTCGCTACGCGGGCATCTCCGACACGCCGGCCTGGAAGGTGGCGCAGGCGCAGGTGATGTCCTCCTTCCGAGGCTGGGCGCCGCTCATCGCGTTGCAGATTGAGTACTCGCTGATTGAGCGCACGGTGGAAGGGGAGCTCATCCCCATGGCGCGCGAGCTGGGGCTGGGGGTGACGCCGTGGTCTCCGCTCAAGGGTGGCGCGCTCAGCGGCAAGTTCACGCGCGAGAACGCGGGCAAGCTGAAGTCGGACCGGGGCGCGCGGCTGGACGCCTCGCTCACCGAGCGCACCTACGGAATCCTCGACGTGCTCCAGCGCGTGGCGAAGGAGCAGTCCTCGACGGTGGCGCGCGTGGCGCTCGCGTGGGTGCAGGGGCGGCCGGGCGTGTCGTCCACCATCATTGGCGCGCGCACGCTGGCGCAGCTCGATGACAACCTGGGCGCGCTGGAGCTGAAGCTGACGGACGCGCAGGTGAAGGCGCTGGATGACGCCTCCACGCCCACGCTGGGGTTCCCGGCGGCCTTCATCGGAGCCACGCCCATCTACATGCACGGGGGGCTCTCGGTGAACGGGGTGGAGGCGCCGCCCTCGCCGATGGCGCCCCGCTCGGACGCGGAGCGCTGGTAGCGCGCCCAGCGGTGAGGTTCCGGACAGTCCTCACGGGTGGTTTCCGCTTTGTGAGGATTCGGCGTTCAAGAGCCAACGGGCGGGGTAGCGGGAGTCTGAGGTCGACCTAGCTTGATGCCCTGGCGGAGGGTGGGAGGGTTGAGTGGCGGGCGAGGGGCAGGGCGTGGGCGGGTGGCGTGCACGGGTCCAGAGGGCCCGTGCACGCCACGGCGCGACGGGTGCCGGAGTGTGCACGGGCCCGGTGTCTTCACCGGGCCTCGCGGCTATCCTTCGCCGCCTGACGTCATGTGCCCCCCGGAATCCGAGTGACAGACACCACGGAGTTGCATTTGTGTCACCGTTGCCTGGTTCGCCTCGAGGCGAACGCGGGCGGGGTGGACCTGCCTCGCCGCGTGCGCGAGACACTCCATGCGCGGGGACTGGGTGAGCGCACGCGCGTGATTCCCGCCCCGTGCCTCGGGCGCTGCCCCACCGGTCAGGTGACGGTGCTCGTCATCCCCGACTCCACCGGCCGGGGCTCGCACTCGACGCTCATCGACCCCGAGCGGGACGGCGAGGACCTCGTCGCGCACCTGGAGGCGAAACTGCCGCGAGCGTCGCGGCCTTGAGCAGCGCCTCCACCATGGGCACGCAGCTCGCCTTGCCCGTGCCCGCCAGCGCGTAGGCGGTGCCGTGGTCCGGCGACGTGCGCGGCACCGGCAGCCCGAGCGTCACGTTCACCGTGCGCTCGAAGTCCAGCGCCTTGGCCGGGATGAGTCCCTGGTCGTGGTACATGGCCAGCACCGCGTCGTACTCGGCGCCCACGCGCTCCGGCTGCGCGAAGAGGCCATCCGCCGCGAGCGGCCCGTGCGCATCCACCTTCGCGCGCCGCGCCCGCTGGATGGCGGGGCCAATCACCTCGACCTCCTCGCGCCCCAGCAGGCCACCCTCGCCCGCGTGCGGGTTGAGCCCCAACACCGCGAGCCGCGGCCGGCGTCCCACCACGGGCGCGAGGCTCCGCGACAACAGCTGGAGTTGCTCGGTGAGCCCCTCCACCGTGAGCCGCGAGGACAACGAGGCCAGCGGCACGTGGTTGGTGGCCAGCGCGATGCGCACGCGCGGACCATCCATCATCATGAGGACCTCCACGCCGAAGGCCTCCGCGAGGACCTCCGTGTGGCCCATGAAGGGGATGCCCGCGCGCGAAATCTGCTCCTTCGACACGGGCGCGGTGCACAGCGCATCCACGTGTCGCTCCCGCATGGCGGCGATGGCGGCCGTCACGTAGGCGTACTGCGCGCGCCCGCCCTCGCGCGAGGGCTTGCCCGGCACGCGGTCCTTCGCCGCCAGCCGGGTGACCTCCACCACGGTGGGACCATGCACGCGCCCCAGCTCCTCGGGGGACGCGCGCAGGTAGTCGCGGAACTGCGGGAAGCGCTCCAGCGTGGGGCCGTCTCCGAACACCACCGGAACGAGCGCCCGGCGCACCGAGGGGCGCGCCAGCGCGGCGGCCGTCACCTCCGGCCCGATGCCCGACACGTCCCCCAGCGAGATGCCCACCACGGGCCGCTGGCGGTCGCTCCCCGCGCCGCGTGTCACAGCTTCACTTCGACGTTGGCCTTCGAGCGCAGCTCCTGGACGTACTGGTCCAGGAACTTCTCCGTCTTCTCCTGGAGCAGCTTGGACTCCAGCTTGGGCTTCATCTCGTCGTAGGAGGCCACCTTCACGTTGCGGCGCTCCTCCACCTTCAGGATGTGCCAGCCGAAGTTGGTGCGGATGGGCTCGCTCACCTCGCCGTCCTTCAGCGAGAACGCGGCCTTCTCGAAGGCGGCCACCATCACGCCGCGCTTGAAGAAGCCCAGGTCACCGCCATCCGCCGCGCTCGGGCCCTCGCTGCGCGCGCGCGCGAGCGCCGAGAAGTCCATGCCGGGACGCCGGGCTTCCTGCGCGATGCCCTCGGCCTTCTTGCGCGCGGCCTCCACCACCTCGGGCGTGGCCTTGGCGTCCACCTGCACGAGGATGTGGCGGGCGTGGACCTCGGTGTCCTCGCCCTCCAGCCGCGAGTACTGCGCGTAGGCGGCCTTGAGGTCCTCCTCGGTCACCTTCACCTTGGGGCCCACCTTCATGCGCAGCAGGCGGTCGCGCAGGATGCGCTTGCGCATCATGTCCCGGTAGCGGGGCAGGGTGAGGCCCTCGCCCGCGAGGAGCTGCTCGAACTGGGCCGCGTCGGTGATGTTGTTCTGCTTGCGGACGTCGGCCACCAGCTCCTCGACCTCGGCGTCCGTGGCGGTGATGCCGAGCTGCTGGATTTCACCCTCCATCAGCTTCTCGCCGATGAGCGTGTCCAGCGTCGTCTTCAGCACCTGGCTGCGTGCCTCCGCGCGCTTGCGCGCATCGCGCTCGGCGTTGAACCGCTGCATCTCCGGCGCGGCGCGCTGCTCCAGCTCCGAGAGCGAGATGACGTCGCGGTTCACCACCGCGACCACCTTGTCCACCAGCTCCGCGCGCGCGGCCGTCGGGCCCGCCAGGAGCGCCACCGCCGCCATGAACGCCAACAGCTTCTTCATCTCAAGTCCTCGCCATCATCGAGCTGGTACCCCAAGCCCGAACAATCAATCACCCGTGGCCGCGTGCGGCGTGGGCCGCCCGCGGATGGCCTGCAGCGAGGCCTCGTTCACCCAGACCTGCGCCTTGTCTCGCAGGTCCTTCTCGAAGGCTTCCTGGGCTTGCGCCCGCTTCTCTTCCAGCACCCGGGTCTCCACCACCTGCCGCACCTCCGCGAACTCGCGCTTGCGGGCCGGCTTGCGCTCCAACACCTTGAACAGGTGATAGCCGTACTCGGTGGAGACCACGTCCGAAACCTGCCCCACCCCCAGCTTGAATACCACTTCGTCGAACGCGGGCGGCATCTGGCCTCGGGGGAAGAAACCCAGGTCGCCTCCCACCTTGGCGTCCGCGCTCAGCGAGTACCTGCGCGCCAGGTCCGAGAACTTCTTTCCAGTCTTGAGCTGGGTCTGGAGCCGGCGCGCCTCGTCCAGGCCCTTCACCACGATTTGCGCGGCGTGGACCTCCTCCGGCTCGTGGAAGTCCGCCTCGCGCGTGGCGTAGAAGGCGCGCAGCTCCTCCTCCGTCACCGCGACGCGCGAGTACACGTGGTGGGTGAAGAGCTTCTCGATGGTGAGCCGGCTCGTCTCGCGAGCGCGCAGCTCGGACATGGAGAGCTGGCCCTGGGCCAACACCTCGTTGAAGTTGCCCGCCGGGTAGTCGCCTGACAGCCGCAGCACGCCCCGGTCCACCTCTTCCGGCGTCACCGTGACGTTGTTCTGCCGGGCCGCCTGGAGCAGCAGCAGCCGCTTCACCAGCGTGTCCACCAGCGCCCGCTTGAAGGGCTCGACCTCTTCCGGGGTGCGCTCGGGGCCCTCGGTGGAGGCCAGCTCGCGCGACAGCTCCTGCTCGAAGTCGGTGCGGCTGAGCACCTCGCCGTTCACGGTGGCCACCACGGACGGGTCCGGAGCCTCCTGCGAGGGCTTGTGGCAGCCGGCCAGGCTGGCGCCCAGGACCAGGGTGGACCACAGCAACCAGGTGGTGGGAGCAAAGGCGGGGCGCATGCGCGGGGGCCTCGGGGTGGGGGAGGACAGAGTCCCCCCGAAGGTGGTGCCGGGAAGGCGAGCTGGCAAGCGGGGGCTCACGGGGGAGGCACCGTTCCGGGCGGCGGACCCACGGGCTTCTCCATCGGGCCGCCCACATCCAAGGGCACCGCGTCCAGCGCGGCGGTGTCCACCTTCAGCGCCAGGCGGCGAGAGGCGTCCTCCAGGTACGAGGCCCAGCTGCGGGCCCGCTGCTCGCCCTCCAGGCGCACGCGCAAGCCCTCGCGTGCCTCCTCCAGCGGGACGTCCAGCGCGGGTCGCCGCGCGCGCAGCTTCAGCACGTGGAGGCCCGCGTCCGTCTGCACCACGCCGCTGAGCGCGCCCTCGGTGGTGAGCGCGCGCGCGGCGGCGGTGACCTCGGGGCCCAGCTCCTGGGTCAGCTCCGCGTCCGAAAGGAAACGCAGGTCACCGTCGAGCGGCGCGGTGCGGGGCTCCTCGCTCACGCCGCGCGCCAGCTTCCCGAAGGCGGCGAAGTCATCCGGAGCCAGCGCCAGCGCCTGGGCGCGCACGGCCTCGGCCCGCTCGCGCGCCTTCGCCACGCGGGCCACGTCCGAGCGGGGCGCGGCGAGGAACACATGCGACAGGCGAACGACCTCGGGGCGGACAAAGTCCTCGCGGCGCGCGGCATAGGCGGCCTCGACGTCCGCGTCGGACACCGCGATGGAGGCCTCCTCCAGCTTCGCGCGCATCAGCCGGTTCACCAGCGCGCGCTTGGTGGCCTCCACCACCTCCGGGTCGTCCTGGAGTCCGCGCGACAGCGCCTCGCGGACCAGCACGTCGAAGCGGGCGAGCGCCTCGACGTATTCGCGCCGGGCTTGAGGTGACTGGTAGCGCTCGCGCAAGGCGGGGCTCATCTCGCGGAAGCGCCGGGCCACCTCGTCGGTGGTCACCGCGTCGCCGGCCCAGCTCACGGCCGGGGGCGCGCTGGGGTTGCGGGTGTGGCGCAGGTCCATCACCGCGCGCCCGTCCGCCGGCGCGCGCTCGCACGCGGCGAGTGCCAGCAGGGCGAGGGCAAGGGGGCGGGCGGAGAGGGGCATGGGCGGCGGATTCCGGCTAGCACGGCGGGGGAGCCCGGACAACCGGAGGAGGGGGCACCCGGCCGCTCAGGCCCGGGTCGCGTGCGAGGACAGGAACGCCTCCACCAGGGGGAAGATTTCGTCCGGCGCGCGCCGACCCAGAATCAGGTCCGCGTGGCCGTAGTCCGCGCCGAAGCCGTGGGCTCGCCCGGCGACGAGGAACTTCACCGGTCCGCCCAGGTGCTCCTTGGCGCGCGCCACGGCCATGGGCGGGGCGAGCAGGTCGCGGCTGCCGGCCAGGAGCAGGAAGGGGATGCGCACCTGCGCGAGCGGCGGGCGGTAGTCGAAGCTGCCGTCGTGGGTGGTGAACTGGTTGGTGACGATCCACCGGGCGAACTGGCGCCCCACGCCGCCGGAGATGTCCGAGGGCACGTTGGCCATGGCGCGGCGGATGACCTCCGGCTCCATGTTCTCCGCCAGCATGAGGTAGCGGCTGATGGGGCCCGGGGGCGCGCCCAACAGGGCGATGCCGGTGATGCGGCGGGTGGGGATGGCCTTGAGGCTCAGCAGCGGCTCCATGCGGCGGATGAAGGAGCGCAGCCCTGGCTGCACCGCGAAGGTGAACGGACTGCCGAGCGCCGCCGCGGCCCGCACGGGCGCCTGGGGATTCTTCGCCAGGTGCGCGTAGATCATCAGGCCGCCCTTGGAGTGGCCCACCCAGAGCACCTGCTTGGCTCCGGTGGACAGCACCGTGCGCAGGGCGGCGCGCACGTCGTAGTCGGCCTGGTCGTCGAAGGTGAAGTCGCCGCACTCGCCCGCGAGCCCTCGGCCGCGCAGCTCCAGCACCCAGGTCTCGAAGCCGGCGCGGGCCAGCGCGCGCGCCATGCTGTAGTGCTCGTTGAAGTCGAGGTGGAAGCGGTTGGCGGCCAGCCCATGGCAGAGGATGACGGGCTCGGCGTGGCGGCGCTCTCCGCGTGGGTGATAGCGGCCGAGCGCGATGGCGGCGCCGTCATCCGTGGGAACTCGATACAGCTCGTCGGGCCGGAAGCTGAGCGTGAGCAGCCCCTCCTTGCCGCGGTCCATCGCCCGCGAGAAGAGATCCGCCATCCGACCCAGCCGCGCTACCTGTCTTCGTGTCACGGCGCCGAGTCTACGTCCGACCCGGGGACGTTGCCGCGCCCATTCCGGATGCTCGACACCCAGGCTGCCCCTGGAGGTGGGGTCCGCGTCGCGGATAGAGTGCCGCGCCCCGTGCCTCGCGAATCCCCCGGCTGGACCGTCTACATGCTGCGCTGCCGAGACGGAACGCTGTACACCGGCGCCACGAACGACCTGCCACGCCGGGTGGCCACGCACGCGAAGGGGCGCGGCGCTGCCTACACCCGCGCCCGCCTGCCCGTCACCCTGGTGTGGAGCGAGCCCGCGAAGGACCGGAGCGCCGCGCTCCGCCGAGAGGCCGCCATCAAGCGGCTGACCCGGGCGGACAAGCTGCTCCTGCTGCCGCCCCGCGCGCGGAAGCCCTAGCCTCCGGTTCGAGGGATATGTCGTGCGGTGTCCATCGTTCTTCCCTCCGTCCGAGCAGCCGGGGAGCCTGGCGCGGTGGGGATGGGACTGGCGCCCGCCCAATCGCTCATGGAACGCTGGCCGGTGCGGTTCATCGTGAAGTCGCGGACACCCTGCTCCCGAGGACCAGTGCGGTGCCTCGGAGGGCAGCTCTAGGGTTCGGTCGTTCCTTGCAGGGAGAAGATGTCCATGTCTCGAGTGCGTACGTCCATGTTCGTCGTGCTGGCGGTGGGCGCGGTTGGAATCGGGTGCGGTGACGGCAATCACTTGCCGCGCATCACGGTGGGGCCGCGGCTGTCCCTCGCCGGAGTCTCCGAGGGCGGGGTGCGGGTGATGGAGGGCACCACCGTCCAACTCCAGCTCGAAGTGGATGACGAGGACGGCGACACGCTGGAGTTCAACTGGCGCCAGGAGCCGGCGACTCCGGCGGGGGAGTTCTCGGATCCCCACGCGCGCGCGCCCACGTGGGTCGTCCCCCCGCAGAACGCGGACCATCCCGAGACGCCCCTCTTCATCTACGTCAACGTGCAGGACGGCAACGGGGGCGGCCTGCTGGGCCGCACCGCGCCCATCTACGTCTCGAAGGGGTAAGCGCTACGCCGCCGAGGCAGGAGGCGGCGTCGCTGCATCGTCGCGGCGGGCCACTCGGCGGGCCCGCACGGCGAGCAGGATGCCGAGGATGAGGCCGACGCCCGCGCCCACCGACGCACCGATGATCTGGTAGCGCATCAGCTCATGGGTCACCTCCCGGACGACCTGGGGGAGGTTGCACATGGTCTGCGTGGCGAGCGGGGTGCTGTTGTACCACTCGAGGAAGCTCGGGGCCATCAGCGACGCCACGAAGATTCCCAGCAGGGCGAAGCCGAAGATGAAGTTGAGGAACGTCTTCACGGCGGACATGGCGGCGACCTCCTCGCTCACTGAGCGGCGGGCCGTCCTTAGTACGCGCACCGAGGACACGCCAGGGGGCAAGCATGCTAAGGGTTGGGGCCGTGTCGGTCCTGCCCTTCGCCATCCTGTTCGCGGTGCTCGCGCTCGTGTGCGCGGCGTTCCTCCTGGTGCATGCCTTCCGCCGCAGCGTGGGCACGGGGATGATGGTGCTGCTCATCCCCTTCTACGTGCTGTTCTACGCCTTCAGTCAGTTCGAGCACCCGCGCAAGAACCTCATCGTCACGGGCTTCATGGCCTGCTCGGTGCTGGCCGCGGTGTTCCTGGGCATGGGCGCGCACGGCGTGGCCTCGGCGGCGGCGCACGTGGCGCCCTCCAGCTTCTGAGCGGGGCCTCGCGCCATGGGCTCCGGCGACTCGGTCCTGCTCACCGGCGCCCGTTGCGCGGAGCACCCGGAGCGCGGAGCGGTCGTCACCTGCGCGCGCTGTGGTCGCTTCCTCTGTGGTGACTGCCTCGAGGTGCAGTCCGAGGATGCCCTGTGCGGCGCGTGCGGGGTGTGGCTGCGCCAGCACGGTGCGCCCTCGCGCGCGGTGACCGCGTGGATGGTGGTGAACTTCCTGGGGCTGGCGCTGCTCTTGGGCCTGCTGTTCCCGCTGCTCGCCTTCGTGGGCGGCGCGGGGGGCCTGGTGTGCGCGAAGCAGGAGGTCCGGCGCGTGCCCGACACCCCGTGGAACTCGCGCGCCTTCAACCGGGTGCGGGTGCTGCGCGGGGTGGCGCGCGTCAACCTGGGCCTGACGCTCGTGTGGCTCGCGGTGGTGGTGGGAGCGATGCTGTGGAAGGTCGGGTGACGGGCCGCGCTCAGACGCCGCGCGCGTTGGGTTCCCACATGTACTTGTGCATCTGGAGCTGGAAGCGCACCGGGAGCCGGTCGTCGATGATCCACTCGGCGAGCTGGCGCGGGTGGAGCTTGTCGAACACGGTGGAGAAGAGGACGCCGTAGGGCCGGCGGGTGAGGTCGTGCTCGGCCACGAGCGCGCGCGACCACTCGTAGTCCTCGCGCGAGCCGATGACGAACTTGAGCTCGTCCCGCGCGTTCATCGAGGCGAAGTTGCGGTAGTCGTTGCGGCTGGACTCGCCCGACGACGGCGTCTTCATGTCGACAATCTTGTGCACGTCCGGAGGCACGAGCCGCACGTCGATGGCGCCGCTGGTCTCCAGGAGCACCTTGAGCCCCGAGTCCAGGAGGGACTCCATGAGCGGATAGACGCCGGGCTGGAGCAGGGGCTCGCCGCCCGTCACCTCCACCATGGGCGTGTTCATCGCGCGCACCTGCGCGACGACGTCCGCGTTCTGCATGCGCTGGCCGCCGCGGAAGGCGAACTCGCTGTCGCAATACGAGCAGCGCAGGTGGCAGCCAGTGAGGCGCACGAACGCGCAGAGCAGCCCCGCGTGCGAGGACTCCCCCTGGACGGAGAGATAGATTTCCTTCACCACCACGGAGTCGGCGGTGGGGACACGGCGGGGTTCGATGTGCGGGCGCGCTGCGGGCATGGGCGTACGGGAGCGGGCGCATCAAGCGCACCCGAGGGGGCCGGGTCAAGGGCACACCGGCCTTGCTGACGAACAGGAGGCGCGGGCCGTGGGATTCCCGGGACTTACCGGGTGGCCTTCACCCGCGTGATGAACGAGTCGATGAGGTGCCGGGCGATGCTGAGGGGGGGCGGGATGCGCGGCAGGTCATCCACCGAGAACCAGCGGGCCTCGGCGATCTCCTTGCCGTCCACGGTGATTTCCCCGCCGGCGTACTCCGCAGTGAAGCCCACCATGAGCGAGCGGCCGAAGGGCCAGGGCTGGCTGCCGAAGTAGCGCACGTCGCGCAGCTCCAGTCCGACCTCTTCCTTCACCTCGCGCCGGACGGTCTCCTCCAGGGACTCGCCCGCGTCCACGAAGCCCGCCAGCGTGCTGTACATGGGCTCGGCGAACGTCGCGTTGCGCGCCAGCAGCATCTGGTCGCCTCGGGTGATGAGGACGATGATGGCCGGAGAGATGCGCGGGTAGAACGGCGTCCGGTCCACCGGGCAGCGGCGCGCGCGCTCCCCCGGGACGAGCTGGGTGGCGGAGCCGCAGCGTCCGCAGAAGCGGTGCGTGAGGTCCCACTCGGCGATGGCCAGCGCGCGGCCGACGACGGCGAAGCGCGCCTCGTCCACCCGCTTGAACAGGCTGCGAGCGGGCACCAGCTTCATGCCCTCGGGGAGCGGGTGGTCCGGCGGCAGCGACACGGCGTAGCAGTCCGTCGTCGTGTCCGAGTCCAGGACGCCCAGGAAGTGCGCGTCCTCCATCAGGGTGGGGAAGTTCGCGCCGGTGGGGAGGACCACCGCGCCGTCGCGCTCCTCGATGACCAGGTCCAGCCCGCGCGCGAGGAAGAACAGCGCGCTGTCGCGGGGGCGGGGAGGGGGCTCGTGTCCGGGCTCGAAGTGGGAAGGGAGGCTCACGGGCAGGCACCTTAACGGGCTCGGTGCTGGCGTGCAGTGTCCGAAGCCCGCGTTATGTTCGGGCCACTCGACGTGACGGGGCGCATTGCGTGAGCGACATCTTCATCCGGCTGGTGTGTGGCGTGCTCGTCGTCGTGATGGGGCTGGGCATGGTGGCCCATCCCCCCACGAACACGATGCAGGTGGTGGGCATGCTGCTGCCCGTCTCCATGCTCTTGAGCGTGGCCATTCGCGGGCTGCCGTGGCGGCGCTCCAGCTTCCCGAGGAAGCGCGTGCCGCCCCCGCCGCCCGACGCTAGTCCTTGAGCCCCACGTAGATGTTCTGCACGTCGTCGTCGCCGTCGAGTCCCTCGAGGAACGCCTCGACGTCCGGGCGCGCCGCGCCGTCGAGCTGCACGGGGTTCTTGGCGAGCCACGCGAGGCTCTGAGCGGTCACCTTCCAGCCCTGGCCCGCGAGCGCCTTGCTCACCGTGTCCAGCTCGGCCGCCTCGGTGACGAAGCGGGTGGCGCCCTCATCCGCGGGCTCCACGTCCTGCGCGCCGGCCTCGATGGCGGCCGTCTCCGCGTCGGTGCCAGGAGCGGGCGGCGTGGCCTCGATGACGCCCCGGCGGTTGAAGTCCCACGACACCGCGCCGCTGGTGGCCAGCTGCCCCTTGCGGAACAGGATGCGGATGTTGGTGGCGGTGCGGTTCTTGTTCTCGGTGAGGCACTCGACGATGACCGGCACCTGGTGCGGCGCGAAGCCCTCGTAGGTGACCAGCTCGTAGTTCACCTGCTCATCGAGTTCGCCCGCGCCCTTCTTGATGGCGCGCTCCAGGGTGTCGCGCGGCATGGAGGCCTTCTTCGCGGCGTCCATGGCCATGCGCAGCCGGGGGTTGTTCTCCGGATCCGAGCCCCCCGCCTTGGCGGCCACCATGATTTCCTTCACCAGCTTGGTGAAGAGCTTTCCCTTCGCGGCCGCGTGCTCGGTACGGCCCTTGTGTTTCCACTGAGCGCCCATGGGGTGTGCTCCTACTCCAGGTCCGGGCCTGGATTCATCCGTCTAGATGACGTTCACCAGCTCCACGTCGAAGACGAGCACCGAGTCGGGCGGGATGATGCCCCCCGCGCCGTCGCCGCCGTAGCCCAGCTCGGAGGGAATCACGAGCCGCCGCTTGCCGCCCACGTGCATGCCGGCGACGCCCTCGTCCCAACCGTCGATGACCTGGCGGCGCCCGAGCGTGAACGAGAAGGGCTTGTCCGACGCGGTGTTCTGATCGAACCGCCGGCCATCGGGCAGCCAACCCGTGTAGTGGACCTGCACGACCTTGCCCTTCACGGCCTCGGTGCCGGTGCCCGTCTCCAGGTCCTGGATGTAGAGCCCGCTCTCCTGGCGCGACATGGCGGTGAGGTCCACGCCCAGCTCCGCCGCGTACGTCACCTTCGTGGGGTCACCCGAGTCGGCGCTGGAGCCGCAGCCGGGCAGGGCGAGGAGGAACGCACAGAGGGTCAGGGCTCGGAGCATCGGGCGGGGCCTCTTCATGAGGGGGCAGAGGAAAGGGTCGGGCGAGAGCCTGCCTGCGCGAGGCGCACCACGCAAAGGGGCATTCGCTGCTTGCTCGGACAGACGGGGGTGGTTCGAGGGCTCCACGCGCCACTCTTGCTTGAAGCGCTCCCACGCGCGGCTTATCCGTGCGCGGCCTCTCCATGTCCACGACACCTTCAGATTCCTCTTCGGTCGCGTCCGCGGGCATGCGCCGCTCGCTCGTGTGGCTCATGGCCGCCGCCTCGGGCGCGACCGCCGCGAACCTCTATTACAACCAGCCCCTGCTCGGTGACATCGGTCGGGACCTGGCGGCGTCGGGCAGCGCGCTCGGGCTCATCCCCACGATGACGCAGGTGGGGTACGCCATTGGGATGCTCTTCATCGTCCCGCTCGGGGACAGCCATGAGCGGCGGCGGATCATCCTCATCATGTGCGGACTGGTCAGCCTGGCGTTGGTGAGCGCGGCGCTGGCGCCCAGTCTGGCGTGGATGGTGTTGGCCAGCTTCCTCGTGGGCGCCACCACGGTGATTCCGCAGCTGCTGGTGCCCTTCGCGGCGCACCTGGCCTTGCCCGCCGAGCGCGGACGCGTGGTGGGCACGGTGATGAGCGGCTTGCTCATCGGCATCCTGTTGTCGCGCACGGCGGCCGGCTTCGTGGGCACGCACCTGGGCTGGCGCGCGATGTTCTGGATGGCCGCGGCGCTGATGGTGGCGCTCGCCGCGCTGCTGCGCCTGACGCTGCCCGCGCAGCCACCCGCGGCGGCCATGCCCTATCCTGAGTTGATGCGCTCGCTGGGGCACCTGGCGCGCACCGAGCCCGCGCTGCGACTGCACTCGCTGTTGGGCGCGGTGACGTTCGGTGCGTTCGGCGCGTTCTGGGCCACGCTGGCCCTGTACCTCCAGAGCCTCCCGCAGCACTACGACGCGCAGGTGGCGGGGCTCTTCGGCGTGGTGGGCATGGTGGGCGCAATCATGGCGCCCGTGGTGGGGCGGTACTCGGACCAGGGCGGGGGAGACCGGCGCATCAACGCGCTGTCCATTGGCGTGCTGGGGCTGTCCTTCGTCGTGATGTGGGCGATGGGCCACTCGCTGTGGGGCATCGGGCTGGGCGTGGTGCTGCTGGACCTGGGGGCGCAGGGCAACCACCTGTCCAACCAGATGCGCGTGTATGCGCTCCAGCCCGCGGCGCGCAGCCGGCTCAACACGCTCTACATGGTGTCGTACTTCGCGGGAGGCGCCAGCGGTGCGTGGCTGGGCACCACGGCCTGGGCGCGCTTCGGCTGGGGCGGCGTGTGCGCGGTGGGCATCGCCCTGTCGGTGGTGGGCCTGCTCGCGCTGTTGCGAGGGCGAGGGAGCGTGGCTCGCCCCGTGCCCTCGACGTGAGTCACGGCGCGAGCGTCTTGTTCATGTGACGGTGGGGAATGCCCACGTCGATGAAGGGCTCGCCGGACACGGCGTAGCCCAGGCGCTCGTAGAAGGGGACGACCTGGGCGCGCGCGTGCAGGTGCACGTGCGTGAAGCCTCGCTCGCGCAGGCCCGCCTCCAGCGTGCGCACCAGCCGGGCGCCCAGTCCCTGCCCCTGGAGCCGCGGCGCCACCGCCATCTGGAACAAGCGCCCGCCGTGCGCGTCCTCGGGGTGGAAGAGGACGCAGCCCAGCACCTCGCCGCCCTCGTGCGCGATGAGGTGCAGGCTCTGCGCCTCGAAGGGGAACACCACCTGCTCGCGCGTGTGGCCCAGGGGCTCGCGCAGCACGCGGAAGCGCAGGTCCAGCTCGCGGGCGTACAGAGGGTGGTCGAGGTGGATGAAGTCGAGCGCGGACATCAGAAGGTTCCGGTGAGCTGCAAGTTGAAGGTGCGGCCGTACTGGGGCACCGGCGCGGCGGCGAAGTTCGCGCCCACGGGCACGGTGTATTGGGAGTCCAGCAGGTTGTTCACGCCGGCGAAGTAGCGCAGGCGGCCGTAGTCGCCGGACACGCCGAAGCCGATGAGCAGCGCCTCGCCGCTGGCGGCGCCGCCGGGGCCGCTGTGGCGGGCACTCGCGTAGGTGGCCTGCGTGGCCACGCGCAGGTCGCCCTCTCCCACGGGCATCAGCAGCCGGCCCGAGGCGAGGTGCGAGGGCGTGGCGGCGGCCACGTCCTCCGACGTATGCCGGAGCGTGACGTAGGAGTAGCTCAGGTCCACGAGCAGCCAGCGGCCCGGCTGCCAGTGCAGGCCGGCTTCCGCGCCCCAGGCGAGCGTGGTGCCGTCGCCGTTGACGTTGACGAGGCACTGCGAGCTGCCCACGGGCGAGCCGCAGCGGGCCGGCTCCGTGCTCTCCTTGAGCGTGGCGATGAGGCTGGAGATGCGGTTGTGGTAGCCGGCCACCGTCACGCGCAGCTCGCGCGTGAGGTCGTGCGAGTGCTCAATCTCAAAGGTGGTGATGGTCTCGGGCTTGAGGTTGTCCGCCGGACGCTGGGTGACGAAGTTGTCCTGGAAGTACAGCTCGTAATAGTTCGGGGCGCGGAAGGCGCGACCGAGCACCAGCTTGGTGAGGCCCCCGTCGTAGGGCCGCCCGATGACGGCGAGCCGGGGCGTGAGCGGCACGGTGTCCAGGTCCAGGTACTTGTCCACGCGCAGGCCCACCGAGAGCGAGAGGCGCGGATGCAGGCGCCACTCGTCCAGCAGGTAGAGCGACAGGAGCGTGCGCTGCTTCGTCTCCAGCGCCGCGCTGCCCGCGGGCCCGATGCTCTTCTGGTCCACGCGGAGCTGGGCCTGTCCTTCCATGCCCACCGCGAGGTGATTGCCCTCGAACAGGCTCAAGCCCAGGCGGGCCTCGCCGGTGAGCCAGTCCGCGGCGCCGGCCTCGGTGTTGGGCTCGGAGTTGCCGTTGGCGTCCTGGGTGTAGACGAAGTAGCCGTGATAGCGGCTGAAGTCGGCGGCTCCGCGCAGGGACAAGGTGATGCGCTCGGACAGGGAGCGCTCGTAGCGGGCCTCGGTGAAGGCGCGGAGGTCTTCCACGCGCGTGCCCGGGACGCCCACCAGCGAGTCATAGGGGCCGGTGGGCACGTTCTTCGAACGGGCGTGCAGATGCGCCACCAGGGACAGGTTGCCCAGGCGTGCGCGCAAGGAGCCGGTGGCGGCCTTCTCGCCATCCAGGCCGGAGACGAGGTTGTCCTTTCCTTCACCCAGCCGCGTGGTGTCCGCGCCCACGGACTTCATCCCCGCGAGGCTGAAGAGCACCGAGCGGTCGTCGCCCTCCCACGCGGCGGTGGCGTGCACGCGCGTGACGCCCAGGGCGCCCACCGCGCCGGTGAGCTCCAGGTTGCGGTCCGGGCCGAGCGACTCGCGCGGCACCACGTTGATGACGGCGAAGAAGGCGCCGGTGCCGTACAGCGCGCTGCCCGGGCCGCGCACGACTTCGATGCGCTCCACCTCGTCCAGGTCCACGCTCAGGTCGTGCGCCGCGTAGCCCTGGCCTGCCCACACGTCGTTCATCGAGTGGCCATCCCAGAGGATGAGCACGCGCGTGTTGAGGTCTCCTGGCGGAGAGAAGCCGCGCACGCCCAGGTACGTGTACGTGCGGTCGTCGGTGAGGAAGATGCCGCGCACGCCGGCCAGGGCGTCCGCGAGCGTGTGCCAGCCGAACGCGCGCAGCTCCTCCTGGGTGAGCACGGTGGTGGAGGCGGGGGCCTCGTCCACGGACAGCAGGCTCTTGGATGCGGCGCGCACGGGCGGCGGCTCGTAGTGCAGGTCGGCGTGGACCTTGAGTTCCTGGTCCGGCACCACGGTGACCTTCTGCTTCAGGGGCCGCACGTCGCGGCTCTCCACCTCGAGCACATGCTCACCCTCGGGCAGGGTGACGACGGCGGGAGTGAAGCCCGCGGGCTTGCCGTCCACGCGCACCGAGGCGCCGTCGCGCGTGGCGGTGACGACGACGCGGCCCGTGGGACGCGACTGGACGTTGAGGGCCACCGCGAGCGTGGCGGTGCCATCCGCGGGCACGTCCACCACGTACTGGCCCGGCGCATGACCGGGCGCGCGCAGGTACAGCACGCGCTGCCCAGGCTGCAGTCGCAGCTTGCCCGGGACGCGGGCCAGCACGGGGCCATTGGGCGAGTCGCGCACCTCCGCGCCCTCGGGCGAGCCGGTCAGCTCCACGCCGCCGGTGATGAGGCTCAAGTCGAACTCGAGCGGGACTTCACGGCCGCGCGCCACGGTGACGGTGGACTCGGTGGGGCGGTAGCCCTCCTTCTTCACCATCACCTTGTGGCGACCGGGCGCCAGCGCGAGCGTCTGCGGCGAGCGGCCCCGGCTGCCCAGGTCCGTGCGGTCCACGAAGACGTCCGCGCCCTTGGGGCTGGTGGTGACCTTCACCAGGGCGACCTTGGGGCGCAGCCGCTCCAGCGAGCGCGCGACCTCCGAGGCGTCCTCGTCCGGCAGGCTCTCACCCAGCAGGTCGTTGTAGTAGCGGTACGCCTCGTTGAACTTCCCCAGCGCCTCGAAGCAGCGGGCGATGTTGAAGAGCACGTTGCGGTTGGGCACCAGGCGGTAGCTGTTGAAGTACGAGCGCAGCGCCTCGGTGTAGCTGCCTCGGGAGTAGGCCTCGTTGCCCAGCTCGAAGGCGATATCCGCCTCGTCCGCCGTGTTGTCCGCGAGCGCGGGGACGGAGGCGGTGAGAAACACGAAGAGCAGCCACGGAGCCAGACGGGACGATGACATGGGGCGCGAGCCATTCTTCCCTCTCCGCTCGGCCCGGTCCATGTTCGGTCCAGGTTGCCAGTCTGGTGCCCGACCTGAAGCGTAGGCACGGCGAGAGGGCGAAATCCAAGGTGGGGCGGCCCGCGACCGAAGCGTGGACGGGGCCGCACTGACAGCGAAGCCGTGCGGAGCTGCGTGCTTCAGCGCGCGAGCGCGGCGGCCAGCGTGCGGGCGGCGGCCTCGAGTTCCTCCACGGCGAGGTGATCGCCCGGGAGCGCGTCAAAGGCGGCGCGTCCCCACAGCCGCTGGGGCGTGTCCGCGTAGCGGGGGACGAGGTGCAGGTGGAAGTGCCGCAGCACATCGCCGATGGCGAAGGCATAGACGTGCTCCGCGCCGAGCACCGCGCGCTGGGCGCGCATCACCTTCGCGGTGAGCGGCCCCAGTTCTCGCGCGACGTCATCCTCCAAGTCATACCAACCCCGCACATGGCGCTCACTGGAGAGGACCACCCAGCCAGGGACGGGGCTGGGGCCGGCCACGCCATGGAGGACCCATCCCGGGGCCCGCGCGAGGACCCCACCCACGGGGTGGGTGGTACCGCTGACGATGGCGCAGCCCAGGCACGGCGAATTGACGTCCGACATGAGGCGACATGCTACCACCCATGACGCGTGCTCGGGTGGGTGTCTTGACGCGGCAGGGCCGGGTCGGAGAGTGTCCGCCATTGCGCCCTTGGGGGAAGCCCGGGCGTGAAAATTCAAGCAAACAAGGCGGGGACGATGAAGAAGCATCTGGTGATGGCCGTGGTGCCGCTGCTGGCGATCGGGTGTGGCAAGGATCCAACGGACGCGAACGGTGACGGTGTCGCCGATGGCATCCACGACCCGAACAACGTCTCGGTGGTTGCTCCGGCCACGCCGAAGGGCACCGTTTCCGGGCAGGTGCTCGACAGCCGCTATGCGCCGCTGGATGGCGTGACGGTGTCGATGACGATTGGCAGCTCGGCGCAGGCGAAGACGGCGGCGACGGACTCGACGGGCAACTTCGTGTTCGCGGACGTGCCGGGCGGTGCCCAGGTCCTCCTGACGTTCACGCGCAATGGCTTCGCGCCCCTGCGCACCTCCGCGACGGTTCCGTCGACGGCCGGCAACGTGCCGCTCAACAACGGCAACGCGAACATCGGCGCCGTGATCCTCGGCTCGTCGGACAGCTCGGTGAAGTTCGGCCTCATCGGTCCGAACGGCCGCCCGGCGGCGCAGGCGAAGGCCACCCTGTCCATCGACACGGCGGGCCGCATCGTCTCCAGCAACGCCGGCGGCGCCAACAGCACCGTCGTCGTCGAGTCCGAGTCTGGCGCGGATGGCATCGTCACCTTCGACAAGGTTCCGTCTCCCAATGAGATGGATCGCCTGGGCAGCTCCTATCGCCTGGTCGTCAACGCGACGGACTCCAACGGCGACGGCCTCATCGACACGGGCGGCATCGTGCGGAACTTCTCCGGCGCGGACATCGCGACGGGTTCCTATGGCTACGTCCACCCGCTGGAGCTGCCGTACGCGTACGACCCGAACCAGGGTCTGGCGATCAGCTACTCCTCGCTCCGGTCGTTCTCGGGCGGCTCGTACCGTCCCCAGTTCAACCTGGTGAAGCCGGGTGACTCGCTCTACTTCTCCTTCAACCAGCCCATCCAGCCCGCCTCGCTCGTCGTGCAGATGACGGACGAGTACGGCCGCGAGCTGCTGTCGGTGAACAAGGCCCTGTCCATGGGCAACACGGTGCTCACCGTGACCCCGGCGCAGAGCATCGCGGTGGGCCAGGAGTACCAGCTCTACATCCGCGCGTCCTCGCTCTCCGGCAGCAACTCCGTCACGCAGACGCACTCGTTCTACGGCGGTGATGTCTCCACGCCGCCGAACAACGTGGCCATCGTCAGCGCGAACTACGAGGAGGTCGCGGGCGGCACCAACGGCCTGCTGGATCCGGGCGAGCCCATCTACGTGACCTTCAACCAGGTCATGACGCTCGAGTCGGGCGTCGCGTCCGAGGTCTTCTTCAACGCGGACTTCAACGCCAGCAACAAGGTGGGCGACGCGCCGGGCGAGCTGGGCTTCAGCCAGGGCTTCCCGATCTTCCCGGCCGAGCCGAGCGCTCCCATCCAGACCAAGACCCCCGCCGAGACGCCGGTCTTCCCGCTCCCGGCCACGGGCTACACCACGCGGTTCGCGTTCACGTATGGCGGCAAGCAGCTCAACCCGTCGCTGCTCTTCCCGACGGCCACCATCAAGTTCAAGCGCGTGAGCCCGCAGTCGTCCGTGTACCTCACGGCGTGGGGCATCCAGCAGCAGACGGACCTCACGTTCGCCACCATCACCGCGCTGCCCATCCCGACGCCGGCCCCGTAGTTCTTTCGGCTCGCGACGCAGCCTGAAGTCCGGCGCCCTCGTGGAGATGTCTCCACGGGGGCGCTGTCTTTTGCGGCCTCGGTCGTTGGATTTCGGACACGGGATGACTCCGCCGTGCCTCTCACACAGAAGCGCGGAGCGTGGGCACGTTGGGCGGCGCGTGAATAGATTCAGCGCCGCCTTTTCCCCACATGCGAGGCCCTCGCTCCATGAAGAACACGGCCATGACCGCTCCGGGAGTTCCCCTGGGTGAGGACGCTTCCTCTTCGGCGAGCGCGCGAAAGCGAATCCTCGTGGTGGATGACTTCGACGACGCCCGCGAGATGTATGCCGAGTACCTCGAGTTCGTGGGCTTCGAGGTCGACACCGCTCGCAACGGGGTGGAGGCGGTGGAGAAGGCTCAAGAGGGTGAGCCAGACATCATCCTGATGGACCTGTCGCTGCCAGTGATGGATGGCTGGGAGGCCACGCGGCGCATCAAGCAGGACGCGCGCACGCGAGACATCCCGGTGATGGCGCTCACGGGCCACGTGCTGGCGGGCAACGCGGAGAACGCGCTGGGCGCGGGCGCGGACGAGTTCGTGGCCAAGCCCTGCCTGCCGCAGGACCTGGAGAACAAGATTCGAGACATGCTCAAGCCGAGCAAGGCCAAGGGGCGCTTCACTCCCGAGTGAGCCCGGAGTGAGCCCCGGAACACCGCGACTGCCGGCCAGCGGACAACGCCGGCGGATGTGCCCTCGCGCGCCTCGCTTCCTCCCATGGTCGGGTTGCTCCTCTCGGGGCAGATGTATAGGCCACCCCGTGTGGGCCCACCCGCCGCCAGCTCCTCGTCCGACACGTGGACTCCTCCCAAGGAGTTCGATGAGTACCGTCTGGTGCGGCCCATTGGTCGGGGGCGGACCGGTCGGGTGTATCTGGCTCAAGACACGCTGCTCGAGCGCCCCGTCGCGGTGAAGTTCATCCCCGCGCTGGGCACCAACGCGCTGTCTCGTTTTCTCGTGGAGGCGCGGGCCGCGGCGCGCATCCAGCACCCCAACGTGGTGACGCTGTATCGCGTGGGCCAGCTGGAGAATCAGCCCTACCTCGTGTCCGAGTTCATCCGGGGCGTCAGCTTGGATCAGCTCCCTCGGCCCGTTCCCTGGGAGCGCGCGCTGGCCATGGGACGGGACCTCGCGCGAGGGCTCGGAGCCGCGCATCACCGAGGCGTGCTCCACCGCGACATCAAGCCCGGCAACGCGGTGCTCACCGAGGGCGGCGAGGTGAAGCTGCTCGACTTCGGGCTCGCCAAGTTGCTGGACCACGCGGCGGTGCCGGATGAGCCGAAGCGGCCCGCGGGCTTCGGCGCACAGGGCCTGCCGCTGGACCTGGCCAGCGAGCCGGGCGCGATGCTGGGGGCCCGCTCGCTGGGAGGATTGTTCCTGCCCTCGCTCCCGCGCGGCGCGCTGGTGGGCACGCCCTATTACATGTCTCCGGAGGCGTGGGCCGGTGACGAGCTGACGGCGCGCAGTGACGTGTACTCGCTGGGCATCGTGCTGTACGAGCTGTGCGCGGGCGTGGGGCCCTTTCGCGACGTGCCGTGGCGCGAGCTGTCCGAGGTCGTGCGCTCCCGCGAGGTGCGCCCCCTGGCCGAAGCGGCTCCGAGTGTGGACGCGTCGTTCGCCGCCGCGGTCGACCGGTGTCTGCGCCGCAACCCCGCCGAGCGCTTCGCCTCCGCCACGCAACTGCTCGATGCGCTCGAGTTGCTGGCCCGCGAGGACGCGACCGTCGAGGTGCCCGAGGGCAATCCCTATCGCGGGCTCCAGGCCTTCGAGGCCGAGCACCGGGCCCTCTTCTTCGGCCGGCGCCGAGAGCAGCGCGCGGTGCTGGAGCGGCTGAAGGCCGAGACGTTCCTGCTCATCACAGGCGACTCGGGCGTGGGCAAGTCCTCGCTGTGTCTCGCGGGAATCCTCCCGGCCGTGGCGGATGGCGCGCTGGAAGATGGACGGCGGTGGCATGTCGCGCGACTCGTGCCCGGCCGGCGGCCCGTGGCGGCGCTCGCCGCGGCCGTGGCGCCGTTGCTCCAGTTGCAGGATGAGGCGCTGGCCGAGGCGATGCACATCGACCCAAGCTCGCTGGTGCGTTGGCTGCGCGTGCGGCTCGGCGCGGCCGAGGGGCTGGTGCTCTATGTGGATCAGCTGGAGGAGCTGATCACCCTGGCCTCGCCCGAGGAGGCGCACCTCGCGGGCTCGGCGCTGGGCGCGTTGGTGGAGGGACCGAGTGGGCTGCGCGTGCTCGCCACGGGGCGCAGTGATTTTCTGACGCGGCTGACGTCGGTGCCGGGCTTGGGCTCGGAGGTGCCGCGCGCGCTGTACCTCCTGCGCGCCTTGTCGCCCGAGGAGACGCGCGAGGCCATCGTCGGTCCGGCGCGCGTGAAGGGGGTTCGATTCGAGTCGGAGGCGCTGGTCGATGCGCTGGTGGCCTCCTCTGCGGCCGATGGCGGACTGCCACTGCTCCAGTTCGCGCTCGCGGAGCTGTGGGATGCGCGCGACGGCGCAGCGGGCGTCATGACCCAGGCCGCGCTGGACTCGATGGGCGGCGTGGCGGGGGCGCTGGCGCGGCACGCGGACGAAGCCGTGGCGCTCCTGTTGCCCGAGCGTCGCGCGGCGGCCCGGGGTGTGCTGTTGCGGCTGGTGACCGCGGATGGGACGCGCGCGCGCAAGACGGACCGGGAGTTGGTGGGAAATGATCCGCGCTACCGCGCCGCGCTGGAGGCCCTGGTCCAAGCACGGCTGTTGGTGGCGCGCGAGGCGGAGGAGGGCACGGCCTACGAGGTGGCGCACGAAGCGCTCCTCACGGGTTGGGGAACCTTGGCCCGGTGGTTGGCGGACGCGGGTGAGCGGCGCGAGGTGCAGGCTCGGTTGGAGGCGGCCGCCGCGCAGTGGGAGCGGTTGGGGCTCGCGCGCGAGTCGCTGTGGGGACCTCGCCAGCTCGCTGAAGCGGCGGTGTTGGACAACAGCGAGCTGACGCGCCGTGAGCGCGACTTCCTGGAGGAGTCGCGTCGCACCATGGTGCGCAGCCGACGGGTGCGGCAGGTGCTGGCGGTGGGGTTCCTGCTCTCCCTCGCGCTCCTCTATGGCGGGCTCCAGCTTCGTGAGCGCTGGCGGCTGGATGCGCGCGTGCGCCATGAGCTCACCGAGGCCGCGCGCTCCGATGAAGAGGTCCGCAACGAACAGGAGGCCCTGGAGGTCGAGCGCCTCGAGGCATTTCACCTCTATGACACCGGAAAGAAGGCGGAGGCGGATCAGGCGTGGACACGGGCCTCGGCGCGCGCGTTGCGGCTGCATCGTCGCTTCGACGCGGTGGCGGACCGATTGGAGCGTGCGTTGGCGTTGGCGCCCACGCGCTCGGATGTGCGCGCGGCGCTGGCGGACTTTCTCTTGGAGCGCGCGCTGTGGGCCGAGGTCGAGGGGGAGCCCGGCGGACTGCCCGCGCTGCTGCAGCGCCTGCGCCTCTACGACACGAGCGGGGATCGATGGCGCCGATGGACCGCGCCCGCGCGCCTCGCGCTGGAGGGGATGACACCGAACGCCACCGTGGAGCTGAGGCCTGTGTCTCGCGATGCCCAGGGCCGCGAGGTGCTCGGTCCGCCGATGCCCGTGGGCGTGGGCCCGTGGCGCGAGGTCCCCGTTCCGCCAGGGAGCTATCAGCTCACCGTTCGTGCGCCCGGCCATGAGGACGCGGTGCAGCCCGTGTTGTTGCAGCGCGGAGAGTCGCGGCGACTCATGGTGCCCATGTTGCGCGCGGGCGCGCTGCCTCACGGGTTCACCTATGTCCCGCCCGGCGAGGTGCGCTTCGGCAGCGCCGCCGAGGCGAGCGTGCGCGAGTTCTTCAACACCGTGCCTCAGCATCGCGTGGAGGTCCCAGGCTTCCTGGTGGCGCGGAACGAGACCACCTTCGCGGAGTGGCTGGAGTACCTGGAGGCGCTGCCCGCAGCGGAGCGCGCGCGGCGCCGCCCGCACGTAGGCAGCGGAGGCTACGTCGGACTGCTCACGCTGGAGCCCGAGAAGGGCACCTGGCGTCTGCGCTTCCAGCCCGGGGATACGCCATACACCGCGCGCATGGGTGAGCCGCTGCGTTACGCGAAGCGCGAGCGTCGCGCCGAGCAGGACTGGCTGCGCTTCCCGGTGAGTGGCATCACGTTCGCGGACGCGCAGGCGTATGCGTCGTGGCTCGCGACCACGGGCCGCGTGCCGGGTGCGCGGCTGTGCACGGAGCTGGAGTGGGAGCGCGCCGCGCGCGGTGTCGATGGGCGCGAGTTCCCGCATGGAGATCGCCTGGAGCCCGACGAGGCCAACGTCGACACGACGTACGGCAAGGAGCCCGGGGGCTTCGGTCCAGACGAAGTGGGCAGTCACGCGGCGTCGCGCAGCCCGTTCGGCGCGGATGACATGGCGGGCAACGTCTGGGAATGGACCCGCTCGTGGTTGGAGCCCGGGCGTCCCGTGGCGCGAGGTGGCAGCTTCTCGTTCGCATCGACCTCCGCGCGCTCCAGCAACCGCGAGCTGCCCGAGCCCTCGCTGCGCGACGTGGCGTTGGGGCTGCGCGTCTGCGCGGATCCGCCGCCGTCCTCTCCCTGATCCACGCTCCCCGCGCAGGTCTCTCGGCGCGCCGGGCTGTCCGGGCGTGCCAGACGATTGACGTGTGACGGACATCGCAACCGTACTGGGGATTGCTCGCACCTTGCTCCGCGGACCTCGGCTGCAAACCTTGGAGGTCGCAGGACGCAAGACGGAGGAGTGGCGTCGGGAGGTGTACCGTGAGCGCGAGCAAGGTGCTGGGAGCGGTAGCCGTTGCCGGAATGCTGTGGGGGTGCGGGAGCGAGTGGGGGCCGCCGGTGCCCCTGGCGACGTCCTCGCAAGGGTCGGAGCTGGCGACGCCGAACGGCCGCAATCTCAACGGCCGCAACCTGAATGGGCGCAACCTCAACGGCACGGACTTGAGCGGCATGCTCATCGCCGTGGACTACGCGAACGCGCGGCAAGGACCCACGCTGCGCCCGCTCGACTCGGTGCGCCTGGTGGGCTCCGGCTTCGTGGGGAACATCGGCACGCACGTGCTGTCGGGTGCGGACTTCGTGGGCGTGCGCTTCAAGGGCAGATTGGGGGAGGGTGGCGCGGTGGAGTTGCGCGTGGACGATGCCGACCCAGGCGCTGGCGTCGAGCACGACGTGTGGTCCTATGCGGTGTCCTTCCTCGACAAGGATGGACAGTGGCGCTCCATCTGCCGGGGCCCGAACGACGAGCCGCTGCGCGCCATCGCCGTGGCGGGACGCTGGGACTACCGGCAAGGTGTCCCCGGCGCGGGCGGCGCGAAGCTGGACGACCCCTCGGCGTTCACCTTCGCGTGCGAGGGCGCGGCCATCGCGAAGTGCATTCACTTTGGTTACAAGCCGTGGACGCTGAGGCCGGACGGTCGGAGCCTGGCGGCGCACCATCAAGCCTGCACGCGCATGGTGCGCGCGGACTTCTGCGGCGATGGTGACTCGCACACCCAAGATGGGCAGTGGGTGAACGTGTACGACGCCATCGGCGTGCAGCAGGACACCGAGCCGTGGGTCCCTGAAGCGGAGTGGGACGTGACTGGCTCGCGCTGCTTCACCGCCGTCACGCGCGCGCACACAGAAGTGAGCTGCCCGGGACGGACGAATCGCCCGGACTGCGGCGTGTCGGCCCATTTCCAAACGGGCACGCTCCTCATGAGCGAGTCGCCATTGGGTGCCATTCCTACCGCCACCCCGTGACGCAAGGCCGAGGGCCGGCACCGCGATGTCTGCCCTTGGACGGCCTGGGCGCGCGCTTCGTTCGCTGGCGAAGCGCGCGCGGGCCCTCCAGTGGGCGCGCCAGGACTCGGTGATTACCCCGCCGGTGGCACCTCCAGGTGGAGCAGCGGTGGCTGAGAGCGCGAGGAGACACGCCATGGGTGGGCGGTGGGCATGGAGCGGTGGGCTGTCGGTGCTCGCGATGCTGTCGACGGGCTGCCACGCCCGCTCCAGCGAAGTGGAGCCGGCGACTCCTGCCGCGGTGACCCTGGGGCCGGAGAACGTGGTGAAAGTGCAGCCGGCCGAGCTGCGCAGCGGTCCAGTCCTCTCTGGCACGCTGCAAGCGCCGAGGGCCGCGAACATGCGCGCGGAGGTGGGTGGCCGCGTCCTGAACGTGAAGGCGGAGCCCGGTCAGCCGGTGCGCAAGGACGAGCCCCTCGCGAGCATCGACGAGGGGACGCTGCGAGCCCAGGTGCTCGCGGCCCGTTCCTCGCTGCGCGTGGCGGACAACGCGCTGCGCGTGGCGCAATCGGATGAGGCGCGCAACGCGAGGCTGGCGAAGGCGGGCGTCATCACCCAGCGCGACTTCGAGCGCGCGCAGCTCGCTCGGACGCAGGCAGAGGGACAGTTGGCGGATGCACGCTCGCGTCTGAAGCTGGCGGACGAGCAGCTCACGCGCACGCGCGTGGTCGCGCCGTTCGATGGCGTGATCAGCGAGCGCGCGGTGCACACAGGCGACATCGTCCAGGTGGGTTCGCCCCTCTTCACGGTGGTGGATCCGCGCTCGCTTCGGCTGGAGGCCGCTGTTCCCGCCGTGCAGCTCGCGCAGGTAAAGGCCGGCACACCCGTGGAGTTCCGTGTCACCGGCTACGGTGCGCGGACGTTTCGCGGACAGGTGGAGCACATCAACCCCGCGGTGGATCCCGCGACGGGACAGGTGCGCATCTACGTGGACGTCCCCAATGACTCGCGGGCGCTGCTTTCGGGGCTCTTCGCCCAGGGGCGCGTGGCGTCCATCGCGCGTCAGGGATTGGCCGTGCCGCTGGATGCGGTGGACCCGCGCAGCGATCCGCCTTCCGTGCTCCGCATCCACGACGGCAAGGTTGCCCGAGCCCCCGTGACGCTGGGCTTGCGTGACGAGGTGGCGCAAGCCGTGGAGGTGCGCTCCGGACTCGAGGACGGAGACCTCGTGTTGCTCGGCTCCGCGCGCGAGCTGGCCGAGGGGACCCCGGTGAAGGTGACGCCGTCCCCCGAACCTCGCGACTCAGGCCAAGGCGTGGGCGGGGCGGGACAAGGCTCGGCTCCGGAGCGCACCCCGTAGCTCGGGCCTTCATCTTCACGGGAGTCGCTCGGTGTTCATCTCGGACTTCGCCATCAAGCGTCCCATCGTCACCATCACCGTGATGGTGGCGTTGGTCGTCTTCGGAATCGTCGCGCTCCTCAACCTGGAGACGGACGAGTTCCCCGACATCCAGCAGCCGGTCATTGCCGTGTCCATCGTCTACCTGGGAGCCTCGCCCGACACGGTGGAACGAGAGATCGTCGAGCCCATCGAGGACGCCATCTTCAGCATCAGCGGCGTCGACGCGAAGAAGACGACCTCCAGCGCGACGGATGGCCTGGCCACCTTCACCGTCTTCTTCGACTTTTCGAAGGACGTGCAGCAGGCCTCGCAGGACATCCGCGATGCCATCTCCAGCAAACGGGCGGACCTGCCACAGGAGATGAAGGAGCCCATCCTCACGCGGTTCGACCCCTCGCAGCAGCCCATCCTGTCGCTGGTGCTGACGTCGCCTTCGCTCGATGTGCCCGCGCTGTCACGACTGGCGGATCCGCTGGTGGTGAGCGAGCTGCGCTCCGTGGCGGGCGTGGCCCAGGTGACGGTGGTGGGGGGACTGGACCGAGAGATGACGGTGCAGGTGCGTCCCGCCGCGCTTCAAGCCGCAGGCCTGTCCGTCGCGCAGATTGTCGCGGCGCTGCAAGCGCAAAACCTCGCCGCGCCAGTGGGGCGGCTCAACACGGAGCTGGAGGAGCGCACCATCCGTTTGCGAGGCCGCCTGGAGACACCGGAGGACTTCGCGCGCGTGGCCGTGGCCGAGCGCGGCGGGCGCATGGTGCGACTGGGGGAAGTGGCGGATGTCTTCGCCGGCACTGAGGAGCCACGCACCGAAGCCTTGTTCAACGGGGGCAAGGCGGTGGGCATCGACGTGCTGAAGTCCAAGGGCTACAGCACCACGGAGGTGGCGGACGCCGTGCGCGAGCGCGTGCGGGTGCTTCAGCAGCGGTTGCCCGAACAAGCGAGGCTGGAGGTGGTGCGAGACGCGGGCAAGCGCGTGCGCGCCGCGGTGGTGAACGTGCAGCAGGCGCTCGTGGAGGGCGCGCTGTTGACGGTGCTGGTGGTGTTCCTGTTCCTGAACTCGTGGCGCTCCACGGTCATCACGGGGCTGGCCCTGCCCGTGAGTGCGCTGGCGTCCTTCATCAGCGTCTGGGTGTTTGGCTTCACGCTCAACACCATGTCGCTGCTCGGGCTGACGCTGGCCATCGGCATCCTCATCGACGATGCCATCGTGGTGCGCGAGAACATCGTGCGCCACATTGAGATGGGGAAGGACCACTTCACCGCCTCGCGCGAGGGCACGCATGAAATCGGGCTCGCGGTGGCGGCCACCACGTTCTCCATCGTGGCGGTGTTCATCCCCGTGGCCTTCATGTCCGGAGTGGCGGGGCAGTGGTTCAAGCCGTTCGCGCTCACCATCGCGTGCTCGGTGCTGGTGTCGTTGTTCGTCAGCTTCTCGTTGGACCCGATGCTCAGCGCGTACTGGGCCGATCCCCAGACGGAGTCCGGCGCACGCAGAGGATTCATCTCCCGAGGGCTGGCGCACTTCAATCACTGGTTCGACCGACAGGCGGATCGCTACAAGGGCGTGATTGCGTGGGCGCTGGACCATCGGTTGGTGATGGTGCTGCTCGCGGTGGGTTCGCTCGTGGGCGCGGTGATGCTGCAGGCGACGATTGGCGGCGCGGGCTTCGTCCCGGTGAGTGACCGAGGCGAGCTGGAGGTGCTGGTGGAGACGCCGCCGGGCTCCAGCCTGGAGTACACGCGGCGCAAGGTAGATGAGGTGTCCCGCCGCATTCGTGCGCACTCCGAGGTGGCCTACACTTACTCGACCATCGGGACGCCGCTGCCGCTGCGCGCGCCGGGCGTGGATCAAGCGTTGGTGTACGTGCGGCTGAAGCCAAGGACCGAGCGCAAGCAGAACCAGGATGCATTGGGCCGCGTCTTCCGACGGGAGTTGCTCGAAGTGGGCGGGGCCACGGCTTCTGTCTTCACCAGCGGCTTTGGAGGCGCGCTGAAGTCCATCCAGTTGGAGTTGCGCGGCCCGGAGACACAGCCCCTCAACGCGCTGGCGGAGAAGGTGATGGCGGCGGTCCGCCAGGTTCCTGGCGCGGTGGACGTGGGCCTGTCCACGCGCGGCCAGAAGCCCGAGCTGGAGGTGGAGCTGAACCGAGGACTGGCGGGACAGCTCAACGTGACAGTGGGGCAGGTGGCGCAGTCTCTACAGCCGGCCTTCGCGGGGCTCGACTCGGGGGACTGGGTGGACCCTTCAGGCAAGACGCGAGACGTGATGGTGCGCCTGGCGCCCGAGTCGCGCACGCAGCCCTCGGATCTGGCACAGCTCCCGCTGGTGATTGGAGCGGGTCTCAACGGCGCGCCCATCGTGGTGCCGTTGGGACAGGTGGCGTCGGTGCGACAGACGCTGGGCCCGGCGCAAATCAATCACCTGAACCGAGAGAAGGTCATCAACGTCCAGGCGAACGTGCAGGGGCGCTCGCTCTCCGAGGTGACGCGAGACATCGAAGCGAGGCTCAAGGGCGTGACGATTCCCAAGGGCTACGTGATGTCGCTCGGCGGGGAGTCCGCGGACCAGCGCGAGGTGTTTGGCCGGGTGTTCCTGGCGCTGGGGGTGGCGGTGTTGCTGATGTACCTCATCCTCGTCGTCCAGTTCGGCTCGTTCGTGGATCCGCTGGCCATCCTGGTGTCGCTGCCGCTGTCGCTGATTGGTGTGGTGCTGGCCTTGTTGGTGACGGGCGACACGCTGAACATCATGAGCTTGATTGGCGTCATCCTGCTGATGGGCATCGTGGCGAAGAACGCCATCCTGCTCATCGACTTCGCCAAGTGGTCTCATGCGCGCGGGACGCCGTTGCGCGAGGCGCTCATCGAGGCGGGGCGCATCCGCCTGCGGCCCATCATCATGACGACGTTCGCGCTCATCGCGGGCATGGTGCCGGTGGCGCTGGGGCACGGCGAGGGCGGCGACTTTCGAGCACCGCTGGGCCGAGCGGTGATTGGAGGCGTCATCACCTCCACGCTGCTCACGCTGCTGGTGATTCCAACCGTCTACGAGATTCTCTCCGACGGTCGCGCGTGGCTGCTGAGTCGGCTGCGCCGCGTGTTCAATGCAGAGGGTGCGAGGCGGGAGCCTCATGGGGGAGGGGAGCCGCGTCCCGCGCCCCACTCGCGGCAGGAGTGACGCTCGCCGGAGTGCGACTGATGGGCTCGGCCTCGAGTGGGTCCATGTCGATGTCCGCGTCGACATCCTCACCACCCGGGGCTCCGTCCGCGCCAGTCGCCGTGACGTGTGGGCCCTTGTCGTCGAGTAAGTAGTCGTACTCACGGCCCCATGGGTCCGTGGGAATCCTGTCCAGATGCCGTGTTACCACCAGCGCTGGGATCCCTTCCTGGGTAGAGGGGAAGTGCCCCTGCTGCTCGTAATAGAGCTTCAGTGCCGTGCGGATGGCACACAGGTCCTTCATCGCTCGCTCGCTTTTGGGCGTTTCGCCCAGGTGCGGAAGGATTCCAGTAGTGCTGAGAATGAATAGCAGGACAACGAGTCCGCCGAACACGGCCAGGATGTTCCGGAGGAAGGACAGGAGGGAGCGCCAGGGCGAGCACGGTGGGCGAGAGGGATTGGAGATGGTCATGCGAGTTTCGCGAGTGGATGTGCGTGACCGCTGAGTCGGCTGCGCCGCGTGTTCAATGCGGAGGATGTGAGGCGGGAGCCACGGGGTGGGTGGGAGTCGCGTCCCGCACCCCACTCGCGGCAGGAGTGATGCTCACCTGGGGTTCGCAGAGCAGCTCGGTGTCGAACCGCGCCATGGTGAACTCCGCGTTTTCTCCGTCACCACCGGGCACTCCGTCCGCCCCGTTCGTCCAGACGCGCGGGCCCTCGTCATCGAGCACGTAGTGGTACTCGCGGTGCCACGGGTCCGTCGGAATCTTCTCCAGGTTCTGGGTCGCCACCAGGGCTGAGAGGCCTTCCTGGGTGGATGGGAAGTGCCGCTGCTGCCTGTAATAGAGCTTCAGCGCTGAGCGAATGGCGCGCAGGTCCATTACCGCTGAGTCCTCGGGGAGTTCGTCGTACGAGGGGACGACTGCGACGGTGATGAGGAGCAGCACGAACAGCCCCACCAAGGTGAGTCCAATGTTGCGGGCGATGCGGGCGAAGGACTGCGTCGGAGTGGCCATGACTCGCGCCCATTTCAAGGCGTGTGCCGCAACGCTTCTCCCTCTTGGGTTCGCTTGAATTGACGCGCGCATCTCCGCCGCGAGCGCAATCCCGTCCAAGCACGACAGTGGTCACGGACAATTTGTCGCGATGCGCGTGGCTTGTCGACGCACGCGCCTGTCAGTCGTTTCCAGTCCAGGCGTCGGCCCGTCTTTCCTTCGGACGACGGAGTCGAAACATGGGCTGGGCGACTGAGGCAGTGCAGGCGTTGTCACGCGGGACGCGCGTGGAGGTGAGGCCCCGAGGTGGGTCCATGCGAGGTCGCATCGAGGACAATCAGCGCGTGACGCTGAGCCCGGTGGATCCGCGAGAAGTTCAGGTCGACGACATCGTGCTGGTGCGGTGGAAGGGCGGAGTCCTCCTGCACCTCGTCAAGCAAGCCACGGAGGAGCAACTGCTCATCGGCAACAACGTGGGCCGCATCAATGGCTGGGTGCCTCGTCGAGACGTCATCGGCCGCGTCGTGCGCGTCCATCCCCTCGCGGCGTGATGTGCTCGCGGTCGCGCAGTGTCGCTGCTGAACGTCCGCGCGCCTGAGCGGTTGGCGTGAGCGCGCCGGGGTTCTAGGGTCGGTGCTCCCTGGAGACGCAGCCCTGGCCCCGTTGCCCAAAGACCATCGCGAGGTTGTCACCGAGGCCCTGGCGGCGCTGGGCGTCACGCGCTGGGTGCTCAGCATCCAGGACCCCAGCTTCCCGGGCCTCCCAGGGCAGGACCTGGGCCGTGGCTCGCCGTACTCGGAGGGCGCGGCGCGCCTGTTCTCCTTCGCGCGCGACCTGGGTTTCACGGGCGTCCAGCTCGGCCCCCAAGGGCAGACCACCGAGTACAACGCGTCGCCGTACGACGGCACGCTGTTCTCTCGCAACGTGCTCAACGTCGCGCTCGCGCCACTCACCGATGCGCACGGCCCTTGGGGAAGACTGCTCTCGCCGGACACGCTGGCCCGACTCGTCTCCGAGCGTCCCTTCACCTCGCGCCCGGACGTCCGCTACGCCTTCGCGTTTCGTGCCCAGCTCGCCGCGCTCGACGAAGCGTGGGCCACCTTCCAGCGAGAACAGCCCACCGAGCTGTCGCGAGCCTTCGCTTCGTTCCAACAGGACAACGCCTCCTGGCTCACGCCGGACTCGCTCTTCGATGTGCTCGGCGCCGAGCGCGGCGACCCGGACTGGCGACACTGGGAACCGTCGCTCGACGCGCGCCTGTTCAGTCCTCGTCTCGAAGAGGCTGACGCCGCCGAGTCGCGCGTGCGCGAGCTGGAGACACGGCACGCTTCCGCCCTGGACCGCTACGCCTTCTTCCAGTTCCTGGTGCACGCGCAGCACGCGCACCTTCGCGAGCGCGCGGTAGTTTGGGGGCTGAAGCTCTACGGTGACCTCCAGATTGGCTTCTCGCCGCGGGACGCGTGGGCGTGGCAGGGGCTGTTCCTGCGCACGGACCTCATGGGCGCGCCGCCCAGTCGCACGAATCCGGAGGGACAGCCCTGGAACTATCCCGTGATGGATCCCGCGCACTACTTCGAAGCCGATGCGCGCCAACCTGGGCCCGTGCTGCGCTTCATGGACGCGCGGCTGGGAAAGATGCTGGGCGAGTACGATGGCCTGCGCATCGACCATCCTCATGGGCTTGTGTGCCCGTGGGTGTACCGCGCGGGTGAGCCCGATGCGCTGCGCGCGGTGCAGCAGGGCGCGCGCCTCTTCTCCTCGCCGGACCTGCCGGACCATCCCGAGCTGGCTCGCTATGCCATCGTCGGGCCGGAGCAACTGGATCGCACGCAATCCCGGCACGCGGATGGTTGGGTGCGCTCCCTCACGCCCGAGCAGCTGGAGCGCTACAGCATCCTCTTCGACGCGGTGGTGCGGACCGCAGAGCGCCAGGGCCGCGCGAAGGAGGACCTCTTGTGCGAGGTGCTCAGCACGATGCCCTATGAGCTGGGGCGCGTACTCGCGCGCCACGGCCTGGGCCGCTTCCGCGTGACGCAGAAGGCGGACCTCGACAACCCCTCGGATGTGTACCGCAGTGAGAACGCGGCGCCGGACGACTGGGTGATGGTGGGGAATCACGACACCCCATCCCTGTGGCGCTGGGTGGGGACATGGCAGTGGCGTGGCACCGCGCGTGCGCAGGCCGAGTACCTGTCCCAGCGCCTGCATCCCGAGCCCGAGGGACGTGAGGACTTCGCGAGGCGCCTCGCGGAGGACCCCGCGGAGCTGGCGCAGGCGAAGTTCGCGGACCTCTTCGCCTGCCGCGCGCGCAACGTGATGGTCTTCTTCGCTGACTTGCTCGGGATGCAGGAGACCTACAACGTGCCGGGAACCGTGGACGCGCGGAACTGGTCCCTGCGCGTGCCCGAGGACTGGGAGCTGCGCTATCGCGAGCGCCTGCGCGTGGGCGCGGCCCTGGACCTGCCACGTGTGCTGGCACTGGCCCTGCGCGCACGGGGCCCCGAGTCACGCACCCGTCACGCCGCGCTCCTGCGCCGACTGGACCAGTTGTCCCGCGCGGGGGAGTAGGGCGCGACCCGCGACGTGCGGGCTCCTGTCTCGCGCGACCCACCTGCCCGCGAGGGAGCCCGTCTTCCGTGGGGCGCCGATATCTTCTATCTAGAGAACAGTTCGAGCGCCGTTGGCCTTCGAGATGGAGCTGAGCCTCGCCGTGACGACCCCTCGTGAGTGGGCATTCGGGACGCACCGCGCGACCTTCGAGGCGCCGGACCTGCTCGTCTTTCGCTTCGTCGGGCCCTCGCGGCTGGAGGACTCGAAGCGGGTGTTGGAGATCTGCGAGGAGCTGAGCGCGCGACAGCCGCTCTACGTCATCTCCGACGTGGCGAACTCGACGCTTGAGCGAGAGGCGCGCGACCACCTCGTCCACCACGCGAGCGAGGCGTGGTTCAAGGGGCACGTCTACGTGGGCACGGGCCCGGTCGAGCGCGCGGGCGCCAAGGCGCTGATGCTCGCCCTCTATCTGCTGGGCCGGTGGCGCGTGCCGCTCGAGTTCGCTGACTCGCAAGCCGAGGCGCGCGAACTCATCGCGCGCCAGCGGGCCCGAGACAACGCCGTGCGCCCAGCCTCAGTGCTTCACGTCCACCACGATGCGTGACGGGTCCTTCAGCTCCAGCACGCGGTAGGTCGTGGGCCGCGCGGTGCCGAGCAGCCACGTCACCTCGGCCTCGAAGTCACAGGTGCGGACCAGCTCGCGCACCATGGGCAGCGCGGGCTTCAGCGTCCGCTCGCTCACGGTGGCCTTGCCCTCGGACGTATGCGCGCGCGCGGGGATGAAGCGCACCTCCAGCGGGCCCTGTCCCTCCACCTTCACCGCATCGCCCGAGCCGCACTGCACCGCGGGCTCCTTCGCGTAAGCCACCTGATAGCCAGGCAGCTGCGAGCCCTCGAACTCGAACACCACGCGGTCGTAGTCCTCGTGGGGACCCGTGCGCACCGAGACGAGCGTGGCCTGGGGCTGCTCGCGGCGCTTCACCTCGGTGGGACTGGAGGTCCACGCGGGAGCGGAGGAGTCGGCGGCGGGAGCGTTCTCGTCCGAGCCCGGAGGCGTCGTCGGCGCGTGGGGGAGCACGCTGCCCGAGGCGACGTGGACGGGTGGACGGGCCTCGGCTTCGCCTTCGCGAGGGATGGTGCCAACGGGCGGCGTTGGCGCGGGCACCACGGTGCGCTCGGGCGCGGGCTCATCCTTCTTGGAGCAGCCAACCGTCGCGAGCAACGCACTCACGAGCCACAGCGAACGCATCCCACGTCCAGACCGCCGCATCGCGTGTTCTCCCAACGGCCCTCCGGGTGAGGCCGGTGCCCTCCTCTCGCATAGGAGGGCACCTGGAGGCCAGCTCAAGACCGGAGCCTGCCCACTCCGGGTCGCGGTGCCGACGGTGTCTCGACGGAGGCTCCGGGTTGACCTCCGATGTGGGGCGCGCTGGCGGTGTCGTCGACGGAAGCCCGCGACGCGCGGAGCACGAACTGGGTGATCTCCGCCGGACTCCCCAGCCGCATCGGTGGCCCGGAGTGGCCCGTGCCATTGCTGACGTAGATCTGGGTGGCGCCAAAGCGACGCAGGCCCGAGAGCACCGGCTGGTTGAACCGGAGGAGCCAGCCGAGTGGCCAGAGCTGACCGCCGTGCGTGTGACCCGATAGTTGAAGATCGACACCGCGTCGCGATGCCTCGTGCACCGTCTTGGGCTGGTGCGCGAGCAACACCAGCGGTTGGCTCACCTCGCGACCCGACAGCGCGCGGTCAAGGTCCTCTCCAAAGCCCTCGGCGCGCCCAGCGGGGTCCGCGTCGTCGGTGCCCGCGAGTTGCAACACCGCGCCTCCACGCTCGAGCGCCACGCGCTCGTTCCGAAGCACGCGAACGCCGAGCGTCTCGAGGTGGGCACACCAGCGCGCAGGGCCCGCGTGATACTCGTGGTTGCCCGTCACGAAGAACGTGCCGAAGACCGTGCGGAGGCGTGAGAGCGGCTCCACGGCGCGCTCCAGTTGCTCGACAGGTGCATCGACGAGGTCTCCCGTCACCACCACCGCATCGGGCGCGAGCTGGTTCACCTGGGTGACCACTCGCTCCATGAAACGCCGACCCACGGTCGGGCCGAGGTGCACGTCGGAGAGCTGCACCAGGGTGAGCCCATCGAGCGCGGCGGGGAGTCTGTCCAACGTCAGCTCGACGCGGCGAACGCGCACGTGCCGACCTTCGAGCGCCGCCCACAGGCTGAGTGCCATGCTCGCGAGCACGACGCCCCCCGCGAGGGTTCCCCGGTCCAGTGCCGGCACGAGGACGCGAACCCCCTCGAACACGAGGGACAGTCCCGTCATGAGCAGCGAGACGCCCAGCCACGTGTACGCGGGCGTCACCCACCACGTCGATACACTCGGTGGCACGACGCGGCTGGTGATGACGGCGATGGGCACGCTCGCGCCCAACAGGCAGAGGCCGGTGGTCAGCGCGAGCTGCATCGGTGGCGACAGGCCCGTGGCGCGCACGAGCCGTTCCCAGAGATAGACGTGTTCGAGCCCGACGACGGCGGAGACCGCGGCCAGGATTCCCAAGAGCGAGCGCAGGCGTTCCATGGGTGGCTCCTCCTCGATTCAGCGCGGGAACTTGCCGCCGGCCGGCACGTCGTCGCCATACTGCGCGTCGCTCACCAGCGCGCCGACCTTCGCGGTGAAGGCGCGCGAGACCTCGCGGCTGAAGTTCTCGGCGTGCGCTTCCTTCGAGACCCAGCCCTCGGTGACGTGCACGACGTCGCGATGGGAGGCCGAGCGCGTCACGAGGAAGAAGACGCAGCTCGGGTTCGAGGCGGGCCCGCCGTCGCTCACCGCGCTCAACAGCAGCTCGGTCAGCGTGTCGCCCTGGCCCGGAAGGGCGTTCATCGTCGCGCGGAATCCATACGTGGCTTTCATGTTCATTCTCCCGTGTGGGTTGGTGGCTCAGCGGGCGAACGCGGCGAGGTCTCGCGCCACGTCGCGGCTCACGTCCGGGCACACCGCCGCGAAGAGCTCCGCGCCGTGCACCGTTCCAATGCTCTCCTTGCAACGCGCCGTGACGCCGCTCCGCGCGAGCAGGCGATAGAAGCGCACGCCTTCGTCGCGGAGCGGGTCGCACTCGTTGACGTAGAGGGTCGTCGGAGGGAGCCCCTTCACGTCGGCCTCGCTCGCGAAGGCCGGCCAGGCGAGCGGGTCGCGCTGCTCGAACGCCTCGATGCCGTAGGCCATGGCCCCACGGTTGTTGTGCAACTCGAGGAGGATGCCGTTGTTCTCCGTCGAGGAGGGGGTCTCGGCCGACGGCCAGCGGCCCGCGAGGTAGGGCGAGAGCGCGTAGAGCCCCTTGATGAGGCCGATGTCGCCGTCGCGGAGCAGCTTGAGCCCCGTGGCGAGCGTGAGGTTGCCGCCACCACTCTCGCCAGCGACGATGACGCGCGATGCGTCCACGTTCAGCTCGGCCGCGTGGGCGTGCACCCACTTCACGCCCGAGACGCAGTCGTTGAGGCCGGCGGGGAACGGGGCCACTTCGGCCGCGGACGAAGGGAGGAGCGCGTTGCGGAAGTCGATCATCGCGACGGCGACGCCCTGCGCGGCGATGAGCCGGCCCCACGCGCGGTAGAGCCCGTCGAACGCCGACCAGAACTGCATGGCCCCGCCGTGCAGGTAGCAGATGCACGGCACGGGCTCGTCCGAGTCCGGGCGGATGAAGAGGACCTTGACGGTGTTGCCGTCGGGCGCCGAGACGAACTGCTCGGTGCGGATGCGCAGCCCCTTCGAGGGGGCGACGTCTTCGCTGTCCATCATGTCGAACATCGCGGACTGCGCAGCGAACGCCATCTTCGCCGCCTCGCTCTGGAGCTCGGCGAGCATGACCTCGCGGCTGCTGACGTCACCCGGGTTGGGGGCGTCAGGCATGGCACCGAAGGCCGCCTTGAGGCGGGGATCGATGCGGGGGTCGAGGCTGATGCGGGACATGGGTATCTCCTTCGAGCGCCGCGTCATTGCAGCGTTGAAGGAAGGATAGGTTTCGAGAACAGGACTCTCTACGATGCGGAGTCCGTGTTTCATTTGCAGGAGTCCTGAATGAGCGATCCCATCTCGGAAATCATCGCGTTGCTGCAGCCGCGTGCCGTGCACTCGAAGCGAATCAGCGGGGCGGGCGCGTGGGGTGTGCGTTCTCCGCCATTCGGTCATCCGAGCTTCTGCGCCGTCCTCGAGGGCCGTTGCCGGCTCGCGGTCGATGGCGCGGGGCCCCTCATCCTGGAGCAGGGGGACTTCGTGTTGCTGCCCACGACCCCAGGCTTCGTGCAGTCGGGGGTCATGCCCGTGAAGCCCTCGCAGGTGTCGGCGCGGGCGAGCAATGCGACGGGGGGCGAGGTGCGCTACGGCGAACGGGGTGGCCGGCCCGATGTGCGGCTGTTGGGCGGCTATTTCGAGTTCGATTCCGCCGACGCGTCGCTGCTCGCGTCGCTCCTGCCCACGGTGGTGCACGTGCGCGGAGTCGAGCGGCTGTCGCAGCTCGTGCAGTGGGTCGGTGATGAGGCGATGGAACGGCGCCCTGGCCGCGAGCTCGTGCTGCGCCGCCTGGTCGAGGTGCTGTTGATCGAAGCGCTCCGCGTGGCCCCGGAGCACGACGCGCCGCCGGGGCTGTTGCGCGGGCTGGCGGACCCTCGCTTGGCGCCAGCGCTGCGTCAGATGCACGCCCGCGTCGCGCATCCGTGGACCGTGCCGCAGCTCGCGAAGGTGGCGGCCCTGTCGCGCTCGGCGTTCTTCGCGCGCTTCACGAAGGCGGTCGGCATGAGGCCGATGGAGTATCTGCTCGCGTGGCGAATGGCACTCGCGCGAAATCTGCTGCGTCGCAAGGACGCGGGGATCGCGGAGGTCGCTGAAGCGGTCGGCTACGGCTCCGCGAGTACGTTCAGCACCGCGTTCAGCCGGCACGTCGGGAAGGCGCCGAGACAGTTCGCCCGCCTTGCCGCGGCGTGACGTCTTGGGGCGTGCGTTCTGTCACTCGCGCCGACGGGAACATGCTCCGGGTTGGAGCATGCTCGGCGATGGTGGCGGGGGGAGGCGAGGCCGAAGGGGGGAGTCCTGAATCGGCCCAGCTCAGCCGTGAGGGGTCACGGCGCCGCCGCGGCCGGGGCGAGCGCGCGCGGGTCCACGTCGCGGATGAAGCGCACGAGCGGGCCGTCCACCATGCGCGTCCCATTCACCACGGTGGTGGGCTTCTCGAAGAAGCAGTTGTTCCAGACGAGTCCGGCCAGGGCCGTGTCCGCCGCGTCGGTCCACGTGCCGTCCATGGGGCCGTTGTAGTACCCCGTGCGGTGGAGCACCTTCTTGAGGTGCTTCACCGTGGGCTTGTCGAGCGGGATGCGGTCGGCGGGGTCCTGCGCGGCGAGCACGCCCAGGTATCGGTGGAGCTGCACGTCCAGCTCGTCCAGCGCGTTGTAGCTGCTGTTGACGACGGCGTCCGCCAGCACGTGCGTGTAGAAGGAGCTGTCCGCGGTGGTGTTCCACACGCGCACGACGCCCGAGCGCTCGCCGTTCACGTCACCGCCCACGCGCGCGCCGGCCTTGAGCGCCTGGAGCAGGCGCAGGGGGAAGCTGCCGGTGGCCTGCTCGAAGCCATCCGCCATGGCCTGGCAGATGGTGCCAGTAGACATGCTGTTGGCCTGGACGACGTAGGTGGCGCCCTTCACGGCGCACGTGGCGTCCGCGGTCTGGTTCCCGGAGGTCTGGCCCAGCGTGATGCTCCCGTCGGGGTGCAGCTTCACCGCGGCGAGCTGGCGGATGGGACCATAGGGGTCCTCGGCCATCACCGAGTCGATGGCGGCCTGGGGCGTGGCGCCGCCGTCGATGCGCGCGATGATGGCCTGGGCGTCATCCACCGAGGGCAGCGCCATGGTGGCGACGGCGATGTCCGAGCGCCCATAGGGAACCAGGGAGGTGATGCCCGTGGGGAACGAGATGACGGCCATGCCGCACTGATGTCCCACGGGGTCGCACGCCACGATGGCGCGCGTGCCAAAGATGCGCGTGTTGATGGACTTGGGCGGTGCGGCCTGCGCAGTACCCGCGCCGAGCATGAGGAAGGAAGAGAGGAGGAGCAGGCGCTGCGTCAGGTGCTTCATGGCGGAGCCTCGGCATGCAGAAGGGCCCCCGCCTCGAGCGCCCGCTCAAGCAGATTCCCTTCCAGGATGGAGTGGATGTCGCATGTCCTGGAACGGGGAGACTTTCGGGGCATATCGGCCTCGCGGGGCTCGCCCGGAAATCGTTGCGGCGTGTGCGTGACGTGTCCGATACCCGCGCCCGGCCGCCCCGCGCCCGAGCGGAACGGGGCGTCGTCCCCATGCCCGCGCTCGGAGGCCCTCGGGCATGCAGGTGGCTGAGACAGGCGGGGCGCGCCGCGTGTAGGGTCCGCCGGGCCGCGTATCGCGCCCCCTCTACCGACTCCGGAACTGGAGAGACCCTCTCATGGCCCTGGACCTCACTTCCCTTCCGCGCCCCACGCGTGACGACTCGACCGTCGGCACCATGGTGCGTGGGCTCGTTGGCAGCGAAATCCTCCGCATCGCGGCGGAGATTCGCGAGCTGGTCGCCAAGGGGCGCAAGGTGTGCAACCTCACGGTGGGCGACTTCAGCCCCAAGGAGTTCCCCATCCCGCAGGGGCTGGGGCAGGGCATCGGCGCCGCGCTCCAGGCGGGCGAGACGAACTACCCGCCCTCGGATGGTGTGCTGGAGCTGCGTCAGGCGGTGCAGCGCTTCTATGAGCGCTCGCTGGGCCTGAAGTATCCGCTGGAGGGAATCGTGGTGGCCGGCGGCGCGCGGCCCATCATCTATGGCACCTATCGGGCGGTGCTCGATGCGGGCGACGAGGTCATCTACCCGGTGCCCTCGTGGAACAACAACCACTACGCGCACATGCTCGGGGCCCGCAGCGTGGTGGTGCCCACGGACCCAGAGAAGGGCTTCATGCCCACGCTGGAGCAACTTGCTCCGCACCTCGCGACCGCGCGGCTCCTATGCCTGTGCAGCCCGCTGAACCCCACGGGCACCATGGTGGACCCGGGCGCGCTGCGTGCGATTGCCCAGCGCATCGTGGATGAGAACAAGTCGCGTGAGCAGCGCGGGCAGAAGCCGCTCATCCTGATGTACGACCACATCTACTGGGTGCTCACCTTCGGGAAGACGAAGCACGTGACGCCCGTGGAGCTGGTGCCGGAGATTGCCCCGTACACGGTGTTCGTGGATGGCATCAGCAAGGCCTTCGCGGCGACGGGCGTGCGCGTGGGCTGGGGCGTGGGTCCGCCGTCCATCATCTCGCGCATGCGCGACGTGCTGGGCCACGTGGGCGCGTGGGCGCCCAAGGCCGAGCAGGTGGCGACGGCGCGCTACCTGGATGACACCGCCGCGTGCGAGACGTACCTCCAGGCCATGCGCCGCAGCGTGGACGTGCGACTGGAGGCGCTGTACCAGGGCTTCGAGCGCATGCGCGCCGCCGGCCTTCCGGTGCGCGCCATCGCGCCGCAGGGCGCCATCTACCTGTCCGTCCGCTTCGACCTGGTGGGCAAGGGCGACCTGAAGACGAACGACGACATCCGCAAGCGGCTGCTGGAGAAGGCCAGCTTCGCGGTGGTGCCGTTCCAGGCGTTCGGCCTCAACGAGGACTCGGGCTGGTTCCGCCTCTCGGTGGGCGCCACGTCCGTGGCGGAAATCGAAGAGGCCCTCCCCCGCGTGGAGGCCACCGTGCGCGAGGTCCTCGCGGCGCGCTGATGGGACACGAGGGGCGCGGCGTCCCACTCCCGACACGGAGACGACGCCGCGCTTCCTTCAGTGGAATCCGGGAATAGCTATCTTGGGATAGGGTTTGAGCCGGCTCACCGAGAACGGCGAGACGCGCGACCTTCACCCATGCTCAAGCGATTCGTGGATGTTCGGGACGAGGAGGTCGGAGCGGTCCTCTGGTCCTTCCTCTACTTCTTCACGTTGATGTGCGGTTACGCCATCCTGCGGCCCATCCGAAACGAGATGGGGACGGCGGGTGACGTGAAGCACCTGTCGTGGCTCTTCACCGCCACGTTCCTCGTGATGCTGGTGGCGGTGCCGGCCTTCTCCGCGCTGGTGTCGCGGTGGCCTAGGCGCATCGTCATCCCGCGCGTCTACCGCTTCTTCCTCGTCAACCTGGTGGGCTTCTTCGTGCTGCTGCGCCTGGGCGTGGCGCGCGAGCACGTGGCCCGGGTCTTCTACGTCTGGCTGAGCGTCTACAACCTGTTCGTCGTCTCCATCTTCTGGAGCTTCATGTCGGACGTCTTTGCCAGCGAGCAGGGCAAGCGTCTCTTCGGCTTCATCGCGGCGGGCGGCACGGCCGGGATGATCGCCGGCCCGTTCCTGGTGGGCCGCCTGGCCGAGCCCGTGGGGCCGCTCAACCTCATCCTCGTCTCGGCGGTGATGCTGGAGGTCAGCGCGCTGTGCGTGCGCCGGCTCAGCCGATGGGCGCATGACGTGCAGCACCAGGCGCCCACGTCCGAGGGCCCGGTGGGCGGCGGCATGTTCGCGGGGCTGCGGCTGATGTTCACCTCGCCCTTCCTGTTGGCCATGGGCCTCCAGGTGTTGCTGTACGCGGCCACCTCCACGTTCCTGTACTACCAGGAGGTGCAGCTGGTGGCGGCGCACGCGAGCGACGCGGCGGCGCGCACGGCGGCGTTCGCGGACATCGACTTCTGGGTGCAGGTGCTGACGCTGGGGCTCCAGGCGCTCGTCACGGGGCGCATCATCTCGAAGCTGGGCTTGGCGGTGGCCATGGCGGTGGCGCCGGTGCTCACCGCGCTCGGGTTCCTGGCGCTCGCGGCGGTGCCCGTGCTGTGGATGCTCATCGCGGTGAAGTCGCTGCGCGGCGCGAGCCACTACGCGCTGGAGCGACCTTCGCGCGAGATTCTTTTCACCACGGTGGACAGAGAGGCTCGCTACAAGTCCAAGAGCTTCATCGACACGGTGGTGTACCGGGGCAGCGACACAGTCAGCTCGTGGCTCCAGGGCGGCCTCACCTCGCTGGGGCTGGGGAACGTGGGCCTGTCGTTGGTGGCGGTGCCGGTGGCGGGGCTGTGGCTGGGGGTGTCGATGTTCCTGGCCCGACGTCAGCGCGCGCGTGTCGAATCCGCATCGCCCGCAATGGTCGCTCCGGTGGAGAATGCGCCGGCCCGTTGAGGCGGGCATGCAGCGTCCCTTGCTGGACCCCGGAGGAACCCCGACATGAGGTGGACTCGCAGAGGTGTGATTCAGGGCGCGATGGTGCTCGGCGCGGCCCAGGCCCTGGGCTGTGCGACGACGAAGACGGGCGGCGCGGAGGCCCCGGCCTCGCGCGAGCAAGGCGCGGAGGCCTCGGGCCCCGCGAAGTCCCAACGCATCCTCATCCTCGGCGGGACGGAGTTCCTGGGCCCGGCGCTGGTGGACGCGGCGCGCGCTCGCGGCCACGTCGTGACGCTGTTCAACCGCGGCAAGACGCGGCCCGAGCTGTTCCCGGACCTGGAGAAGCTGCGCGGCGACCGCGACCCCAGCAAGGGCGAGGGACTCAAGGCCCTGGAGGGCCGCACCTGGGACGCCGTCATCGACACGTCCGGCTACTTCCCCCGGTTGGTGAAGGCCTCGGCGGAGCTGCTCGCGCCGCACGTGGGGCACTACGTCTTCGTGTCCTCCATCTCCGTCTACAAGGACCTGCGCGAGTACGGCATCGACGAGCGCTCGCCCGTGGCCACCATCGCCGATCCCACGATGGAGAAGGTGACGGAGGAGAGCTACGGCGCGCTCAAGGCGCTGTGCGAGCAGGCCGCGGAGACGGCCATGCCGGGCCGGTCGCTGAGCGTCCGCCCGGGGCTCATCGTCGGGCCGGATGACCCCTCCGACCGCTTCACGTACTGGCCGGTGCGCGTGGCGCGCGGGGGCGAGGTGCTCGCGCCGGGCGATGGCGAGGACCCGGTGCAGTTCATCGACGTGCGCGACCTGGCCGCGTGGCTCATCCACGGCGTGGAGCGCAAGCTGACGGGGACGTTCAACGCCACGGGCCCACAGGAGCCGGTGCCCATGCGCGCGCTGCTGGACACGTGCAAGCAGGCCACGGGCAGCGATGCGCGCTTCACCTGGGCGGACAGCGCGTTCCTGACGAAGCAGAAGGTGAACGCGTGGTCGGACATGCCCGTGTGGATTTCGCGCACGAGCGAGGAGAAGGGCATGGGCCGCGTGGGCATCACCCGGGCGCTGGCGCAGGGCCTCACCTTCCGGCCCACCGCGGACACCGTGCGCGACACGCTGGCGTGGTTCAAGACGCTGCCGCCCGCGCGTCAGGCCAAGCTGGAGGCGGGGATCGCGGACGCGCGCGAGCGCGAGGTGCTGGCCGCGTGGCGCCAGCAGCAGGGCTCCGCCAAGGCGCAGTGACGCCGCTCCCGAGGATGCGCTTGCGTCGGCGCATCCTCGGGGTGACTCGGGGTGATGTGCTACTGCCGCGCCAGCAGCGCGTTCTGCTCGGCCTTCTCGTCGTGGAGGTGTTCGCCGGACACGTCCACCACGACTTGATGGAGGTCGCCGGTGAAGTGGAAGGGCGCCTCGTACAGCGAGCTGGTGGGCGAGTAGTCATCGCGGCCGCAGGTGAGGCCCTCGCCCAGGCTGATGACCAGCGGCATGGTCGCGTCGATGTCGCTCTGGGCCACCAGGTCGCCGTTGATGTACAGGCGCCCGAGCCCCGGAGTGCCGCGCCCCTGCGCGAGGTCCGGTTGGCCGGTGGGCTCGAACTCGAAGCGCAGCTCCGCGTGTCCGCGAGGCACCTCCACCGCGGATTCGAGGTGGAACTCCCGCTCGCCCACGAAGTTGTAGAGGTAGTGCAGCTTGTGGTCCTTGATGAAGAAGCTGTAGCCGCCGGTGATGCCGCCGTGGCACAGCAGCACGCCCTCGGCGCCGTCCGTCACCTCCACGTCGGCGGTGATGGTGTGCGGGCGGTTGAGCACGTGCACGGCGACGTTCTCCGGCACGGGTGAGGTGTTGGGCCGGTACACGTAGCGCTGTCGGTCCGGGGAGATTTGGGGCCGCTCGGCGGAGAACACCGCGCGGTCCGGAGAGGCCAGGGGCAGCACCTGGTACTTGCCCGCCTCCACGTACCAGAGGGCAATCATCTCGATGAGCTTGCCGCGGTTCTGCTCGGCCACGTTGCGGGTCTCGGAGCAGTCCTCGGCCACGTGGTACAGCTCCCAGCCCTCGGCGTCGAGCCGGCGCAGCCGGTCCTCATCGAGCTTCGACGCGCCGAACTCCTCGCCCGCTTCCTTGAACGAGGGGCCCGGGAAGGGGCACACCGCGCGCCAGCCGTCGTGGTACAGCGCGCGGTTGCTGAACATCTCGAAGTACTGCGTCACGTGGCGGCTGGGCGCCTTCGCGTCCGCGAAGGTGTGCTTGAAGCTGACGCCCTCCAGCGGAGCCTGCGTGACGCCGCGAATCTGCTCGGGCGGGGTGATTCCCAGGCAGTCCAGCACCGTGGGCACCATGTCGATGGCGTGGCAGTACTGCGTGCGCAGCTCACCGCGCGCGGGGATGCCTCGCGGCCAGTGGACGATGAACGGGTCGGTGGTGCCGCCGCGATACGTCTCGCGCTTCCAGCGGCGGAAGGGCGTGTCACCGGCCCAGGCCCAGCCCCACGCGTAGTGGTTGAAGTAGCGCGGGCCGCCCAGCTCATCCATCGCCTCGAGGTTCTGCTGCAAGGACTCGGGCGTGTTGTTGAAGAACTTCAGCTCGTTCACCGAGCCGTGCGGACCACCCTCGGGGCTGGCGCCGTTGTCGGAGATGACCATGACGAGCGTGTTCTCCAGCTCGCCGCTCTCCTCCAGCGCGTCGAGCAGTCGGCCGATGTGATGGTCCGTGTGCTCCAGGTAGCCGGCGAACACCTCCATCATCCGCGCATAGAGGCGCTTCTCCTCGGGCGGGAGCGTGTCCCAGTCCTGCACGTCGGGGTCATGCCGGGACAGCTGCGTCCCGGGCGGCATGACGCCCAGCTCGAGCTGGCGCTGGAAGACCTTCTGGCGGTAGGCGTCCCAGCCGTCATCGAACTGGCCGCGGTACTTGTCCGACCACTCCTTGCGCACGTGGTGGGGCGCGTGCATGGCGCCGGTGGCGAAGTAGAGGAAGAAGGGCTTGTCGGGCGCGACCTGCTTGGTGTCCGCGATGAAGCCGATGGCGCGGTCCACCAGGTCCTCGGTGAGGTGGTAGCCCTGCTCGGGCGTGCGCGGCGGCGGGACGGGGTGATTGTCGTGGACGAGGTCCGGGTAGTACTGGTGCGTGTCACCGCCCAGGAACCCATAGAAGCGCTCGAAGCCGCGCCCCAGGGGCCAGCGGCTGTAGGGCCCGGCCGCGCTGGTCTGCTCCGCGGGCGTGAGGTGCCACTTGCCCAGCGCATACGTGTTGTACCCGTGCTCCAGCAGCATCTCGGAGAGGAAGCCGTTCTCGAACGGGATGGTGCCGTTGTAGCCGGGATAGCCGAGCGACACCTCGGTGATGGTCGCCATGCCATTGGAGTGATGGTTGCGACCGGTGAGGATGCACGAGCGCGTGGGCGAGCAGAGCGCCGTGGTGTGCATGTTGTTGTAGAGCAATCCGCCGCGCGCGAGCCGGTCCAGGTTCGGCGTGCGGATGGGCGAGCCGTAGCACCCCAGGTGCCCGAAGCCCGTGTCATCCAACACGATGAACAGCACGTTGGGCGCGCCCTGTCGCGCGCGGATGGGCGCGGGCCAGGCGGGCGATGACTGCTCCCACGTGCGGCCGATGACGCCGGGGAACGTGCTGCCCCGAGGGTATTCCTTGAGTGCCATGGTGTGTCCTCTTCGCGGAGCGGTGGCGAGGCTGCTCCGTGAAGAACTGGACACGATGGTGCCCGCGCGCCGCAGACCTTCGAGCGGGGGCGGGCGGGGCAGGCTCGGCCTGTTCGACACTTGACGCCTGGCGGACGCGCCTCAAGCATGGGCGCGCGAGCCAGGGAGCGACCGGATGTTCTTCTACTTCGAGTGTCAGAGCTGCAAGAAGGTCAGCGACCTCATCCCCGAGAGCGAGCTGCCTGACGAGACACCGCAGTGCTCCCGGTGCTCGAAGAAGTTCGGGCCGAGCAACAAGGTCGAGCGCATCGCGGTCAACTACTACGTCTTCCACTGCCGGAAGTGCGACTACACGTCGGGGATGTGCTCCGCGCTGGACTACCCCACGCAGAAGGGCATCCGGCCACCATGCCCCAAGTGCGCCAAGGTGGAGGACGTCTACTTCGTCAAACCGCACGTGAAGGACAAGCCCGCGCGGCTGAAGAAGCGCAAGAACCCGGGGCTGCTCCCGCCCGACGAGGTCACGGACCTGGGGCTCTATCAGACCGAGGACCTGGAGGAGACCGCCGACGACGAGCTGTTGCAGACGGTCAAGAAGGGCAAGCGCACGTTGGAGCCGTTCCAGGACGAGGACGACCAGGTGCGCCTGTTCAAGCTGGAGCCGACCTCCTCGAGCGCGAAGCTGGCGCGCAGCGAGTCGCACTACCAGGCGAAGAAGCAGTTCCGGAAGGCGTTCAACAAGCGCTTCGGTGAACTCTCCGACCAGCGCAACCCGATGAAGACGACGACGCACGTGGGCACGTCGGTCCCGTTCTCGCAGTACCAGAAGGAGATGGGGCACACCGAGACCATCGACGGCGTGAAGTACCCGAAGATGAGCAAGTCCTCGCCGGTCATCGTGAACGGGGCCAAGCTCATCGACCGGTCGGTGACGTGGGACTACCGCGAGCTGGGGCCCAACTCGTTCCTGCGGCGCCTCTGCTCGCTCGTGTACGTGGTGGAGTTCAACGGGGGCGGGGACTCGAACAACCCGGTGGAAGTCCAGGCCATGTGGGTCAACGGGTCGCTCTTCCTGTCGACGAACAACTACACGTTCTCCAAGTCCTTGCTGGAGGCGCTCCAGACAGAAGGGACGGTGGCGGCGTTCCTGGGCAAGCTCAAGCTGCCGGACACGACGTCAGGCAGCTACGACACCGCGCTGCGCAACTTCGGCAACGAGCACAAGGCGAAGCTCGGCGTGTATCGCGAGGAGATCGTCAAGAACACGTACCCGGACTACTTCCGGTTCAAGTGGGAGAACGACTTCAACCAGCTGCGGCTCGCCATGCGGTGGACCCAGGCGAACATCGAGGGGCTCACCATCTCGAAGGACGAGGACGAGGACGGCTACCGACACTGGAGCGTCGACTCGACCATCGAGACGGGCAAGGTCTACGTGGTGCTCCCCAAGGCGCTCACGAAGGGCGAGGGGCAGACCTACTTCAAGAAGAAGAAGATCCACGCCGAGCAGCTCTTCTACCCCATCCTGATGCAACTCAATGGCGCGGGGAAGATGAGCCTGTTCTCGCCTGCGTTCGTCGGCGGCGTGAAGACGCCGTGCCGCACCTGCTACGAGGTCCTCCAGGACGCGTCGCGGGTGCTGGGCGACAAGCTCATCCTGCCCACGGACGCGTTCGGGCACTACTGGGCCGCGTCGGGCATGCATCTTCCCAAGAAGGTGTTCCCGTCGAAGCTGGAGACCCTCGCCTTCGGCTCGAAGAAGAAGATCGAAGAGGGGTCAATCACCCTCTTCTCCACGGAGATGCCGCCCTCGCCCAAGCGAGACGACGAGGACGACTGAGCGATGGGGCGCGCCGTCTCGCGCAGTCATCTTGAGGAAACTCCCAGCGAGGTCAACGCGCTGCCCGTCCACCGATCTCCGGAAACCGCTGGTAGGCGCGCTGGAGCGCATCCAAGTGGGCGGGGTTCTCCAGGTCGAGCGGCGCGTCGGTGAGCTGCACGACCCAGCCGCCCGATGCCGTGCGCTGTGACCGTGACAGCAGCTCGGCGTCGCGAGCGGGATCCGGGAACCCGAGCACCCGTGCGGTCGCTGCTGACCAGTAGTTCAGCCAGCCGAGGTAGTAGGGGAGCTCGGGTGCGAGGAGCTGCTCGAAGCGCTTGAGTGCGGGCAATCCTCGGGGCGGCGACGGTGGCCCAGCCAGCGTGGGTGCTATCTGCTCCGCGATATCCAGCGCGGCACGGTCCGGTGTCGCGCGGCCCCAGAGCGCACGCGTGCCTTCCGCCACGTTCACCAACACATTCGTTGCGGCCGTGATGACGGCCGCGTCCAATGGCAGGTCGGCATGGACATCGAGCAGCGCCTGTCCTCCGGGGGCCTGGCTGGCGGGCATCTTCAATCCGGCGATTGTCACCGGGGAGCGCTCGTCACCGTTGCAGAGCAATGGGAACTTCCCGCGTGTCGCTGCTTCAGCAAGCCACGCACCGCGTTCCGGTAGGGCAACGAGCCGTCCGTCCTTGGAGACCTGCCACTCCAGACGCACGCCAGGGAGTGCCTCCTCCAGTCCTTCGACGGCAGCAAGCGGACGGCCGTCGTCGCTCGTGAGCGCGGGGGCGTAGACCGCGAGGAGAAGGCGACGTTGCGCGGTCATCGTTCGCATCCCGTGACGACGATGGTGAGCCTGGGCTCTCGTTGCCGCAGCGCGGCTTTGTGCGCGGCGCTGCTTACCCCGACCACGAAGCCATATCCACAAGCCGAAGCGATGTCGCGCTCCTCCCGCAGTTCCTCCACGCCGTCGATGGCCACCTGATTCTGAAGAAAGAGCGAGTACGTATCGAGCTGGTCGGTCTTGATTTCCCACAGCACGCGCGCGCCCACTTGCAGCGCGTCGAAGTGCTTGCCGTCAACGAGCACGTCCATCCCGGGATACCGGTTGGGCGGAACCCTATCGGCACACCTGTCATGCGCGGCATCGCCCCCGCGGTGTGGCACTGGGATTGGCTCGCAACTGGCGCGGCTCGTCCGGTCCGTAGGGATAGGAGGCACGGGAGGCTGCCAGTCCTGCCCCGCGGGCTCAGGCTCCCGCTTGGGCTTCCGCTGCGCTACGGCCTCACGAGGAGAGACCTTCGTTCCTCGCGGGGTTCCTGCTTCCTCGAGATAGGCGTGGTGCAGTTCATACGCATCCAGCTCTTCCTTGATGGCGATGGCGACCACCACCCCCCCCCAAGAACGATGCCTGCGCCCACGACAATCTCGGGAGCCGTCAACACGCAAAGGCCAACGCCCACGGCGGCGGCGCCCGCGGAAGCGATCGCGCATCGTCCCGTGGTGTCGTGGAACTCGATCCGCTCGTGGTCGAGGGACTGGTAACACCGCTCCACCAACACCGGCCAGGGTTGGGAAGCTTCGCGCACGACGCACCGCCCACCGTCCAGCCAGGGCAGCGGCGCTGCTCGCTGGAGGTTCGCACTCCTTGAGGTCTGCGATGTCGGGCGTTCTGGGCGCGGCGGCGGCGTCGCGCATGCCGTGAGGAAGAGGAGGATCGCGGCGCCAGCACGGAGTCGCGCGACCATTCGACGATTCCTAACAGAGGAGCGTCGCACCTCGACTGCACTTGCCCGGCACGCTCAGTGACGGCGTGCATGCAATGGTCCCTCCTGCTCGGCGACGTGGGCGGCTCGGTCACCTTTCCGGGGCGGCCTTGAAGGTGTTCTTGCTGGCCTCCGAGAGGCGACGGGGCGAGTCGGCTGGCTGTTCGCTGCCCGGGCAGCCCTCTTGAGTAGGGACACAGGGGCCTCCCTCATGTCAGCCTGAGGCGATAGGGGTGCAGGTGGGCCGCGTGTGGCGCGGGTCCGTCCGGGGTTGGACGGGCAGGGCGGGAGGGGAGATGCCGTGAGGTGGGACGCAATGGGCGAGTCGCCCGGGTGGAACAGGTCGGATTCCCGGGACGTGGGCGCGGAAGGCTCGGCGTCCCGCGCGGGTCGCGGGTCCATCACCGCCGTGGTGGCGGAGAAACCCTCCGTCGCACGCGACATCGCCCGCGTGCTCGGCGCCCATGAGCGCGGCGAGGGCTTCCTCCGTGGCAACGGCTACCTGGTGACGTGGGCCATTGGCCACCTGGTGGGCCTGGCTCAACCGCATGACATCCGGCCCGAGTGGAAGCGCTGGAATCGCTCGCACCTGCCCATTCTGCCCGGTGACTGGCCGCTGGTCGTCTCCGAGCAGACCCGCTCCCAGTTCGAGATCGTCCGGCGCGTGCTGACCGCGGCCGAGGTGTCCCAGGTGGTGTGTGCCACGGACGCCGGTCGCGAGGGCGAACTCATCTTCCGTTACATCTACGAGGCCGCCGGATGCCGCAAGCCCGTGCGGCGCTTGTGGGTGTCCTCGCTCACCGAGCAGGCCATCCGTGAGGGCTTCCGCCAGCTGAAGGACGGCCGCGCCTACGAGCCGCTGTACGCGGCGGCCATGGGACGCAGCCGCGCGGACTGGCTGGTGGGCATGAACCTGTCGCGCCTGTACTCGCTGGCGCACGACGACGTGCTCAGCGTGGGGCGCGTGCAGACGCCCACCCTGGCCATGGTGGTGGAGCGAGAGCTGGCCATCCGCGACTTCGTCCCGCGCGATTACCTGGAGGTCGTGGCCACCTTCGCGCCACAGGGCAAGGACGTGCCTCCGGGGACGAAGTACCAGGGCACGTGGTTCCGCTCGGGGCCGGATGGAAAGCCGGTGATTCCTCCCGGCATGGAGGGCGTGCGCGAGTCGCGGCGTCTGGACGCGGACGGCGCCGAGGCCGGAGACGTCATCGCGCGAGTGAAGCGCGGGCGCGCGGCGGTGGAGTCGCTGGACTCCGAGACCAAGCGGATGCCCGCGCCGCTCCTATATGACCTGACGGAGCTTCAGCGCCACGCCAACCGCTTGTATGGCTTCAGCGCGCAGCGGACGTTGGAGATCGCCCAGGCGCTGTATGAGAAGCACAAGCTGCTGAGCTATCCGCGCACGTCCAGTCGCCACTTGTCCCAGACCGTGGCGGACACCTTGCCGGAAGTGGTCCGCGCCATCCGTGCGCCCTACGAGGAGGACCTCGCCCCCGGCACGGGGACGCGTCCGTTGGGCAAGCGGTACGTGGACGACGCGAAGGTCACCGACCACCACGCCATCATCCCCACGCTCACGTCGCCGGAGTCCGTGCGGCTGTCTCCGGACGAGCAGCGCCTCTATGACCTCGTGTGCCGGCGCTTGCTCCAGGCGTGGCATGAGGACCACGTGTGGCAGGTGACCACGGTCATCACCGCGGTGTCGTCACCGGGCGCGTCGGGTCCACTGGTGGATCGCTTCCACAGTGCGGGCACGCAGGTGGAGCGGGTGGGCTGGAAGGTGCTCGACATTGGAGGCGGGCAGAAGGCGCCGCGCCTCCGGGACTCGCGCAAGGGCGACGACAAGGACGACGAGCCCGAGGACGAGTCGCAGGTGCTGCCGCCGATGCTCCAGCGGGGACAGCCCCAGACGGTGGAGGACGTGAAGGCGGTGAAGAAGCGCACGCGTCCGCCGCCGCGCTTCACGGACGCCACGCTGCTGACCGCGATGGAGTCCGCGGGTCGCTCGTTGGATGAGAAGGAGCTGGCGGACGCGATGCGTGAGACAGGGCTGGGAACGCCCGCCACGCGCGCCGCCATCATCGAAGTGCTGCTGGAGCGCGAGTACCTGCTGCGCCAGGGCAAGCGGCTGGAGGCCACGGAGAAGGGCATCCACCTCATCCAGGTGGTGCACGCGGACGTGAAGACGCCCGCGATGACGGGTCAGTGGGAAGCGTGGCTCCAGCGCATCGAGCGCGGCGAGGGACGGCTCGACGAGTTCCTGCGCGGCATCGAGAAGTACGTCATCGAGGTCGTGGGCCGCATGCCCAAAGGGCCCGCGCCCGCGTCGTCTCCGCCCCCGGCCCGTCGCCCTGCCGAGGCCGCGTTTTCTGACAGCCGCGTGGTGACGGGCTCGGCGCGAGGCCTGCCGACCCCCGCGTATGCACCGCCGCCGTCGAGTGGGCAGGCGCACCGCATGGATGGAGCCCAGGGACGCGCCCGTCTCGATGAGGGTTTTAGCGGCGTGGATGCTTCGCGCCAGCACGGGACGATGGGGCGCACTCATGCCGAGGATGGCTTGCGTGGTGCGGATCCTTCGCGCCCGCACGGTGGGTTGGGACTCGCTCGCGCCGAGGAGGCTCGAAGTGGGACGAACTCCCTTGGGGAGAGGCTTGCTCAGGCCGCGCGCGTAGGGAGCGACGGGGCGCGATTCGAGTCGGAGACGCAGATGCGGCCCGGCTTCGCGGGCGGTGGCTCCGCCGACGTGGCGTCTCGTGTGTCGGGTTCTGTGGATGCGCCTCGCGAGGGACAGCGCGGCGGGCTGCTCGTTGCGGACGCGAGCGTTGGTGCTCGGGCCTCAACGGGGGGCGCAGGTGCAGCTCCGTCGGCGGGATGGGATGGGCGCACGCCGTCGCGTGATCAGCGCCGCGCACAGGAGCAGGAGGACGACGACGCGCCCACGCCTGCGCGAAAGAGCCGCCGCGCGCAGACCGAGGCGAGCCGGCCCGATAGGGTTCATCGTGCACCCACGCCCTCGAATCAGCTTCGCGGACTGTTGAAGGCCGCCTTCGGGTTCTCGGACTTCCGTCCGTACCAAGAGGCCGTGTGTCGCGCGGCCACCGAGGGTGAGGACCTGCTGCTCGTGATGCCCACGGGCGCGGGCAAGTCGCTGTGCTACCAGCTCCCGGGGCTCGCACGGGCTGGCACGACCCTGGTGGTGAGCCCGCTCATCGCGCTGATGGAGGATCAGGTCCTGCGACTCCAGTCCTTGGGGTTCGCGGCGGACCGCATCCACTCGGGCCGAGACCGCGCCGCGTCTCGGCAGGTCTGTGCGGACTATCTGGAAGGCAAGCTCGACTTCCTCTTCATCGCTCCCGAGCGCCTGGGGGTGCCCGGGTTCGGAGAGTTCCTCGCGCGCCGCACGCCCGCGCTCATCGCCATCGACGAGGCGCACTGCATCTCGCAGTGGGGCCATGACTTCCGGCCTGACTACCGACTGCTGGGCGCGCGCTTGCCCCTGCTGCGTCCCTCGCCCGTCGTGGCCCTCACCGCGACGGCGACCCCGGATGTGCAGAAGGACATCGTTCAGCAGCTCGGACTGCGTGGGGTTGGTGGCGGCAACGGTCCGGCGCGCACGTTCATCCACGGCTTCCGACGCACCAACATCGCCATCGAGGTTCGTGAGCTGAATCCGAGCGGACGCGGAGATGCCATCCGCGAGCTGCTCGCGGAGCCCGAGCACCGGCCCGCCATCGTCTACGCGGCCACGCGCAAGCACGCCGAGCAGTACGCGGAAGCGCTCTCCGCCGAGTTCCCGTGCGCTGCGTACCATGCGGGTCTCTCGCCCGCGGAACGCGACCGCGTGCAGGCCGCATTCCTCAAGGGCTCGCTGGAGGTCATCGTCGCGACGACGGCCTTCGGCATGGGCATCGACAAGCCGGATGTCCGCACCGTCATCCACGCGGCCCTGCCCGCGAGCATCGAGGGCTACTACCAGGAGCTGGGGCGCGCGGGTCGAGATGGAAAGCCCTCGCGCGCGGTTCTGCTGCACTCCTTCGTGGACCGGCGCACGCACGAGTTCTTCCACAAGCGCGACTACCCCGAGCCCCGCGTGCTGGAGCGGCTCTATCAAGCCACTGCGGCCGTGCCGGAGCCGAAGGTCGCGCTCCAGGCGCGCGTGCGCATGGATCCGGACGTCTTCGACAAGTCGCTGGAACAGCTCTGGATTCATGGCGGCGTGGAGATGACGCCGGATGAGACGGTGCAGCGCGGGCGGCCGTCCTGGGTGCCCGCGTATGTGGCGCAGCGCGAGCGCAAGCAACTGCACCTGGAGCAGATGGGCCGGTACGCGGAGGCCCATGGCTGCCGCATGCGTCAGCTCGTGGCGCACTTCGGTGACGTGCAGGACTCGGGTGCCGCGTGCGGGCTGTGTGATGTCTGCGCGCCCGACTCCTGCGCGATGGTGCGCTTCAGCGAGCCTTCCGCCGTGGAGGCCCATGCGCTGGGACGCATCCTGGAGTCCTTGCAGGAGCGAGATGCCCAGGCCACGGGCCGCATGCATCGCGAGCTGTATGGCGAGTCGCTGTCTCGTCGCGACTTCGAGCGGCTGGTGGGCGGGCTCGTTCGCGCGGGGCTGACGCGGCTGGAGGAGGACTCGTTCGAGAAGGATGGACAGGTCATCCACTTCCAGCGGCTGGCCCTGACGGACACAGGACGCCGCACGCGCGCGATTGCTCCGGGACAGGTGGTGCTCCCCGCGGCGCAGGAGCCCTCCGCGTCCAAGAAGCGCAAGGGAAAGGGCGCGCGCAAAGGCGCGGAGAAGACGCCCAAGCGCGCGTCGCGAAAGAGCGCGGCGAAGGGGCGCGCGGGCACTCGGACCCGTGCTGGCGCGAGCGAGGGACGCTCGGAGGATGCTGCGGCGCCACGCGGCTCTGGTGCGAAGGCGCCCGCGGGATGGCGCAAGGGCGCGTTGCCGGAGGCGCCTCCGCAGCGAGCCTCGTGGAATGCGTCTCGGCTCGCGGCGGACGAAGAGGAGTGGAGTGAGCCCTCTGGGGACGAAGAGGTTGCTTACGAGGGCGCGCGCTCGCGCCGTGCTGGAGGACGGGGCGCGGCGGCCGCCGAGGCCTCTCCGGTGCTCGTCGAGTCACTGAAGGCGTGGCGCCTCGCGGAGGCGCGGAAGCGGCGCGTGCCTGCGTTCCGCATCCTCACGGACCGGGTGTTGGGGGCCATCGCCTCGGCTCGGCCCGCCACGGGCGCCGAGCTGATGTCGATTCACGGCGTGGGGCCCGCGCTCACGGAGCGCTACGGCGCGCAGTTGCTCTCACTGGTGGCCCGGCGTGGATGAGCCGGGAGCACCACGCCAGCGATAGCCCGCCTCAGCGAGGATTCGGGACAGGGTCGTCTTCGAGTCCTCCAGCCACATGATGCAGTACTCGGGGTTGACCCCAATGCCCTCCTCGACGAGGTCCACGAATGCCGCGGGGATGTACGCCAGGACGTAGCCCCGCATCGCCTCGGTCTCAAGCGGATCGCAGAACTTCGAGTCGATGAAGTAGCTCACCCACGTGTCCCAGGGCGGGGTGTTGTGGATATCGAAGAAGTCCGTTGTGACGCTGGCTGCGCCCCCGTCGCTGGTGTTGTCCTCGGGCCAGTAGACGAGGAGCCGGCCTGGGAGCTTGTCCCATTCGATAGGGGAAACTGGGATGCGGTGGGTCAAGAGGGCCTTCGTGCGCTGGTCGTCGATGTCTCTGACGAGCCAGTCCGGTGTCTGGCTCAAGATGCCGAACCGTTCGGTATCCAGCGGGTTCTCAAGCTTGCGCAGGCACCGCTCATTGTCGCCGAGCACCGCGTTGGCTTCACACCACGCGGCGGCCTCCGCAACCTTTTCGTGCAGATGGGACAAGGGTGAGCTGGTCCAGAGATCGGCGTAGAGGAAGCGCTCTTTCATGGTGCGCGCACTCTATGCCCGCTCGCACCGTGCCTGGCGCTGACGGATCCGCCTCCGCTCCTCTGTCACCGAGTCACCTCACGCTGACCCTGTCATGACGTGAGCGTGCTCCGCGCGTCGCAATCCCTGGCATGAACCTCAGTGACGCATCGTTCAGTGTCGAGGCTCGTGCCCGCTCGACAGGGGGCGGGCGGCCGGGGGCAGGGCGGCCCGCGATGGACGGGTTGCCTTGCCCGAATGAGACGGGGCGCACCCACTTGCTCCACCGGCACTGCTCCGCGTGTCCCGAGGGAAGGCGGCAAGCGTGGAACGTCTCGGCCCGCTCGACGGAGGGCAGGGCGGACGACCAGACGCGGAGTCATGGCCCCGGTCCGCCGGGGCAGTGGGGTGGGGGCACCCTCGGCTTCACGTTTTCGGCTCCAAACCCGGGCAGGAGGGGCGCACGATGGAACTGGGCTTCGAGACGATCGGCAACGCCACGCTCATCTGTCACGACCATGGACCTGTGCTGGTCACGGATCCATGGGTGGATGGCAGCGCGTACTTCGGAAGCTGGACCCTGTCGCACGAGGTTCCTCCCGAGCAACGCGCCGCCATCCAGCAGTGCCCCTTCGTCTGGCTGTCTCACGGGCACCCGGATCACCTCAGCATGGAGACGCTGGAGAAGCTGCGGGACCGGACGCTGCTCGTGGCCAATCACTTTGGCGGGCGCATCCGCGATGACCTGCGCGGCATGGGCTTCTCCGTGCACGTCCTGCCGGACCGGGTGTGGACGCAGCTGTCGCCGCGCATCCGCGTGCTGTGCATCCCCGATGTGAACCAGGACTCGGTGCTGCTCGTGGACGTGGGCGGGCGATTGCTCGTCAACCTCAACGACGCGGGAGACCGAGGCTGGGGCCGCTTCGTGCGCAAGGTCGTCCGCGAGTACGACGAGTCCTATCTCCTGGCGCTGTCCGGCTACGGCGACGCGGACATGATCAACTTCTTCACCGAGGACGGGCAGCGCATCCCGCCCTACGCCGCGCGCAAGACGCCCGTGGGGCGCACCATCGCGCGGCAGGCGGAGCAATACGGGGTGCGCTACTTCGTGCCCTTCAGCTCCATGCACAAGTACCAGCGCGCCGACAGCGTCTGGGCCTCCGCGTACACCACCACGCTGGACGACTACGCGCGGGGCTTTGAGTCCCAGACGTGCACGCTGTTGCCCGCGTTCATCCGCCGCGACTTCACTCGCAACGCGGTGGAGCAGCTCCATCCTCGCGAGCGGGCCCTCCACCCGGTGGACCCCAAGGAGTTCGGCGACGACTGGGGCGAGCTGCTGGAGAAGGAGGAGGCCCAGGCGCTCCAGGAGTACTTCCGCGCCATCCATCACCTGAAGGACGCGCTGGACTTCGTGCGCTTCCGCGTGGGCGGCCAGGACCATGTCATCGAGTTCCATCGCCGCCACTTCCGCCGCGGCATCACCTTCGAGGCGCCGCGCCAGTCGCTCGCGACGGCGGTGCGCTATCGGGTGTTCGATGACCTGCTCATCGGCAACTTCATGAAGACGACGCTGCACGGAGAGTTCGGGCAGCGGGGCCTCTATCCGGACTTCAGTCCCTACGTGGCCAAGTACGCGGACAACGGTCAGGCGCGCACGCGCAACGAGCTGCGCGAATACTTTGGCGAGTATCGCCGGAGGGACCCGTTGGGCTTCCTGCGCTCGCAGGTGGAGACGCACTGCATCCGTCCGCTCCAGACGCAGTCCGCGGAGCTGCTGCGTTCGCTGGTGCCCGCGGACTCGGCGTTCTTCCGGACGGCCAAGGAGACCTACTGGCGAGCGCGCCGCGTGCTCCTGTGACGCGGCCTCACAGATAGGGCGAGAGCAAGCGCGCCAGCCCATCGCGCAGGCGCACCGGCAGCGCGCGGCCGTCCACCTCCTCCAGGGGGAGCTGCCGCGCGCGTTGCTGGCGCGCGTCGATGAGGGCCCCCAGCGTCGCGGCCAGCGCCGGGTCGTAGCACTCCACATCGAACTCGAAGTTGAGGCGCAGCGAGCGCGGGTCCCAGTTGGCGGAGCCCACCAGGGACCAGACGCCATCGACGACCATGAGCTTCGAGTGGTCGAACGGGGGCGCGGTGAGGAAGACACGGCAGCCGGGGCGCAGGACCTCCCAGAGCTGCGCGGTGCTGGCCCACTGCACCACGGGGAGGTTGCCTCGCTCGGGCAGCAGGATGTCCACCTGCACGCCGCGGAGCGTGGCCACGTTGAGGGCGGTGATGAGCGCGGCGTCCGGGAGGAAGTACGGCGTGAGGATGCGCACGGACGTCCGCGCCGTCGCGAGCGCGCCGAGGAGCACCATGCGCAGGGTCTCGAAGTCCTCGTCGGGGCCGTCGGGAATGCCGCGCGCCAGCACGGCGCCCCGAGGCTCCAGCACCGGGAACCAGGCCTCGCCCTGGAGGTGCTCGTGGGTGGTGAAGGCCCAGTCCTCGGCGAAGATTTCCTGGAGCTGCCCCACCACGGGGCCCTCCAGTCGGAAGTGCAGGTCCCTGGCGGCGTGCTCGCCCGGGAGGAAGTCCTTGCGGATGTTCATGCCGCCGGTGAAGCCCACGCGGCCGTCCACCACCATCAGCTTGCGGTGGTTGCGCAGGTTCATGAAGGGCAGCCGGTAGGGCGCCCACGAGGGCAGGAAGCGCGCGGCCGGCACCTTCGCGCGGCGCAGGCGTCCCATGATGGGAGGCCACGTGTAGCGCGAGCCCACGGCATCCACGAGCACGCGCACCTCCACGCCGCGCCCCACGGCGGCGGAGAGCGCGCGCACGAACAGATGGCCCGCGGGGTCGTTGTCGAAGATGTACGTGGCCAGGGACAGCGTGTGCCGGGCCTGCGCGATGGCCTCCAGCATGGCGGGGTAGGCGTCCGTGCGGGACTCGAGCACGGTGAGCTGGTTGCCCGGGAGCAGCGGCCGGTGCATCACCGCGTCGCCCAATCGCACGAGCGGGGCGAGGTGCGCGGCGGCGGGTTGCTGGAGGCCCACGCGCTCGGCGGTGAGGGGCGGGGCGGCGGGCGCGGAAGGGTAGCGGCCGTGCTCCTGCCTGAGGGTGAGGGAGCGCGCGCGGCGGCGGATGCGATTGATGCCGAGCAGCAGATACAGCACGGCGCCCACCACGGGCACCAGCCACACCACGCCCACCCAGCCCACCGTGGCGCGGACATCTCGCTTGTGCAGCACCGCGTGCGCCGTGGCCAGCACGCTGACCAGCACGGTCAGGAGGGCCACCACGTGGGGCCACAGCGAGACTGCCCAGGTGACGACGTCCATGGACCCCATCGTGCGCGAGGACGGCGAAGAAAGGCAGGCACCCTCCGGGAATGGAGGATGCCCGCCCCTCGGGCGTCGCTCGTGGGGACAGGTGGGTCAGGTGGTGGAGGGCAGCTCCTCGCTCGCCCGCGGCTCATCGAAGTAGATGAGCGTCTTGACGTGGTCCGCGTCCTCGATGTCGAGGCACTCCAGCTCGCCGCTGTCGCTCTCCTCCGCGTAGATGTGGTTCGGCGAGAAGATGCGGTGGGTGATTTCGTCGCCTGGGCGGCCGACCATGACCTCGATGGCGCCCTGGTCGCTGCCCTTCTCCTCCAGCGCGATTTCGATGAGCGGCAGCCGCTGGGCCAGGGGTTGCTCGCCCGTGTCCTCGCTGTCCGTTTCGATGCGCACCCAGTGGTCGCGCTCGAGGCTGCTCAGCAGGGAGAGATAGTCCGCCCAGCCCGAGCGGGGGATTTCACGAGTGTGGTGCATGCAGGTGCCTCCGCTTCCCGTTTCATGGCCAACCGTAAGGCGCGTGGGCCCGCGGTGAGCGACGGGCTTGCTCACCCGTCGCGTCGGGAGGACTGCGGACGCGCCCTTGCCGCGTCGGCTGCCGGGACGCGTGGGGCTAGGCGGAGAGGGCGCGCACCTCGGTGCCTTCCAGCACCAGGCGCACGGTGCTCGCGCGAGGCTGTCCGAAGTGCTCGTAGGCGGCGCGCTCCAGCAGCGGCGACAGCGTGGCGCGCAGTCCGCGCGCACCGGTCTCGCGCTTGAGGGCGCGGGCCACCACGTGCTCGCGCACGTCCTGCGGGACCTGGAGACGCAGGCCCTCCAGCTCGAACTCGCGCTCGTACGCGCGCAGCACGTTGTGCTGGAGGATGTCCATCAGGGTGCTCGCGTCGAGCGGCGCGAAGGAGACCATGCGGTTGAAGCGGCCGATGAGTTCGGGGATGAAGCCGAAGCGCGCGAACGCGGTGGTGTTCTCCAGCTGTTCATCCGACACGCGCGAGGCGATGGACGCGGTGTCGCGTCCGGGCGTGCGGCCGAAGCCCAGGCGCTCCTCGTGGGCGAGGCCCTCGACGGTGGTCTTCAGCCCGCTGAAGGCACCGCACGCGATGAAGGTGATGCAGGACATCTCCAGCGTCTGCGCGCGGGTGCGGCTGGTGAAGCCGAAGTCCGGCGGGAAGTCCGCCCGCGCGGAGGAGAGCAGGTGCAAGAGGCTGCGCTGCACGCCGAGCCCCGTCACGTCCTTGGTGGTCTGCTGTCCGGCGAAGCGGCTGTCGGAGCGGTGGGTGGCGAGCTTGTCGAACTCGTCCATGCAGATGACGCCGCACGCGGCCCATTCAGAGTCCTGCCCGGCGGCCTCGTGGAGGCGCGACAGGAGGGTGTTCACGTCATCGCCCACGTAGCCCGTTTCGGAGAACTGCGTGCTGTCCGCGAGCACGGTGGGGACGCCGAGAATCTCGCGGAACAGCAGCTCCACGAGGAAGGTCTTCCCCGAGCCGGTGGGGCCCAGGAAGAGGCAGTTCTCGCGCGTGCCAGGCTCGGGCGGGATGCCATCGAGGTGGAGGCGGCGGAGGCGCTGCATGTGGCGGTAGGCGAGCACCGAGGCGGCGCGGCGGGCCTCGGGCTGGCCGCGGTAGCCATGCTCGGACAAGCGGGCATCGATGTCCCGGGGTGACAGCACCGCCAGCGAGCGGAGGCGCGAGGGCACGTCGGCATCGTCGTCGAGTGGCTGACGGGGGGCACCAGCGGGGTGGTGGCTCATCCGAGGAGGCTCCGGGAGTGGGCGGGCCCGCGATGCGCGGCCTCGCACGGGCGCATTGTCTCGGGCGCGTGCGGGCGCGACAAGCGGGCCATCGCGTGGCGGGCCCTGCGTTGCTCCCTGGCACAGGCATCGGGCGCGCCGGGCAAGGGGCGTTCGTGGGCTCGGGTCGATGCCCACTCGCGGGCACCCCGGGGGTCCAGCGGTGAACACCGGGATGGGCCACGCGGGGGCGCGCCGCCGGGATTCCTCCCGTGGGCGAGGCTCCTGCGCTAACTGGTTCGAGCATGGTCCTGTCCGACGAGTCACGGTCGCGCGCGCCCAGGTTGGGCGCCTGGGTGGAGGCGGGCCCTCGGGTGCGCTGGCGCGTCTGGGCTCCAGGCCATGCTCGGCTGGAGGTCGTGCTCTTCGACGCGGACGGCACCGAGCGCGCCGCGCTCCCCCTGCTTCCCGAGCCCGGTGACTGCTTCGGCGCGGTGCTCGACGGCCAGGGCGCCGGCACCCGCTACAAGCTGCGCGTGGACGGCGAGGGCCCCTTCCCCGACCCCTGGTCGCGCTCGCAGCCGCAGGGCGTGCATGGGCCCTCCGAGGTCGTGGCCCCGGATGCCTTCGCCTGGTCGGACGCGGACTGGGAAGGGCCCGAGCCGCGGTCGCTCGTCCTCTACGAAGTGCACGTGGGCACGGCCACGTCGGAAGGGACCTTCGAGGCGCTCATCCCGCGCTTGCGCGACCTGCGCGAGCTGGGTGTCACCGCGCTCGAGCTGATGCCCGTGGCCAGCTTCCCCGGCTCGCGCAACTGGGGCTACGACGGCGTGGACCTCTTCGCCCCGTCGTCGACCTACGGTGGGGCCGAAGGGCTGCGCAGGCTGGTCGACGCAGCCCACGCGCATGGCCTCGCGGTGCTCGTGGACGTCGTCTACAACCACTTCGGGCCGGACGGGAACTACCTGCGCGCCTTCGCCCACGACTACTTCACCGACCGCCACCACACCCCCTGGGGCGACGCGGTGAACTACGACGGCGCGCGGTCCGCGATGGCGCGCTCGCTGGTGCTCTCCAACGTGGAGATGTGGATCCGCGACTACCACGCGGACGGCCTGCGCCTGGATGCCACGCACGCGCTCTTCGACGACGGGGAGCCGCACCTGCTCGCGGAGCTGACGGCGCGAGCGCGCGAGGTGGCGCCGGGCCGCCGCGTCATCGTCATCGCCGAGGACGAGCGCAACGAGCGCCGCTTGCTGCGGCCTCCCTCTGACGACGGCTTCGGCCTGGATGGCGTCTGGGCGGATGACCTCCATCACCAGCTGCGCCGCGCCTTCGCGGGCGACAGCGACGGCTACTTCCAGGACTACACCGGCAGCGCCGAGGACATCGCGCGCACCCTGCGCCAGGGCTGGTTCTACGAGGGCCAGCGCTCACCCAGCCGAGGGCGCGCGCGTGGCACCTCCGCCGAGGGACTGGAGCCGTGGCGCTTCGTCATCTGCCTCCAGAATCACGACCAGGTGGGCAACCGCGCGAGAGGCGAGCGGCTGGGCCATGACGTCTCCGCCGCCGCGTTTCGCGCCATGAGCACGCTGCTGCTCCTGGCGCCGCACACGCCGCTGCTCTTCATGGGGCAGGAGTGGAACGCGACCACTCCCTTCCTCTACTTCACGGACCACCACGAGGCGCTGGGACGCCTGGTCACGGAGGGACGCCGCAAGGAGTTCGCCGCGTTCGCGCGCTTCGCCGGCGCCGAGGTGCCAGACCCACAGGCCGTGGAGACCTTCCTGCGTTCACGGCTGGACTGGAGCGAGGCCGAGCGTCCGGGGCATCGCGAGGTGCGCGCGCTCTATCAAGAGTTGCTCCGGCTGCGCGCCACCGAGCCCAGCCTCCGAGACCGACACCGGGGTTTCCACGATGCGCGCGCCCTGGGCCCGGACGCACTCTTGTTGGAGCGGTGGGTGGGGGACCACCGGCTCTCGGTCGTTCTCAACCTGCGCGGCACGCTGGACCAGGCGTTCCCCTCCGCGGAGCTGCTGTTGTGGAGCGAGGCCCCTCGCTTCGGCGGCGCTGTCTCCGAGTCGCCGCTGCACGCGGGGAGGCTCCAGCTCCAGGGGCCCTCGGCCGCCGTGGTGCGGTGGAGCCGTTGAGCGGTGCGACACGGGGAGGTCGGGGCGAGGAGGACGGATGGGCAATCCCACGCATCCCGACCGAGGCGGCCACCCCGCCAGGGCACTGCCTTGCGCGCGCCGGCGCGGGCCGCCACGCCTCGCGAGGTGGCTCGTCCTGATGTTGGCGCTCGGCGCGCAGGCGCGGGCCGCCGGAGGCTTCGTGGCCGCCAAGGCGAGTGGGGATGATGGCCACCGGCCCGTCGCCGCCATTGACGGAGACTTCGATACGTACTGGGCCTGTCAGGGCCCGCGACCGTGGCTTCGCGCGGACCTGGGAAATGTGCGGACCGTGGCGGCGGTGGACATCGCGTGGCTCCATGGCGACGCGCACGCGAGCCGCTTCACCCTGGCCCTCTCCACCAACGGCATCACCTACACGCGCGTGTTCTCCGGCGCGTCGTCCGGCACGACGGCCGCATTGGAGCGCTACACGTTCGCGCCCCGCGACGCGCGCTACGTGCGCATCACCGTGCTGGGCGATGCCCCCGCCGAGCCCGCGCGCATCTCCGAGCTGGCCGTCGCGCCCCTCGCGCCAGACCCCGAGTCCGATCTGGGCAAGGACCCGTTTGGCGTCACCATGCTCTATCCGAGCAAGGTCGGCGGCGAGCGGTGGTTCCTGGCGGAGAACGCGACGGGGGACGGCCGGTTCGATCCGCAGGGCACCATCACCCGCAACCCGGATGGCTCGTGGAAGATGAGCAAGCAGCAGGTGCGCATGGGGGTGTTCACGTCCACGGGCTACAACGCGCAGCTCATCGCCACCTACGACCGCGACGTGCTGGCGAGCCGGGGCTACATGCAGTCCCCCAACGACTGGAAGAACGTCGAGATGACGGGCTTCGTGAAGCTCAACTCCACCCTGGACCCGGCGGACAACTTCGATTGGTACGCGCGCGGCGGCAAGCACAACGACCTGCACCTGGGCTGCGAGGGCAGCAGCTACAAGGCGGGCCTGCACTACGACGGCCGCGCCCGCTGGCAGAAGGAGACGTGGCACGTCTCGTACGAGCAGACGCCCTTCGTCTTGGCCACCACCTCGCTCCTGGGGCGGTGGGTGGGCCTCAAGGCCGTCATGCGCAACGTGACGCTGTCCAGCACGCAGCTCGGCGTGCGGCTGGAGATGTACGTCAACGAGAACGCGGACGGCGTCACCTGGAAGAAGATCTACGAGATGGTGGACGACGGCAGCTGGGGCGGTGACGCGCAGCACTGCGGCGGCACCATGGCCGCCATGCCCATCACCTGGGGCGGTCCCATTGCAACGTTCCGTTGGGACAACGCGCTGGACGTGGACTTCAAGTGGCTGAGCGTCCGCGAAATCCAGCCTTAGGGGGAAGCAGCCGGGTCGCTCGCGCTCCGGGCGACCGAGATGGAACGGAATGCTTCACTTTCTGGAGTCCGATGGCGCGTTCCAATCGACACGGACGCGGGCCCGTGTACAGCATGCCGCCGCCATGAACGTGAACACCGCCCTCGCTACGTCCGAGCGCATCTGGGAGCAGGAAATCATTCCCGCGCTGGAGCGCTACATCCGCATCCCCAACAAGTCGCCCTCGTTCGATCCGGATTGGGTCCGCTCCGGTCACATGGAGGCGGCGGTGCAGCTCATCTCGGAGTGGTGCCGCGCGCAGGCGGCGCACCTGCCGGGGCTGACGGTGGAAGTGGTTCGCCTCAAGACGCCGGACGGCAAGGACCGCACGCCCGTCATCTTCATGGAGATTCCCGGCACGCGCTCGGATGACACCGTGCTGCTGTACGGTCACCTGGACAAGCAGCCGGAGATGGTGGGCTGGCGCGAGGGCCTGTCGCCGTGGACCCCCGTGCGCGAGGGCGACAAGCTCTTTGGCCGAGGCGGCGCGGATGACGGCTACTCCGCCTTCGCCTCGCTGGCGGCCATCCGCCTGCTGAAGGAGCAGGGCGTGCCGCACGCGCGCTGCGTGGTGGTCATCGAGGCGTGCGAGGAGAGCGGCAGCTACGATTTGCCCGCGTACATCGAGGCGCTGGCGCCGCGCATCGGCAAGCCCTCGCTGGTGGTGTGCCTGGACTCGGGCTGCGCCAACTACGAGCAGCTCTGGATGACCACCAGCCTCCGCGGCCTGGTGGGCGGCAACCTGCGCGTGGACATCCTCACCGAGGGCGTGCACTCGGGTGATGCCAGCGGCGTGGCGGCGTCTTCGTTCCGCATCATGCGGCAGGTGCTGTCGCGCGTGGAGGACGAGAAGACGGGCCGCATCCTCCTGGACGCGCTGCACACGGAGATTCCGCAGGAGCGCCGCGACCAGGCCCACGCCGCCGCCCAGTCCCTGGGCAGCGAGGTGTACGGGAAGTTCCCCTGGGTGAAGGGCGCGCGCCCGGTGACGGAGGACGGCGCGGAGCTGGTGCTCAACCGCACGTGGCGTCCCGCGCTGTCGCTCACGGGCATCGAGGGCATGCCGTCGCTGGAGAACGCCGGCAACGTGCTCCGGCCCTACACCGCGGTGAAGCTGTCCATGCGCATCCCGCCGCGCGTGGACTCCAAGGTGGCCACGCAGGCGCTGAAGAACGCGCTGGAGAAGGACCCGCCCTACGGCGCGAAGGTGACGTTCGAGGGCGAGAAGGCCGGCGCGGGCTGGGAGGCGCCGCCGCTGGCGCCCTGGCTGTCGCGCGCGGTGCAGTCGGCGTCCACCCACTGCTTCGGCAAGCCGGCCATGGCCATGGGCGAGGGCGGCTCCATCCCGTTCATGGGGATGCTGGGCGAGCGCTTCCCGGAAGCGCAGTTCCTCATCACCGGCGTGCTCGGGCCGTCCAGCAACGCGCACGGCCCCAACGAGTTCCTGCACATCCCCACCGGCAAGAAGCTCACCGCCAGCGTCGCGAGCGTGCTGGCGGATCACTTCAAGCGGTAGCCCGGCAACCGAGGCGGGGCCTCAGCGCCCCGTCTTGATGCCGAGCGAAGGGCCCATGCCCGGCGAGCGCTTCGTGCCGCCGGGCGTCTTCACCGCGCGGCGCGGCAGCTCCACCCGGACCTGGGGCGCGTCCGCGGCGGACACCAGCCGCGTCACCGGCTCGTAGCCGTTGAGCGCCACCGTCACTGGCACCGCGGGCGCGCCGGGCACCATGGGGAGCTGCACGGGCGTCGTCCCGTGCGCCTCGCCCGCCACCTGCACCGCGGCGCCAGGAGGCTCGCTCGTCACGAGCAGCGAGATGGACTCCGGCGTCTCGGGCCGAGGCGTCGGCTCCACCGCCTCCGGCTTCGTGGGGACCTGCTCCCCGGGCGTCGCGGGCGCCTGGGCCTGCGTCTGCGGCAGGGGCGGAGGCGTCACGCTCGCCGCACCAGCGGGCTCGCGGAGCAGCAGCACCGCCGCGCCCGCCAGCACCAGCGCCGCGCCTCCCGCCGCGACCGGCAGCCACCGGGGCTTGCGCGACTCGAAGTCCGGCCGAGGCAGCCGCGCGGTCCCTCGCGTGGCTTCCTTCACGGGCGCGGGCGCCACGGGCTGCGGCGCCTGCGGCGGGGTCGACTGCCGCGAGCGGGTGGCGGAGGGCACGCCCGGGGGCCGGGGCAGGGCGCGCGAGTTCGTGGGGCGCGGCATCGCGCTGGGCACGCCGCTGCGCGACGAGTTGGAGCGCGAGTCGAGGTCCGCGTCCTCGGCGAGCTGATCCAACGTCGCCGGGTCCGCCTCCTTCGTGATGCGGTCCGTGTACAGCTCCCGCAGGTACGCGGCCAGGTGCGCGCTGCTCGAGGGCAGCCGCTCGTTGAGCGCGTAGTCCTCCAGCGCCAGGCGGAACGCGGCGCAGTCCGCGTAGCGTCCGTCCGCGGTGGGCGCGAGCGCCTTGAGGACGATGGCGTCCAGGCTCGTGGGCACCGCCGGGTTGAGCTGCGACGGAGGCGGCACCTGGCAGTCCTTCACCAGCCGCAGCGTCATCAGGTCCGACTCGCCCTTGAAGAGGCGCTTGCCGGTGAGCAGCTCCCACATCACCACGCCGAGCGCGAACTGGTCGCTGCGCGCGTCCACGGACAGGCCGCTGGCCTGCTCGGGCGACATGTACGGGTACTTGCCCTTCAGCACGCCGGTGGCCGTCTGCTGGCCACTGGTGGCCGCCTTGGCCACGCCGAAGTCGATGACCTTCACGCCCCCGTCGAAGCCGACCAACACGTTCTGCGGTGACACGTCGCGGTGCACCAGCCGCAGCGGCTGGCCTTGCGCGTCACGCGCGTTGTGCGCGTACGACAGGCCCGCCGCCGCGTCCGCGATGACGCGCAGCACCAGCCCCACGGGGAGCGGCCGGTTCTGCGCGCGCGCGAACTTGTCCAGCCGGCGCACGTCCTCGCCCTGCACGTACTCCATGGCCAGGCAGTGCCGGCCTTCAATCTCCGTGAGGTCGAGAATGGTGATGAGGTTGGGGTGGGACAGGCGCGCCACCAGTCGCGCTTCCTCCAGGAACATGTCGAGGAACTCTTCGTCCTCGGCCAGGTGCGGGAGGATGAGCTTGAGCACGACCAGGCGTTCGAAGCCCGTTCCATGCTCGCGCGCCAGGAACACCTGGCCCATCCCGCCGGAGGCGATTTTTCGCAGCAGTTCGTACTTCCCGAAAGGCACCGCCATGAGCCCCCGGAGGATATCCCTCTTTCTCACCGGACGGGAAATACAGAGGTGGTGAGGGCGGCTCGAATGTGACCTGCTGTGCGCCCCCGCGCCGTGGCGGAGCGGGGGCGGGCGCGCGTTACGCCTTCATGCGGTAGCCGGAGCGCAGCACGACGTAGACGACCACCGTGGCCACCGCGGCCACGACGGCGAGGATGGCGCCGCCCACCGCGGGCGAGAAGATGCTGGAGCCGAGCATGCCGTAGCGCAGCCCCTCCACCATGTAGACCATGGGGTTGAAGAGGCTGATGGTGTTCCACGGCGCGGGCAGCTCGCGCACCGAGTAGAAGACGCCGCCGAGGAACGTGAGCGGCAGCATGACGAAGGTCGGGAAGAAGTTGATCTGCTCGAACTTCTCCGCCCAGATGGCCGCGAGCATGCCCAGCACGCTGAAGACGTAGCTGGAGATGAACAGGAAGTAGGCCGTCACCAGCGCGTGCTCCAGGCTGAAGCCGGAGAAGAGCGCGGCGACCGCCCACGTGAGTCCGCCCACCACGAGCCCGCGCACCATGGCGCCGCCGATGAAGCCGGCCATCAGCTCGCCGGGCCCCAGCGGCGCGACGAGCAGGTCCACCACCGTGCCCTGAATCTTGGTGATGAACAGCGAGGAGCTGCTGTTGAGGAAGGCGTTGTTGGCGATGCCGAGGAAGACGAGCCCCGGCACGATGAAGTGCAGGTAGGGCTGGCCCTCCACCTCGTGGACGCGGCCGGAGATGGAGTAGCCGAAGACGATGAAATAGAGCGTGGTGCTGATGAGGGGTGAGAGGACGGTCTGGCCCGGCACGCGCATGAAGCGCCGGACCTCCTTCACGAACAGCGTCTGCATCCCAAGGACGTTCATGGCGGCGGAGGACTTTCGCGCGAAGAGGGTGTTCAGGCGGCGGAGGCGGAGGGGCGGCCCCGCAGCACTTCGATGAGCACGTCCTCCAGGCGGGAGCGGCGCGTCTCCACGTCCGCGATGGGCAGCCCGTCCGCGTACAGCGCGCGGAGCAGGTCTCCCGCGGGCGCGCAGCCATCGCGCTCCACGTAGGTGAGCGTGCGGCCATCCTCGGACAGTCGCGCGGAGAAGCGCTGGCCCACCTCGGGCAGCGCGGGCAGCGGCGTGGCGAACGTCACCACCAGGCGCTTCTCGCCGAAGCGGCGCAGGAGCGCGGCCTTGTCCTCCACCATCAGCAGGCGGCCCTCGTTGATGATGCCCACGCGGTCCGCCAGCTCCTCGGCCTCTTCCAGGTAGTGCGTGGTGAGGACGATGGTGGTGCCCTCGGACGCGAGCTTGCGCACGTACGTCCAGAGGTCGCGGCGCAGCTCCACGTCCACGCCCGCGGTGGGCTCGTCCAGGAAGACGAGCCGCGGCTTGTGCACCAGCGCCTTGGCGATGAGCAGCCGGCGCTTCATGCCTCCGGACAGGGCGCGCGTGAGCGAGTCCTTCTTGCCCTGGAGGTTGAGCGCGGTGAGCACCTCGTCCACGCGGGCGTCGTCGCGCGGGCGGCCGTAGTAGCCCTGCTGGATGCGCAGGGACTCGGCCACGGTGAAGAACGGGTCGAAGTTGATCTCCTGCGGCACGAGCCCCAGCTCGTAGCGCGGCCCCACCGGGTCCGCGTCCAGGTCCCGGCCGAAGACGCGGATGGTGCCCGCGGTCTTGCGCACCAGGCCACACACGCTGCCGATGAGCGTCGTCTTGCCGGCGCCGTTCGGACCCAGGAGCGCGAAGATTTCTCCGGGGCGGATGGAGAGGTCGACCGACTGGAGCGCGGTGAAGGTTCCGTACCGCTTGGAGAGACCCTGGAGCTCCAGGGCGGGAGAAGGAGGCTCGGACATGGCGCCGCTTCCTCTAACACCCCGGCGCCCAGGCGTCAGGGCAGAGTGCGCCAACGCACCGCGCCCCTCGGGTCACCGGGGACTGTCCGAGGCGTGGCGGGGTCGCGAGTTCCCGCCTTGCGCCCGCTGGCCCTCCCTAGTATCCGCAGGACCCCCAACCCTCCGGAGACAGGCAGAGCCGCGATGGCCCAGAACTTCATCTTCACGATGCAGGACCTGCGCAAGGTCAAGAACAGCAAGGAGATTCTCAAGGGCATCTACCTGTCGTTCTTCCCGGGCGCGAAGATTGGCGTCATCGGTCCCAACGGCTCCGGCAAGTCCACGCTGCTGCGCATCATGGCCGGCGTGGACACGGAGTTCTTCGGCATCGCGAAGCCGGACCCCACCGCGAAGGTGGGTTACCTGCCGCAGGAGCCACAGCTCGACCCCTCGCTGAACGTGAAGGGGAACGTGGAGCTGGGCCTGAAGGAGATCCGCGCGGCGTTGGATCGCTTCAACGAGGTGAGCGCCAGGTTCGCCGAGCCCATGAGCGACGAGGAGATGGAGAAGCTGCTGGCCGAGCAGGGCCGCCTCCAGGACGCCATCGACGCGAGCAACGGCTGGGAGCTGGACCGCACGCTGGAGATGGCCATGGACGCGCTGCGGCTGCCGCCCGGCGACGCGGACGTGTCCAAGCTGTCCGGCGGTGAGAAGCGCCGCGTGGCGCTCTGCCGCATCCTCCTGGAGAAGCCGGACCTGCTCCTGTTGGACGAGCCCACCAACCACCTGGACGCGGAGAGCGTCGCGTGGCTGGAGCAGGCGCTCAAGGAGTACAAGGGCACCATCGTCTGCATCACCCACGACCGGTACTTCCTCGACAACGTGGCCGAGTGGATCCTGGAGCTGGACCGCGGCGAGGGCGTGCCCTGGAAGGGCAACTACTCGAGCTGGCTGGACCAGAAGCAGAAGCGCCTGGAGCTGGAGGAGAAGTCGGAGAGCCACCGGCAGAAGACGCTCAAGCGCGAGCTGGAGTGGGTGCGCGCATCGCCCAAGGCGCGTCAGGCCAAGAGCAAGGCCCGCATCTCCGCGTACGAGGATCTGCTCAACCAGACGCAGGACAAGCGCGACGCCACGGGCGAGGTCATCATCCCGCCCGGCCCGAAGCTGGGCGGGCTGGTGGTGGAGGCCAAGGGGCTGCGCAAGGCGTACGGCGACCGGCTGCTCATCGACGACCTGAACTTCAAGCTGCCCCCCGGCGGCATCGTCGGAGTGATTGGCCCCAACGGCGCCGGCAAGACGACGCTGTTCCGCATGATGACGGGCGTGGAGAAGCCGGACGCGGGCGAGCTGCGCGTGGGCGAGACGGTGGTGATGGCCTACGTGGACCAGAGCCGCGACGCGCTCAACGGCGACCAGACGGTGTTCCAGGAGGTCAGCGGCGGGTTGGACCACCTGGACCTGGGCAAGGCGGGGCAGGTGCCCAGCCGCGCGTACCTGGCGGGCTTCGCCTTCAAGGGCCAGGACCAGCAGAAGCGCGTGAAGGACCTGTCCGGCGGTGAGCGCAACCGCGTGCACCTGGCGAAGATGCTCAAGGCGGGCGGCAACCTCTTGCTGCTCGACGAGCCCACCAACGACCTGGACGTGGAGACGCTGCGGAGCCTGGAGGACGCGCTGCTCAACTTCGCCGGCTGCGCGGTGGTCATCAGCCACGACCGCTGGTTCCTCGACCGCATCGCCACGCACATCCTCGCGTTCGAGGGCGACAGCAAGGCGTTCTTCTTCGAGGGCAACTTCGAGGACTACGAGGCGGACAAGAAGAAGCGCCTGGGCCCCGACGCCCTGGAGCCGCACCGCATCCGCTACCGCCCGCTCAACAAGAACTGACGCGAGCCGCGGTGACGCCGGCTCCCCTGTCGCGAGGGAGCCGGCACGCCACTCCGACTAGAAGAGGAAGTCGGTGGTGAGGAACGTGGACTCGTGCCGCGTGAGGATGGACTGCACGAGCGCGGTGTTGTCGGGCGTCGTCTTCGCCGCCACGAGCGTGCGGATGGAGAAGACGCGCAGCGCGTCCGCCACGGACAGCGTGCCCTCGGCCGAGTCCTTCCGGCCGTTGAAGGGGAACGTGTCCGGGCCGCGCTGGCACTGGCAGTTGATGTTGATGCGGCCCACCTGGTTGGAGAACGCGTCGATGAGCCGGCCGATGCGCGCCGAGTCTCGCCCGAACAGGCTGAGCTGCTGGCCGAAGCTGGAGTTGACCACCAGCTTCACCACCTCGTCCTCGTGGTCGAAGACCATCACCGGCACCACGGGCCCGAACTGCTCCTCGGTGGCCAGCCGCATGTCGCTCGTCACCGGATACACGATGGTGGGCGCGTAGAACGAGCGGGCGGACTGGCCGCCGCGCGCGTTCACGATGCGCGCGCCCTTGGCCACCGCGTCATCCACGAGCCCCTGGAGGTAGGTGGCCTTGCCGGGCTCGGGCAGCGGGGTGATGGACACGCCCGGCTCCCACGGCATGCCGGGCTTGAGCTTCTCCACGGCGGCGGTGAAGCGCTCCAGGAAGGGCCCCACGATGCTGCGGTGGACCACCAGCAGCTTGAGCGCCGTGCAGCGCTGGCCGTTGAACGACAGCGTGCCGGTGACGCACTCCTTCACCGCGTTGTCGAGGTCCGCGTCCTCCAGGATGATGGCCGGGTTCTTCGCGTCCAGGCCGAGCACGGCCTTGAGGCGATGCGGGCGCGGGTGCATGCGCTTGAGCTCGCTGGCGCCCTTGTTGGTGCCAATGAACGCGAACACGTCCACCTTGCCGCTCTCCATCAGCGCGCCCACCGTCTCGCGGCCCTTGCCGTAGATGATGTTGATGACGCCGGGCGGGAAGCAGTCGCGGAACGCGGTCAGCAGCGGCTGGATGAGCAGCACGCCGAACTTGGCGGGCTTGAACACCACGGTGTTGCCCATGAGCAGCGCGGGGAACAGCGTGCTGAAGGTCTCGTTGAGCGGGTAGTTGTACGGGCCCATGCACAGGGCCACGCCCATGGGCGCGCGGCGAATCTGCGCCATGATGCCCTGCTCCTGGACGAAGCGGGACGAGGTGCGGTCCAGCTCCTTGAGCGCGCGGATGGTCTCGACGATGAGGTCCACCGTGCGGTCGAACTCCTTCTCCGAGTCGCCCTGCGTCTTGCCAATCTCCCACATGAGCAGGTTGACGACCGCGGTGCGCTGCTGGCGCATGGCGGCGAGGAAGCGCTCCACGTGCTCGATGCGCTGGGCCACTCGCAGCGTGGGCCACACGCCGCGCCCCAGGTCATACGCCTTCACCGCCGCGTCCAGGGCCGCGAGCGACTCGCGCGAGGTGAGCAGCGGCGTGGCGCCAATCACGCGGGCTTGAGGGCCCTGGTCCGTGCGCACGTAGACGGGGCTCTGCACGGGGTTGAGTTCACCCTCCCAGCGGCGCAGCTCGCCGTCCACCAGGTACTCCCGCTGCTCGAGGTAGGCCGGCAGTCGCACGGCCTCGGGAATCTGCGCGTCGGAAGGGAACAGGTCGTCCAGTGACGTCATCGCGGGTCCTTTCATCGAGGCCCAATGTACGACCCGCGTGTTTTTCCCGCCGGAGAACTTGCGGCCTCACGCCACGGGAGGCACCGGGCCCGTGAGGATTTCGTAACCGTCGCGGGTGATGAGCACGGTGTGCTCGAACTGGGCGGAGAGGCTCCCGTCCGCCGTCACCACCGTCCAGCCGTCGGGGAGGATGCGGATGTCCGGGCGCCCCAGGTTCACCATGGGCTCGATGGTGAGCACCATGCCCGAGCGCAGCGTGATGCCCGTGCCTCGGCGCCCCACGTGGGACACCTGCGGCGGGCCGTGCATGCTCCGGCCGATGCCGTGTCCCCCGAACTCTTGCACCACGCTGCACCCCTCCGCGCGCGCCAGGTCATCGATGGCGGCGCCCACGTCCCCCATGCGGACGCCGTGGCGCAGCACCGCGATGCCCGCGTCCCGGCACCGTCGCGCCACGTCCACGATGTGACGCGCGTCCTCGGACACCTCGCCCACGCAGAACGTGGCGGAGCAGTCTCCGTGGTAGCCGTCCAGGCACGTCGTGACGTCCACGTTGATGATGTCCCCGAGCCCAAGCCGCTCGTCCGTGCGCGGGACGCCGTGGCACACCACCTGGTTGCGGCTGGTGCACACCGAGGCGGGGAAGCCCTTGTAGCCCAGCTGGCTGGGCGTGCCCTGGCGGCGTGCCGTGTCCTCGCGCACCCACGTGTCGATGTCCGCCGTGGTGATGCCCGGGGTGAGGCGCTCCGCCACGTGGGCCAGCGTCCGCGCGGCGGCGTCGCCTGCTCGGCGGATGCGCTCCAGTTCCTGTCCCTTGAAGAGGGGGATGTTCATGCGGGCAAGGTGGCACCCGCTGTGTTGACCGGTCCAATGCTGTCTCGGCATGACGCGGGCGGGGCGTGCGAGGTGGGCGCGGCTCGGGCTAGCCTTGCGCCCGTGAGCATCACGCACCTGGAGTCCTTCGTTGCGGTGGCCGAGGAGGGGCACGTGGGTCGCGCCGCGCGCCGGCTCCACCTCACCCAGCCACCCCTCAGCCGTCACATCCTCGCGCTGGAGGATGAGCTGGGCACGCGCCTGTTCGAGCGCGTTCCCCGAGGCATGCGCCTCTTGCCCGCGGGCGAGGTGTTCCTCACGCACGCGCGCCGCATCCTCGCGGAGGTGGACGTGGCGGTGAGCACGGTGAAGGACCTCGCTCCGCGGCGCGATTGACGCGGCGTCAGCTGCAGGTCGTGCCCGGGGCAGGCGCCTCGCAGACGTAGCGGTAGCCGCCAGGGCAACGCTTGTCGACGATGAAGCGGGTGACGCAGGTCCCCGCGGGGCACCCGTCGTAGTCACAGGTCAGGACGAGCGCGCTGTGGCTCTGGTCCAATGACTCCGTGGCGGGCGTGGCGTCGGAGGTGCTGTCGGGCGCCTCGATGCCACAGGCCGTCACTCCCAATGCAAGACAGGTCGCTACGACCCAATGCTTGAGCTGCATGCCGCCTCCACGTCGGGGGTTGATGCGGTGGATTGTCCGGATTCGTGGAGTCGGGCGCCAGGGGGCCTCGGCCGTTCAGGCGGCGCGGAGAGCGCGCTATGGTGGCGATGCGGGGTCGCGCCCGACAGGAGCCATGAACTTCGTCTTCATCTCCCCCCAGTTCCCGCCCCACTACTTCCACTTCGTCACCGCCTTGCGCGAGCGTGGCGTCACCGTGCTTGGCATTGGCGATGCGCCCTACGACTCGCTGCGCCCCGAGCTGCGCGAGGCGATGCGCGAGTACTTCTTCGTCCCCACCCTCCATGACGACGACGCGCTCTTGCGCGCCACGGGCTACCTCACGTGGCGTCACGGACGCATCCACCGCATCGAGTCCCTCAACGAGTCGTGGCTGGAGGCCGAGGCGCGGCTGCGCGAGGACTTCCATGTCCCGGGGCTCCTGCCGGACGCGATGGCGCGGCTGCGCTCCAAGTCGGGCATGGCGGACGTGTTCCGCGAGGCGGGCGTGGCGCACCCGGACCTGGAGCGCGTGCGCGACGCCGAGCAGGTGAAGGCCTTCGCCGCGCGCGTGGGCTATCCGCTGGTGCTCAAGCCGGACGTGGGCGTGGGCGCCGCGCACACGTTCAAGGTCACCCGCGACGCCGAGGTCGACACCGCGCTCGCGCAGCCGCTGCCCACGTCATACGTGGCGCAGCGCTTCGTGCGCGGCACCATCGTCACGTACGACGGCATCGTGGACCGTCATGGCGCCATCGTCTTCGCGCTCAGCCATCAGTACAGCGATGGGGGCATGGAGACGGTGCTGGAGCAGCGCGACATCTCGTTCTGGAGCCTCCAGGAGATTCCTCCGGCCCTGGATGTGCTGGGCCGGCAGGTCGTGGCGGCGTTCGGGCTGCGCGAGCGCTGGTTCCACCTGGAGTTCTTCCGTCTGCCGGACGGGCGCTTCGTGGCGCTGGAGGCCAACCTGCGGCCACCCGGTGGCTTCATGACGGACATGATGAACTACACGTGCGACATCGACGTGTACCGGCTCTGGGCCCGCGTGGTGACGGGTGACCCCGTGGGAGACTTTCGCTACACGCCGCGCTTCCACGTGTGTCACAGCGCGCGGCGCGCCGAGCGGAAGTACCTGCACTCGCACGCGCAAATCGTGGAACACCTGGGGCGCGACTTGTTGCTGCACCGCGAGCTGCCGGCCGTCTACCACAGCCTCCTGGGCAACGAGATGTACCTGACGCGGCACGCGGACCTGGAGGCGATGCACGCGGCGGCGCGCTTCATCCAGGCCACGCCCTGACGCTCAGCGCTCCTGCCAGCGCAGCTCGAAGACGGTGCTGTCCGCGTCGCCGTGCAGCTTCGTGACATGCGGAGCGGCGGCGCCACCCAGTCGCAGCATGGCCTCCAGGAGCGCCTCCGTGTAGCCCGGCGCGGGGAGGTTCGAGTTGAGTCTCAGCTCGTGGCGCGTGGGCTCGCGTTCGGTGAGCTCGGCCTCCGTGTAGTTGTCCGTGCCGCGCAGGAGCTGCGGGATGCGCTGCACGAACCGATGCGGCCCCAGCAAGCGCATCACCCCATACACCGCGCGCCCGATGAGCGTGCGCCCGTAGCCCTCCACGTGCGCGATGGCGAGCTGGCGGTAGCCTTCCTCGAGCGGCACGTCGGGATGGGTCTCCTCGACGATGATGGACAGGCAATACATCCACAGCGGGACGGAGTAGGCCGGCATCAGCGGGCGATCCAAGTCGATGCCCGCGCGGCGCAGCCGCTCCTTGAGTCGCAGGGATACGCGACCCTGGAGCCCATGCGTGAGGAGCCCTTCGACGACCTGGACGTAGACGAGGCGCTGCTCGTAGGGCAGCGGACGGCGAGGGCTCACGCGAGGCGCCTCAACCCAGCAGCCACCGCAACGCAAAGGGCAGGCGCCGCTGCCAGTCCCGCTCGTGATGGCCACCGCCGGGCTCCAGCACGAGGAACAGCTCGTGGTCCGCGTAGCCCAGGCGCTTGAGGTGGAAGTAGAACTCGCGCGTCGCCTCGCCGTAGTTGAGCGGCACGCCCGCGGGCTGGATGAACTCGTGGCTGCCCGCGTCCAGATAGATGCGCGTCCAGTGGCGGCTGTGCTGAGTCCACTGGTCGAACAGCCGGTTGCCGCTCCACATGACGGTGGGGGACAGCGCGCCGATGCGGCCGAAGACCTCAGGTGAGCGCAGGCCCAGGTACAGCGAGAAGAGTCCGCCGAGGGATGAGCCCATGGTGGCGGTCCACTCGGGGGAGGGCCGCGTGCGGTAGGTGCTGTCGATGTATGGCTTCAGCTCCTCCACGAGGAAGCGCGCATAGGCCTCACCGCGCGCCTTCACGCCGCTGCGGGGTTCGTCCCAGGGCGAGTACTCCTGAAGCCGGCCCGTGCCCGAGTCCACCGCGACGATGAGCCACGGCTCCGAGCGGCCCTCGTTCACCATCGACTCGAGCACGAGGTTGGCGCACCACGTGTCGAAGAGGGCGGACTCGGGATGGGCGAAGACGTTCTGCCCATCGTGCATGTAGAGCACCGGGAAGCGGTGGTCCGCCGCCGCGTCGTACCCGTCCGGAGTGTAGATGCGGACGGTGCGGCGGAAGCCCTCTGGAGTCGAGGGGAAGTCTCGGACGATGTGGACGTATCCCATGGCGAGCCACGGGCCGGGGGCACCCCGGTCGCTGCGTGTGGCGTGCCCGCCAGCATACATGGATGGCGCGGTCGGCCCGGTCCGCGTCTCGCGCATGGACGCTCGCTTCGCGGATGGGATGCCCGCACCGCGTCCCTTCTTGTAGGGAAGGGTGGTCTCGGTCCTGCAGAGGGCCGGAGCGTGCGTCTGGCTCTCTGCCTGGGATTGTTGCTGCTGCTCACCGCGTCCCGAGGGCACGCGGCGCCTTACGTGCTGGAGCCCGAGTCGGACGAAGCGCGAGAGCCGGAGTCCATGGATGAGGACAGCGCCACGTCGGAGGGCACGTGGGAAGCGCTGCGCCTGCTGCGGCGCACGGGAGTGGAGCCCCGGTCCGCGACGCGCGGCTTGCTGTACGCGTTGCCTGGGCTGACGTACGCGCGAGTGGATGCGCTCCTGCGAGCGGAGTCGTCCGCGCCCGGAGGACTCATCGCCGCGCTCTCTGAAGACGAGCGGCGAACCCTGCGGCCGTATTGGGCGAGAGAGCGGCCCGAGCACTTCTCTGGAGACGTGCGACTCCTGACCGCCTTCGCGATGGCGGATCCATTGATTCCGCCTCTGGCGCTTCAAGCGCGAGCGCGAAGCCCGGATGGATGGAGCGTGGGATTGCTGGCCACGCTCGCGCGTCGTCGGTTCGAGGCGCCCACGTGGGAGCCGCGCCGGAAGGTGCTCATCGTGGGCCCGCCGCATCTCGCGGTCGTGATCCCCAAGCTCTACGTGCAGGGGACCTTCGCGCGTGCACGGATGCTGGTGGGCGCGTATCGAGTGGGCTTCGGTCAGCGGCTCACGCTGGACACGACGGGACTGCCCACGCCCGAGGGCTTCGTGCCGGATGACGAGGTCCGTGGCGCGGGAACTCCGGAGCGGTGGTGCTTCCTGGGAGAGGGCGCGTGCGACGCGGAGTCTCGAGAGGAGGAAGTCACCCCGGACTTTCGTTGGAGCGAAGGCTTCCGTGGCGTCGCGGCCACCGTGCGAGGCCCCGCGGGTGAGCACGCGGAGCTGGTGCTGACCGCATTCGGCTCCTATCAGTCCCGATCGCTGTCCTCCTCCGCGTTGCGCGAAGCGGGGCCGTGTGCGGGCTCGGCCTGTCGCGCGGTGCCTGTCTGGGGCGGGATGGAGCGGACGCCACAAGGGAAGCTGAGCGCGCGCCTGTTGCCGAGCATGTTTCGAGAGTGGGCAGGCGGTGGTAACGCGACGCTGCGATGGTCCTCGCGCGTGCGCGTGGGCGCGACGGCATGGGCCGCGCGGCCGGTGTGGAACGTCGAAGGGGCGTCGCTCGACTTCCGTCCCAGCGCGGGCTACCCGATGGGAGGTGGCTTCGGCGCGGCGGGCGTGGATGCGGCCGTGGGCACGGGGCCGGTGGACCTCTTCCTGGAAGTGGCGCGCAGCTTCGACTCCGCTCCCGAGGGTGGAGGTGGAGTAGGCATGGTCCAGCGCACCGTGCTCTCCGCGGAAGCGCGCGAGCTGGAGCTGCTGCTGCGTTACTACGCACGGGGCTTCGCCAATCCCTACACGGGAGCGCCTGCTGGACCGGACTCGTTGGAGGGCTCGCGGGCGCGCAATGAGTTGGGAGCGCGAGCCCGCTATGTGCAGCGCCTCGGAAGGAGCTGGCGCGCGCGAGGTCAGGTGGATGCGTGGGCGCTCCCCGAGGATGGCTCGCTGCCAGGGACCGCGGGCACGGTGCGCCTGCGTGCATCGGCACGCGTGGACTGGACCGAGGTGCCGTGGCTCCAGCCGTCACTCTGGGGCGAGTACCAGGACTCGGGCGTGGGGGAATCGGGAGACTGTGTCGAGCGTGCGGGCGAAGCGCCTTGTGCGGACGCGGGGCTGCGCATCACGGGTCGCGTGGAGTCGAAGCTCGGTGAAGCGGTGTCGCTGGCCGCGCAGTACGGCATCGCCCACGCGAGTGGTTCAGACACGAGGTCGGCTCGCGATGAAGCACGTGCGGTGATGGATGTCCGGCTGCGGCCCCATGAGTCCCTGCGTCTGCGCGGACGACTGAGCTGGACGCGGCCCCGGCGCGCCACACGGGCCAGCGCCGAGGTGGCGTGGGACGCCCCTCGCGCGGTCTCGGTGCGAGCGCGCTACGCGTGGGAACTCGAATCGGGGGCCTCGCGCGTGCCGACCACGGCGTCTCGGCACGTGTTCCAGCTGGAGTGGGAGTGCCGTTTCTGACGCGCTGGGAGGCGCGGCTGTTGGGAGAGGTGCGTGAGCGTGATGCGTCCGATGTGGAGCGTGGGTGGGGTGTTGGTGATGGCGTGGGGACTGGGGTGTGGGGGCGCGAAGGACGGTGCGGTGAGCGAGGTCTGCGCGGGCTTGCTCCCCGGAGACGCGGTCATCACCGAGTTCCTCAATGATCCCGAGGGAACGGACACTGGCCATGAGTACGTGGAGGTCCATGCGACGTCGCGTGCCGCCGTGGACTTGCGCGGGGTGATGCTCTACGCGGCGCGAGCGGATGGCTCGCAAGAGCGAGACCATGCCTTCACCGAGTCCGTGGTGATTCCAGCCAATGGCTACCTCGTGCTCGGCGATGTGCGCGAAGGGCCGCTGCCGGAGCATGTGGACCACGCGTACGGAGATGCGCTGGGGGCCTTGGGGAACACCAGTGGGGTGCTCGGGTTGCGGTGCGGTGAGCGTGTGTTGGACGAGGTGTCGCTCTCCGCCCCCGGGAAGGCCGGGGTGGCTCGAACCTATGACGGGCGGCTCGTGCCCGACGCCGAAGCGAATGACGACGCCTCGCGCTGGTGTGACGCGACGGGTGAGGCCACGCGTGGCTTTCGTGGGAGCCCTGGCGAGCCGAACGCGCCCTGTGTCTCGGCGGCTCCGGATGGAGGCACTTCGGATGGAGGCGTGATCCGCGATGGGGGCGTGGATGCCGGGACGCGAGAGACGTGCGTGCCACCGGGTGCAGTGGGGCCGCGTGCATTGCTGCGTCCTCGATCCGGTTCGTTGGTGTTGACCGAGGTGATGGCGAACCCGCGCGGGGACGACACCTTGGGTGAATGGGTGGAGGTCCTCGCCACCGAGCCCGTGGACCTCAACGGCTTGAGCTTGGGAACGGACTCGGCGGCGACGACGTTCGAGTCGTCGCGGTGTCTGTCGCTCGCGGCGGGGGAGTACGCGGTGCTGGCCCGCCAGCGGGAGGCCACGCTCAACGGTGGATTGCCTGTGCCTGTGGCCACGTTCGGAGTGGACCTGCGCAACGCGGGCGGGAGCGTGTGGCTTCGCTCCGGAGACACGCTCATCGATGGCGTCAGCTTGGGCGGCGCGGAGGACGGAGTCTCAATCCAGGTGTCCGCGTCACACGCGAACGCGCGAGACAACGACGCTCCGGATGCATGGTGTCGGGCGACGGAGCCCTACGGTGCGCGCGGTGACCTCGGGACTCCCGGACGCGCCAATCGCGAGTGTTCGGCGCAAGGCTCCAGCGACGCGGGCGTGGATGCTGGTCTCCTGGATGCGGGGAGTGATGCAGGCGTCACGGGGCCGACGTGCATCGACCGGACGACGGGGAAGGCCCGCGCGCTTCGGAGTCCCGAACCAGGGTCGCTCGTGTTGACGGAGTTCATGGCGGACCCCAGCGCGGTCGCGGACACCGTGGGGGAATGGGTGGAGGTCCTGGCCCTGCGCGAAGTGGACCTCAACGGACTGGTGCTCTCAAGCGAGAGTGGGTCGAGCCTGCTGTCTTCACCGCTGTGTCTGACTTTGAGGGCGGGAGCCCTGGGCGTCATCGCGCGCAGTGACGAGTCCGCGCTCAACGGTGGGCTGCCCGCGGTGCTGGGGACCTTCGGGTTCAACCTCGTGAACGGCGCGGGAGCGCATTGGCTGCGGCTGTCGCTCGATGGGCGAATGCTCGACACGGTGACGTACTCCAGCGTGGCGACCCCGGGTGTGGCCTCGCAGCTTCGGCCCGGTGTGCGGGACGCGGTGGGGAACGATGCACCGAGCAGCTTCTGCCTCGCGCCAGTGAGCGCGCGCTATGGCGCGGGAGACCGGGGCACGCCGGGGCGGGAGAACGTCGCATGCGCGCCGTGATGCTCGTGCTGGGGCTGGGGCTCGCGGCCTGTGGTGGCGCTCCCTGCGGGCCCGAGTCGGGCGTGGTCGCCGAGGTCATCGATGGAGACACCCTCGTGCTCGAAGGTGGCGAGCGGGTTCGCTACCTGCTCGTCGACACGCCGGAGACGACCCGAGGCGCGCACGAGTGCTTCGGCGCGGAGGCGAAGGCGTTCAACCGGAGCCTCGTGGCGGGGCGCGTGGTGCGCTTGTCCGACGGCGAGGCCTGCGAGGACCGCTATGGACGACGGCTCGCGTACGTCAGCGTGGATGGACGCGACGTCAACGCGCTGCTGGTGGAGCGCGGCTATGGGTGTGCCCTCTTCGTGCCTCCGGCTGGGAAGGCCCGTCGCGCGGAGTTCGAAGCGCTGGAGACCGAGGCCCGGCGAGCGGGCCTCGGCCTGTGGTCGGCGTGTCCCCAGGCGTGTCGAAAATGAGCGAACTGCGGCGCTACAGCGTGGCCGCCACGGCTTGGGACAGCTCGGCGCGGGTGAACCAGTCTCGCGGACGAGGGCCCGTGGTGAGCACCAGGGTTCCATCCGTGAGCGCCACGGCGGAGCCTTGGCCGACGCGCAGGCGGACCTGGTGGACCTTCTCGCGCAGGGCATCGCGCGAGTCGGCGCTCATCGCCATCGCGTCGAGTACCTCCGTCGCGCGCTCCGCCAGAGACGCGAGCGCGTGCGCATCGCTGGGCCGCTCGGGGTCAGGGCTCGGTTCCAGCTCCACCCGGAGGGGTGAGCCGAGCGCGCGACCCAGCCGCTCCGCCAGCGCGGCGAGGCTCCGCTTCACCGCGAGCGGCGTGGGTGCCGGCGTCTCGGTGTCCACCGCGTCGAGCACGGAGACCTCGTGCACGGTGAGGGCCTCGACCGTCGCGGCCGGGATGAACGTCGCGTCCGCCCGGGGCATGCGCCCATCCGGTCCCGGCGTGTGCAGCACCACGGTGTGGCCCTGCCGGGTCTCCACCAGGTCGCGGACGAAGCCCTCGGCGTCCCTTCCGCTGCGCAGGTGCAGCGTCACATACGGCAGGCGCACTGGCAGGCCCGCCCGGCGCCGCTCGGCCAGCGCGGACAGGGCCTCGAGGACCTCGCCCACGCTCCAGGTGCCCCACGTGCCCAGGGGCGCCAGCACGTCCGTGCCCGAGGCCATGGCTAGAGCGCCTTCTCCAGCGTCTTCTGGATGGCATCACGGCGATCTCGAGTGTCATCCACGTTGGTGCACGGCTCGTGGTCCAGCGTCAGCACGCCGCCCTCGAAGGTCACGAAGGCTCCACTCGCTGAGTAGATGCCGCCCGTGTTGCGGATGACGATGCGGTGGAGGCCCGCCTTGAGGGCGTCACGTCCCATGTCGTCGGTGGTGATGCCCTCGAGGGCTTCGATGAGTGGGGTGAAGTACACCTTGGGCCAGCACTCATCGTACAGATGGGCCTGCTCGTCCGTCGCGAGGCTCTGCCAGTTCACGTCGACAGGGACGGCGAAGTGCGCCGCGGTCTCGACCTGCTGCTTGAGAGGGGGATAGAGCGTGTCCTCGAACTTCTTCGCGGCCCTGCGTTCAGCGAGTCCCATGGTGTGCATCTCCCGCCACTGTGTGACCCCGCAGTCTGACCCAGACTCCGGGTAGGAGCCCAGTGTACCTACACGTCGCCTCTTTCACGGCCTACCCACACGGGAGGCGCTGGTTGGCAAGTGTCACGGGGGGATGGCAGCCTTTCGTGTCCGAGCCTGTCAGGAGGATGGGGTGCGCACATGCCCCAGCGGCTGTATCCAAGCCCGCGCGGTCGTGACCATCTTCCATCCACTTCGGGCAGGCCATGGGGGAGACGAGGTCGCGTGACGAAGACTCCTGCGGCAAGAAGCGGTTGCGCGCGTCGCGGGGCGCCGGTGACCGCGTCGTGCTCGTGGAGAAAGGGCTCGCCGTGAATCCGCAGGCGGTGACCTCCGACGGACTCGCCGACCGGGTCGAGGCGCGACGCGCGGACATCCTCCGCCGTTGGGAGGCGCGCGTGCGCGTGCTGCTCGGCGCGAGTCCTCCGCCTCAGCACGTGGGCCTGCCTCGGTTGATGGACGCCCTGCTCGCGGCGCTGAGAGACCCAGACGCCTTCGAGGCCGTGGAGGCGTTCACCCGCGAGCAGGGCCGCTCGCGCTCGCGGGCCGGCGCCGACGCGGCGGTGTTGGTGCGCGAGTACGGCCTCCTGCGCGACGTGGTCCTGGATGTCCTGGAGGAGGAGCATCGGGTGGTGGACGTGGCGGCGTTCCGCGTGCTGTCGCGAGCCATCGACACGAGCCTGGCGCACGCCGTGGCGCGCACGCTGGACAATGAACTGCCGGAGCCCGGCCTCGCGCGGGGAGACCTGGCGCGGCGCATCGAGGAGGCGAAGGTCGCGGCGGATGAGCTGCTGGAGACGCGGCGCGCCCAGCGAGAGCGGGACGAAGCGCGCGAGCAGCTCACGCGCGTGCTCACCCATCTGCCCATCGTGCTGTGGGCCATGGACACGCGCGGCGTGATGACGCTGTTCGAGGGCGAGGGGGTCCGCTCGGTGGGGATGGATCCCCACTCGCTGCTGGGGTGTTCCATCTTCGATATCTTCCAAGGGCGCGAGGACGTGCGCGAGGCCTCGCTGCGCGCGCTGGCGGGCGAGTCCTTCACCGCGGAGCTGAAGCTCTTCGACGTCTGGTTCGAGGTGCGCTTCTCTCCGGTGCGCGGCCTCAACGGGAACGTGACGAGCGTGTCGGGCCTGTCCGTGGACATCACGGACAGGCGACGCGCCGAGGAGGAGCTGCGGGCCTCGGAGACGCGTTATCGGCTGGCCACCCAGGCCACGCGAGACGTCATCTGGGATTGGGACCCGGTGAGCGGCATCATGCGCTGGAGCGAGCTGGCGCCGCGGGTGTTCCGCATCGCGGACGGGGGCTCGGTGCCCGCGAACCTGGACTGGTGGACCAGCCGCATCCATCCCGACGAGCGCGAGCGCATCAGCCAGGGCTTCCGCGCCGTGCTCGACGGAGGCGGCGAAGACTGGAACGCCGAGTACCGCTTCCTGCGCGGCGACGGCACATGGGCCGTCATCGAGGACCGAGGCCGCCTGGTGCGCGATGCCCGGGGCCAGCCGGTGCGCATGGTGGGGGCCCTCCAGGACATCACCGAGCGCCGCGCCGCCGAGGAGGAGGCGAAGCGGCGGGCCGGGTTCGAGCAGCTGCTCATCGGCATCGTGGGCCATGACCTGCGCAACCCCATCTCCGCCATCACCATGGCCGCCGGCACGCTGGAGCGGCAGGACCAACTGGACGAGCGTGGGCGCAAGGCCGTGGCTCGCATCCGCTCCAGCGCCGCGCGCGCCTCGCGGATGCTGCGCGACGTGCTCGACTTCACCCAGGCGCGACTGGGCGGCGGCATCCGCATGGAGCCGCGCCCCGTGGACCTGCACGACCTGGTTCGCCAGGTGATGGATGAAGTGCAGCTGGCGCATCCCACGCGGCGGCTCCACGTGGAGTGCCTGGGGGATGGTCACGGGGTGTGGGACGCCGACCGACTGGCGCAGGTCATCACCAACCTGGTGAACAACGCGCTGTCGTATGGCTACCCGCAGTGCCCGGTGTTCGTGCGCACGCGGGGCGAGGCCCAGTCCGTGGTGCTGTCCGTGCACAACCAGGGACCGCCCATCCCCTCCGAGCTGATGCCGCACCTGTTCGAGCCCCTCAAGCGCGCGGGTGGCGCCCAGGGGCCGAGCCAGGGGCATGGGCTGGGGCTCGGCCTGTTCATCGTGAAGCACGTGGTGGACGCGCATGGCGGCTCCGTGCGGGTCCGGTCCACCGAGCGAGAGGGCACGTCCTTCCGGGTGGCACTGCCGCGCCGCCTGGACTCCGGGCTCCCGGCCGGCCCGTGGCTTGCTCCGGACTGCGAGCCCGGGTAGCTACGGCCCCTCACGTCAGCGCTTCCCTACCGGGAGGGGGAGATCATGAAGAAGGTCCTGATTGGCGTCGGCATTGGCTGTGGAGCGCTCCTCATCTTGGGCCTCATGGCGGGCATCGGCCTGTTCATGGTGGGCAAGAAGGCCGTGGAGTCGTCGAACCTGGGGACCGCGGCGGCGCGCTTCCAGAAGCAGGAGGAGGCGCTGAGCCGCCTCCAGACGACGTACGCGTTCACCGCGCCAGCGGACGGGCAGGTCATGAAGCTGGACGCCGCCCGGCTCGAGGCCTACCTCGCCGTGCGCGAGGGCGCGCTGCCGGCCTACACGGCCTTCTCCGAGAAGAGCCACGAGCTGGAGGCGAAGCGCGACCAGGGACACCGGCCCGGCGTGACCGAGCTGCTCCAGATGGCCAACGCCATGTCGGGGCTGGTGGCGGATTGCCGCGAGGCCTACTTGACCGGCCTGACGCAGCAGAAGATGTCCCCCGCTGAGTTCACCACCATCACCCAGGCCATCTACCTGTCCACCGTGGTGACCGCGATGGGCACGGCGCAGGAGGAGGCGGCTCGTCAGGGCCGCGCCGCCCTGGAGCAGCAGGTGGCCAAGCTCGACAAGGAGCTGGCGGGTGATGCGCTCACTGGCGAGGCGCGCACCCAGGCGGAGCAGCTTCGCGCGGGCCTCCAGGAACAGCTCAATGACTTGCACGAGGCCCAGGAGAACGGCGCGTCCCCCGAGCAGCGCGCGACGATGGCCGCCAACCTCGCGCTCATGAAGCCGCTGGAGGCGCGCATCGCCAAGGTGGCCAACCCGGCCTTCGACCTGTTCACCGCGAACGGCGCGGGCGCGATGCCGGGCAACGAGGAGGCCACCGAGGCTGACTCGGACTCGGACGACGCTGACGACGCCAACGAGGACTCGACCGCCGAGCACAAGGAGTAGGTCGGCTTACGCCTCCGCCTCACGCCGCGTGGGTGGCGTGGGGCGATGGCGCCGCGCGTGGCGAAGGCTGGCCCCCACCGCGGCGCCGAGGAGCGCGAGGATGATGCCCACGGAGAGCAGCGGGGGAATCTCCACCCAGCGGGCCACCACCATCTTCAGGCCCGCGAAGCCGAGCACCCCCGCGAGCCCGTAGTGCAGGTACTCGAGCGAGCCCACCGCCTCGGCGATGACGAGGTAGAGCGCGCGCAGGCCGAGGATGGCGAAGGCGTTGGAGCTGTAGAGCAGGAACGTGTCGTGCGTGACGGAGAACGCGGCCGGCACGGAGTCCACCGCGAAGAGGATGTCCGTCACCTCCAGCCCCACCACCGCGAGGAGGAGCGGCGTGGCCAGCCTGCGACCCTCGTGCTTCACCACGAAGCGGGCGCCGTCCAGCTCCCGCGTCACGGGCAGGCGCCGTGACAGCCATTGCACCACGCGGCTGTCGCCCTGCTTCGCGGGGTCCTCGCGCAGCACGCGCCACGCGGTGACGAGCAGGATGGCGCCGAAGACGTAGGACACCCAGGACCAGCGCTCCAGCGCCGCCGCGCCCGCGAAGATGAAGCCCGCGCGCAGCACCAGCGCGCCGAAGATGCCCAGGAAGAGCACCGGGTGCTGCAGGGAGGGGGGCACGCCGAGCCCTCGGAAGATGACGAGGAACACGAAGAGGTTGTCCAGACTGAGACTCTTCTCGATGAGCCACGCCGCCAGGTATGTGCTGGCCGCCTCGCCGCCCCGCGCGGCCCACACGAAGCCACCGAAGGCCAGCCCCACGGCCACCCAGACCCCCGTCCACGCGAGTGCCGCCCCGCGAGATTGTCCCCGGCTCCCCCGGTGAGCGAGCAGATCCACGCCGAGCAGCGTCAGCAGCAGCGCCCAGAAGACCCACCACATCCATGCCGGCGTGTGCGCCATGTCCGCCACGAAGCTAGGCACCACGAGGATCCGACGGGGCCCGTCCTGGTCGGATGTTCAGCGGGGCAGTGTCCACCTGGAACCATCACCCACCCCGTGGGGCATGACGCACTCATGGTCGGAGCGGCGCTCTGAAACGTTGTTTCACGCTCCGTTGCCTTCGACGCCCGGACTCGCGCTGGATGTGCTAGTTCGAACGGACGGGCGGGACGCAATGACTGCCAACGCTCCTCTGGAGGCGGTACGGATGAAGACTGTCATCTTCGCGTGTGTGCACAACGAGGGTCGCTCCCAGATGGCGGCGGCCTTCTTCAATCTGCTGGCGGACCCTTCGAAGGCTCGTGCGCTCTCGGCGGGGTCGGAGCCTGGCCAGAAGGTGCGCCCGGAAGTGCTCGCGGCCATGGCGGACATCGGCGTGGACCTGTCGAGCGTGAAGCCCCAGAAGCTCACCGAGGCGATGACGCGCGAGGCGCTGATGCTCATCGCCCTGGGCACGTTCGGTCCCGTCCCGAACGCGCCGCCCGCGCTCCAGCGCGTGGACTGGCCGCTCGAGGACCCCGCCGGCAAGTCCCAGGATGAGGTGCAGAAGATTCGCGATCAGATCGCCGCGATGGTGGCGGGCCTGGTCCAGGGACAGGACTGGGAGCGTCCGCCCGCGTAGACCCGCCGTGCACCGCCACGGCCCGTGGGGCTCCAGCCACGCACCTGGATGTGGGCGTGGCTGGGCGACCTCGGTCCGTGCGGTCCGGGACTCACCTGGCGCGCGCGGCCCGCCGGGAGTCAGTTGGCAGACGGCTTGAAATGGGCGACGGTGCTGCCCCACGCTGTCCGTTCGACGACGCTCCTGTCGCCCTTTTGCCTACCTGGATGAGCCCCGCGATGCTTCCTGTTCTTCTCGCCGTGCTCCTGTCGCAAGCCGCGCCTGAGGCCCCCTCTCGTCAGCACGGGGTGCCCATTGGCAAGGGCAAGACCTTGCCCACCGTGCGGCTGTCCGCCCCGTCTGGGGGCTGGACGGTGGACCGGATGATGTTGGTGGAGGGCACGCTCAGCGACACCACCATTGATCCGGTGGTCGTCTCCATCAACGGCGACCGCTACTTGATGCGCACGTACAACGGGCGCTTCAGCCGCAAGTTCCCCGCGGCCAGCGGCAAGAACATCGTCACGGTGATGGCGACGAATCAGGCCGGCACGGCGCGCACGCAGGCCACCAGCTACGCGCAGGTCCCCTCGGTGCCGCTCAAGGCCATCCTCACGAGCGACACGGATGGCGTGTACACGGACCTCCACATCTACGAGCCCACGGACAAGAGCGAGTCGGGCAGCACGCTCGATGTGAAGACGATGGCCCACGTGTACTGGGCCAACACGGCGAGCCCCTCGGGCGGCACCTTCTTCCTCAACGAGCAGGGCGGTGACTTCGACCAGCCCGCCTACGGCCCGTACCTCTACGTCCACCGCGCGCCGCCCAAGGGCGTCTACCTCATCGCCACCAACTACTGGCCCAGCGGTGACAAGGCGCACACCGTGGCGACGCTGAACCTCGTCCTGTTCGAGGGCACGCCGCACGAGATCCGCCGCATGGTGCGCATCCCGCTGGCCACGCCCGGCACCACCCGCGTGCTCGCGTGGGTGAACATCCTGGGCGACGGACAGGCGGAGACCTACGTGCCCTCGCAGGACCCGAAGCCTCGGGGCTCCGGCTGGCCCACGAATCTGGATGCGGCGCTCAAGGCGCTCCAGGCGAACGGCGACTCCGGCGGCGAGGGCGACTACTGAACCTGGGCCCCACCGTCCCGGTCGCGCTCCCCATGCTTGCCCTGTCCCTGCTGCTGTCCCTGATGGCCGCCGAACCGGTGGCCGCAGCGCCGCCTCCGGTGCCGCTGACTCCAGTCGAGTCGCGGGCCGCGCGCCTGCGTCAGGAAGTGGCGCGCGTCGCGCTGGCGCAGGTGCAGCGGATGGACGCGACGTGGCACCCGGAACAGCGGGACTGCGCGGGCCTGATCCGCTTCGCCTATCGCGTCGCCTACAAGCGCGTGGACGCGGGGCGGCTCGGCTCGCCGCTGTGGCGAGACATGCGGGGGGCGCCCGCGGACTTCGCGGATGCGGAGACGCTGCTGACGCACAGCTTCGCGACGCTGGGCCGTGATGCCGCCGCGCGCGAGTCGCTGCGCACGGGCGACATCCTCGCCTTCCGCCAGGAGCACGACGCGGGCCCTGTGTTCCACCTCATGCTGGTGGTGCGCCCGGAGGACCGGGCCCACGCGCCCGCGCGCGTCGTCTATCACCCGGGCGAGCCGGGCGCCGCGGTGCGCACCGGCGTGCTCGACACCCTTTCTGCCGAGGCGCCCCTGGAGTGGCGCCCGGTGCCCCAGAACGCTGCGTTCCTGGGCTTCTTCCGATTCAAGGAGTGGATGCCATGACATCTCCCACGAGCCCTTCGGGCACGCCGCCTCCCGCGGCGCCGCCCTCGGGTCCCCGCAAGGCCGGTGGACCTCCCAAGGGCGTGTTCATTGCCGCGGGCGCGGTGCTCATCGGCGCCCTGGTCGCGGGCGCCTTCGTGATGGGCCGCCGCAGCGGGACAGGGAGCGGCTCGGGCTCGTCGTTCTCGACGGGCGAGCGCCAGGGGCCTCCCACCGCGGGAGCCACCGTGGAGGGCATGCCGGAGGTCCCCACCGAGGCCGTGAAGATGGACGTCCCGGGCAGCGCCGCCCCCGCCGCGGTCTGGGTGGACGTGTACGCGCCCGGAAAGGTGCGCGACGCGATGGCGCGCAACGCGTGGCTGAAGCAGACGCTCTCCCAGCCCGTGGGCAAGGGCTTCATCGGCGGGTGGGCGGCCTTCTTCGGCACGACCGGCGAGGACCTGAAGGCGGACTTCAAGGGCGCCGTGCTGGATGTGGTGGCGGGCCGGCTGCTGGACGTGCCCTTCCGGGCCGTGTGGTTCAGCGGCGATGCGCGCGCGGGCACTCCGGCGTTCATCCTGCCGCGCCCGGACTCGGCTTCCGCGTCGGCCTGGCAGGCGTTGGACAAGGTGGCGCGTCGCAGCGAGATGACCGCGGAGGGCTGCCCGGGCGGTGAGGGCCAGGCCCCCGCGGGCGGCTTCCACCTGTCGCGCTGGCTGGTGGCGGAGCAGACGCTGTGGGCGGCGCGGTCGGAGGACCGGCTGGTGCTCGCGCGGCACCCGGTGGTGGTGCTCCAGGGCCTGTGCACGGGGCTGCCCAAGCTCGACGGTGATTCGGGCGTGGACGTGGAGGTGGGCTTCGACGCGAAGTCCTACGGCCGCGAGGCGCAGCTGCTCGGCCACGTGCTGGGCCTGGGCGAGCACACGCGCCTCCAGTTCGCCGTCGAGGGCGACCGTCTGGTGGGCAAGGGCATCGCGGGCGAGCTGATGGATGGGCCCGCGCGGCTGGACAGCGCGCCCCTGTCGGATGACCTGCTGCGGCTGATTCCCGAGGACGCGCCGGTGCTGCTGACGCTCCAGCTCAAGCTGCCCGCGTCCCTGGAGCCCGACGCGCTCAAGACCTTCTGGAAGGTGGACGGTGGCGGCAAGGGCCCCACCGTCACGCGGCAGGTGGCGGTGGTGTGGACGCCGCGCGGAGACTCGTCGCTGCCCATGGCGCTGTCGCTGCTCTGGGGGCGCAAGGAGGACGCGCCCGCGCTGGAGAAGCTCTTCACGGGTGGCTCGCACACGCTTCAGCGCGCCACGCTGTGCAACCACGTGGCGCTGGCCAGCACGGCGGAGGAGCTGGAGCGCCTGCGCCGCGCCTGTGAGGGCAAGAGCCCCAACCTGCTCAACGCCGCGGGCCCGGTGGTGGCGGGCCTGCGGACGCCCGCGTCCGTGTCCCTGGGTGTCAACCTGGGACGGCTGCTCAGCGGCCTGACGCGAGATGGCTATGCATCCGAGGTGCGCGCGGGTCGCGACGCGCCTCTTCCCAAGGCCGTGCCGCCCGAAATCGAGGCGGCCCGCCGTGACTTGGAGTCGCTTCCGTACCTGGGCCTGCACGGCACGGTGAAGGGCGACGCGCTGGTTCCTGGAGGTTTCGGGTCATGAAGATTGCTCATCGCATCGTGGCGCTCGTCGCGCTCGCGCTGTCCGGCGTGGCCGCGGCCAAGCCGCTCTACATCACCGTGCCGCGCTCCTATGGCAGCCAGGAGCCCGTGGGCGTGGACGTGGCCTTCGAGGACAAGGGCCCCGTGGAGCTGCGCGTCCTCAAGCCGGAGAACGTGGACGCGTTCATCCGCGCGCAGACGGACCTGCGGCGCGCGTATCAGGCGCCGCCCACCCTGGTGAACCCGGGCCGCGCGCTCAGCCGGGGCCTCAACGCGGTGCACTCGCCGGGGCGGTGGCTGCTCAACTCGATGTCGCTGCCCATCCGCGAGGACCTGGTGGGCGTGCTGCCCCAGGCTCCTGCGGCCTCGTCCTCGGGCGAGCAGCTCGCGAAGGTGTCCGAGGGGCCCGAGAAGTTGGTGGGCACGCCTCCGGGCTTCTCCGTGGTGCGCAGCCAGTGGCTGAACCTGGACCTGGGCGGCGCGGAGCGGGACTTCAACGTCCCCGGCTTCGACACCAGTGGCTACAGCGGCGGCTTCCAGGAGCGCCGCGTGGTGCTCGCGCCGCTGCCGCCGGGCACCTACGTCCTCCAACTCGTGCAGGGGCGGGTGGAGGGACAGGTGGTGCTCGTGGTCAGCGACCTGTCCGTGCAGCTCAAGCAGACGGACGGACAGGTGCTGGTGCGCGTGGCGGGTCGGGACCAGAAGCCGCGCGAGGGCGCGAACGTGCAGGTGTACCTGGCCAAGGGCAAGGGGCCCACGGGCACGACGGACGCGAAGGGGGAGGTGACGCTGGCGGTGGATGAGCCGCGCCTCATCGCCACCGCGACGGTGGACGGGGACACGGCCATCGTGGACACGGACTTCTACTCCGCGCTGGCGGTGGCGCCGGACGTGTTCATCTACAGCGACCGGCCCATCTACAAGCCGGGCAACGAGGTGAAGTTCCGCGGGCTCGTGCGGCAGCCGGACACCTTCCTGGCGCGCCTGTTCACGCCGAAGAAGCGCGACGTGCTGGTGAAGCTGGTGTCCCAGGAGGGGCGTGCCCTCACCACGCGCGCGACGGTGGACGATTTCGGTGCGTTCAACGGCACGCTGAAGGTGCCGGAGGACCTGGGCACGGGCGTGCTGCGCGTGGAGGCGGAGCTGGACACGCATCCGTACCAGGGCGAGGCCCGGGTGCAGGACTACGTGAAGCCCACGTTCTACCTGGAGGTGGAGCCCGACTCGGAGACGGTGACACCCGGAAAGACGCTGCGCGCGAAGGTGCACGCGCGCCGTTACGCGGGCGGCATCCCGGCGGGCGCGAAGTACGAGGTGTTCCTCTACCGCAGCCTGCTGGACGCGCCGGCCTGGGTGGATGACGCGGGCAAGGGTGGCCAGGGCAGCGCGGTGACGTACGGCACCGCCTCCACCACGGAGGGCAAGCTGAGCGTCCCCGAGCGGCTGTACTCGTCGGTCGCGGAGCGCAGCGCCACGGAGGACCCGTGGTCGAGCGCGAGCGCGTTCGACGCGAATGGCGATGCCTCCATCGAGATCGCCGTCCCCGAGCTGAAGCCGGGCGAGGAGCGCCTGCCGTACCGCTACACGCTGACCGTGCGCGCGCGGGACGACCAGGAGACGTTCGCCAACGCCACCGCGGCCTTCTTCCTGTCGAAGGTGGAGGTGCTGGGCACGGCGCGCTACTCGGAGCCGGTGGTGTCCAAGGGTGGCGAGGCGATGCTGTCGCTGCGCGCCACCACGCTGTCGGGCAAGGCCTACGGCGCCACGCAGGGCGAGGTGGAGTTCGTGCTGCGGCGCGCGGACGGCAAGGAGAAGAGCCTGGGCAAGCGCTCGTTCACCACGGCGGCGGACGGGACGCACCGCGAGAAGGTGCCCACCGGTGACGTGGGCGCGGTGCTGGCGCGCGTGACGTTGAAGGACAAGCGCGGCGAGGCGTGGACGGGCGAGGAGTCCCTGCTCGTCATCGGCGCCGAGGATGAGCCGGTGGCGCAGGTGCCCAACCTCACGCTGGCGTCGCTCTCGGGCGCGCTGGAACCGGGGGACACAGCTCGGCTGGTGGCGCTGCTGCCGGACGGTTGGGGTCCGGATGGCCGTGACGCGGGCTCGGTGTGGGTGACGCTGACGGGCGCGGGTCTGTACGGCACGCAGCTCGTGTCGCTCAAGGGCCGCACGCTGGTGCACGCCTTCGACGTGGAGAAGCGCTTCGGCAGCGCGGTGTACGCGTCCGTTGCGTACCCCACGGCCTCGGGCCGTTGGGAGGAGCGCACGGTGGCGTTCCGCGTGGTGCCGCGCGAGCGCACGCTCACGGTGTCGGTGCAGCCGCAGCGCGCGGAGACGGCGCCGCTGAGCGACCAGTCGCTCGAGTTGCGCGTCACCGACAGCGAGGGCCGAGGCGTGGTGGCGCAGGTGTCCGTGGGCGTGGTGGACAAGGCGGTCTACGCCATCCAGAGCGAGTTCCGGCCCAAGGTGCTGGACTTCTTCTATCCGCCCGCGCGCAACAACGTGTCGAACTTCTACTCGTCCGAGTTCCAGGGCTACGGCTACGGCGAGGCGCTGGCGCGCAAGCTGTCCGGACTGCCGGACCACGCCTTCGCGTCCATCAAGCCGCCCAGTCGTCAGGCGCGCGACCTGGAGAAGGACACCGCGCACTGGGACCCGGCGGTGGTGACGGACCGGGATGGGCGCGCGACGGTGCGCTTCACGCTGCCGTCCAACCAGACGCTGTGGGTGATTACGGCGGTGGCCGCGGACACGTCCGGTCGCTTCGGCGAAGGCACGTCCGAGTTCGCCACGCGGGGGGGCGTCAACCTGTACGCCGCGTTGCCGCAGTTCCTCCGCGAGGGTGACGAGGCGCTCGCGTCCGTGCGGCTGTCGGCGGGCGAGAAGTCCGAGGGCAGTCAGGTGCTCGACGTGAAGCTGGCGTCGGCGGGCGCGCTCAAGGCGGAGCAGTCGCAGGTCAAGGTGGAGCTGGCCAAGGGCGGCGAGAAGGTGGTGCCGGTGACGCTGAAGGCCTCGGCCACGGGCGCCGCGCAGCTCGCGGTCGCGGTGACGGGTGGGAAGGATCCGCTGCGGGACACGAAGGGCTTCGATGTGCGGCCCGCCGCGGTGGAGGACGAGGTGCAGGTGAGCGCGTGGGGCGGTGGCGCGCTGGCGCTCCCCGCGGCGGACTCGGCGACGCTGACGGGCGTGCAGCTCGTGCTCCAGCCCTCGGTGGTGGACGCGGCGCTCACCAACGTGCGGGAGCTGCTCACGTATCCGTACGGGTGCCTGGAGCAGCTCGTCTCCACCACGGTGCCCAACGTGGCGCTCTACCAGGTGCTCCAGAAGGCGGGCACGTTGGACAAGCTGGACACGGACACGCAGGCGCTCCTGGCGGAGGCGCGCAGCCGCGCCGTGCAAGGCACCGCGCGCATCCTGGCGCTGGAGGTCCGTGGTGGCGGCTTCACGTGGTTCGGTGGCTACAGCGAGCCGAGCCTGCCGCTCACCCTCATCGCCATGGATGGTCTGGCGTACGCGGTCGACGCGGGGCTGGCGGACCGCGATGACCCGCGCATCACCGAGACGGCGACGTGGCTCGATGGACAGCAGAACCTGCCGCCGGAGTACGAGGCCACCCGTGCCTACGTGCTGGCTCGGTTGCAGGGGCCGCGACAGGCGGCGCGGGTCCGTGCGCTCGTGCAGGGCGCGCAGCCGGGCGACCTGTACTCGCTGGCCCTCGCGGTGCTCGCGGCGGAGAAGGCGGGCGTGATGAAGGAGGCGGCCCTCCAGGAGCGCATCAACGCGCTGGTGGCTCGGAGCACGGAGGGCTTCGCCACCCTGGCCAGCCTGAAGCAGGGCCAGGAGCCGCAGCTGTCCGAGGCGTTCTTCCGCTATCCGCTGCGGCGCGTGGGCCTGACGGCCATCACCGCGCACGCGGCGTCGTTCGGCACGCTGGATGTCACGCGCGCTCGCAAGCGCATCCTGGAGCTGCTGAGCGAGCCGGACCTGTCGACGTTCGACCGGAGCACCGCGCTGCTGCACTCGCTGTGGCTCATCGAGCGGGATGCGAAGGCGTTCCGCGGGATGACGCCGCCCGAGGTGAAGGGCGCGAAGGGCGCGGTGAAGTTCTCGCCGCGCGGCATGGGCCTGGTGGCCACCCTGGCGCCGGGGACTCGCACGGTGGACGTGGGCGGCTTCGATGGCGTGGCCACGCTGCGGGCGTCCGCGCTGACGCCGCTGTCCTCGGTGCAGGCGAAGTCCGAGGGCATGTCCATCCAGCGCGCGTACTACGTGCTGCGCGAGGGCGGGAAGGTGAAGCTGGAGTCCGGCACCGCCGTGTCCCAAGGCGAGGAGGTCTACGTGGAGCTGACGCTGGATGCGCGCGGGGAGAACCGGGCGCGGTCGGCGTACTACGTGGTGGAGGACGCGGTGCCCGCGGGCTTCGTGCCGCTCCAGGAGGACAAGGCCTTCCGCGGTCCGCCGCACGCGCTGCCGCTGGCTCCCGAGGCGCTCAAGCGCCGGCAGCTCAGCCCGGAGCGGGCCACGTTCTTCTTCGAGGAGCCCGCGTGGTGGAGCAACACGCCGCGCGTCATGGGCTACGTGATGCGTGCGCAGTTCGCTGGCACGTTCTCGGCGCCGCCGGCGACCATCGAGGACATGTACGCGGCGCGCATCCACGGTCGCACGGCCGCGGATGTGCTGAAGGTGGCGCCCTCGCAGAAGCCCCAGGGCGACCTGTAGTTCATGGGGTGGGCCGCCGTGGTCGCCACGCTGCTGGCGGCCTCTCCCACCTTCGTCACGCGGGGCGACGTGACGCCCGAGGCGGACCTTCGTCGCGAGGCGGAGGCCGCTTGGGCGTCCGTGGAGGCGGTGTACGTCGCCCAGGCCGGGAGCGCGCCCTCGCGGGCTCCCGGCACGGTGGTGCTCCAGAAGGGCAGCGTGATGGCCCCCGAGCGCAACGCGCAGGGGCGCCCAGGGCTGGTGGAGCTGCGGCAGAACACGCCGGGCGTGCTGGAGGAGCGGCTGCGCGTGGCGCTGCGCCACGAGCTGGCGCATCAGCTCCTGTGGTGGGCCTGTCCCGCGTCCAGTGAGGACCGGCTCTTCCATGAAGCGTTCGCGCTGATGACGAGCGGCGAGCTGTCCGCGTGGCGCGAGGCGCCGTATCAGTCGCTGTCGCGCGCGGCGGCGGAGGTGGCGAGCGCGCCCTCCGTGGACACGCTCCGGGCTCGGCGCGCGCTGGCGCGAATCCTGGGAGAGAGCCAGGGCTTCCCCGCGGCGCTGACGCGCCGGCTGCGCCAGTGTCAGGACGGGGCGCGGTGGCTGGTGCCGCTGTCGTTGGAGGAGCTGGCGGACGTGGCGGTGCGCGAGGCCGCGCCCGCGACGCTGGTGCTCAGTCGTCACTCGGGCGAGGTGCTGGTGGCGGAGGGCGACGTGCGGCGAGCGCTGCCGTATGGCTCGACGTTGAAGCCCTTCGTGTATGCGGCGGCGCGTGAGCATCCGGTGCTGCCGCGTCGCGACGGCGTGCAGGAGTGGGCGTGTGGGCCGGGCTTGCCCGACGCGCTGGATGCGCGCACGGCGCTCCTGCGCTCGTGCAATGGGTACTTCCTGGATTGGGAGGCAGCGGGCTCGGCGCCCCGGTCGTTCGGGGCGTGGGGGCCGGTGCTGTCCGCGCTGGGGCTTGTGGGGGGCTCGGTGGACATGGCCGAGGCCATCGGGCTGCGCTCGACGCGGGCAGTGTCTCCGTGGGGAATGGCTCAGGCGTACCGGCTGCTGGCCGAGGCGCGTCCGGACGTCATGGCGTTGCTGGCGGACAATGCCGCGCGAGGGACGTTGAGTGACTTGCCCGCGTCCTCGGCGCTGGTGGGCGTGGCGACCAAGACGGGCACGGTGCGCGACGCGGCGAGCCGGCCGCAGCTCGGGTGGATTGTCGCGGTGGACGCGGACGTGGTGGCGGTGCTGCTGCGGCCCGGGAAGATGCCTCGGCAGTTCGCGGATGAGGTCTCGAAGGTCCTGGCGCGAGGGAAGGGGCACGGAGGCACGGAGGCCGCGCGCGTGCAGGTGCTGGGGTTGGTGGCTCCGAATGTCATCGAGGCGCGGTGTCCGGGGCTCGGGTTCGCGCTGGAGGCCGGGGTTCCGCGCGCGGTGCCGGGAGAGTTCTCCTCGCTGGCGGGCCTGGTGGAGAAGGGGTCGGCGGTATGTCTGGGGATGCCGTGGCGCGTGCGTTTCCCTGACGGAGCGGAGGAGGGGCGCGACTACGCGGGGGTGTTCACGTGGGACGTGCCGCCAGCGTATCGACCGCCGCCAGGAGTGCCGACGACGCCTCGGGCCTTGAAGGCGCGGCGGGGCTCGGACTTCGTCTTCCGCACGACACGGCTCCAGTACGTCGCGGGCGTGGTGACGGCGGAGGACGCATCGCTGTCGGGCGAGGCGCGCGTGGCGCTGGCGCGCGTGGTGGCGCACAACGAGCGGCACAGTCGACATCCAGACCGCGCTATCTGTGACACCACGCACTGTCAGGCCTTCCGAGGCACCGTGCGGGCGAAGAAGGAAGAGACGCGCGCGTTGTCGCTGCCGGCGCTGCCTTGGGATGCGTGGTTGCCGTTCTCCCAGGGCGGCGATGAGCCGTGGAGAGAGGAGCGCCGGCGCGAGCAGGTGGAGGCGGTGCTGGGGAAGGGGCTGGTGTCCCTGCGCTTCGAGGCAGGGCGCGTGCTGTACCTTCGCGGCGTGGTGGAATCAGGGACGCCATACGAGGACGCACGCACGCTGCCGTGTGAGTTGTTGCGCTCGGCGCTGAAGTTGCTGGCGTGCCCTCGGCGCGCCTCGTTCGACGGCGAGCGCGTGGTGTTCGAGGGCCAAGGCCAAGGCCACGGTGAGGGCCTGGACGTGGAGGCGGCCAAGGCCAGTGGCCTGTCCAACGACGCGCTGCTCAAGCGCGCCTATGGGAAGCCCGAAGCGCGCTGAGTCACTCCCGCCGCACGGTTGAGTAATCAACGCTCGTGGACAGAGTGTGGTCGCTCGACGCATTCGCATCCGGTTCGATGAAGCACGGATGCGGGAGCAGCGTCCCACTGACTCGGTGTCAGTCGGCGCGGTTCACGGTGAGCCGGCGCATCATGGCTCGCACCGTGGCTCCTGGGTCCGTGCTGCGGCCTCGGCCTACTTCGCCCAGCAGGGTCGCGGCTCGCACGGCGTTGCCTCCCGCGCGCTCCAGCGCCACCGACAAGGCCAGTCGCTCCAGTGTCTCCACTTCCTCGCGCAGGTTGAAGCTGCCCGCCTCCATGGCGCGTGACAGCGCGCTTGCGTCCACGCAGCCTCGCGCCGTGTGCTCCAGGCCCCGCTTCAACACGCGGCGTGGCAAGTCCGACGGGAGGATCTCCGCGCCCGCTCGCTTGTAGACGAGCACCTCGAACAGCACGTTGCGCAGTTCTCGGATGTTGCCTGGCCAGGGATACGCCTGGAGCGCGGCCAGTGCCTCGGGCGTGACGTGCAAGGGGCCTTGCGGCGCGGTGGGCTCCTCTCGCTGGAAGCGCGCGATGAAGTGCTCCGCCAGCGCGGGCAGGTCCTCCGCGCGCTCGCGCAGCGGTGGCAGGTGAATGCTCACGATGGCCAGTCGCTCGTACAGGTCCGCGCCAAACGCTCCCTTCGCGATGAGCTCGCGCAAGTCTCGGTTGGTCGCCGCGAGGATGCGGAAGTCCACCTTGCGCGGCTCGGACTCTCCCAGGCGCGTCACCACGCGGTCCTCCAGCACGCGCAAGAGCTTCATCTGGAGCGACAGCGGCGTGTCGTCGATTTCATCCAGGAACACCGTGCCGTGCTCGGCCGCCATGAGCTGCCCATCGAAGCCGTGCGTCGCGCCGGAGAACGCGCCCTTCGCGTAGCCGAACAGCTCTCCCTCCATCAGCTCATTGGGAATGGCCGCGCAGTTGATGGGCACGAAGCGGCCCTCGCGCCGCGCGCTCCAGACGTGCAGCAGTCGCGCGGTCACCTCCTTGCCCGTTCCCGTCTCGCCGGTGATCAGCACGGGCATCGACGTGCGTGCGGCGCGCGCCATCTGCTCCAGCACCGCGCGAGCCGCCGCGCTTCGCGCCACGAAGGTGCTCGCCTCGGTGGGCGCGGTCACCGGCACCGCCAGCTCCGCGAGCCGCGCCATCAATCGCTCGGGCCCCGTGGGCGCACCCAGCCACAGGGCGTCGTAGGCGCCCACCAGCGCGGCCTCGGTGGCGGCTTGGGGTGAGAGCTTCGCTCGCGACGCCCAGACCCAGGGCCGTCCTCCCGGGGGCGCGGACGGAACGCGTGCGCCGCTCGCCGTGTGCAGCACGACCACGTCCACCGTGCCTCGCGAGACGAGCTGGTGTCCCGCCGACGTCAGCCGCGCGGACAGCGACGACGGAGGGGGCGGGCCCTCCCACCGGATGTTGGCCATGCACCGAAATCAACCACCGGTCGCGCGGAAATCCAATTCGGTTTCGTCCCGAGGCCCTACCACCCATTTCGAGTGATTCCAGCAGGTTGGCGTGTGGCCTGGTGGATGCAGTGACGAGCAAGCGACTTCGAAAGGAAGGTCACATCGGATGTTGGACTTCATGGAGTCCCACGGGGTGCTGCTCGGGCTGGTGGTGGGCGTGCCAGTGGTGCTGCTCTGGCTCGTGTTCAAGGTGGGCTGCGTCGTCATCGGCGAGGGTGAGTCCGGACTGGTCATCAAGCGCTTCGGCGCGGCGCTCCCTCCCGGGCGCCTCATCGCGCGCAGCGGCGAGGCGGGTTATCAGGCGCGACTCTTGTCTCCGGGTTGGCACCTCGGGCTGTGGCGCTGGCGCTACAAGGTGACGCGCGTGCCGCTCATCGTGGTGCCGCCGGGCGAGGTCGCTCTGGTGGTGGCCAATGACGGCCAGCCGCTGCCCGGCGAGCGGCTCCTGGGGCGCGCGGTGGAGTCCGATGGCTTCCAGGACGCCGAGGCGTTCCTCGACCACGGCGGTGAGCGCGGCCGTCAGCTCTCCATCCTCACGGCGGGCACGTACCGCATCAACCCCGCGCTGTTCGACGTGGTGACCGTGGCCAACGCCAAGCGGCACGGCGTGGACCCCACGGAGCTGCGCGTGTTCCACGTGCCGCCGGACCGCGTGGGCATCGTGACGGCGAACGATGGTCGGCCGGTGCCGGCGGGTGACATGGCCGGTCCCATCATCCCGGACCACGACAGCTTCCAGCGTCCGCAGGCGTTCATCGACGCGGGCGGTTGCCGAGGCTTGCAGGAGGAGGTGCTGCTCGCGGGCGCGTGGAACCTCAACCCGTGGTTCGTGAAGGTGGAGCTGATTTCGCTCACGGAGATTCCCATCGGCTACGTGGGCGTCGTGGTGTCCTACGTGGGGCGCGAGCACCTGGACGTGTCGGGTGACACGTTCACGCACGGCGACCTGGTGGAGCGCGGGCGCAAGGGTGTCTGGGTGGAGCCGCTGTTGCCCGGCAAGCATCCGCTCAACACGCGGGTGATGAAGGTGGAGTTGGTGCCCACGACGAACATCGTCCTCAACTGGGCCAACCGCACGGAGGCGCACCACTACGACTCGCAGCTGTCCAGCATCCTGGTGCGCAGCAAGGATGGCTTCGGGTTCAGCCTGGACGTGTCCCAAATCATCCACATTGGCGCCAAGAACGCGCCGCGCGTGATTTCGCGCGTGGGCAGCATGCAGAACCTGGTGGACCACGTGCTCCAGCCGGTGGTGGGCAACTACTTCCGCAACTCGGCGCAGGAGGTGACGGTGCTGGACTTCCTGTCGGCGCGCAGCGCTCGGCAGCAGCAGGCCTATGACGCCATCCAGGTGGCGTTGCAGGAGTACGACGTCGAGTGCATCGACACGCTGATTGGCGACATCGTGCCGCCCGCGGAGCTGATGAAGACGCAGACGGACCGGAAGATCGCCGAGGAGCTTCAGCGCACGTACGAGGTGCAGCGCGAGGCGGAGGTGAAGCGGCAGGACCTCCAGCGCGAGCTGGCCATCGCGAACATCCAGTCGGAGGTGGTGCGCAGCGAGCAGCAGGTGCGCATCTGCGAGCAGAACGCGCGCGCGCAGGTGGAGACGGCCAAGGGTGAGGCCGCGTCCGTGCGAGCCCGCTCGGAGGCGGAGGCCGAGTCGCTCAAGTGCGTGGGCCTGGCGAAGGCGGAGGCGGAGGCCGAGCAGGTGGGCCGCGTGGGCGCCGCGCGGGCTCATGCGGAGGCGGAGGCCGTGCGTCAGGTGGGTCTGGCGAAGGCGGAGGCGTATCGCATGGGACAGGAGGCGCTGGGCTCGGCGGCGTACACCGCGATGCAGATCGCCACGGTGCTGGCCGAGCACGGCGTGAAGCTGGTGCCGGACATCGCGGTGGGCGGTGGCCAGGGCGGGCAGTCCGGGTTGGCCGAGGCGATGCTCGCGCGCATGTTCGCGGCGACGCAGGGCCTGCCGATGACCGCGAAGGAGCCGGTGAAGAACGGCGCGCCGGCCGCTCGCCCACCGGCCGTGTCGGCGGGTGAGCCTCGCAAGGCGCTGTAACGCCGAGGTGTGGTGTCCGGGCGCGTCTCCCCACGGGTGCTCCGTTGCCCCGTGGGGAGGGACGGGCAGGCGGGCTCGGATTGCCGCGGCTCGTCACTCATTCCCAGCTTCCCTCGGCGTCACTCGATGGGAGGCAGACATGCGCAAGAACACGTGGAGCAAGCGAGCCGTCCTGGCCACGATGATGACGGGGGTGCTCGGTGTCGGCGTCGTCGCGCACGCGGACGACAAAGACAAGATGATGAAGCAGGACAAGCAAGTGGGCGAAGCCGCCGCCAAGCGAGAGAAGTACGTGGGCAAGCTGGCCCTCTTCAACGCCAAGCAGATCGCCTTGGCACAGCTGGCCGAGAAACAGGCGACGGATCCACAAGTGAAGGCCTTCGCCAGCCAATTGCTCCAGGACCACCAGAGCAATCAGTCGGACCTGAAGGCCTGGGCACAGAGCAAGCAGATCGAAATCGACACGGTGGACCTCTCCGGCAATCAGGAGGGCGTGGGTGGCTCCGGCGCTCAGCAGGGCTACAACGACAAGATGAAGAACGTCGGCGAGAAGCTGGGCAAGCAGATCGACGAGGACCGCAAGGAAATCAACGAGCTGAAGGCCAAGCAGGGCAAGGAGTTCGACAAGGCCTTCTTGTCGCGCATCGCGGACGACCAGAAGGACGGGCGCGAGCTGCTGAACGACGGCCGTCGTGAGTACAAGAACGACGCCACGTTCCTCGCGCTGCTCAACAAGACCGAGACCGTGGTGGACAGCCACGAGAGCACGGCGAAGCAGCTCGAGAAGCAGATGAAGGGCTCGATGATGCGGTAGCCCTCGCGATGTAGTCCGGTGGGCGTCCGGGGCTCGGGCTGGTTGACGCGGCCCGGGCCCGGCGCCTATCCCGGCTTTATGCGGACCGGGGCCTGGATGACGGGGGCAGTGCTGGCGACGGCGCTGTTCCTCTCCTGTGCCACCCCCGCGCCTCCGCCCCCGGCGGTGCCGCTCGTCGGCGCCACGTCCGAGGGCCCCTTCGTCCCTGGTGCGCGCGACCTGTTCGCGGGCTGCACGCCGCTGCCGGACAGTCCCACGTCCCGCACCTGGCGCTGCGCGGGGATGTCCCTGTGGTTGGAGGAGCGTCAGGACCTGGAGCCCGCGCAGGCGCTCGCGGAGGCTCGCTCTCGGGTCATCGCGCGACTCGGCGCCTCGGGGCTGACGGAGTCGCGCGAGTCGCTGCCGCTCGCAGGGGAGTCGTGGCCCGCGCTGCGCTTCGCCGCGTGTGCTCCGAATGGTGCGTGCCGCGCGTCTGGCTACGTCACGGTGGTGTCTCCCTTGGCGGGACGGCGTCGTCAGCTCGGCTGCATCGTTCCGGGGGCGGACCGCGCGGAGCTGGCGCGCTGCCTGGAGCGCTTCGAGTTCCTCGCCGCGCATGGCAACCCCGAGGGCGATGTGTTGGACCCCGCCGCGCTGCTGATGCCGCCGCGCCTGCCGTGGCGCGTGCTGACGGTGCCGCCCGGCTGTCGTCTGGCCAGCTCCACCAGTCGCTCCGGGCGCATTCGCTGCGAGGATGCGACGTTCTCGTGGAGCGTCTTCGCTCCGACCGAGAACACCACGGGGCTCGCGCGCTGGCGCGACCAGAGCGTGGCGGAGCTGCACGATGCGCTGCCCGGCTCGGGGCCCGTGGAGGAGGTGGACTGTCGGCTGGAGGTGCGGCCCACGCGCTGCTTCCGCTTCACCACGCCAGGGCCGCAGGGCGCGCGCGTGCTGTGGGCCGCCGAGGTGACGTGGCAGGGCGGCGCGCTCTTCGCGGCCTGCGATTTCCCGTCGAGCGCGCCGGGCTTTCCGGCTGCGTGCAATGGTGTGTTCACCCCTCGCTGAAGGACGGTGCCCGTGTACGAGCTGGAGGACGTGTCCAAGCGCTTCGGCTCCACCTGGGCACTGCATCCGCTGTCACTGAGGCTGCCGTCCGGCCGCACCACGGTGCTCCTCGGTCCCAGTGGCTGCGGCAAGTCCACGTTGCTGCGCTTGCTCAACGGCCTGTCGCGCCCGGACACAGGTCGCGTCCTCTTCGAGGGTCAGCCTTTGCCCCAAGACGGCGAGGCGCTGCTCGCCTTGCGTCGTCGCGTGGGCTACGCGCTCCAGGGCGGCGGGCTGTTTCCTCACCTCACGGGCACGCACAACGTCACGCTGATGGCTCAGCACCTGCGCTGGCCCGCGGCGCGCACGCGTGAGCGCCTGGACGTGCTCTTGGAGCTGACGCGCTTTCCCGCCGAGGCGCTGGCGCGCTACCCGGCGCAGCTCTCGGGAGGACAGCGGCAGCGCGTGGCGCTCATGCGCGCACTGATGTTGGATCCGGACGTGCTGCTGTTGGATGAGCCGCTGGGGGCGTTGGATCCGCTGGTGCGCCACGAGCTGCAAGCGGACCTGCGCGGCATCTTCGCGCGCCTGCGCAAGACGGTGGTGCTGGTGACGCACGACCTCGCGGAGGCGGCGTTCCTGGGAGACGACCTCGTGCTCATGCGCGAGGGGCAGGTGGTGCAGCAGGGGGCATTGCGTGAGCTGGAGGCTCGGCCCGCGGATCCGTTCGTCACGCGGTTCATCCAGGCGCAGCGACCCTTGCCGCTCCCTGGGGGCGAGGTGGCGTCGTGAGGGCGGTGTGGTGCGGACTGCTCACCGCGCTGGTGCTCGTGGCGTGCACGGAGGCGTCGGTGACGGAGGGCGGCGGGCCTCCGGTGCGAGTGGGCTCGAAGAAGTTCACCGAGTCCGTGCTCCTGGGCGAGATGGTGACGCAGCTCGCGCGCGGTGCGGGAGCCAACGCCGTGCACCGGCGCGAGCTGGGCGGCACCACCGTCCTCTGGGAGGCCCTGCGCCGAGGCGAACTGGATATCTATCCGGAGTACACCGGCACGCTGCGGCAGGAGCTCTTCTCGCGCCGCCACCTCGCGGACGACGCGGCGCTGGCGAAGGCGCTCGCCGAGGAGGGGCTGCGCATGAGCCGCCCGCTGGGCTTCAACAACACCTACGCCCTGGGCATGAAGGAGGCGGAGGCCGAGCGGTTGGGCATCCGCCGCATCTCGGACTTGCGCCAGCACCCCGAGCTGAAGGTGGGCTTCAGCAACGAGTTCATGGACCGCGCGGATGGTTGGCCCGCGTTGCGCACGCGCTATCAGCTCCCGCAGCGCGACGTGCGCGGGCTCGACCATGACCTCGCGTACCGGGGCATGGACTCGGGCGCCATCGACGTGACGGACCTGTACTCGACCGACGCGGAGATCGCCGCGTACGGGCTGCGCGTGCTGGAGGATGACCTGCATCACTTCCCGGCCTACGACGCCGTGCTCGTGTACCGCGCGGACTGGGCGGAGCGGGAGCCGCGGGTGGCGGACGCGGTGCTGCGGCTCGAAGGCCGCCTGTCCGAGCAGGACATGGTGGCGCTCAACGCCCGTGCGCGATTGGAGCGCGTGCCCGAGGCGCGCGTGTCCGCCGACTTCCTCGCGAGCCGACTGGGCGTGGCGGCGAAGGTTCGCGATGAGGGGACTGTTTCGCGCGTGTGGCGGCGGACTCGCGAGCACTTGTCCCTGGTGGGGGTGTCGCTCGCGGCGGCCATCGCGCTCGCGGTGCCGCTGGGGGTGCTCGCGTCGCGGCGGCCTCGGCTGGGGCAGGGCGTGCTGGGCTTCACCAGCATCGTGCAGACGGTGCCCTCGCTGGCGCTGCTGGTGTTCATGATTCCGCTGCTGGGCATCGGCTCGCGGCCGGCCATCGCGGCGCTGTTCCTCTACAGCCTCTTGCCCATCGTGCGGAACACCACCGCGGGGCTCTCGGGCATCCCGGGGGAGCTGCGCGAGTCCGCCGAGGCGCTGGGCCTGCCGCCGCGCGCGAGGCTGTGGCGCATCGAGCTGCCGTTGGCCGCGCCTTCCATCCTCGCGGGCATCCAGACCGCGGCGGTCATCAACGTGGGCACCGCCACGCTGGGCGCGCTGGTGGGCGCGGGTGGCTATGGCCAGCCCATCCTCACAGGCATCCGCCTGGATGACGTGGGGTTGATTCTGGAGGGCGCGGTGCCCGCGGCCCTGCTGGCCCTGCTCGTCAGTGGCGTGTTCGAACTCGTGGAGCGCGGGGTGGTGCCCCGAGGACTACGCCTGCGAGGCGACGCCCGATAGCACCGGCGCTTGCTTCGCGTCGTAGCCCGGCGCATCCACCGCGAGCCCGGACGCGCACAGCCGCACCACGCCAATCCACACGAAGTCCGCGAGCAGCAGGTGCACGAGCTGCATCCACACCGGCGCCAGCAACACCAGATTGACCATGCCCGCGCAGAGCTGCGCCGCGTAGACGATGACGAGCAGCATCGACGCGCGCCGCACCTCCGCCGACGGCCGCAGCCGCGCGACCACGCGACTGGCCAGCACGAGCAGCGCGCCCATGCCCACCGCGAGCAACGGATGCAGCACCCGCCGCCGCACCAGCACGTGCGCCGTGTCGGACATGTCCTGGCGAATGCCCTCGGCCAGGCTGGACGCGGGGAAGAGGGTGTCGCCCAGGGCGGCCACGGCGCCGCTCACGCCGAGCACCAGGAGCCCCACCACGCTCGCGGCCAACAGCACACCCGTCCAACCCTGTCCGCGCCACGTCGCGCGCGCGCGCCCCGCCGACCACCACACCACCAGCGTCTGCGCGCCCACCAGGAGGAACGTGTTGACCAGGTGGATGCCCATCCACACCGCGCGGCCCATGGACTTGTTGTCCGCCACGTACTCGAGCAGCACGAGGCCCGCGCCCACCAGGCCCTCGGTCAGCATGAACACCAGCGACATCACCGCCGCGCGGCGCACCGGGTGGCCCTTGGCGTGGGCGCGCAGGCCCCAGACACACAGCGCCACGGCCAGCACGGTGGCCAGGCCGCTCGTCAGTCGGTGGGTGTACTCGATGACGGTGGCCAGGGTGGGCGCGCGAGGAAGCACCTCGCCGTTGCACACCGGCCAGTGGGCGCCGCAGCCCGCCCCCGAGCCCGTGGCCCGAACGAACGCGCCCCAGAGGATGACGCCCAGGGTGTAGGCGAGCACCGCATGGCTGAAGACTCGGAACCGACGCGACGAGGCGGGAAACGTCATGGGGCCCGCACTAACGCATGCCCGCGCCGCGTGCCGCCACGTTCGCGATGGGCCGTCCATCAGCCCGCCTGCTCCCCGCGAACGGTCCACCGTATCCGGATACGCCCGGTCGGATGCTCCCGAGACCGCGTTTGGATGCACGGGATGATTTCCAAACGCGAGGAAGCGGGCTCCGCGCGCTGGCACGCGAGATGCTCTGTGTTGGCTTCGTGACGGATTTCGGAGGCGTCATGTTGGACGCCTCCTTGCCCCGGGCCGGTGCCCCCCCCTCGCCGACCCGCGGGCGTCTTTTCGAGGCCGTGAACGCAGCAGTCGTTGCACCCCGGGTCGGAGGTTCCCCCCCTGTCCGACCTGGGGTGTTCCTCGGCCCGAGGCTTCCCACAGGGGTGTGGGGAAAAGGGTGGAGCGCATCGCGGGCCGGGCTCCGGGCCTAGCCCGCGATGCGCATCTGCTCGGTCCCCAGGACCGCAGGCAGCGGCCCGAAGGCCATGGAGCGCTCGATGACGTTGCGCAGCTCGCGCACGTTGCCGGGCCACGGGTGCGCCACCAGCGCGGCCAGCGCATCCGGGCCCAGTTGCGGCGCCTCGCTGCCCTCGGGCGTGAGGTGGCGCACGAAGTGCCGAGCCAGGGCGATGATGTCCTCGCGGCGCTCGCGCAAGGGCGGCACGCGCACGGGCACCACCTGGAGCCGGTAGTAGAGGTCCTCGCGGAAGCGCCCCTCGCGCACGAGCTGCCCCAGGTCTCGGTGCGTGGCCGCCACCACGCGCACGTCCACGTGCGTGGGGCGTGTCTCGCCCAGCGGAAAGACCTCGCCGTTCTCCAGGAAGCGCAGCAGCTTGGGCTGCACGTCCAGCGGCAGCTCGCCAATCTCATCCAGGAAGAGGGTGCCGCCGTGCGCGGCGCGGATGACACCCGGATGGTCCGTGGCCGCGCCCGTGTAGGCCCCGCGCCGATGACCGAAGAGCTGTCCCTCGAAGAGATCGCGCGGCACCGCGGCGCAGTTGAAGGCCACGTAGGGATGATCCGCGCGGGTGGACAGCGTGTGCAGCGCTCTCGCGACCAGCTCCTTTCCGGAGCCGGACTCGCCCGTGACGATGACGGTGGCGCGGCTGGGGGACAGGCGCGCCAGCTCCGCGCGCAGTCGCTTCATGGGAGGCGAGGCCGCGATGAAGCCTGGGACCTCGGCGTCGGCTTCAGCGGGGGCCTCGGGCAAGGGGGCCTCGGCGAAGCCGCGCAGCGCCGCCACCTCCAGCGCGAAGCCCGCCAGCCGAGACAGCGTCGTGAGCAGCGCGCGGCCGTCCACGGGCAGGGGCCCCACCAGCCCCACCCGCAGGCGACGGCCACAGCCGTCCCCGAACTCCACCCACTCGGTGGCGGCCGTCGTGTTGTCGCCCAGGAGCAGCGTGGCGCCCCCCTGCGAGTCCAGCTCCTCCAGGCGCGGCGCGCGGCCGGGGAACAGGCCCTCCAGGATGGAGAGCAGCTCGCGCTGGAGCAGCGGCGCGCCCATGCCGCGCACGCTCAGGCGCTCGAACGGAACCACCAGCGCTTCGGCGCCCAGTCGCGGTCCGGCGGCCTGCGCGCGTGGCTCGGCGGCGAGCGCAGTCGGGGTCCCCGCGTCCGGAGGCTCGGGAGGAATCGCCACGCCCAAGCGGCGCAGCTCTGCTTCACACGTCGAGGACTGCTCAGAGGCCGCGAGGTCGCCCTCCGCGCGCGCCAGCCTCGCGAGCGCGAGCCGGGTGAGGGTGGATTCAGGCAGGTCGCCCGCGAGCCGGAAGGTGCCCAGGGACGCTTCCAGCTTCTCGCGCGCCTCGCGAGCGCGTCCCTCCCGAGCGAGCAGGAGTCCCTCGTGGCGGGTGAGCAGCGCCGTGTACCAGGCCGAGGGCAGCCGCTCCAGGAAGGCCTGGGCACGCCGCAGCGCCACGCGGGCCTCGACCAGTTGGTCCGCGTCCACGCGCGCGCCCGTCTCGGCCACCAGGCACTCGCGCCGGAGGAAGGGCCAGCCGCCCAGCTCCATCACGCGGGCGCCCGCGACCTGGAAGCCCTCGGCGGCGCGGGCCGCGTGTCCTTCGGCTTCATCCGCCAGCGCCTCCACGTAGCGCGCATACGCGGCGGTGAGCGGTCGCTGGATGGTGCCCGCGTAGGCCGCCAGCCGCCCCGCCAGCCGCCGCACGTCCGAGGCTCGCCCGGTGAGGCAGCCCAGGCGCGCGCGCTGCACCGCGAGGAGCGACGGCGTCCAGCTCAGCTCCTCCAGCACCGCGTCCGCTTCGTCGAGCACCGCGCGTGCTTCAGGGAAGCGCGCCAGTCGCAGCAGGGCCTCGGCCTCCGCGCGTCCGCAGAAGACGAACGAGAAGCCCCGCGCCATGCGTCCGCCGTAAGCCGTGTCGCGCGCGCGGCCCACCATGCGGAGGGCCTCGTCCGGAGCGCCGGCTTCTTCCAAGCGGCGCTGCGCGAGGAAGGCGAGGTTGCGCGCCTCCAAGAAGGCATAGCCCAGGCGCGCGGCACCCTGCGCCGTCTCGCGGAAGCGCCGCGTGGCGTGCGAGCCCTCGCCGTGAATCTGGGACTCATGTCCGCAGGCGTCCGCCGCGATGAGGCGCAGCGTGGGGTCCGCCAGCTCTGGCAGGCACTCGGCGACGCGGCCGGACTGCTGGGCCACGCGCTCGGCCTCGCCCAGGTAGAAGGCGCACGCCAGCTCCGCCATGCGCAGCTGGCACCGCAGCTCCGCGTCACCCTGCGGTGACAAGAGCGCCTCGGCGCGCGCCACGTGTGCCTGGACCTTGTCCGCGTCGAACAGCTTCCCGTCCGGTGAGGCGTACAGGGTCGCCGCGAGCGCGTGGACCTGCGCCTCCACGGCTTCGGGCAGCACGCCCGCGTGGGCCTCCGCCAGATGGGGCAGCAGCGTGGCGAAGGCGCCCCGGCTGTCCTCGCGTCCCCAGCGCTGAAGGTACGCCAGCGCGACCGCCGCCTGTGCGCGGGCCCCCGCTGTCACGAGCGTGCCCGAGGCGAGCAGGGCGAGCAGTTCCTCTTCGGCGGGGCGCCACTCCGCTCGGGTCAGCCGCAGCAGGCACGGCGCCAGGCGCGCGGACTCTTCGTCGCTCAGGGGCGGGCGGATGGATCCGAGGTGGGGCTCAGGCGCACCTCCCTCGGCGAGACGTCGCAGGGCCCGGGCCACCTGCCCGCGCGGTCGGCGGGCCTGGGGGGCCTCGGCCGGGAGTTCCCAGCGATAGACGGTGAGGGGGGTGACGCCCAGGCGGCGGGCAAAGGCCGCGCGGCTCAGCTCGCCCCGCAATGTGCGAATGGCCGCCGGAGCCAGCCCCGCTTCCCGCTTGTCCATGGTCTCCACGGCAGTCCCCTTGCGCGTCCCCCGGCCGCGCGCCCTTCAATGTGTCTGCCCCCTCGGGATTGCAAACGAATGGACATGCATGCCGGGCGGGCGGGGCTCCGAGCGAATCACTCCCTCAACACCTCGGAGAGTTGTTAGCGTCACCACGTGCCTCCGTCTTCTCCGTCCGAGCCTTCTTCCAACCCTCCCACGACGACAACGGATGAGCGGCTGACCCGCCTGGAAACGGCGCTGCGGGAGGGGCAGGCCCGGCAGGACGCGGCCCTGGAGGCGTGGGTGCGGCAGATGGGCCGGTTGCCCACCGCCAAGGAGCGCCGTCACTGGGACAAGAAGTGGCGGCATCAGGCCAAGCGCGATGCGCGCCGCGCCGAGCGCAACGCGCTGTCCACGCCCGTGAAGCGCGAGCCGCTGGTCGCGGGCGCGCTGACGGTCGTCGCGGTGGCGTGCGTGCTGATGGCGGTGCGCGACCGGGACATGTTCTGGCTCATCTTCGTGGCGCTCGGCCTGTTCCTCCGCGCCGCGCGGCACCTGCCGGACCCCGTGCCCGAGCCCACGGGAGAGACCACGCCCGAGTCGACGCGGGACGCGCTGCCCGCGCAGACCCAGGAGCCCGTCGCCGCGCCGCCCGCGCCCGTCGTCACAAAGCCCACGCCAGTCGCCACGCCCGCCGCGGCTCCTGTCGCCACGCCGCGCCCGGCCGAGCCGAAGGCCGCGGACCCTCGGCTGGCGCGCGTGGATGCCACCTGCGACAAGCTGCTCGGTGAGCTGCGCGCGGCGCCCGAGGTGCTGCGCGAGGTGGTCCACGCGCCCGAGCGCACGGTGCAGGCGCTGCGCGAGGGCTGCCACGCGCTGGTGCGCCGCGAGCACGAGCTGCGCGCCCTCCTCACGACCGAGGACGCCGAGCGTCTGGCGGCGGACCGCGAGCGGCTGACCACGCGGCTCGCCGCCGAGACGGACGAGGTGGTGCGCGCGCGGCTCCAGGGCGCGCTGAACGCGCTGGATGCGCAGCGTCGCCAGCGCGAGGACCTGCGCGTCGACGCGGACCGGCTGGAGGCCGAGTACACGCGGCTGTCGTACACGCTGGAGAACCTCTACGCGCAGGTGCTGCGCGTGCGCTCGGCGGATGCGTCCGGCGCGGACGTGGCGGGCGCGGGTCTGCGCCAGAGCGTGGAGCAGCTCGGCGCGGAAGTGCAGGCCGTCACCGAGGCCCTGGAGGATGTCCACGGCGGACCCTCGGGTGGTCGGGTCCGCACGCGCTGACGGCGAGGCTACTCGGTGGCGGCGCCCGCCGAGGGCCCCCGCGCCGTGCCCCCTCCGATGCGCACCGACTTGGCGTTCATGAACTCGCGCAGGCCCAGCGCGGCCAGCTCGCGCCCGTGGCCGGAGTGCTTCACCCCGCCGAAGGGCAGGCGCGGATCCGAGGCCACCATCTCGTTGACGAACACGAGGCCCGCCTCGATGCCGTCGATGAGCTGCTGCTGCTCCGCCGCGTCACGTGTCCACACGCTGGCGCCCAATCCGAAGGGCGTCGCGTTGGCGAGCTGGATGGCGTGGTCGACATCTCTCGCGCGCAGCAGCGTGGCCACCGGGCCGAACAGCTCCTCGCGGAAGGCGGGCGAGGTGGGCGGTGGATCCGCCAGGACGGTGGGCGGGTAGAAGTATCCAGGGCGCTCCAGCGGCGCACCGCCGAGCAACAGCCGCGCGCCGGCCTTCACGCTCGCGTCCACCTGCGCGCGCAGCCCCTCGAGGATGGAGAGCGTGGCCAGCGGCCCCACCTCCACCTGCGGATCCGTCGGGTCTCCCACCACGATGCGGGCCATGCGCTCGAGGAAGCGGCGCTCGAACTCCGCGGCGATCGACTCGGCGACGATGAAGCGCTTGGCCGCGATGCAGGACTGGCCGTTGTTGATGAGGCGGGCGGTGACGGCGGTCTCCACCGCGCGGTCCAGGTCCGCGCTCGGCATGACGATGAACGGGTCGCTTCCGCCCAGCTCCAGCACGACCTTCTTGATGGCTCGGCCCGCGGTGCCGCCCACGGAGCGTCCAGCGCGCTCGCTGCCGGTGAGGGTGACCGCCGCCACGCGTGGGTCCTCGATGATGCCCGCCACTTGCGGCACCTCCACGCGCAGCACCTGGAACGCGCCGCGCGGGAAGCCCGCTTCGTGGAACAGCTCCTCCAGCGCCTGCGCGCACTGGGGCACGCTGTCCGCGTGCTTGAGCAGCGCCACGTTGCCCGCCATGAGCGCGGGCGCGGCGAAGCGCACCACCTGCCAGAAGGGGAAGTTCCACGGCATGACGGCCAGCACGGCGCCCAGCGGCTGGTAGTGGATGAAGGCCTGTCCACTCCCCATGTCGATGGGTTCGTCGCGCAGCAGGGCCTCGCCGCGCGTGACGTAGTAGCGGCAGGCGGTAGCGCACTTGCGGGCCTCGGCGCGCGCGGACTCCAGCGGCTTGCCCATCTCCAGCGTCATCAGCCGGCCGTAGCGGTCCGCGTTCTCCTCCAGCAGTTCCGCCGCGCGCTTCAGCCAGCTCGCGCGCTCGACCACGGACGTGCGCCGGTAGGAGGGGAACGTCTCCGCCGCGAGCCGCAGGCGCTGCTCCACCTCGGCGTCCGTATGGGGGGCGAAGGTGCGCAGCGTCTGGCCCGTCGTCGGGTCGATGGTGGCGATGGCCATGGAGGCGTCCTCGGGCCTTGGGAAAAGGGGGGAGCCGGGTGATAGCAGTCCCGGCGCGCGAGACAACGCCGCGTGAGGCCGGAAGTCCAGGCGCGCACGCCTCGCCCCGGAGGTGTCACATCTTCTATACGTGGAGCGGCATGTCCCTCGTCCTCGTCCTGCCCGACGGTCGCCGTCTCCCTTTGGACAAGTCGGTGCTCTCGGTGGGCGCGGATGCCGCGTGCGACGTGGTGCTCGACGCGCCGGGGGTGAAGCCCAGTCATGCGCTCCTGTTCCGCGAGGCGCGCGGGTGGAGCGTGTCGCCCGCGGGCAAGGGCTGCGAGGTGAAGGTGCGGGGGCGCCGCGTGGACGTGGCGCAGCTCGCGAGCGGAGACAGCTTCACGGTGGGCCCGGTGACGGTGGAGCTGGCGGAGGCCGCGCCCGTCGCGATGAGTCCGCCGGTCCGCTCGCGCGCGCGGCTCGTGGAGGTGATGGCGGGGTTCGCGTCGCTGCTCCTGGCGCGTCGTCCGGCGGGCGAGCTGCTCGACGCGGTGATGCGGGGCCTCGCGGATGCGGTGAGCGCGGACGTCGCGTTCCTGGTGGTCCCCGAGGGGCGCGAGCGCCGCGTGCTGTGCGCCACGGGGCCGGTGCCCGAGGCCGCCGTGGCGGACGGCCTGGTGGATCGCGTGCTGGCGTCCGGTGCGCCGGTGCGGGTGGCGGACATCGCGGCGGACGCGGTGTTGGCGGGAGCCCCCAGCGTGGTGGCGCTGCGATTGGTGTCCGCGCTGGTGCTGCCCTTGCGCGCCGAGTCCGCGCCCCAGGCCGTGGTCTACCTGGGGCGATGCGTGGGCGCTCCTGCCTTCACGGCCGAGGAGCTGGAGGAGGCGCTCGCGGTCTCCTCGTTGGCGGCAATGCTCCTGGCCACCTCGCGCGAACTCACCGAGCTGCGGGCGCAGGTGGAGGGACTCACGCGGCGCATCGCGGCGGCCACCTTCGAGGGAATCATCGGCGAGTCCCCCGCCATGCGCGCGCTGTACCGGCAGGTGGAGCGGCTGGGGCCCACGTCGCTGCACGTGCTCATTCAAGGTGAGACGGGCACGGGCAAGGAGCTGGTGGCGCGCGCGCTCCATCGCCACAGCGGACGTCGCGGGCGGCTGGTGGCGGTCAACTGCGCGGCGCTGCCGGAGACGCTCATCGAGCGCGAGCTGTTCGGCCACGCGCGCGGCGCCTTCTCCGGAGCGGGCGCGGACCGGGCTGGACTGGTGGAAGCGGCGGACGGGGGCACGCTCTTCCTGGATGAAATCGGGGACATGCCGCTGGCGCTCCAGTCGCGGCTCTTGCGCGTGGTGCAGGAGCGCGAGGTGACGCGGCTGGGGGAGCACAAGCCGAGGCCCGTGGACATGCGCGTGGTGTCCGCCACCCACGCGCCCTTGAAGGCCGCCGTGGAGCGAGGCGCCTTCCGCGCGGACCTCCTCTTCCGCTTGGAGGAAGTGCGCGTGGACGTGCCGCCCCTGCGCGAGCGGGGGGAGGACGTGTTGCTGCTCGCGCACCATGTGCTGGGCCAGGAGGGGCGCAAGGCGCGGGGCTTCACGCAGAAGGCCACCGAGGCGCTGCGAGGCCACCCCTTCCCCGGCAACGTGCGCGAGCTCATCTCGCGGGTGCGGCGCGCGGCGGTGCTCGCCTCGGGGGAGCTGCTGGGGCCCGAGGACCTGGAGCTGGGGGCGGACGGCGCGCCCATGGTCCCGCTGGAGGACGCGCGCGACGCCTTCGTGCAGCGCTACGTGCGCGAGGCCATTGCCCGCAGCGGCGGCAGCAAGAAGGACGCGGCGGCGGCGCTGGGCATCGGCCTGCGCTCGCTGTTCCGCTACCTGGGTGAGGGGGACTGACACGCCGCCCACAGGGAGCGCTCGCGCGCGTGCCAACCCTGGCACGTTTCCCCCGAGCCGGAGGCCTCAGCGCGCACGTCTGCTCGCGTAACTCCGCGATATCGCACGCGGCCTGGCCCTGCGGCGCGGTGGGCACGCGGGTTGCGAAGGGGGTGCCTCGGCATGCGACGGCATCGCGCCGGCCGCATCACGAACGATTTCTCAAGGAGAGTCCGGTCATGAAGCACATGGTGGTGAGCCTGTTCCTGGCGTTGGCGGTCGTGGGTTGCGGGGACAGCTCCGATGGTGGAGACAAGGGCGGTGGTGGGGACAAGGACAACAACGCGCAGCATGGCGGCGGGCTGTGCAGCGCGAGCAATGCGTGCCCCTCCGGCCAGTTCTGTTTCAACGGCCTGTGCGCCATTGGCTGTCAGTCCAACGCCAACTGCGCGGCGGACCAGTACTGCGACACGTCGGATGGGGGCGGCGTGTCCTACTGCAAGAACAAGGTGGTGCCGACGTGCACCTCCGACAGCCAGTGCCAGTCCAACCAGTTCTGCATGGAGGGCCTGTGCAGCCTGAAGCCGCCCGAGGCCCCCGCCTCTTGCACCGTGGACACGAACACGTTCAACGACGGCTGTGACAAGTACTCCGTCTGCACGGACCCGGACGACGAGGGCTCCAAGAAGCCCTACTGCGCCAGCTTCCCGGCGTGCCCGGCGGACGGCGTGTGCCCCACGGGCCTGGCCGGTTCGGTGTGCAACGATGGCTTCATCCCCGCCAAGGGCCGCTTCTGCATGCCGGGCGTCTGCAAGACGGACGCGAACTGCCCCTCCAAGTGGAGCTGCGTGAAGTTCGTGGCGAACCAGGTGCTGGGCATGTGCAGCATGGGCTCGACGGGCTTCCCGTGCATGAACAACGACCAGTGCCTCAGCAAGCAGTGCATGCAGGGCATGCCGAACATGCCCGGCGTGTGCATGTAACGCACGCTCACCGCGACGCGTGAATGGGGGAGGGCGGTCTCGCGTCGCGAGGCTGCCCTTCCTCATCTGCCCGCGTAGAGTCGGTCCCTGCTCCGATGCCTCGTCTCGCTCCGCTCCTCGTCCTGGTCCCCGCGCTGCTCCTGGCGGTGGGCTGTCCGCTCGACATCCGCGTCCGCTGTGATGATGACGCTCCCTGCTCGGAAGGGGAGGCGTGCGTGCAGGGGGGCTGCGTCGCGGTGCGCGCCGAGCGCGTGGGGTCCGCGTGCGGCGTGGACGAGGACTGTGGCCCGGGAATGGACTGCGGCGGGGGCTTCCCCGGGGGCTATTGCCTGATGCGCTGCTCGGCGACTCAGGGCTGCCCAGCGGGGAGCGTGTGCGCGCTGGATTTGGGGCAGTGCTTGCGCGCATGCGGCTCGGAGTGCACGCGCGCGGGCTATGCGTGTGGCCAGGTGCCCAATCGCACGGGGCCGCTGTTCGCGTGTCTGCCCGTGGCCCGGACGGACGGGGGGACGGGGACCGATGGGGGCTCGACGACGGACGGGGGCACGGAGGTCGATGGAGGCGAGGAGGAGCGCTGCACCACGGACTTCACGTGCGCGTTGGACGAGCGCTGCGGGCAGCAAGGCTTCTGCGAGCCGGGAAAGCGCATTGGCGGTCACTGCACGGACACGTTCGACTGTCCGCTCCACGTGTTCTGCAACCCCGAGCGGGAGCGGTGCGAGCAGACCTGCAACCCCAACGCGTCCACGTGCTCCGCGGGGTACCGCTGCGCGGCGGACGAGGTCTGCGTGGAGAACTGCATGGAGGTCCCGGAGACGCTGGGGCTGACGTGCGAGAGTTCGCTGGACTGCGCGCGGTGCGGGTCGTGCTTGCCGTCGGGGGAGGCCGGGGGCGTCTTGCGGTGCCGGCAGCGGTGCGCGCTCGACCGGGACTGCCCGGGAGGGGCGCTGGGGGCCTGTGAGGTGGTGGGGACCACCAAGGCCTGCAAGCTGTAGCCGTCCCGGGTTGCCTGGCGGGGGGCGCTCCCGGAGAATGGCGCCGCGATGACGGGTGAAGTGCTGGCGGGCCGCTACCGCCTGGAGCGTGAGCTGGGCCGGGGCGGCATGGCGACGGTGTATCTGGCCACCGACCTGCGCCTGTCTCGACCCGTGGCGGTCAAGCGGATGCATCCCGGAGGCGACGGACGGCGCGCGGAGCGCTTCCGTCGCGAGGCGGAGCTGGCGGCCTCGCTCAAGCACCCCAACGTCCTGGAGGTCCACGACTACGGCGAGGACGCGGCGCACGGCCCGTACCTCGTCTGCGAGTGGGTGCAAGGTCAGCACCTGCGCGCCCTGGCCGAGTCCCTGGCGCCCGTCCCCGTGGAGGCCGCGCTGGTCCTGGCCTGGGAGCTGTCACGGGCCCTGGGGGCGGCGCACGCGCGAGACATCGTCCACCGGGACGTGAAGCCGGAGAACGTGCTGGTGGCGGAGGGAGGCCCGCTGAAGCTGGCGGACTTCGGCATCGCCGCGCTGGCGGACCAGGAGCGGCTGACCAGCACGGGAGGAATCACCGGCTCGCTGCCGTACATGGCGCCGGAGCGCATCGACACGGGGGCGTTCTCGCCAGCCTCGGACGTGTATGCGGTGGGCGTCATCCTGTTCGAGCTGTGCGCGGGGACGCTGCCGCACGCGGGCCAGGGCACGGCGCAGCTCGTGGCGACGGTGATGACGAAGGACGCGCCGTCGCTCGCGGAGGTCGCGCCGGGGACACCTGCTTCGGTGGTGGAGCTGGTGGCGAGGTGTCTGGCGCGTGATGCGCGAGCGCGCCCGGTGGACGGTGGCGCGTTGGCGGAAGCGCTGGCGGAGGTTCTCGCGCGTCAGGTGGGCCCGCCGGCGGAGATGTCGCGGTCGTTCTTCCTGGCGCCGGCCCAACGCGCCCAGGAGTGGAGGCACGCGCGCTTTGATTCCCTGCTGGCCGAGGGCCGCGCGCTCCTGGACCGAGGCGAGGGCGCGAAGGCCGCGAGGGTCCTGAACGCGGCGATGGCCCTGCGTCCCGGCTCGCCCGAGGTGGTGTCCCTGCTGCGAGGACGGCGAGGGACGCGCCGAGCGTGGGGCCCGTGGAAGGGCGTGGCGCTCGGGGCGGGCGTGTGCGTGGTGGGCGTGGGCGGGTGGGTGGTCGCGTCGTCGGTTCATGACGCCGCGCTGAATGTCTCGGCGCCGGCGCCGTCCGGACGCGACATGGCATCCACGGAGGCAGTCCATCCCCCCACCGCGCCGAGAGGTTCGCGCGCCCCGCCAGTCCCGGGGAGTGACGGGGTGGAAGGGGCCACGGCTCCGCGTGACGGCGTGAAGGCAGGGTCCCCGAGCACGGGCGAAGGTGCTGACGAGACGCGAGCCGGTTCCCACGCGGTGCAAGGTGGCGGTGCGAATGGGGCCGCGCCGCTCCCGGCGGATGGAACATCCACCGTGCCGCCCGCGAACCCGGTTCGGACGGGTACGCGCGATGGCCGAGGTCCGGCATCGCCCGAGCGCGCTCCCAGTGGGCGAGGCGCTGCACCCGATTCAACGTCGTCCGGAACCGTGGAGACGGCGGCCATCGGTGGTTCGCGCGCGGGAGGGAGCATGGCCGGCGCGCGAGATGTGCAGCCGGTGAGCGCGAACGACGCGGTTCGCGCGAATGCGCATGATGCCGCGCCCGCGAACCCCAACGCTGGAAGCCCTTCCCCCACGGAGGTGCCGACAGCGGAGGCAGCCCGAGCCACCTTGCGAGTGACGACGCGCCCCTGGGCCGAAGTCTTCGTGGAAGGTCAAAGCCGAGGCTACACGCCGCGCGTTCGAGAGCTGTCGTTGCCTCCAGGCACGCACCACCTCCGGCTCGTCAATCCGCTCTGCGACGCGGTGGAACTGTCGGTCACGCTTGGCGCGGGCGAGACGGTCGCGCGGGAAGTGGTGCTGCCGGTGCGCAAGGCGGAGGTGCTCGTGAAGGCCCGCCCGGGCGCGCGCGTGTTCGTGGACGGCGTGGAGGTGGGAACCGCGCCCCTGTCCGCGCCACTCCGAGTCGAGCATGGCCGTCACCTCATCACGGCGCGCAGCTCGGGAGAGGCACCGGTGCAGCGCGAGGTGGAGGGCGTGGCGGGGCAGCGCATCGAGGTGGTGTTGGAGGACGCGCCATGATGGGGCTGCCCGTGGTGGCGGTGCTCCTGGCCGCGTCGGTGCTCGACCCGGCGCGAGCGGCCTACGAATCCGGAGACCTCGCTCAGGCGCGCACGTCGCTGGAGGCCCTGCTCTATCCCATGCGCCTGGATGGCGATGCGTTGGAGTCCGAGGCGCATCTGCTCCTGGCCGCGACGTATCACGCGCAGGAGGATCCGACGCGCGCGGAGACCGAGGTGGTGCGCGGACTGGCCGCCGTTGACGGGACCGCGCGCTTGGATCCGCTCCAGTATCCGCCCGACTTCATCGCCTTCGTCGAGCGCGTGCGGACAGCCCAGGCTGAACGCATCGCAGCGCTCGCGATGGAGCGCCATCCTCGCCTCATTCCCGACGCGCGCCCTGTCGTGAGCGCGATGGGTGGAGCCACGAGTCCGAAGGCTGTCACGCCCGCCGCGATGCCGGGACCTTCGCGAGCGTGGTACCTGGCGCCGTTGGGCGTGGGGCACTTCCGGCATGGGCGGCCTGCGGTGGGCACGGCCTTGGCGGTGACGCAGGGCGTGTGTCTGGCGGTGTCGGGGGCCTCGTTGGGGACGGCGATGGCGATGCGCGGTCCGGATGGTCGCTACAGCGCGGCCGATGCAGGCACGGCCCGAGCGCTCAACGTGGCCTGGGTCGCGGGGGCCTATGCCTTTCTGGCCGCCTATGCCTACGGCGTCGTGGACGGCCTGTTGCTGGAGCCGTCACCCACGCACTGAGCCTCGCGTCTCGAACAGTGCCAGTCGGGGCACGGAGTGGAACGACTGTTCGTGCGCCGGCTGCCAAGGCCGTCCTGTGTCTGGCGCCGTGTGCGGGGCACGGTCGTGCGCCGTTCGGATGGACAGACAGGCCTCGCGGGCGCCAGTGTCCTCGCGCATGGAGCAGCGGCAGGGTGTGTCCGGTGGCAGCGAGAAACGAGCACGGCGCATCGCGGGATGGACCGGAATCATCGTCAGCGCGCTGGGGTTCCTGGCCGCGGCGACCTCGGTGTCGCTGGGTGCGACGCAGTCGCTCGATGAGCGCGCGGTCCGGGCCTTGCGTCGCCCGGAGGATGTGTCGGTTCCTCGGGGCCCGCGCTGGATGGCGGAGGCCGCCCGCGACGTCACGTCCCTCGGGGGCGCGCCGGTCCTGACGCTCGTCACGGTGGGCGCGTGCGGCTTCCTGTGGAGCTCGCGGCGACGGCGCGACGCGGTGTGGCTCGGCAGCGGGGTGTTGCTGGGCTGGGGCCTCAACACGCTGTTCAAGTTCGCGGTGGGCCGACCCCGTCCCTCCGTGGTGCCGCACCTCGCGGCGGTGATGTCCTTCAGCTTCCCGAGCGGCCACGCGATGATGTCCGTCATCGTGTACCTGACGCTGGCCTGGGTCCTGGTCCCTCGCGCCGAGGACTCACGTCCGCGCGCCTATCTCCGCGGTGTGGCGCTCATGCTGTGTCTGCTCATCGGCGTCACGCGCGTGTACCTGGGCGTGCACTACCCCTCGGACGTGCTGGGCGGCTGGCTGGCCGGACTCGCGTGGATGCGGGTGCTCAGGGCGTGGGCTGCTGGGCCTGCGCGGCGTCCATCGCATCCAGGGCCTGAACACGCACGCGCTCCTCGGGACTGAACGAGTCGACCAGGAGTCGCTGGGCGGCGGCGGCCCGCTCGGAGGGATCCGCGATGCTCGCCGTCAGCGCCTGCCGCCTGGCTCGAAACGCCGTCAGCTTTCGTTGCCACTGCGCGCGCTCCTGGTCGAGCGCCTCCAAGCGCGCGGTGGCCTCCGGTCCCTCGGTGGAGAGCCGGTACTGATGCAGGTCCTCGGCGCTGGCGCCCGAGGCGACCAGCTCGCGCTCCGCGGCCTGCTGCTTCAAGGGATGCAGGGCCTCCTGGCGGAGCGCGCGCATGTCGGGGGGAAGTGTCTCCTCCAGGGCCTCGATGCGACGCGCGCGCTCCTCGGGAGACAGCGTCGCGTCCTTCTCCAGTCGCATGCGCTGGAGCGCCACGGCGTCGTGCTGCTCGTCCTCGGCGAAGAACGCGTCCGCGACCTCGGTGCCCAGCTGTTCGCGGCGCAAGCGGCGCACGGCTTCGAGTCGTCCGGCGACATCCTCCGGCCCGCTGCCCGCGGGGACCTCCAGCGTGCGCGCGGCCTGCCGATACGCCAGATAATCGTCCAGCACCCGCATGGCCTCATCCAGGGCGCTGGCCGGCAGCTTCGCCCGCATCGACGCGAGGATGCGCGCGCGCAGCGACTCGGGAGACTCCTCTCCGGTGGCGGAGAGGTAGTAGTCGAACAGCCGCCGCACGTCCGCGGACATCACCAGGTGGCCCGCTGCATCCACGCGCAGCGCCCCGTCCTCCGTGGTGTCCTGCAGCGAGCCGGGGACCGGCGCCGTCGAGGGCTCTCCCGTTCCCGCCGTCGCGCCCATCGGCGCGGCGACGCCAGGACGTGACGGAAGCGGCGCGGTCGAGGGTGGGGGCCCGCTCGGAAGGGGCGCGGTCGCGACAGCCTCGCGCTCCTGCACAGGAGTCGCGGTGCGCAGGACCAGCGTGGCGGCGCCCACGAGGACGACGAGCACGCCTCCCACGAGGATGGCGCGAGGCTTCACGGTGGTCGCTCCCCGGGCTGCGCGGAAGAGAAGGCGGGCGCGGCGGGCACATCCTCCCGCGCCGCGCCCCGGAGCGAAACGGCCTAGAGGCCCGCGGCCTTCAGGCGGTTGGCGTGCGCGCGGAACACGGACACCGGGCTCGACTCGAAGAGGTTGGTGAGCCCGAGCACCTGGTTCACCTCGTCCAGGTGGTTCATGCCGTAGTTGTCGCGCAGCACCGTGCCGAAGTGCGAGCTGCACCGGCCCACGAGGCCGTCGTTGCTCTCGCTGTAGAAGAACGCCGAGAGCCCCAGCGAGCCGTCACCCACGTCCAGCACGTTGGTCAGCACGGACGTGCCGGACCACGAGTAATAGCGCTGGCCGTTGGTGCCGGTGGCCGCGCCCTGTCCGCACGAAGCGGCCGGGACGCCCGCGGGGAACTTCGCGTTGTACGCCGCGGTGCCCGCCTGGGTCAGCGCATCCAGCCCCTTCACCGCGTCCTGCGGCGACGTGTGGCCCGACAGCAGCCCCAGCACCGTGCCCAGGCTGTTGGCGAAGTAGGCCAGCACGGACTCGCTGAAGCTGCCGCCCTTCACGTTGGACCGCAGGTACGTGGCCAGGTCCGCGCCCTTGTGCGGCGTGCCCACCGTCGTCACGGACGCCACCAGGTCCGGGCGCACCGCCGCCACGTAGCGCACGTCCAGGCCGCCGTGGCTGTGGCCAATCAGGTTCACCTTGCCGCAGCCCGTGCGGGCCACGATGTCCTGCACCTGCGCCAGCAGCGCCTCGCCGCGCGCCTCGCTCGAGTTGAACGACGGCACGTGCGTCACGTAGACGCGCGCCCCACCCGAGGCGAGCCCCGGGTTGATGCCGTAGAAGTAGTCCACCACTCCGAACAGCGAATCGAAGCCCGCCATGCCGTGCGCGAGCACGATGGGGTACCGGGTCTTCGTGTACGTATCCGCGGCGTGCGCCGGGAAGGAGACGAACAGCAACGCGGCGACGGCAACACAAAGGCTGCGAACGGCGTGCATGGCTACCTCCTGGGTGTGCAGGCCGCCAGCAGGGCGGTCCCGCCGGGCGCATGGGTTACTCTGGGTTTGACTTAGAAATCAACGGAACAGCCTGAAAATCTGTAAAGAACCCTCCATTCCGCTTTCTCAGGACAGGACATCGAGCCGCGTGCCCCTCTCATCCGTTTGCGGTGTTTCTCCTGGTTCGTCTCGTTCGGGTCCGGCAGCCTCGCCAGGGACGAGGCCTGAATGATTCGGGATTGGCTGGCGCGGCTGGGCGTGGGACGCGAGCGGGTGCCTGTCTTCTACGACGAGGCCTACCGGCTGCCGTTGTCCGCGGTGGAGTCCACCGTGGGCATCGAGCCGCGCGGCGTGGACTTCACCACGTGGTACCTCCTGGAGTCCGGCGTGGTGCGGGCATCGGACGTGCACCATCCGGAGCCGGTGTCCTATGGGCAGCTCGCGCGGGTGCACGAGGCGCGGTACCTGGAGTCGCTCGGGCAGCCGGAGACGCTGGCGCGCATCTACGCGGCGGACCCGTCCGAGGTGCCGGTGGACACGCTGCTCGACAACGTGCGCCGGGTGTGTGGCGGCACGCTGGGCGCCGCGCGGCTGGCGCTCTTGCGCCGAGGCCCCGCGGTGAACATGGCGGGCGGCTTCCACCACGCGGGCCCGGACCGCGGCGGGGGCTTCTGCGCGGTCAATGACATCGCGGTGGCGCTCGCGGAGCTGCGCGCGGAGGGCTTCGACGGACGCGTGGCGGTGCTGGACCTGGACGCGCACCCGCCGGATGGAACGGCCGCGTGCCTGGCGGGACACGAGCGCGTGTGGCTCGGCTCGGTGTCGGGCAGTGACTGGGGCGCGCTGCCCGCTGGCGTGGACGAGACACGGGTGCCCGAGCCGTGTGACGACGCGACGTATGTCTCGCTGGTGGAGCGGCTGCTGTCGCGCATGCCGCGCTCGGACCTGACGTTCGTCATCGCGGGCGGCGACGTGCTCGCGGGAGATCGCTTCGGGCGGGTGGGGCTGACGCTCGACGGCGCGCGCAAGCGGGACGTGGTGCTGGCCACCGCGCTGCGAGGGCGCTCCAGCGTGTGGTTGCCCGGAGGGGGTTACCACGCCGAGTCGTGGAAGGTGTTCGCCGGGACGGTGCTGGTGCTGTCGGGGCTGGCGAGCCGGCGCATCACCGCGCGGTATGACCCGCTGAGCGCGCGCTTCCAGCGCATCGCCCACCTGCTGACGCAGGAAGGGAGCACGCCGATGGAGGAGCCGCTGACGCTGGAGGATTTGGAGGGCTCGCTCGGCGTCGCGACGGACACGCGGCCCCGCGTGCTGGGCTACTACACGGCGCAGGCGGTGGAGTACGCGCTGTTCCGCTATGGCCTCTTGTCGCACGTGGAGCGCCTGGGCTACCGCCGGCTGCGCGTGGACGTGAGCGCGACAGGCGCGGGCGACCGAATCAAGGTGCTGGGGCATGCGGCGGGGCAGGAGCACCTGCTGACGGACTGCGTGCTGGAGCGCCGTCGCCTGGGCGGCGAGGACTTCCTCTTCGTCAACTGGCTCAGCCTGCGCCACCCGCGCGCCCGCTTCAGCGACCTGCGGCCACAACTCCCTGGCCAGGAAGTGCCGGGCCTGGGGCTGGGCCGCGAGGCGACGGAGATGCTGGCCACCATGGCGACGCGGCTGGGGCTGGCGGGCGTGGCGTTCCGGCCCATGTGGTTCCACCTGGCCGTGGTGGCGCGCTCCCGCTTCCGCTTCCTGGACCCCGCGCGCCAGGGGCGCTTCGAGGCGCTCCAGCGCGACCTGCTACCCCTGCCGTTGGTGGAGGCCACGCGCGCGCTCGCGGAGGGACGGGTGCGCCTGTTGGGCCAGCCGTACCGCTGGGAGCCAGACGACATGGTGTCTCGGCTCATGCCCGGGCAGGACGACAGCGCCACCATCGCCGCGGAGCGCGAGCGCTGCCACTTCACAGTGGAGGCCGGGGAGTGACGGCGGAGCCCCCAGCGCCGCGAGCGCCATGGTAGGCAGGCGGCGTGGACCTCGATGCGCGCCGACGTGAGCAGCACAAGCAGCGGCTGTCCTGGATGCCGTGGCTGTACTTCGTCCTCAAGCCACGCCACCGCGAGTGGGCCGCGGCGTGGCAGCGCGAGGTGCAGGACAACCTGCGCGAGTTGGAGACGGTGGAGATCGCCGAGGGCTGCTTCATCGCCCCCCAGGCGCGCATCTTCGCCGAGCTGGGGCGCACCGTGCGCCTGGGCCCCGGGTGCAGCATCGCGGCGGAGGCGTTCGTGCATGGGCCGGTGGAGCTGGGCCCCGGTGTGAGCATCAACGCGCGGGCGAGCGTGGATGGCGGCGCGGCGGGCATCCGCATCGGCGCGGGCTCGCGCATCGCCACCGGGGCGACCCTCTACGCCTTCGACCACGGCATGGCGCCGGACCGCGCGGTGCGCGACCAGCCCGTCACGTCGCGCGGCATCGTGATCGGCTCGGACGTCTGGGTGGGGGCGAACGCGGGCATCACGGACGGCGTCACCGTGGGAGACCACGCGGTGGTGGGCATGGGCGCCATCGTCACGAAGGACGTGCCGGAGTGGGCCATCGTGGGCGGCGTTCCGGCGCGCGTGCTGGGAGACCGGAGAAACCTGCCTCGCTCGGGAGCCCCGGGTGGGTGGGAACCGCCGGACAGCAAGTGATTCCCCCCCCATCCATTGACTTGGCAACATTCGCGGGACTTATGCTTCGGGCGAGGTTTCTCGGGACGGGGAACACGGCCTGTGTAGGCCGATGGTGACGGGCGGAAGTGGGATTTCGCATCCCAGGCCCAGGGGAGGAGACCGCGGTGTCGCAGGAGCAGCGCGAGACAGGGCGCTTTGATTCGTCCGGCGACGAGCCGGAGCCTTTTTGCACGGGCTGTGCGCGTGCCGTCGCGCCCGACGCCTCGGCCGCGCCCTCGGCTCGAGTTCGCGCCCACTTATCCTCCTCGCTGCTGCGCGAGGTCATCTTCGAGCTGGATGGCGACGGGCGCCTGGGCTTCGTTGGCGTGCCGTGGGAGCACCTGGTGGGGGCGCCCGCGGCGCTGTGGCAGGGCCGGCCGCTGGTGGAGATTTTCGATCCGGTGGACCGCGACACGGCGCGCGCCCTGCTGGAGGCGGCCCGCACGCGCGCCCCGCTGCCAGTGCGCCGCGAGCTGCGCCTCGACGGAGGCGTGGGCGTGCGCTGGGTGGAGCTGTCCGCCTCGGGCGTGCCCGGAGGCGCGGGCGACGTGGTGGGCACCCTGGTGGATGTCACCGCGCGCCGCCGCGCCGAGGATGCCGCCACCACGCGCGAGCGCTACCTGGAGGCCGTGGTGGAGGTGCAGCGGCGCCTGCTCGCGCCCGAGCCCTCTGGCGCGCTCTACGACGCCATCCTGGAGCCACTGGGCCAGGTCTCCGGCGCCAGCCGGGCGTATGTCTTCGAGTTCCACCGCGACAGTCAGGGCCGGCTGCTCCAGTCCCAGCGCGCCGAGTGGTGTGCCCCCGGCATCTCGCGCGAGCTGGACAACCCGGACACGCAGAACTTCCCCGTGGACGAGTCCTTCCGCGCCGAGCAGTCCGTGCGGCTGTGGCGCGGCGAGGCGGTGCAGGGCGTGCCCTGGGACTTCGCGCCCGGCATCGCGCCGGTGCTGGCGGAGCAGGGCATCCAGTCGCTGCTGATTCTGCCCCTGTGGGTGCACGGCGAGCTGTTCGGCTTCATCGGCTTCGACAACTGCGATGGCGCGCGCGCGTGGTCGCCCATGGAGGTCAACCTCCTGTCGGGCGCGGCCGGCGCATTGTCGCTGGCCCTGGAGCAGCGCACCGCGGATGCGCTGCGCGTGCGCACCGAGGCCACCCTGCGCCGCACCGAGGCGGGCTTCCACCTGCTCATCGAAGGCTTCCCGGACCCCGTGGTGGTGCACGCGGCGGGAGGCACGCTGCTCTCCGCCAACCCGGCCATGGTGCTCTACCTGGGCTATCAGGACCCAGCGGAGCTGCTCGGGCGCAACCTGCTGGAGCTGGTGCGCCCCGAGGACCGCGAGGCGGCGCGTCGCCACTTGAGCGAGGCGCAGGACGGCTCGCTGGCGGCCCGCGCGCAAGAGGTGCCGCTGCAGTGCCGGGATGGCTCGGTGGTGGTGGCGGACCTGGTGACGTTGGGCGTGCTCTTCGACGGCGCGCCCGCTCGCGTCACCGTCGCGCGCGACTTCACCGAGCGCAAGCGCGTGCAGGCCCAGCTCATGCTGGGGGACCGCATGGCCTCCATGGGCATGCTCGCGGCGGGCATCGCCCACGAGCTGAACAACCCGCTGGCCTACGTGCTCTCCAACCTGGAGTTCCTCAACCGGGCCCTCGGCGGACTTCCCCGCGCGCTGGCGGTGGAGGACCTGGTGGAGTGCCGCCAGGTGCTGGACGACGCGCGCGATGGCGCCGAGCGCATGCGGCAGATTGTCCGCCAGCTCAAGGTCTTCTCGCGCGTGGACGACGCGCACGAGGAGCCGGTGGACGTGCACCGCGTGCTGGACTCGGTGACGCAGATGGCGGCCAGCGAGATCCGCCCGCGCGCGCGGCTGGTGAAGGAGTACGGCGTGGTGCCGCCCGTGCGGGGCAACGAGGGCAAGCTGTTCCAGGTGTTCCTCAACCTCGTCATCAACGCGGCGCACTCCATCGACGAGGGGCGGATGGAGGCGAACGAGATTCGCCTCGTCACGCGCGAGGACACGCAGGGCCGCGTGCTGGTGGACGTGCGCGACACGGGCCGAGGCATCGCGCCCGAGCACCTGCGCCGCATCTTCGACCCCTTCTTCACCACCAAGGCTCCGGGGCTGGGCACCGGCCTGGGCCTGTCCATCTGCGACACCATCGTCCGCGCGCTGGGCGGCCTCATCTCCGTGGAGTCCGCGCTCGGGGTAGGCACCACCTTCCGCGTGGTGCTGGAGTCCTGCCCGTCTCGCGCTGTGCGCGTGGCGTAGCCGGCACCCTCGGTCTCGATTCCGCCGCGCCCTCCGGGGCCGGGTCAGTGTGACGCTCACGACGCGTGGCGCGCGCGCCCCTGTCCGAGCAGATCCTCCGTGGCCACCTTCTCGCGTGACGAAGGGGCCGTCCCCCTGGCCCCGGAGGATGTCATGCGCACACACCTCGTCGGACTCGGCCCGGCGCTCGGTCTCCTGCTCTGCGGGCTGGCGACCGTGAGCCACGCCGCGCCGCCCACGTCGTCGGGACTCGCGGAGTCGCCATGTGTGGGCTCGACCCAGTTCCTCGTGGGCGCCGCCCTCTCCGACATCACCGGCCCGGCGGCGGAGGTGGGGATGATGGGCTACGCGCAGGTGGCCCAGAAGACGGCGGGCATCCACCTGCGGCTGCGCTCGCGCGCGTTCGTCATCGCCTCGCCGTGCAATGGCAAGCGCGTGGTGTTCGTCAGCGCGGACCTGGGGATGGTGTTCCAGGCGGTGAAGCAGCAGGTGGTGGAGCGGCTGCGCGCGCGCTTCGGGGACCTGTACACGGAGGACAACGTCCTCTTGAGCGCCACGCACACGCATTCGGGGCCGGGCGGCTACTCGCACTACACGCTCTACAACCTCACCACGTTCGGCTTCGTGCCGCAGAACTTCGAGGCCATCGTCTCGGGCATCGTGGACTCCATCTCGCGAGCGCACGCGCGGCTCGCACCCGGCACGCTGCGCCTGGCGGCGGGCGAGCTGCTCGGGGCCAGTCGCAACCGCTCACCGCTGGCGTACCAGCTCAACCCGCCCGAGGAGCGCGAGCGCTACACCACGGACGTGGACACGCGCATGACGCTGCTGCGCCTGTCGCGGACGGACGGCAAGGAGGTGGGGCTCATCGACTGGTTCGCCGTGCACGCCACGTCCATGGGCAACGAGAACCACTTCATCAGCGGGGACAACAAGGGGCTCGCCGCGTACCTCTTCGAGCTGGCGCGAGGCACGCGCTACACGCCGGACTCGGACGCCTTCGTGGCCGCGTTCGCCAACGCCAATGAAGGGGACTCCTCGCCCAACGTGCTGGGCGGCACCAACGGTGGCGGCGTCGACGACTTCGAGGACACGGAGCTGTCCGCGCGCAAGCAGCACGACTTCGCCCTGCGGCTGTGGCTGGAGGCGCGCACGCCCGTCACGGGAGGCGTGGACTACCGGCACGTGTACGTGAAGATGGACGCGGTGGACGTGGCGCCGGCGTTCACGGATGGCGTGCCCCGGCGCACGTGTCCGGCCGCCATCGGCTTGTCCATGCTCGCGGGCGCCGAGGACGGTCCGGGCTTTGGCAGCGAGGGCGCGTCCTGCGCCTCCGTGCACGCGGTGTGGAGCCAGTTCACCTGCGCGGCCGTCACCACGCCGTGTCAGGGGGAGAAGCCCATCGTGCTGGAGATGGGCAGCATGCGCCCCTATCCCTGGACGCCCGAGGTGTTGCCCTTGCAGTTGGTCACCTTGGGCAACGTGGCGCTCGTCGCGGTGCCCTTCGAGCTGACGACCATGTCGGGGCGTCGGCTGCGCCAGACCGTGGCCGCGCGGCTGGCGCCGGCCGGGGTGACGGAGGTCGTCATCGCGGGGCTGTCGAACGCGTACGCGGGCTATGTCGCCACGCGGGAGGAGTACGCGCGGCAGGACTACGAGGGCGCCTCCACGCACTTCGGTCCGTGGACGCTGGCGGCCTTGCAGCAGGGCTTCGATGGGCTGGCCTCCGCGCTGCGCGACAGCCGGACGTTGGCGCCCGGGCCCGCGCCGCGCGACCTGCGTGGCGCGGTGGTGGGGCTCCAGCCCGGGGTGATGTTCGACGACAAGCTCCTGTGGGTGAACTTTGGTCAGGTCATCACCGACGCGAAGCCCGCCGCGGCGCGGGGCGACACGGTGACCGTCACCTTCTGGGGCGGACATCCGCGCAACGACCTCAAGCTCGGCGGCACGTTCATGCGGGTGCAGCGCCGCATGTACGACGGCACCTGGGTGGACGTGGCCTATGACTGGGATTGGGAGACGAAGTACCACTGGGAACGCGAGAACTGCGTGCCCACGCTGGGCTGCTCTCGCGTCGCGGTGAGCTGGCGCATCCCCCTCGACACGGTGCCGGGCATCTACCGGCTCATGCACGAGGGAGATTGGAAGTCGGGATGGGACGGGCGCGTGCGGCCCTACACCGGCACGTCCCGCTCCTTCACCGTGCGCTGAGCCTCAGGGCCTCGCCTCGCGTGGGCGGCCTCGCACCAGGGAACCGGGGCGAGGCGTGCGCGCGCGGTGGATGAGCATGCGCAGGTGCTCGGAGGGGTTGATGAACTGCACGCCCACGCCCGAGGACATGCCCCACTCGCGCGCCTGCCGCGCGTCCACGTGGCGCACCACCTCTCCGGCGCAGGGCACCTCTTCACCCTCCAGCAGGAGCGTGAACTCCAGGCGGGTGAAGAGCAGCGGGAAGGGCTCGGCGCAGCACATGAAGAGGCCGCCCTTGCTCAGCGCCGTGCAGTCCACGTCCACCGAGCCGGGCCCGGTGGGCCGGCTCACCCTCGCGCTCCAGGTGAGCGGCGGCGTCTGCAGCGAGGGAGTTTCCATGAGCGCCTCGGACTCGGGGACGTGGGTGGAGGATGCGGGGACCTGGGCCGCGGCGAGCAGCGCGTGCTTGAAGTCGAGCGCCGTGTCGAACCGGTCCTCGGGACGCCGCGCCAGTGCGCGCAGCAGGGCGTGGGACAGCGCCTCGGAGACCTGGGGCGCCAACTCGTGCGGGGCCAGCGGCGCCACGGGGCCGGTGGCCAGCATCAGCTCCGCCATCTGCCCGCGCTCGAAGGGGAGCTGGCCCGTGGCCATGTAGTAGGCGGTGACCGCGAGCGCGTAGATGTCCGCGCGCCCGTCCACCGGCTGGCCCGCCCACTGCTCCGGCGCCATGTACGCGGGCGTCCCCAGCACCATGCCCGCGGCCGTCTCGTCACCCGCCGACGCGCGCCGCGCCTTGGCCACGCCGAAGTCGAGCACCTTCATCGCGGGCGGAGCCTGGGCCTGCGTCACGACGAAGAGGTTGTCGGGCTTGAGGTCGCGGTGCACCACGCCCTGGCGATGGGCCGCGTCCAGCGCATCACACGCCTGCGCCAGCAGCGGCACCAGCGCCGAGGCCGGCATGGGCCGCGCGCACTGGGACAGCGGCACGCCCTCCAGGTACTCCATGACGAAGTAGTGGATGCCGCCCGGCTCCTCGCTGATGTCGAAGACGCGGACGATGTTGGGGTGCCCCACCACGTTGACCGTGCGCGCCTCCGCGTAGAAGCGCGCGCACAGCCACTCGTCCGAGCTCAGGTGCGGGTGCATCACCTTCACCGCCACGCGCGCGCCGATGAGCGTCTGCTCCCCCAGATAGACCGCGCCCATTCCCCCCACGCCCAGTCGCCGCACCAGCCGGTAGTGCCCGAGCGTGCGGCCGGTGAGGTCCACCGGCTCTGGCGTGGGCGCGGTCGCGGGCGAGGCGGATGCGGGAGGCGCCTCGGCGGACGCGGGTGCGCTCGCGCCGACCTGGGGCCACTCCACATGGCTGCACACCACGTCCTCGGCGTGCTCGGACAGACACAGTTCGCAGTGCATGGTCCCCCCGAGCAGACACCAGGACACGTGAACCCCGGTGCCATCACGGGCTCCGTACCGTCGTTCTCTAGACCGCGCGCGGGGCCGAGTGCGGCCGGACGGCGGTCGCAGTCGAGAGTTCGCGGTATTGCGATGACGGATACCGCACACCCGAACTGGCGGTGCTCAGGCCCGCGAGGCCTTGCGGCCCTTCTCCGCGCTGGCGGGGAAGGGCGCCGCGTCGATGCGCACGCCCACGTAGGACGGGAAGCGGGGCACGCCGTCGTTGGACAGCTCCTGGTAGCGGAACGTGATGATGGTGCCCACGGGCGGCGGCTCGCGCCGCTCGGCATCGGACAGGCCGGTGCCCACCGAGAAGCGCTTTCCATTGCGCAGCTCCACGTCCAGCGCGCCCAGCCGCCCCTTGTGTCGGCCGGCTCCGGGCAGGTGCGCCACCACGCGCGCCTCGTCGTCGTGGAAGCTCTTCACCTTGAGCAGCGTGTGCGAGCGACCCGCCTCGTAGCGCGAGCCGGGCTGACGCAGCATGAGCCCTTCACCCCCCAACCCCTCCACGCGAGCCAGCTCCTGGCGAAGCTGCTCCGTGCCCCGACACGGCTCGTGCTTGTGCCACGTGGCGTAGGGCGGCGCGTGCTTCTCCATCCACTGGCGGCAGCGCTCCAGGCGGGCCTCGAAGACCCCTTCCTCCGAGGGCGCGTCGAAGACGACGAAGGTCAATTCCTTCCAGTCGTCGCTCTTGTCCTGCCGGCGCGCGATGCTCACCGTGCGCTGGAAGCGCTTGCGCCCGCCGAACAGCTCTCCATCGAGCGGGAAGTCCGGCAGCTTCGCGGTGAACCACTCGGGGGCGTGGAACTCGTTGCCCAGGCGCGACCAGAACTTCTTGCCGTCCCAGTATGCCCGCACACCGTCGAGCTTCTCGCTCATCCACCAGCCGGTGAGGTCCACGTCGTTCTCCCAGGAGTGGGCCAGCAGGAGGGGCGGGGCCTTGTCCGCGGCCTCCTCCGCGTCTCCCGAGGCAGCAGTGCTCGCGCGGGGCGCGGGCGACGCGGGCGAGCCCACCCGAGCGTCCTCCGCGGCGTCACCGCGCAGCTTCCGCAAATGCTTGCAGGTGCGCCGCTCGATGGCGATGGACTGGTTGCGCCACGCGGGACACGAGCAGGAGTACACCCCGCCAGTGTTCTTCAGGACATACGGCTTCGACCCCGAGCCCTGCATCAAGTGCTGCTCACCGTCCGCGATGTCGGCCATGGCGTCTCCCCTCCGTGCCGCGTCCTTCGCGGCGATGGAAGAAAGATTACCAAGCACGTCTGACATTCCCCTGGCACTCCGAGTGCGCGGGGGTGGCGCGGGACGGCGAGGCGCGCCACCCTCCTTGCGGGCCGCGGGTGCGGCTTTCGGGAGGCATGCCGGCATGGTGGTCACCCTCATGGGCGTCTCGGGCTCGGGGAAGACGACGGTGGGCCGCCTGCTCGCGGAGCGCCTCGGGTGGTGCTTCGTGGACGCGGATGACCTGCACCCCCCCGAGAATGTGCGGAAGATGGCCTCGGGCCAGGCGCTGACCGACGAGGACCGAGCGCCCTGGCTCGACCGGGTGATGGGCCGGGTGACGGACGCGCTGAGCCGCGGAGAGGACCTGGTGCTGGCGTGCTCGGCGCTGCGTGCCTCCTACCGCTCGCGTCTCACGGTGGACCCCGGCCAGCAGCGTTGGGTGTCGCTGTATGCGCCGCGCGAGGTCATCGCGAAGCGGTTGTTCGAGCGCACCGGCCACTTCATGCCGCCCGTGCTCCTGGACAGTCAGCTGGCGCTGCTCGAGTCACCCGCGGACGCGCTGGTCGTCGACGTCACGCCTCCGCCCGACGACGTCGCGAAGGCCATCATCGATGGCCTGGGGCTCGTGCCCCATCCGGACGTCAGTCGCCCTTGATGGCGAGGAGCGGATCCACCTGGGTGGCGCGCCGAGACGGAATCCAACTCGCCGCCAGCGCGACGGTGGTCAGCGCGAGCGCCACGCCGACGAACGTGGACGGGTCCGTCTCACTCACGCCGTACAGCAGCCCGCGCAGGAGCCGCGTCAGCGCCAGTGCTCCCGCCAATCCCACGCCCACGCCCGGCAGGACGGCCCGCATCGCGTCGCGCAGCACCATGGCGCGCACGGCCCCAGGCCTCGCGCCCAACGCCATGCGGATGCCCAGCTCACGCTGACGCTGTGCCACCGAGTAGGCCAGCACGCCGTAGATGCCCACGGCCGCGAGGAACAGCGCCAGGGAGGCGAAGCCGGTGATGAGCACCGCGAGCAACCGGCGCGACGCCACCGAGCCCGTCACCAGGTCGGCCATGAACGACACCTCCACGGGCGCGTCCGGGTCGGTCGCGCGCACCACGGCGCGCACGCGAGGCCCCAGCTCGGCCAGCGGACCCGCGGCGCGCACGAGCACGGTGGCGCCGGCCATCAGTCGCTCGGGGCGCTGTGACTGCGGGACGAAGAGCTGCGGCTTGGGGGCGGCATCGAGCCCGTCCTGGCGCATGTCGCCGACCACGCCCACCACGGTCATCCACTCGGTCTTGTGCGCGTCCATGCCGGGCAGGCGGATGCGGTGCCCGAGCGGGTCGGAGCCCGGCCAGTAGCGCTCCGCCATGGCGCGGTTGATGAGGGCGACATGGGGGGAGCCCGGGCGGTCCTCTTCCTCGCTCAAGGCCCGGCCGCGCAAGAGCGGCACGCCCAGCGTGGCGAACGCGTTCGTGTCCACGATGTGATAGCCCGCCGAGCCCGCGACGGCCGTTCCGTCATCCACCATGAAGCCCGACGTCATGGACATTCCGCTGAGCGGAACCTGGTTGATGACGCCCACCGACTCCACACCGGGCAGCGCGCGAAGCTCCCGCGTCAGCCGCTCGTAGAAGTCACGCACGCGATCGCCGTCACCGTAGGGGCTGCCCTCCTTGCCATAGCGGGACTCGGGCAAGGAGACCTCGGCCATGAGCACGCGCTCGGGACGGAAGCCCGGATCCTCGCCGAGCAGCGCATTCAGGCTCTTGAGCAGGAGCCCCGCGCCCACGAGCAGCATCAGCGCCAGCGCCACCTCCGCGCTGATGAGCACCGCGCGCCCGCGCAGCCGGCCGCCCCCGGTACCGGACGGTCCCTGCGCCATGGCGCCGCGCAGGTCGCGCGTGACGTGCAGCGCGGGCGCGCTCCCCACCGCGAGCCCCGTCAGCAGCGACACCGCCAGCGCGAAGCCGAGCATGCGCCCATCCAGCGTCGGCGCGGCCAAGGTGGACAGCGGAGAGACACCCGCGCCGAGCAGGTGCAACAGCGCCACCGCGATCCCCACGCCCAGCGCTCCGCCCGCGAAGGACAACACCAGACTCTCCACCAACAACTGGCGCAGCAGCCGCCCTCGTCCCGCGCCCAGCGCCGAGCGGATGGCCAGCTCGCGTTGCCGAGCCTGCGCCCGAGCCAGCCCCGCGCTCGTCAGGTTGACGCAAGCCACGAGCAGCACCAGCCCCACCGAGCCCAGCAGCACGAGCAGCGGCGTGCGGCTCTCGCGGGACAGGAAGGTCTGGAGCGGCGTGACGGTGACGCCCTCCGCGTCCATCTCCGTCCCCAGCTCGGCCTTCAGGCTCGCGAAGCGCGGCGCCAGCTCCACGCCCAGCCGCTCAGGAGTGACGCCAGGACGCAGACGGCCCACCACGCTCCAGTTGTGCGCGGTGCGATGTGGATTGGTGTCCACGTAGGCCAGCCACACGTCCACCCCCGCGGGGAACTGGAAGCCCTGCGGCATCACGCCCACGACGCGCGTCTCGCCCGAGCCGAGCCGCAGCGTGCGCCCCACCCAGCTCGGATCTCCCCCGAGCACCTGCTGCCAGAAGCGGTGGCTCACCACGGCGGCGGGAGGCTGGCCTTTGGCGCCCTCGTCGGAGGCGAAGCCGCGCCCCAACAGCGGGCGGATGCCCATCACATCGAAGAAGCGCGGGCTCACCAGCGCGGACGGCGAGCGCCGTGGCTCCATGCCACCCAGCACCGTGACGGTGTCTTCCCCGTAGGTCGCCACGGACGCGAGCCCCGTGCCGTGCTCCTCCACCTCGTGGAAGTTGGCGCCCGCGAAGTGCATCTCGGCGTACTTCCGGTTGGTCTCGTGGAGCACCACCAACTGTCCAGCATCCGGGAAGGGCAGGGGGCGCAGCAGCGCGGCGTCCACGCCGGAGAACACGGCCACGGTCGCCCCGATGCCCAGCGCGAGCGTGAGGAGCGCCACGGCCGTATACGCGGGACTGCGCCGCAGCGACCGGAGCGCCAGCCGCACATCGCGGCCCGCGTCCTCCAGCACGCGAAGGCCGCGAGCGTCGCGCGCCGCCTCCTTGGCGCGGGCCTCGCCGCCGAACTCACGCTGGGCCCGCGCGCGGGCCTCCTCGGCGGACAGCCCCTGGCGCATCAGGTGCTCCACCTCCATCTCCAGGTGGAAGCGCAGCTCTTCGTCCAGCTCACGCTCCAGCGCGCCCCGGTCGAAGAGGGCACGCAGGCGGCGCGTCAGTCGGTGTCTCAGATTGGACAGGTCGGACATGGCGGGCTCGCGAGGGGGGCGAATCAGGTGGGGGAGAGCTGCATCACGCGCTGCACGGCCTTCACGAACTCCAGCCAGCCCGCGGTCTCTCGCTCGAGCTGCCGGCGCCCCTCGGCGCTCAGCGTGTAGAAGCGGGCGCGGCGGTTGTTCTCGGACACGCCCCACTTCGCGTGGATCCACCCCCGGTCCTCCAGCCGGTGCAGCGCCGGGTAGAGGGCCCCCTGGTTGAGCTGGAGGATGTCTCGCGACGTCTCTCGGATGTGGTGGGAGATGCCCCAGCCATGCTTCGCCCCCGCCGTCAACGTCTGGAGGATGAGCATGTCGACCGTGCCAGGGATGCGGTCGATGGGGATGTCGGGCCGGCTCTTGGTGTCAGTCACTGACAGGAGTCTGTAGGCTCTCCTGTCAACCGTCAACAGGAGCACTGGTGGACGTGGGGGCTCGGAGAGGGTGGAAACGGGTGCTCCGGGTGGTATCAACGCCCCCATGCCTGACTCGTCCCCGCCCCTGTTCAACACGGTGCCCGTGGAGATGGACTTCCCCGCCGAGGAGCGCCGAATCCTCGCGTTCTGGAAGGACCGCCGCATCTTCGAGCGCTCGCTCGAGGCCCGTCAGGGAGCCCCCTCCTTCGTGTTCTACGAGGGCCCGCCCACCGCGAACGGCCTGCCGCACAACGGCCACGTCCTCACCCGCGTCATCAAGGACCTGTTCCCCCGCTTCCAGACGATGCGCGGCTTCCAGGTGCCTCGGAAGGCCGGCTGGGACACCCACGGTCTGCCGGTGGAGGTGGAGGTCGAGAAGGAGCTGCGCATCCACGGCAAGGCGGAGATCGAGCGCTACGGCGTGGAGCCGTTCACCGAGCGCTGCATCGAGTCTGTCTTCCGCTACACGACGGAGTGGGAGCGGCTGACGGAGCGCATCGGCTTCTGGGTGGACCTGAAGACGGCCTACGTCACCTATCACCGCACCTTCGTGGAGAGCGTGTGGTGGGCGCTGGCGGAGCTGTTCCGCAAGGGCCTGCTGTACCAGGGCCACAAGGTGGTGTGGTGGTGGCCGCGCGGCGGCACCGCGCTCAGCGCCGCCGAGGTGGGCCTGGGCTACAAGACGGTGGACGACCCGAGCGTCTACGTGGCCTTCTCGCTGCGCGACACGCCGGACACCGCGCTGCTCATCTGGACGACGACGCCCTGGACGCTGCCGTCCAACATGTACGCGGCCGTCAACCCGTCGCTGGACTACGTCACGGTGGACGCGGGAGACCGCAAGCTCATCCTGGCGGCGGGACAACGCGAGGAGCTGGCCAAGAAGCTGAAGAAGGACCTGCCCATCCTCTCGACGCAGAAGGGCAGCGCGCTGGTGGGGACGCGCTACGTGCCGCCGTTCCCGGACGTGTACTTCCAGCGCTTCGGCGACGTGATGTTGCCGCTGAAGGATGGGGGCTCGGATGCGCGGGCGTGGCGCGTGGTGGGCGCGGACTTCGTCACGCTGGGCAGCGGCACGGGCATCGTGCACACGGCGCCCGCGTTCGGTGAGGACGACTACGACGCCTTCCGCAAGGACCGCGCGCGCTTCGTCCAGCCGGATGACGCGGAGCTGTTCTGCGCGGTGAAGCCGGACGGCACCTTCTCCGAGGAGGTGCCGCTCGTCACGGGCCGCTTCGTGAAGGACGCGGACAAGGACCTGCAGCGCAACCTGAAGGAGCGCGGCCTGCTGGTGCTCGCCGAGCAGTACCGGCACGAGTACCCGTTCTGCTGGCGCGCGGACGAGGATCCGCTCATCCAGTACGCGCGGCCCGCCTGGTACATCCGCACCACGTCGGTCATCGAGGAGGCCAAGGCCAACAACCGCGAGGTGAACTGGGTTCCGGAGCACATCAAGGAAGGCCGCTTCGGCGACTTCCTGGCGCACAACGTGGACTGGGCCCTGTCGCGCGAGCGCTACTGGGGCACCACGCTGCCGCTGTGGATCCACTCGGAGACGGGCGAGGTGGAGTCGATCCCCTCGCTCCAGGAGCTGCGCTCGAAGCCGGGCAACAACCTGGCGGCGGTCGAGGCCGAGCTGCACGCGTTCCTCAAGGGCAAGCCGCACGAGTCCAACGCCGAGCACCTCATCGTCCACAAACCGTGGATCGACAAGGTGACGTACGAGAAGCCGGGCACGCCGGGGCGCTTCCAGCGCGTGCCCGAGGTGGTGGACGTCTGGTTTGACTCGGGCTGTATGCCTTTCGCGCAGTGGGGCTTCCCTCACGCGCCGGGCTCGCGCGAGGCGTTCAATCGCGCGTTCCCCGCGGACTTCATCTCCGAGGCCATCGACCAGACGCGCGGCTGGTTCTATTCGCTGCTCATGGTCAGCACGCTGCTCTTCGACAAGGAGACGCAGGAGCGCATGGGCGTGACGCCGCCGCGCGACCTGCCGATGCCGTACAAGAGCTGCATCGTGCTCGGCCACGTCTCGGACAAGGAGGGCAAGAAGGAGTCCAAGTCCAAGGGCAACTACACGCCGCCGGAAATCATCCTGGATGACGTGCGGATGGACTTCGCGGTGCTGTCCGCCGCCGAGGTCGGCGCGCAGGGCGAGGCGGGCGTGGCGCTCATCGCGCGCGAGGACCTGGAGGGCCTGGACGTCCAGGAGGGCGCGCGGGTGAAGTTGTTCCGCCCGGACCGGCCGGACGTCGTGGTCTCCGTGACGGTGAAGGTGCACAAGAAGCTCAAGCGCCGCGTGGTGTTGCTGGCCCCGGCCGAGCTGACGACGCTCGGTGTGGCGCCGTCGAAGCGCGGGGCGGACGTCATGCCGGTGGAGGTGCCTCGGCTGGCGGCCTCGGAGCGCGTGACGATGCAGGACCCGGCCAGCACTGCGCCGGGCGCGGACGCGTTCCGCTGGTTCTTCTACGCGGCGAGCCCCACGTGGTCGAACACGCGCCACTCGCTGTCGAACGTGCGCATGTTGCAGAAGGACTTCCAGGTCAAACTGCGCAATGTCTATTCATTCTTCACCATCTACGCGAACCTGGATGGCTTCAACCCGGCGGCGGGCAACGCGGACGCGGCGGACATGCCGTGGAAGGCGTTGGCTCGGAGCCAGGGCTGGCGCGAGGTGAAGGCGCGGCCGGTGCTGGACCGTTGGATCCTCTCCGAGGTGCACCTCACGCTGCGCGAGGTGACGAAGGCGCTGGACACGTATCAGGTCTACGACGCGGCCCAGCGCATGGTGGCGTTGGTGGATGCGCTGTCCAACTGGTACGTGCGGCGCGGTCGCTCGCGCTTCTGGGCGCCGGGCTTCGAGCAGGACAAGCGCGACGCGTACTTCACGCTGTACGAGGCGCTGACGACGATTACGGGCATGGCCGCGCCCTTCATCCCGTTCTTCGCGGACGAGATGTGGGGGAACCTGGTGCGCAAGCCGTGGCCCACGTCGCAGCCGGAGAGCGTGCACCTCGCCCGCTTCCCGGAGGTGGACGCGAGCCTCATCGACGAGGCGCTCGCCTCGGAGATGGGCGCGGTGCGCGAGCTGGTGTCGTTGGGCTTGAAGGTGCGCACGGACAACCGGCTGAAGGTGCGCCAGCCGCTGGGGCGCGCGGACGTCATCCTGGCGCGGAGCGAGCTGCGCGAGCGCGTGGCGGTGTACCGGGACCTCATCGCGGACGAGCTGAACGTGCACGCGGTGCAGTTCGTGGAGCCGGGGAGCGCGGAGGCGGACGTGGTGCGCTTCCGGGTGCGCCCCAACCTGCGCGCGGTGGGCGGACGGCTCGGGCCCAAGCTGGCGCCGGTGCGCAAGGCGTTCGACACGGGCGACGCGCGAGCGCTGCACCGCGAGCTGCTGACCACGGGCAAGGTGGTCATCCAGCTCGGGGACGAGTCGCTGTCGTTCTCGGGTGACGACCTGGAGACGCTGGTGGAGGCGAACCCGGGCTACGCCGCCGCGGGAGCGGGCGTGGGCGTGGTGGTGCTGCACACCGAGCTGACCGAGGCCCTGGTGGACGAGGGGCTCGTGCGCGAGCTGCTCGCCCGCGTGCAGGCCGCGCGCAAGGACATGAACCTGGGCTACGCGGACCGGGTCCGGCTGTGGGTGGACGGCGACGAGCGCGTGAAGCGAGTCACGCGCGAGTCCCACGACCTCATCGCCGCCGAGACGCTCGCCGCGAACATCCACGTGGGCCCCGAGGGCCTCACGGGCCAGGAGGAGGAGTTCAACCTCAACGGCCTGCCCGCGCGTATCCGGGTGGAGCGCGCCTGAGCCGGTGAAGGAACGGGGAGGGCGTTCGCGGCAGTCTCACGCGGACGCTCTCCCGAGCTTGTCAGTCATTGCGGAAGGCTTGGTGCCGGGCCGAGCGGGTGATTGTCTGGGGTTCGGCTCAGGTCCGGCTCAAAGGCATACAGCGAGGGGCTTCAGGGCAGTCGCTCGACGGTGGCGCCCAGGCGCTCCAGCAGCTCGCGGTACCACGTGAAGGCGCGCTCGGTGCGGCTCCCCAGCTCCTTCGAGCCCCAGAGCAGCGTCATCGTGCGGCGCGTGTCCGCGTTCGTCTTGGTGCGCTGCGCGTCCTTGACGGCGTTGGCGCAGGGACCCTGGGCATCGAACAGACACAGCAGACCCTCCAGGTCGATGGTCTGGCCCGAGGCGTTGAAGATGTATTGGTCGCCCGTGATGGCGGTGCCCACTCGGAAGGGCGCCTGGGCGCGGTCGAGGTCCACCACGCTGATGGGCAATCCGCTGTGCAGCGACACGGCGTTGCAGGCGTCCACCGCGGCGTTGATGGTGCCCAGCGAGCCGTCACCCGCCGCGCGAACCAGGTACTCGGAGGCGGGCTTGCCTCGGCCGGTGGGCTTGTAGCCGCCGTGGCGCAGCAGGTCTCGCACGGCGCCTCGCACGGCGTCGTCGGACGCGAGCGGCGCGGACGCGTCCGCCTTGAGGAGGGCCGCGAGCCACTCGGGAGAGGGCAGGGCGCTCAGCGGGGCGGGGAACGTGGAGGTGAAGGCGACGAGGTCGAGGAGCGGATGGGGATCGACGGTCAGCACGCGCGGCACTCTACGCCATCCCGATGCGCACCGAGCCGGGGCCGGGCGCACCCTGCTCGGCGAGGCGAGGCGCTGGTAGGGTCTCGGAGGACGAGACATCCCGTCTCCGGAGTGAGTCATGCCGACGCTGATTCCAGCCCCCACCCGTGTCACGGCGGTGGGCAACAAGCCGAAGCTCATCGACGAATACATCGGTCGGCGGAACTCGAAGACGACCCACCTCAGCGTGGCCCACATGCGCAGCCCAGGTGGGTGGGAGGAGCCCGGCCAGACGCCCGAGTTCCGTGAAATCACCCTGGTGCTGGATGGCCTCCTGCGGGTGGAGCACAAGGGTGGGACGCTCGACGTGCTGGCGGGGCAGGCCGTCATCTGCGAGCCCGGGGAGTGGGTCCGCTACAGCACGCCGGACGAGGAGGGCGCCGAGTACGTCGCCATCTGCATGCCGGCCTTCTCGCCGGGGACGGTCCACCGGGACGCGTGACGGCCCTCCAAGAGGGGCGGTAGGGGGCGGCCTGCCCGGTCGGGTGGAAGGACCGGGAGGCGCCGTGGGTTCGGAACAGTCCCGCCTGAGCGCCGCCCGTGGCATAAGGGCGCCCCCGAACGCTCCAGGCCCCACGTACCCACATGATTCGTCTCGACAACATCGGCAAGCAGCACGGTCAGCAGCTCCTCTTCGTGGAGGCGTCCGCCGCGCTCCACCGTGGTGAGAAGGTGGGGTTGGTGGGCCCGAACGGCGCGGGCAAGACGACCGTCTTCCGCATGATCACCGGCCAGGAGCACCCCGACGAGGGCCAGGTGGCCGTCGATCGCGGTGTCACCATTGGCTACTTCAGCCAGGACGTGGGCGAGATGGAGGGCCGCAGCTCCGTCGCCGAGGTCATGAACGGCGCGGGTCCGGTGAGCGAAGTCGCCGCCGAGATGAAGTCGCTCGAAGCCGACATGGCCGACCCGGACAAGGCGGACGAGATGGAGAAGCTCGTCGAGCGCTACGGCCTGGTGCAGGGCCGCTTCGAGGAGCTGGGCGGCTACGCCCTGGAGGGGCGGGCGCGGGAGATTCTCGCGGGCCTCGGGTTCACCGAGGAGATGATGGACGGCGACGTCGGAGCGCTCTCCGGTGGATGGAAGATGCGCGTGGCGCTCGCGCGAATCCTGCTCATGCGTCCGGACGCGATGCTGCTGGACGAGCCCAGCAACCACCTGGACCTCGAGTCGCTCATCTGGCTGGAAGGCTTCCTCAAGGGGTACGAGGGCGCGCTGCTGATGACGTCGCACGATCGCGAGTTCATGAACCGCATCGTGACGAAGGTGGTGGAGATCGACGGCGGAACGCTGACGACCTACTCGGGCAACTACGACTTCTACGAAGGGCAGCGCGCGCAGAACGAGGCGCAGCAGCAGGCCCAGTACGAGCGCCAGCAGGCGATGCTCGCCAAGGAATTGAAGTTCATCGAGCGGTTCAAGGCCCGGGCCTCGCATGCGGCGCAGGTGCAGAGCCGCGTGAAGAAGCTGGAGAAGATCGAGAAGGTGGAGCCGCCCAAGCGCCGCCAGACGGTGCTGTTCGAGTTCCAGCCGCCCCCGCGCTCGGGTGACGACGTGGTGAGCCTGAAGGGCGTGCACAAGGGCTACGGCAAGCGGACCATCTACGAGGGGTTGGACTTCCTCGTGCGGCGCACGGAGCGCTGGTGCGTGATGGGCGTGAACGGCGCGGGCAAGTCCACGCTGTTGAAGCTGGTGACGGGCTCGACGCAGGCGGACGAGGGCTCGGTGGCGTTGGGTGGCAGCGTGAAGATGGGTTACTTCGCGCAGCACGCCATGGACCTCCTGAACGGCGAGCGGACGGTGTTCGAGTCGCTGACGGATTCGTTCCCGCGCGCGGGTCAGGGCTCGTTGCGAGCGTTGGCGGGCTGCTTCGGGTTCAGCGGTGACGAGGTGGACAAGAAGTGCCGGGTGCTGTCGGGCGGTGAGAAGGCGCGTCTGGTGATGGCGCAGATGCTGTTTGATCCGCCGAACTTCCTGGTGCTGGACGAGCCGACGAACCACTTGGACATGGCGACGAAGGAGATGCTCATCACGGCGCTGTCGCGCTACGAGGGCACGATGCTGTTCGTCTCGCACGACCGGCACTTCCTGGCGGCGTTGTCGAACCGGGTGTTGGAGCTGACGCCGGACGGCATCCACAAGTACGGCGGTGGCTACACGGAGTACGTGGCGCGCACGGGCCACGAGGCCCCCGGCCTCCGCAGCTAAGATTGACCTCCGTCGAGGCGGGCTCGGCCCCAATCACCGAGCCCGTCTCCGGAACCCAGTGGCCCACCCCGGGGCCAGCCTCCCGACGAGAATCGCAAAGCAGCCGCCGCCAGAGTCACGGCAGCGTCTGGGTTGACGGCCCACCGTGGACCCGACGAATGTCTGGGTCTGCCGAGGTTGAGGCGTCGACCGATTGCGGGGGAAGCGTATGTCTGACCGGAGGGTCCGCTCGTGGTCTGGGTGGCTAATGGGCGCGACGTTGGCCCTGTCTGGAGCGTGCGTTGATGGGGCCTCTGATTGTGTTTTTGATTCGAACTGCGGGACAGGGGAGCAGTGTGTGAAGTGGAGTGGGGGCGGAATCCAAGGGCTCTTCAGTTCGTATCGAACCTGTGAGCGACCCTGTAGCGAGAGTTCGGACTGTCCCCTAGGGTACTGGTGTACGCGCCGTGAACACGGTCCTGTAGTTCCTATCTGCACAGTCGCTCGCGATCTGAGAGGAGTGGGTGCGCTGTGGGAAAGCGGGCAGTCTTGTCGAGACGCCAAGTTGATGAGGCGTTGAAGGACCTCGTTCATGGCGAGGGCGGTGAACCATGATGCCCTTTGCGGATGACTGGGAAGGGGTGCGGTCGGTCGCGCGGCAACTAGAGCGCGGCGAAGCGGTCGACGTGACGGATGCCGTGCGCGCGTTGCTTGTGCGCGTCGCTCCAACGGTCGGGGTCAGCGAGCCTGATGCGACTGCCGCTCTCGCAGCATCCGCGACAACCCTCGCCATGCTCGTGGAGGCCAGCCGGCGCATCCGAGAGGGCTCCCGACGACTCATGCGGGCGCAGAGCGAGGAGTCCAAGCTCAAGATGGCAGGGGACACTACGGGCATCCGACAGCTCTACGAGGACTTGCTCGCCGTCGAGGTCGTGCCGCTGTACCGCGAACAGGCTCAAATCGGCAGCGACTACGCGGATGCTCCGTTGGGCGAATAGTCGAAGCCCCACCAACCATAGGACCCGTGGGGTGCCTTGAGAAACCCACTCGTAGCGCAGGCACTTGGACGGGATGGACCGTTCCAGCGGGGCAATTGAGAATGGATGGTGCACTGTGGGGCAGTTGGGAGTCCTGTCGAAAAGCCAAGTTGACGATGCCTTGAGGGATCTCGCACAGGGCGAGGGAGTTGCCCGGGTGCAGGCTTCACGGTTGCTATCGACAGACCCGGCGACGTCCCCCGAACTGCTGGGCCTGTTGGACGGGGAGTCGCGTGCGGACGTGAGGCACGCGATTCTCTACGCACTGTCCTGGCACGACAATCTCGGGATATGGAAACGGATGGTCGGGATTCTTTCCGACCGAAGTGAGGCCTCGAAGGTGAGAGGGCAGGCGGCGGAATATCTGAGCTATCTCTTCCACCGCGTCTCCTTCGCGTCCGACGACTTCAAGAGTGCAGTGGACGCGTTGCTTGAATCACTGACGGATCCGTCACCCGAGGTTCGGTACTGTGCCGTCAATGCCTTGGGCTCAACCGGCTATCCACCGCTCCTTCCGGCGCTTGAGCGAATGTGCTCAGACCAAACGCCAGTCCCTGGTTGGGTGGGGACAGTCAGCGACGAAGCCTCTCAGGCAATCGAGACACTGGAGTCGATATCCGCGAGCAGGAAATGCGAGAGTAAACAGTAGGATTCGCCAATGACTCGCGACCAGCGCAGTCGCTTTGTGACCGTGGATCTCGATGTTCGAGGCTCACAAGGGCTGGATGACTGGCTCTCCGCGCTTGGGATGTGACGCCCTGCTCCAGGAGAGCGGCGGGAGCCGCTAGTTTCGGCTCCCGCGCTCATCCGAGACTGCAATCAGTCGCAGCTCCAGGCCTTCTCTTCCCACTTGCCACAGGTGCTCTCACGGCAGACGGAGTACGCGCACTTGTCGGCCACGTAGACACAGCACGCGTAGGCATCCTTGTCCGTCCCGGAACAGGTCTTCATCGCGCCGCCCTTGTACGTCGTGGGCGCAGCGTTGCTGCCGCAGGAATCGGGCTTGTCGGAGTCATCCCCACCACAGGCCGCCAACATCGGAATCGCCAGAAGACACACGAGAAGATTTCGCATGGGGCAGATGTGACCACGCCCCCCAGGGGAAAGGCCACGCCTTGAGAGTGAATCCTCTCCAGTAGTTTCCCCGTGAATGCCTCTCGGATTCCGCGAATCTGATGGTGCTGTGTTCGGGAATGTCTGGAGTTACTCGAACATTCTGCTCGCGAGCCGCGCCAGCTTCTGCGCCTTGCCTCGGTAGGGGGGAAAGAACAGATGCAGGAACGTGGTCCGCCCCTGTCGAACCACCGCGCGCTCGTGGCTGAAGGTCAGGAAGCCTGTCTCTCCGTGGTACGCGCCAATGCCGCTGCGCCCGATGCCCCCGAACGGGAGGTTGGGATTCGCCGCGTGCAGCGCCACGTTGTTGATGACCGTGCCGCCCGCGCTCGTCTCTTGTAGCAAGCGCTGCACTGCCTGCTCGTCCTGGCTGAAGACATAGAGAGCCAGCGGCTTGCCTCCCTCGCGCACCTCCGACACCACCTCGTCGAGCGACTCGAAGCGCAGCACTGGCAGCACGGGCCCCAATATCTCCTCACCCATCACCGGCGAGTCCGGAGCCACGTCCGTCAGCAGCGTGGGCGAGACATAGCGTTCCTCCGCGTCCGCGACCCCGCCCGTCACCACCCGTGCCCCAGCCGCTACGCCCTGGTCCAACAGCGTGCGCACGCGCGTGAACGCGGCGTCATCCACCAGCCGGCAGAGGTCGGGCGACATCCGGCGCGCCTCCTCGGTCTTCCCGTAGAAGCGCTCCAGCGCCGCCTTCATCGCGTCCAGCAGCGCCTCCTCTCGCGACGCGTGCACGAACACGTGGTCCGGCGCCACGCAGGTCTGGCCTCCGTTGAGGAACTTGCCCCAGATGATGCGCTCGGCCGCGGTCTCCACGTCCGCGGTCGCGTCCACCACGGCCGGTGACTTGCCACCCAACTCCAGCGTCACGCCCGCGAGGTGCCGCGCCGCCGCCGCCATCACCCGCTGCCCCACGCGCGTCCCGCCCGTGAAGAAGAAGTGGTCGAACGGCAGGCGCAGCAGTGCCTCGCCCACCTCGGGGCCGCCCTCCACCAGGGTGACTTCCTCGGGCGGAAACGCATCGCGCACCAGCTCGGCCAGGAAGCGCGAGGTGTGGGGTGTCTTCTCGCTCGGCTTGCAGAGGACGGCGTTGCCCGCCGCCACCGCCGCCACCAGGGGCGACATGAGCAGCGGGAAGGGCGAGTTCCAGGGCGAGAGCACCAGCACCACGCCCTTGGGCTCGCGGTGCACCTCGCTCACCGTCCCCGCGAGCAGCAAGGGGGCGGCCACGCGGCGCGGCTTCATCCAGCCCTTGAGGTGCTTGCGCACATGCGCCAGCTCCAACAGGACAGGGAGGACCTCCGTCGCCTCCACCTCCGCGGCGGGCTTGCGGAAGTCCTGGTGCAGCGCGTCCGCGAGGGCCTCGCGCCGCTCCAGGATGAGCGCCTTGAGCGTGTCCAGGCGGGCCAGCCGCTCCCGAGCGCCCGTGCGCGCCAGCTCCCAGCGATGCGCCCTCAGGCGGTCGAACGCCTCCTGAAGTCCGCTCGGAACCAGGGCTTCTTCCTGCTTCACCACGCGCATGCCGGCTCCTCCGCGATGGCGCGCCCACCGTGGGCGCGCGCTCCCAGTCCGGCTGCCTGCCTACTCCAGCATCCGGGTCGCGCGGGAGGCCCATTCCTGGGCCTTTCCGCGGTACGGCGGGTAGAACACCGCCACGAGCGACTTCATCCATTGAACCGACACGGCCCGCTCATGGCTGAAGGTCTTGAAGCCGAAGTGCCCGTGGTAGTGCCCCAGCCCGCTCATTCCCACCCCGCCGAACGGCAGGTTCGGGTTCGCCACGTGGATGAGCACGTTGTTCACCACGGCCCCGCCCGAGGTCGTGTGCTGGAACACCTCCTCCACGGCGCGCTTGTCCTGGCTGAACACGTAGAGCGCGAGCGGCTTCTCGCCCCCGTTGATGTGGGCGTACACCTCCTCGCGGCGCTGGTACGTCATCACCGGCAGCACCGGCCCGAAAATCTCGCCCTCCATGATGGGCATGTCCGGCTTCACCCCGGACAGCACCGTGGGCGCCAGGTAGCGCGAAGGCCCATCCCCCGTCCCGCCCGTCTCCACCTTCGCTCCCGCCTCGACCGAGCGGTCGAGCACATCCTTGACCCGCCGCCAGGCGACCGGATCCACCAGCCGGGCGAGGTCGGGGCTGGCCTGACGCTCCGCCTCGGTGTCTCCGTAGAAGCGCGTGAGCACGCCCTTGAGCGCGTCCAGGAACGCCCGCTCCTTCGAGGCGTGCACGAAGATGTAGTCCGGCGCGACGCACGTCTGGCCCGCGTTGATGAACTTGCCCCACGCCACGCGCTCGGCGGTGGCGGCCAGGTCCGCCGACTCGTCGATGATGACCGGTGACTTGCCACCCAGCTCCAGCGTCACGCTGGCCAGGTGCTTCGCCGCGGCCTCCATCACCTTGCGGCCGATGCGCGGGTTGCCCGTGAAGAAGAAGTGGTCGAACGGGAGCTGGAGCAACCCTTCCGCCACCTCGGCGCCGCCCTCGAACACCGCGACCTCGTTCTCAGGGAACAGGTCGCGGACGAGCTGCGCGATGAAGCGCGAGGTGTTCGGCGTCTTCTCACTGGGCTTGAGCACCACGCAGTTGCCCGCCGAGATGGCGGCGATGAGCGGCGCGGCCAGGAGCTGGAACGGGTAGTTCCACGGCGACAGGATGAGCACCACGCCCCGCGCCTCATGGCGCACGTGGCTGGACGCGCCCGCGAGCAGCAGCGGCTGGCTCACGCGCGTCGGCTTCATCCAGCCCTTGAGGTGCCGAACCGTGTGGTTCAGCTCCTCCAGCGTGGGGTGGATCTCCGTCAGCTCCACCTCCACGGCGGGCTTCTTGAAGTCGCGGTGGATGGCGTCCGCGAGCTGCTCCCGGCGCGCCATGATGACCTCGCGCAGCTTCTTCAGTCGCGTGATGCGCTCGGCCGCGGTGGTGCGGGACATCGTCCATCGGTGGGCGCGCTGGGCGTCGAACACCGCGCGCATCCGCGCGAGGTCCGGCGCGTGGGCGACAGGAAACTCAATCACAGGCGCGCTGCTGCTCTGGGGCGACATGGCACGTCTCCTTCAGCGGGCTTCGAGCCCGCGCAACAGGTGGGTCAGCGAGGCCGTCAGCTCGGCCGAGAAATCCACGCGCAACGGGGCCAGGTGCGGCTGGGCCAGCACCTCGCGCGCCACGGGGGCCAGGTCCGCCATCTGCCGCAACCCGGTCACCAGCGCATACAGGTGACGCATGAGGCGCTGACTGTCCGTCAGCGTGAGGAAGGGCAGGCGCCGCGACAGCAGCTCCGCGGTGTGTCCAATCGCCGCGAGCAGCCGCTCCTTGAACTGGAGCACGCGCTCCGCGGTGACGTTCATCTCCAGCACCGTCTGGAGGAGCGCCAGCAAGCGGGTCAGCGTCTCTTCGCCCTCGAGCGACTCCGCCACGGTGCGCGCCACACGCGGGCCCGTCCAGCGCCCCTCGCCGTGCATCAGCCGCGCGTCCAGTCGCTCGAACCAGGAGAAGAGCTGCTCCTCCAGCAGCGCCAGGAACAGCGCTTCCTTCGTGGGGAAGTAGAGGAACACCGTGCCCTTGGCCAGCCGCGAGCGCTCGGCCACATCGGCCATCTTCACCGCCGCGTAGGTCGTGCTCCGGTAGAGCGCGAGCGCTTCATCCAGGATGCGCCGCCTGCGCGCCTCCTTGTCCGAGGCCTTGCGTGCCCGCTGGGGCACCGCCGCCCGCCTCGCCTTGCCCGCCGCTTTGCTGACCATGGGTCATATTGCTAGGTGACCGCGGGTCAGTCGTCAACTGACTCAAGGTCAGTTCTGGGGGAACGCTCACTGGCGGACTGTGGGATTGTGTGGGACGCTCCTCGGCCCCATGCGCCCCATCGACGCGGAGTTGCTGTCCGGCAGCGCGCTGTACCGGGAGGTGGTGCTGGAGAAGCTGGCCCACGCGCGCGAGTCCGTCTGGATTGCCACGGCCAACGTGAAGGCCATGTTCGTGGAGCAGAAGGGCAAGTTCGTACCGCTGGTGGAGGTGCTGGACGGACTGGCGGCGCGCGGAGTGGCCCTGCGCCTCTTGCATGCCGAGCTGCCGAGCCGTCCGTTCCGTGCGGCCTTCGATGCGCGGGCGCGGCTGGTGTCGGGCGGCTTGGAGCTGAAGGTCTGTCCCCGGGTTCACTTCAAGACCGTGCTGGTGGACGGCGCGTGGGCGTACCTGGGGAGCGCCAATCTCACCGGAGCCGGACTGGGAGCGAAGGGCGAGGACTCGCGCAACTTCGAGCTGGGCTTCGCCACCGAGGACTTCGACGTCATCGACCGAGTGACGGCGCTGTATGAGGCGGTGTGGAGCGGGGCTGAGTGCAGGGCGTGCAAGCTGCGGTCGGTGTGCCCGGACCCCATCTTGCCCGCTGGCGTCGGACAGGCGAAGAAGCGCAGACCCCGAGACGGCGTCCGCCTGGGGAAGTCCCGCCGCATGCGGCGCTGACCGGAGTCCGTGCATGAGACACCTCGTCCCCGCGGGTGCCCCCGTTCTGATGACCTGAGCCGAGGTGGCCGTTCCCACACCCCGTGGGTCATCTCGCCGCACCTGCCTTGGTTCGCCGTGCCCTTGTCCGTCTCTCCTCCGCGCGAGTCCGCTGCTGCCCTCCGGCTCAAGCGGCGCATCTACTTCTCCTGTGGTGGCATCCTCGCGCTGAGCCCGCTGCTGCACCCGTTGGTCATCGGGCACTTCTCGCTCCCACTCACCATCCTCGAGTTCGTCTGGGCCGCGGTCTTCGTCGCGCTCGGCATCGCGGTGGGCGCCTCCTGGATGCGCGGCTCGGCGGGCGGCGTGGTGGCGACGGTGGGCAGCCTCGTCTTGCTCACGCTGGAGATTCATCTCACCGGTGGGCTCGCCAGCCCGTTCTTCCCCGTCCTCTACACCTTGCCGCTCATCGTCGCGGTGTTCACGCCGGAGGACCGGCTCCCGGTCTGGGTGGCCATTGTCCTGACGCTGGCCTGCATGGGGCTCATTGGCGTGCTGGGCCGCGTGGACACGCGCACGCTGGTGTCCCAGGTGATGTCGTTCTCCATCGTGGCGCTCGTGTCCGCATACGGCGCGCAGACGTACCGACGGTTGCGGGACGCACAGCAGGCCGCGTATCACGAGCGCGTGGAGGCGATGCAGAAGCTCGCGGAGAGCGAGCGCCGCCGAGCCCGTGCCGAGCGCCAGCGCGCCGACATGGAGCGGCTCGTGGTGGTGGGGCAGCTCGCGGCCGGCGTGGCCCACGAGGTCAACAACCCGCTGGCCTATGTGAAGTCCAACCTGGGCTACCTGGAGCAGGAGCTGCTTCGGCCGGGCGAGTTCGACACGGAGGAGGCTCGGCGGGTGGTGGAGGAGACGCAGGAGGGCGTGCTGCGCATCCAGCAGATCGTCACCGACCTGAAGCGCTTCTCGCGCGACGAGGTGGCGGGTGAAGAGTCGTGCTCGGTGGCGGAGGGCGTGGACGAGGCGCGGCGGCTCGCCTCGGTCCGGCTGCGCAGCTTGGGGGAGGTGACGCAGGACGTGGAGCCTGGCTTGCCGCGCGTGCGCATGGCGCCGCGTCACCTGGTCCAGGTGTTGGTGAACCTGCTGCTCAACGCCGCCGATGCGATGGAGTCCGCGAGTCCGCCGCGCCCCGCGCGTGTGCTGCTCCGTGTGCGAGGGTTGCCGGGGGCCGTCCGCGTGGAGGTGCAGGACAACGGCCCTGGGCTCTCCGAGTCCGTGCGGGCGCGCTTGTTCGAGCCGTTCTTCACCACCAAGCCCCCGGGCAAGGGCACGGGCCTGGGGCTCGCGCTGTGTCGCGAGTACGCGGCCCGCGTGGGCGGCGCGCTCGACGCGGAGAATCGCGCGGAAGGTGGCGCGTGCTTCATCCTCCACCTGCCGCACGCCGTGCCGACTCGGGCCACTCCGCCCGCGGGCATCCCGTGCGCGGACGCGTGAGGCCCGTGGCGCGAGTCACGGCGTGCGCGGGCGCTCTCCCTGCGGCGGTGCCTCTTCCGCCGCGCGCGGGGCCGAGCTGCTCTCGGGTGTCGGTGTGCCTCCGCGGTGTCGCTCGCGCCAGCCGCTGGGCGTCTCGCCCACCCACTTGCGAAACAAGCTGCTGAAGTGCTGGAGCGAAGCGCAGCCCACCTCCACCGCGACGGCGGTGAGCTTCATGTCTGTCTCCAGCAGGAGTCCTTGCGCGGTGCGCACCTGCACCGTGTTCAGCTCCGTCTGGAACGACGTGTCCGCTTCCTTGAGTCGGCGCTGGAGCGTGCGCTCCGACATGCCCATGGTCCGGGCCACGTCCGCCAGGCTCGCGCCCGGCAGCTTCCCGCGCAGCACCTGATGCAGCTCGCGCAGCAGCGGCGATTGACCGGTGGCCTCGGCCACCAGTGTGTTGAGCCGCGACACCAGCGGACCAATCATGTCCGCGTCGCGACCCAGCCAGCTCAGCCCCTCGGCCGCGTCGGTGAAGACCTTGTGGGGATAGCCGCCCTGCACCAATTCGTAGAAGCCTCCGACGATGGCGCCCGCGAGCCCGTCCGGACGCAGCAGCACCTGCCGGCGCACCGTGCGCGCGAACTGGCCGGCGTGGGCTTGCATGTAGTCCTTCATCACGCCGAAGGCGTCCGCGTCGATTCCCTCCACGCGGCGCAAGTCGACGAGCGAGTCGTGCGGCAGCGCGGGCTCCAGCTCCACGTCCAGCGCCTGGACGATGCGCTGGGCTTGTTGCTCTCCCGGCCTTCCCCACACCGCGAACCCACAGAGGTCCGCCGCCGCATACCAGTGAAGGAAACAGTCCCCTACGAGATATCGACCGAGGGGGCTTCGGAAGTAGTCGTCGAGTCCGTCCGCGCGTCGCACAGCCGAGCAGAATACTGCTTTGCCACGCGCGCCACCCAGCGCGGATGGATGGGCGCCCACGGGCTTACCAGTCCTGGACGAACCTGCCCTCGCGACGCCAGTTCACGAGTGAATGACGGCAGCGCGAACCACGGCACATGAGGTCTCACGTGGTGCGCCTGATGGTGCCCCGCATTGAAGAACACATGGTTGTAGAGCCGGGACGTGGAGGTCACCGCCAAGGCGTCTCGGCAGGTGGGGTCCGTCCCGAAGTGGGCCGCGAGGTTGAGCCAGTGAATACACATCTGTCCCGTGAGCAACAGCGCCCAGAAGGACAGGCCCAGCGTTGGCCTCCAGATGATGAGCCCCAGCAGCGTTCCATCCACCACCGCGAAATCCAGCAGCAGCTCCGCGCGCTGTCCGTGCCGCGTGGCCGAGCGCCACACCTCTTTCATCAACGCGAACGGCCACAGCCACGGCGCCAGCACCGAGCGCACGCAATAGCCGAACGCGCCCTCGCCGCGCCGACGCTGGCCCCAGTCACCCGGGCCATCGCTGAAGCGATGATGGTTGAGGTGATGGATGACGTAGCCGCGGTACGGAAAGCCACACGTCAGCCCCAACGTCCGGCTCACCAGCCAGCGCGCCGCGCGTGGACGGGCGATGGCCACATGCATGTGATTGTGCAGCACGGCGTAGTTCCAGAACGTCACCGCCACGCCCACGAGCCACAGGCCCGCGCGCAGGGACCCGGACATCCGCGCCCAGCCTCCGGTGAAGGCCAGGAACCACAGCCACCACAGCGCATGCGCCGTGAGCTGGGGAACGTCAAACCGAGGCGGGGTCGAGCGGACGCGCGGCATGCGTCTCAGGGTACGGACTCACCGCGGTGCTCGCTTCACTCCGGACGCCAAGCGATTGCGCCAGCGCGCAACTCCTCCTTTTCGCCCGGAGACCGTCCTCCCGCGCTCACGACCTGCCCTCGCCGCGCGTGTCTTGTTCGCGCTGTTGCGGCGCGAACGACGTGCACGCGGCGAGGGCGTCGCAAGGCGGCGGGCGGGCTCATCGCTCCAGTGCGTGCGCCACCTGACCCAAGAGCCGCAGCCGGGGGGAATCGAGCTTGCGCACGGTGCGCATCAGCCGACGCACCTCGGGGCGCTCGCGGTACTCGGGCGGATCCTCCGCGAGCTGGGGCGCGCTGCCTTCCACCGTCGTCGTCGCGCTCAGACCGAGCAGCACATCCGAAGAGGCGTTGAGGACGAGGCACAGCTTCCGCAGCGTGCGGACGCTGGGCAGCATGTGGCCGCGCTCGAGGCGTCCATACACCTCGGTCGCGATACCGACGCGCTCAGCGACGTCCGCCTGGGTCAGCTCCAATCGCTGACGGGCCGCGCGAACAGCGTTTCCAATGATGGTTGCCAGTCGTTGTTCCATGGCTTGGGAAACCTGGGAAAAGAGGGCCTTCGCCCCCCGCGAAAAGAGCGGAGAGGTTCCGGGGCGAAGTGGAGGTGATGCGCTACCTCGTGACACAGACATTACGAGCGGGGTCTGACATCTCGGCGCGTGCGGGCAGGCGTGCGTAACGCGGTGAAAACGCAGTGCGCGGGCCCTTTCTGTCGCACCTGGGTTTCTTGGCTTCCTTGAGTCGTGGTGAGGCCCGCGGAGGACGTGCGGCGGGGCATCGCGTGGGGCGCGCGAGCGGGCGTGCCTCGTGGCGGCGGGTGCCGAGTGGACGGGCTCGCGTGGGGTGGCGCGCGCGGGATGTGCAGGGGGGGCGTGAGATCCACCGAGTCGGCGCGGGGCCGAAAAATCGGCCTGGGACGCGTTGTCAATCTTTCCGGAGGACCTGAACGGAAAACCCCTGGTGTTTCCGGGGTTTACGTCGCACGTCCCCCTGAAGTAAGGTGCCCAACCCCGGTGTGTGCCGGGTGTCCGGAGCCCCATCCGGCAACGCGAACCGGGGGCGCGTGAGGCGCTTCTCGGGGAGGCCAGCACAGGTCGTGAGTGACGAGCGTCCGGACGCGCTGCTGAGGAGCGCACTCGAAAAGATCGTCTACTTCGAGGCCCGTGCGGAGCAGCTCCACGGCGAGCTGGACGGGACGCGCGAGGAGATCGAGCACCTCAAGCGCGAGCTGTCCGAGGCGCGCCAGCGTGACCTGGAGATGCGCCGCGAGCTGGCCGAGGTGGAGGTGCGCACCGGCCGCATGCAGGCCGAGCGCGACGAGCTGTCCCGCTTGAATCAGGCGCTGCGCCTGGAGCGCGATCAGCTCATGGGCAAGCTGCTGGATGCCAGCCGGATCCACTCCTCGGGCATGTCGCGGGACGTGGACGACGAGCTGGGGTTTGATCTCGCGTCGTTCATCTCGCAGCTTCGCAGCGAGGCCATCCTGCGCGGTGAGACGGCGCCGGTGCTGGTGCCCGTCGCGAAGGGTGCGGCTGTTCCGTGGGGGCCGGTCGTTGATGCCGCTGCCACGCCTGTGGCGCCCGCGTCGGCGTCTGGCAATGGGGCGGTGGCGCTGTCGCCCGTGGCGCGTGAGGCACAGCGGTTGTTGCAGGAAGGCCGGCTGCGCGTGAGCGCGGAGCAGCTCGCGGAGCTGAGCGCGCATGGAGGCTTCGCGGGCTCGTCGGATGAGACGCTCTTTGGCTTCTCCGTGCGTGAGCTGTCCGCGACGGATGGAGCCGCCCGGGTTCGCGCCGCCGAGCGCCTGAAGGCCCTGGCGCAGCCCGCCGCCGCGCCCGCGCTGGCCGCGGCGCTGCATGCGGAGACGGACCCCGCGGCTCAGGTTGCATTGCTCCAGGCGTTCGCGGGGCTATGCAAGGAGCAGGGCGCATCGGTGGTGTCGCCGCTGATGTCGTCGCCGGTGCCCGAGGTTCGCATCGCGGCGCTCAAGGCGATGCTCACGCTGGCGCCTCGGGATGCCGCGCCGCATCTGGCGCAGGCGATGAAGGACCCGGATCGCTCGGTGCGTCGTCGCGCGTCGCTCCTGGCCCTGGGCCTGGAGGGCGAGACGGCGCGGAGGCTGGGCGAAGAGGCAATCCACGACGCCGACACGGAAGTGCGCTCGCTGGCCGCGCTGGCGCTGGGGGCTGGGGCAGGGGAGAACGCCCGGGTGCTCCTGCTGGGCGCGCTGGATGACGCCGAGCCGCGCGTGCGCAAGGCCGCCGCGCAGAGCCTCTCGCGCATCCTGGGCCAGGACGTGTCCTTCGTGGTCGCGCTGGACGATGCCCACCGTCGTCGGGAGATTCGCCGGCTGGCGACGCTGCCGATTCGTCCGGTGCGCGCGCGTCTCGAAACGCCGCTGGTCGCGAAGCGTGCACCGCTGAGCGTGGGCGTCGCGAGCGTCGATGCTCCTGGGAGCGTGCAGGCCGAGGCGGTGCGTGGCGCTGCTCAGCCCGTCGCCGTGCAGGCGGTGGTGGCTCCGGCGAATGTCGCGATGCCCGTCGGCGCGCCCGCGGTCGTGGCGCAGGCTCCCGTGGCGATGGCGCAGGTCGCGAACTCAGTAGGGGTTCAGGCTCCCGTGGCGATGGCGCAGGGCGCTCATGCGGTCGTGGCGCAGGCTCCCGTGGCGATGGCGCAGGGCGGGCGCGCGGCTCCGGCTTCAAGCGTTCAGGGCCCGGTGGTCGGGGCAACGATGCCCGGTCAGGGCGCTCCCGCTGTCGTGGCGCAGGCGCCCGCTCAGGCTTCTCCGGGCGCTCCTCGGGCGGGTGCGGTTCCCCCGCAGGCGAACGCCGGTGCTCGTCAGCCGGTCGCTGGCAGCTCCATGCCGCCCGCGCATGCGCAGCCCGTCCCAATGTCAGGTGGCGTACAGCGCCCGCCTGCCGCGCGGATGTCCCCGGTCCAGGCCGCCCTCGTGGCGATGGGGGCCACGCCTCCCGTGGTGCGCGCACCCGCTCCCGAGGCAGGTGCTCCCGAGGCGCGTGCTGTGGCGCCTCGCCCGGGCCCGTCTCCGGTGGAGTCGCTCTGCGCCGCGATGCTGTCGGAGGTCCGCGTGGCGGTGCGGGGCCGCTCGCTGGTGGAGCTGGCGGGCGGCCTGTCCTCGCCCGCGGAGTTGACTCAGGAGGCTCTCGCCCTGCTGGTGGCCCGGGGGGCCATTGTGCGAAGGGGGCACAAATACTTCGCCGCTTGAGGCAAGTTGCAGGTGCCGCGCACCTCATCCGAAGGGTCGTCCATGGAAGCGCCGACGTACAGCTCGAAGCAGGTGGCCGAGATGCTCGGCGTGTCCCCCAAGGAGATTCCCGAGGGGATGCGGAAGGACGCGTACGGTCCGGACGACATCTGGGAGCTGCGCACCACGCTGGACCGCTTCCCGCCCCGGGTGGGCCACCGCCGTCAGCTCTTCCTCAACTTCAAGGGCGGCACCGGCAAGACGTCCCTCTCCACGTCCTACGCCTGGCGCCTCGCGGAGCTGGGCTACGCGGTCCTCCTCATCGACCTCGACAGCCAGGGGCACGCCACCAAGTGCCTGGGCTACGAGGGCGAGGACTTCGAGAAGACGCTGCTGGACGTGCTGGTCAGAAAGACGCCGTTGGTCCAGGTCATCCAGAAGTCCACCCTGCCCAACCTGGACTTCGTCCCGTCCAACCTCAGCATGTCCACCATGGACCTCGCGCTGATGCCCATGGCCGGCCGCGAGTTCAAGCTGCGCAACGCGCTCAAGGACGTCGAGGCGCAGTACGACTTCATCATCTTCGACGCGCCGCCGTCCTTCGGCCTGCTCAACCTCAACGCCCTGATGGCCGCGAACGACCTGTTCGTGCCCGTGCTGGCGGACTTCCTGTCCTTCCACGGCCTCAAGCTGCTCTTCGAGACCGTGCAGAGCCTGGAAGAGGACCTGAACCACGTGCTCGACCACGTCTACATCGTGGTCAATGCCTTCAACGCGACCTTCAAGCTGGCCAAGGAAGCGCTGGAGGCCCTCCAGAAGCACTACCCAGAGTACCTGCTGCCCACCATCATCCGGCAGTGCACCAAGTTCGCCCAGGCCTCCAGCGAGGGACGGCCGGTATTCGTCGCGGACCCCACTTCCAAGGGCGCGACTGATATCCAGGCCATGCTCGACAATGTCCTTCCCCGCCTGGTAGCGGGCGCCGCCGCGAAGAACGGCGCCACCCACGCAGGCTGAGACCCCGTGATGAAGAAAGCCTTCGAACAGAACGTGTCCCGCGCCAAGCCGCGCCTCCGCCTGGGGGCGCTGACCGGCGCGTTCGACCCGGTGGAGCCCCAGGCCGCGATGCCCGAGCCCGAGGTCGCCGCGGTCCTTCCGCCGCCCGTGGCCGAGGCGCCGGACCTCTCCGCCGAGGTGCGCGCGCGCATCGAGCGCAACCGCGCCCCGCGCCCCACCGCCGCCGAGGCGATGGAGGCCGCCCTGCGCGCGCCGGCCGTGCCCTCTGCCCTGCTGACTCGGCCCGCCGAGCCCGCCCCCGCGCCGACCATGCCCGCGCCCGTGGCCCACGCGCTGTCCGCGCTGGTGTCCCCGCCCGCCGAGTCGTGGGAGGTCCCCGAGACGCCGTGGCAGGAGCCCGTCGCCGTCGCGCCCACCTGGGAGCGCGAGGCCGCGCCGGCACGGGAGATGGCGGTGACGTACGCGTCGCCGCCGCCCTCGATGGCGGCCGAGCCCGAGCCCGCTCCGATGGCGTTCGCCGAGCCGGCTCCCAGGGCGTTCGCCGCGCCCGCCCCGCCGTGGGCCGCCGCTGAAGCGCTTCCGGTCGTCTCCGCCCCGCCCGCCGTCCACGAGGTTGCGCCCATGATGACCTTCGCTCCCGCGCAAACCGCTGTGACCTCCCGTGTCGAGACGGTGGCCCGGACGGAGGCGCCGCCCGCGGAGGTGGAAGTGCAGCAGCCCGCCGCGCCGCGCGAGGAGGCCCTGGACGCGGACTCCCGGCGTGAGCGGCTCAAGGCCCGCCTCAAGGCGGTGCGCGAGAACCCGCGCCCGGAGCCGCTGCCCGCCACGGTGGCGGAGGCTGGCCAGCGCGCGGTGGAGCGCATCACCACCCTCCAGGCCGAGCTGACGCGGGTGAAGTCCCTCAACCTCACCCTCACGCAGGACCTGGAGGCCACGCGGCGTCAGGCCGAGAAGGCCACCGAGGAAGCCCGCCTGCGCATGGACGAGGCGCGCCGGCTGTCCTCGGAGATGGAAGGCCGCGTGAAGCTGCTGGCCGACCTGGAGCGCGAGCTGGCGGCGCTGGAGGGCGAGCGCGACGAGGCGCTGCTGTCCCTCCAGGAGTCGCGTCAGGCGCTCCAGGCCGCGGCGAAGGAGCACGAGAGCCTGGAGGTCGAGGTGGTCCGCGGCAAGCAGGCCCTGGCGGACAGCCTCGCGGAGGAGGAGCGCCTCGCCTCGGAGCTGGAGGGCGCCAAGGACGAGTCCGCTTCCCTGCGCCGCGCCGTGGAGACGCTCCAGGGTGAGCGCGACGTGCTGGCGCAGCAGGTGGCCTCGCTCACCTCCGAGCGCGCCGAGCTGCTCGAGGCCCGCAAGGCGCTGGAGGCCGTGCACCGGGCGCTCAGCCAGGCCGCCTCGCGCTGAAGTCCGCGAGGACGGCCCGGCGACGCGGCCGTCCTACTTCGTATCCCGCGCGACGCTGCCCTGCTGGGCGGTGACCTCGCGGGGCAGGGCCGGGCTCTTGAGCCCCTGCGTGGTGAGGCCCGCGAACTCCTGCTTTCCTTCCGCCGCGCGGACCGTCTCCAGGTAGCTGGCGAGGTTCTTCAGTCGCTCGTCGCGCTTGGGGTGGTTGGCGAAGACGCCGCCGGCCTCGGACGTGCGCCGGATGAGGCTCATGAAGGACTGCGGGTCATAGCCCGCGGACATCATGAGCTGCGCGGCCATGCGGTCCGCCTCCAGCTCCTCGTCGCGGCTGTTGCCCTTGTCGAGCGCGTCGATGGTCTTCTCGGCCAGCTTGCCCAGGAGGCCCGTGTTCCCATCCAGGTCCAGGGTGCCGTGGTCGCCGCCGGACACCAGCAGGTTCACCGCGGCTGGCGACAGCACCGTGCCGCCCACCGCGTTGCCCACCGCGAGCGTCTTGCACAGGCTCACCTTCGAGCCCGTGTACTGGTGGATGGCGTGCTTGAGCACGATGTGAGCAATCTCGTGCGCGAGCACACCGGCCAGCTCGGCCTCGTTCTCCACGCCTGCGAGGAGCCGGTGCGTGACGAAGACGTAGCCACCGGGCGAGGACAGCGCGGTGAAGTTCTTCGAGTCCGCCAGCACGCCGAAGGTCCACTCCAACGTGGGACGGTCCGACTGCGCCGCGAGGTTCTTCCCCACGGTGTTGAGGTAGACGTTCACCGCGGGGTCGCCGCTGCCTTGGAGCAGCAGTCCGCCGCCGCGCTGCACCCAGTGCACGGCCACCGCGCCGCCCAGCGCGTACTCCTCCTTCACGGTGGGCTCCACGTTGAGCGCGTTGCACTTCCTCACGTCGTGCCCCGCCTTGACGGTGTTCTCCGCCACGCGGTTCGCGAGCGCGGAGCCGCTCGACAGGGCGCTCGAATTCAGCGCGATGTTGGCGCAGCCGGCGGAGGCCCAGCCGAGGCTCGCCGCGGCAATGACAGACAGGCGGCGGTTCATCGCGCACCTCCCTTCTTCTTCGCGGCCGGGTTGCCCGACGCTCCGGCGACCTCGCTGCCGCCCACCACGGGGAACAGCTCCGCGTCCGCCACGTGCCTGGCGATGGCCGCGGGCTTGATGTCGCGCGCCAGCTTCTCCAGTTGCTTGAGCTGCTCGGCGGACTGGGCGTAGTCGCCGCCCTTCTCCTTGCTGTACTGCTCGGCGCCGGGGCTCAGCGCCTTCACCGCCGCGCCGCTGGCGACGAACGCCGCGGGGTCCACCTGTCGCGCGTTGCCGTCCTTGGCCACCAGCTCCATGCGCGGCGGCGTGGTGGACAGGTTCGTCTGGAAGACGAAGCCCTGCTTGCCGCCCGGCGCCGTCACCTTGTGCCACTGCTTGTTGGAGGGCTCCGCGCCGTTCCACACCACCTGCTGTCCGGGCTGGAGCACCACCACCGCGTCGGCCGTGGGCGACGGGCTCTTCATCACCCGTGTGTTCTTCGCCTTCACGTACAACGCGCCGCCGGGACTCACCGCCAGCGCGAGCGCGGGCGCCCCCAGCGCCAGCAGCACCACGCCTGCTTTCATTCGCATCCGCATCAAGACCCCCAACGCCAGGACGGCGTCACTTCTCCAGGTTGGCCACGCCGTCGAACACCGCGGGTGGGTTTTCCAAGTACTCGTGGCAGCGCTCCAGCAGCGCTTTCGTGGGCCCGTCGTCCGGGTCCTCGCGCCGCAACGCCTCGAGCGCGCTGGCCGCGTCCGCGAAGCGCGCCTCGCGATAGAGCGCGAGCGCCGCGTGGTAGCGCTCCACCGTGTGCCGCGTGCGCGCGCTCAGCCCGCCCTTGAGGGCCAGCAGCTCGTACACCGTGACGGCTTCCGTCTTGCCCGCGACGCGCACGCGGTCCAGCTCCCGCACCTCGATGTGCTCGCGCGCCAGCTCGTAGGTGCGCGGGCCAATCATGATGAGCGAGCCATAGGCCTTGTTCGCGCCCTCCAGGCGCGCCGCCAGGTTCATCCCGTCACCGATGGCCGTGTAGCTGAAGTGCTGCTCGCTGCCGAAGTTGCCCACGAAGTTGACCGCGCTGTTGACGCCGATGCGCGTGTACACGTCCGGGAGGCCCTTGGCTCGGAACTCTTCACGGAGCGCATCCACCTCCGCCTTCGCGGCCAGCGCTCCTCGGCAGGCGCGCACCGCGTGGTCCGCTTGCGCCATGGGCGCGCCGAAGAGGCACACCACCGCGTCGCCGATGTACTTGTCCAGGCACGCGCCCTCGCGCAGGAGCGCGTTCGTCACCCGCGTCAGGTACGTGTTGAGGATGCGGGCCAGCGCGCGCGGGTCCTCCTTGAAGCGCTCGCTGAAGGTGGAGAAGCCGCGGATGTCGCTGAAGAAGGCGGTGATCTCCTTGTTCTCGCCATCCAGGCGCGGGAGCTGCTGGCCCTTCAGCATCTGGTCCACCAGCCGCGCGTCCATGAAGCGGCTGAAGGTCTGCCGGATGAACTCCGCCTCGCGGTTGGCCAGCAAGTGATTGAAGGCCAGCGCGCCCACGCTGGCGCCCACGCCAGCCAGGGACGGCATCGCGGTGAGCACGTGCGTGTGCGCGGTGCGCAGGAAGAGCCCCGTCACCAGGTGCAATCCGAAGAAGATGGCCACGGGCCACAGCACCTCCAGCGGCGTCCAGCGCGCGGTCATCAGCAGCACCGCGGACACCAGCGCCACCAGGAAGGTGACGGTGAGGTCCACCCAGGGCGCCGCGCGGGTGATGAACGCGCCACCCAGGAGCGCATCCACCACGGCGGCCTGCTTCACCAATCCTGGCTCGGCGGCGGAGAAGGGCGTGGCCTTGATGTCGTTGACGCCCAGCGCGGTGCCGCCCAGCACCACCACCTTGCCGGTGAAGGTGTCCGCGGGCAGGCGCGAGGGCTGGCCCTGCTGGCGCCGCGCCCAGTCCTCCAGCACGTCCACCAAGCGCACCAGCTGGAAGCGCTCGTGCAGCGCGCCGCCATAGTCGATGGCCGCGCTGCCGTCGGAGTCCACGCGGAAGTGGCGCTCGCCGATCGTGAGCGTGCGCCCCGACAGCTGGACGTCCTTCGCGCCCAGCAGGTCCGCCGCGAGCCGCGTCGGCAGCGTGGCGTAGGTGTTGGTGCCGTCCGTGTACGCGAAGCGCGTGCGCCGCATGAAGCCGTCCGCGTCCACCTCCGTGTCCACCAGGCCGAAGCCGCTCGCCGCGCCGACCAGGGCGGGGATGGGGGGGACGGGGTAGCGCATGCGCCGAGCCCCATCGCTGGCCACGTACTCCAGCGTGGGCAGGAGCCGCGCGTCGTCGCGATGCGCCGGGAAGGCCAGGGCTCGGGCCAGCTCCTCGGGCGTCACCGTGGGCGTCGCGGCCTCGGGCGCGTCGGTGAACTCCTCCTCGCCGGAGGGCACGGCCTGGACGGGCGCGGACTCGGTGGGGGCGGGGTTGTTCGCGACGGGGTGGGGCGCCGAGGCGTCCGCGCGCGGCAGCGGGAGCGCCGAGCCGTTGGTGGAGAGCCCCAGGTAGAAGGGCAGGTGCGTGTCGCGCAGCACCTGGGCGAACGACAGGTCCATGGCCTCGTCGGTGGAGGCCTCCTGCATCACCGCGTCGAAGAGGACCGCGCGTGCGCCGCGGGCCTTCAGCTCCTCCACCACGCGCGCCCACAGGTTGCGGCTGAAGGGCCAGATGCCGAAGTTGCGGCGGTACTGCTCGTCGCGGCCCATCTCGTCCAGGCTCGACTGGTCGATGGCCACCACCACCACGCGCGAGGACGGGCCGGGCGCGCGGGTGTACGTGGTGAGCGCCTTGTCGTAGGCGCTGTGCTCGGCGTCATCCAACAGCCCGCGCCACCCGCACAGCGCCGCCACGAGCGTGACGCCCAGGGCGACCCCCAGCATCTGCTTCCACTGGTTGCGCCAGCGCTGCTGGATGATGTTCGCGATGTCTGCCGCCACGTCCCCTCCGCGAGCACGGTGCGCGCACGCTACCCCAGCGCTCGTGCCACCCGGCAGTCCTCCCCGCGTCGTCTCCGCGCGATGAGGTGGACCCACACGGCCGGACGCAGCCCGACCGAGCGACCAGGCGGCCCACCCGCCTCCGTCAGAACGACGAGCCTGGCTCCTGGAGGAAGGCCACCTCGTCCGGGGTGGACTCGCGGCCCAGCACCGCGTTGCGGTGGGGGAAGCGGCCGAAGCGCTCGATGATGTCGCGGTGGTGCCGCGCGTACTCAATTGCGGAGGTGCTGTCCACGCCGCGCGCCAGGGCGAGCTGCTCGAACAGGGAGACCGAGAGCCGCTGGTCGTTCACGTCCTCGCTGTGCTCGAACGGCAGGTACATGAACCAGCGCCACACCGGGGGCAGCACGGTGTCCAGGCCTCGGGCCAGCGCGCGCCGGGCGACCTCGCGGGCGCGCGCATCCGAGGCGAAGGCGCGCGCGGTGCCGCGGAAGAGGTTGCGCGGAAGCTGGTCCAGCAGCAGCACCAGCGCGAGGGCGCTGCGTGGCTCGTCGGCCCAATCCCGCAGGTCCCCCGCCGCCGCCTGCGTGTGCGCGTCGAGGAATCGCTGACACGCCTGGTCAAAGGCCGTGTCCTGTTGGAACCACAGGGCGCGGGGCCTCGCGCAGGTGGGGTTTCGCGTGGGGTCGGGGGGCTGGCCGAACCAGAAGCCCAGGACATCATCCGGAGTCGTCATGCGCAGCCTCGCCGCGTGGCACGGGAATGGTCTCTTGTAACACTGGCGGGCGGGCGCGGCTGGCGCGGGGGGAGTCGCACGCCCAGATTCCCCATGGGGCTCTGGGAGGACGACACATGGACCTGACCGCATGGGGCACGCCCGCGGGGCTTCAGCGCAATGCCACGCTCAACCGGGAGTCGGCGGCGGCGCTGGGGGTGATGGGGGCGCTGACCGCGGGGGCCGCGCTCCTGGGTTCTCGAGCGACGTCCCCTGTGCCCTCGCGAGGCGGATTCGGGCGGTCTGCATCACGGCCTTGGGATGCCGTGTCCGGGGCCGCGGGGACGCTGTTGTCCGCGCTGCTCGCCGTGTCGGCGTGGCGCGTGTGGGGCTCGGCGGCGGGGCCGGCGCGCTCGCGTGCCTTGATGGGGTGGGGACTCCAGCTCGGTCTCTACGTCGGTGGGCGCTGGGGCGCAGGGCGTCCGCGTCGCGCGCGCACGGTCGTGGTGGAGCGCGCGCTCCTGCTGGGCAGCGCGGTGGCCTACACGGTCTTCGCCCGTCAGGTGGACCCCCGGGCCCCCCTGTTGATGGCGCCCGTCCTGGGCTGGGTGGGCTTCACCAGCGCCCTCGGCATGAACCGCGCGCGCCGCCTCGCCTGAGCGCGAGAGGAAATCGCGCGAAATTTCCGCCGGGAAGATTGGCCACACGCTTCGTTTCCCTGCCGGACCGCTTGTTCAGGGAGGGACTGAAGACATGCACGCGTCGGGGTTGTGGGTGCGGCTGCGCGGAGCGGGGCGGAGCGGTGGACTCGCCGCAAGAGCCTGAGGACGGGGACGCCATGGATACTTTTGCGCTGGAGTGGATGGGGCAGCTCCCCCCGGTTCGGAGTTCGCGGCGCTTGACTGCTCCCGAACCGACCAGCCAGCCTGTGCCCCGCGTGGAGAGCGAGCCCCCTTCATCGGAAGTGCAGGACCGCCGCTGGTTCGACGCCTTCATTCGCCAGCACGAGACCCTGCTGCGCACGCGGGGCATGCAGCTCGCCGGGAACACCTCGGACGTCAACGACATCCTCCAGGACACCTACGAGCGCGCCTGGCGTCACCGCGAGCAATTGAAGACGCAGAGTGACGCGCGCGCCTGGCTGCTGCGCGTCCAGCGCAACCTCTTCTTCGACAGGCACCGCCTCAAGCTGCGCGAGCGCCGGGCCGGGGTGTCCGCGGAGGACGTGCAGGAAGTGGTCGCCGCGCCGACTCCCGAGGACGAGCCCTTGTGGGCGAAGTTCGGCACCGCCGAGGTTCGCGAGGCGCTGGAGAAGATTCCTGAGGAGTTCCGCACGGTGTTCCGGATGAAGGAAATCGAAGGGCGCTCGTACATCGAGATTGCCGACCACCTGGGTCTCAACAAGAACACGGTGGGAACGCGCCTCGCCCGGGCGCGGACCAAGATGAAGGAACTGTTGGCTCCCCAGCCTCCGGAGACCGAGTAGCCATGAGCGACTCCGAGCGTGACCTCGACATGCTGGACATCCACGACCAGGTGCACCTGTTCGCCGATGACGAGCTGTCGCCGGAGGAGGCCGCGTCCTTCCGTGAGCACCTGGTCACTTGCGAGCGCTGCATGGATGAGCTGGACGTCATCCTGGAGCTCAAGTCCGCGGGCGAGGCGATCCGCGCCGAGGAGGAGGCCCGTCCGCTGCGCGTCGTTCCGCCGCCGCGCGACACGGAATCCCCCGCGCCGCCTCCCGCCCAGGTTCCCCGCGAGGCGAAGCCCACCCGCGCCTTCCGTCCGGCGTGGAGCGGGCGCCGTCGCTGGGTGGCGGCGGTCGCGCTGAGCGGTTCGCTGACGGCCGCGCTGACGCTGGCGTTGTTCCGCTCGCCCACGTCGGATGGCTCGGAGCAGGTGGTGGGGCCGGAGGCGCTGGCCCTGGCGCCCACGCGCTCGCTGGAGGCTCGGCTGAGCTGGTCCGGGGCGAGCGGGTATCGGCCCTATGGCGTGAAGCGCTCGGGTGACGAGCGTCCTCGCGAGCTGGTGCCGCTCCAGGCGCTGGCGAAGCTGGAGGCCGCGGGGGACCTGCACGGGTTGGGCACGGGGCACCTGCTGCGCGGCGAAGTGGAGCAGGCGCGGGAGGACCTGAAGCGCGCGCCGTCCTCGCCGGACGTGGACAGCGACCGGGCCGTGGTGGCGTTGCAGCGCGGAGACTTGGAGGACGCGCTCGTGCTGCTGGAGGGCGTGCTCGCGAAGGAGCCTCGGCACGCGGCGGCGATGTGGAACCGCAGCCTCGTGTTGCGCGAGCTGGGGCTGGACCTGCTCGCGGCCGAGGGCTTCGAGCAGGTGGCCGCGCTGAACGAGCCCGGCTGGAGCCAGGAGGCGCGCGAGCGCGCCGAGGCGGTGCGGCGCCAGACGAAGTCCCGGCAGGACCACTGGAACCTGGCGTGGACGGCGAACAAGACGCTGGTGGCGGATGGAACGCCGCTGCCCGCGACCCTGGTGCGCGAGGCGCCGGCGCTCGCGCGCAAGTACTTGTACCTGGCGGCCTGGACCGCGCCCACCGCCGAGCGCGTGCGGGCGCTGCTCCCCGAGGCGCGGGAGCTGGACGCGCACTACGGCGGAGACGTGCTGGCCCGCTACATCGAGCGGACGCAGAAGCGGGACTTCGCGCGCCGAGGTCCACTGGCGACGTCGTTCGCCCAGGTGCTGACGGGCGCGTTCGACATGACGGGCGCGGATGCGTTCGTGCGGGCGCTGCGGGCCTCGGGCGACTCCGACATCCTGCTCGGCGCGCTCGCGCTGCTGGGCCGGCTGCCCGCGGAGCTGGATGACTACGCTCGGGCGGCGGACGCGGTGGGCGACCCGTGGTTCCAGGTCAACGCGGAGCTGCAGCGCGCGCAGGCGAAGCTGACGGCCGGCGAGATGGCCAGCGCGGAGGCGATGCTGCTGAAGGCCCTGCCCGCCTGTGAGCTGCGCAAGCTGGACGCGCGCTGCGGCGAGCTGGAGTCGGTGCTCACGTACCTGTACACGTCGCAGCACCGGCTGGTGGAGGCCCGCGAGCACGCGCTGCGCGGCCTGGAGCGAGCGCGCGCCTCGAACGACCCCGAGCAGGAGACGCAGTTCCTCCAGCACCTGGGGCAGATCGCCCGCTTCCGCGACGCGTTCGCGCTCACGCGCGCCTACCTTCGCGAGTCCGCGCTGCGCCAGCCGGACGTCTGCGCCGCCCAGGTCTTCCTGCACGAGACGCTCGCGATGCTGGAGTCCTCCGAGCTGCGCTTCGACGCCGCGCGGACCGAGCTGGGCGCGGTGCCGGACTGCGGCGCGCCGCGCTCGGCCTTGAGTCCGCTGGTCCTCGCGGACCTGTCGCGCGTCGCGCCCCGGCCGGGAGACCTGGAGGCCGTGCGCGCGCTCGCGGCGTCCGCGCGCACGCAGCCGGGGCTCGGCAAGCGGCCCGGGCTCTTGTTGATGGTGGACCACGCCATCGCGCGCGCCGAGCTGGAGCACGACCGCGTCGCGGGGCGGCGGCAGTTGGAGGACCTCATCGCGGCGGCGGAGAAGCTGCCGCGCGAGGACACCGGTGCGCAGAAGGCGCGCGCCGCCAGCTACTCCCTGCTCATCCTGGAGGCCGGTCGCGCGGGAGACTTCGCGGGGGCGCTGGACTGGTTCGCCCGCGAGTCCGGCGGCGCGGCGCCCACGCGGTGTCTGCTGGGCGTGGAGATCGCCGAGGAGCGCATGCTGGTGGCCGCGCGCGGCGCGAAGGGCGAGGCCGTGGGCACGCTCACCACCCGCAGCGCGCCCGCGTTCGATGTGCCCTCGCTCGTGTCCGCGCCGGTGCTGGACGCGCTGCGGCCCTGCGAGCACGTGTCTGTCTTTGCCCGCTATCCCTTGCATGGGCGGGCGGGGCTGCTGCCTTCCGACTTCGCGTGGAGCTACCAGCGCGGGGACGCTCGGCCCCCGGTGGCGGCCTCGGGCGCGCCCCGGCGGCTGGTGGTCAGCGACGTGAACGCGCCCGCGGGGCTGGGCCTGCCGCGGCTGTCCGCGTGGCTGCCGGGCACCGAGCCCGCCGCGCCGCGCGTGGACCTGACGGGCGCCGCCGCGACGCCGGAGCGCGTCCTGGCGGAGATGCCGGGCGCGGATGAAATCGACATCCACGCGCACGGGCTGGTGAACCTGGGCATCTCGGATGCGTCGCTCATCGTGCTGTCCGCGCAGGCGGATGGCCGCTACGCGCTGACCGCGGGCGAGGTGCGCCGCCAGCACTTGTCGCGCGCGCCGGTGGTCATCCTGGCGTCGTGCCGGGCCGCCGAGACCGCGCCGTATCTGCATGAGCCGTGGAGCTTGCCGGTCGCGTTCCTGGAGGCGGGCGCGCGCGCGGTCATCGCGTCGCCGTCGGACATCCCGGACGCCGAGGCGGGTGCGTTCTTCGAAGCCGTGCGCCGCCGCGTGCGCGAGGGAGCGTCTCCCTCGGTCGCCGTGAAGCGCGAGCGGATGGAAGTTCTCGGGAGGAACCCGGGAAGTTGGGTGCAGACCGTCGTTGTCTTCGAGTAGTCACAACTCATCATCCAGTCAGAGGGGGAAGTGCCATGAAGCGAGCCTTCGTGCTCGGAGTGTGCTCGGCGTTCGCGTGGGTGGCCTGCGGCCTGGAGGCCGGAGAGGTCCCGCCGTCGGATGCGCCCGCGCAGGTGTCTCAGCAGTCCACCATCACCACGCTGCCGCCCATCATCTTCCTGCCGGCGACGGACGCCGGCGTGGACGCGGGGACCTCGGACGCGGGGACGAACTGCGTCGTCACCTCCGTGCCCACCCTGCCCACGCTGCCCACGGCGACGACCAAGGTCGCCAACTGGCCCGCGGGCACGCCGTTCATCCCCGTGACGGTGCGCAGCGCCTACGTCTCCGTGTACCGCCACCCCACGGACAAGTCCCAGTTCATCGCGTACGGCTTCGACGTGCAGAACCTGCAGGCGTTCTTCTACCTCACGGGCGTGCGGACGACGGAGCTGGCCACGTTCCTCTCCACCATCCGCACGGAGCTGTCCAACCTGCCCAACGCCCAGGGCAACGGCGGTGGCGGCACGGCGGTCTTCGTCCAGGCCGAGGTGCCGATTCCGCCCAAGCCGACTCCGGGCATCAATGACCCGGACCTGCTCCGCGCCAACTTCGTGTGGACGATGTCCGCGTCCACCCACAAGTTCATGTCCGAGGCGCAGGAGTACGGCCAGAAGAACGGGTGGTGAATCAATTGCGCAGCGTGGGAGGCCGGGCGGCGTGCAGGGCGAACATCGCCGCGACGTAGCGGGCCTGGCTCTCGGTGGTGCAGCGAACCTCCTGCACCCGTCCTCCCAACTTCACACGGACGATCCATCCTTCCTTGTCACGCGTCAGCGCGGGCGTGTCCGTCGTCATGGCTTGCATCCTCCCGCCTGACTCCGACAGCAGCCCGCGTGCCATGCCCGGGGGCGTGTGATTCCTGTCGCTCCCCTGGGTGGCGTGGCCACCGCCCAACACCTCGGGCTGAAGTTCTTTCGAAACGCCCCTGCGCTCGCTTCAGTGCGGCGGAGGGCCCGCCTGCGGAGTGTCCGGCGACGCGTGCGCGACGGGCAGCAGCGGCAGCGCCACGTAGAAGGTGGAGCCGTGACCCACCTCGCTCTCCACCCAGATGCGACCGCCATGTCGCTCGACGATGTCGCGGCTGATGTACAGCCCCAGCCCCAGGCCCCCATAGGAGCGCGCGGAGACATTGCGCGCGCGGAAGTAGCGGTCGAACAGGAGCGCCTGCTGGTCCGGCGGAATCCCGATGCCCGGGTCCGTCACCGACAACAGCGCCACGTCCCCGCGCACCGTCAGCGCCACGCGGATGGTGCCGCCGTCCGGGCTGTACTTCAGCGCGTTCTCCAACAGGTTCGTCACCACCTGCTCCAAGCGGTACGAGTCGCCATGGACCCGCACGGGCTCGCGCGGATGTTCGAAGGTGATGAGGTGGTCGTCGCGCTGGGCCTCCATCGCGCGCACGCCGTTCTCCACCAACGTGTCGAAGCGCGTGGGCTCCGGGTGCAGCGCCAGCCGCCCGGCCTCGATGCGTGAGGCGTCCAACAAGTCGTTGATGAGCCCCGTCAGCCGCAGCAGCTGTCGCCGCGCGCGGTGCAGCACGGACGCGTCCACGGCCTCGCCCCGCTCCAGCTTCCGCTCCAGGGTCTCCAGCCGGAGGCTCAGCGGGGTGAGCGGCGTCTTCAGCTCGTGGCTCGCGATGGACAGGAAGTCGTCGCGCACGCGGATGGCTTCCTGGGCCTCGCGGTAGAGCCGGTTGCGCTCCTCTTCCGCGCGGCGGCGCTCGCTGATGTCCTCCACCAGGATGCCCACGCCGAGCATGCGTCCATCCGGCGCGCGCACGGGGTAGAAGCTGCCCGCCAGGTAGCGGCGCGGCCCCGGCGCGCCCAGGTCCACGTCGGTGCGCACCTCGCGCTTCACCGCGGGCTCGCCCGTCGCCATCACCTGGCGAATCATCCGCTCGAGGGGCCCGCCCGCCGGACCGAGCACTTCATGGGGACGGCGCCCCAGATGCTTCTCGGCGGGCACGCCGTTGATGTGGGCCAGCACGTCGTTGAGGCGCGCGTAGCGCAGGTTCATGTCCACGAACCCCAGCCCGATGGGCGCGCTGTGGAAGAGCATGTCGAGCTGGGCCAGGTGGCGCTCGCGCTCCGCCTCGGTGTGGCGGTGCTCGCTGATGTCCTCCACCAGCCCCACGCCGCCCTCCACCGTCGTGCCGTCCTCCGCGTAGCACGGCGCGAAGCGCACCCGCACGGGCGTCACCTTGCCACTGGTGACCGCGACGTAGTCCCCCTCGAAGTCCGAGGCGTGGCCCCTCAGCGTCTCGCGCACCGCCTGCATCATCCGGTCGTCGCGCAGCGTGAGCAGGTTGAGCCCCACGAGGATCCGCTTCGAGGAGCCGAGGATGTCCACGAAGCGCGTGTTGCACGCGGTGACCACCGGCGTGCGGTCGAAGTGGAAGATGCCGAGCGGGGCGTTCTCCACCAGCAGCCGGTACAGCCGGTCCCTCGCCCGGTCGTCCAGGTGCCGCGCCAGGGCGGGCAGCCCTTTCTCCACCGGGTCGTCCAGCGTGTCGATGACCTCGTGCAGGCGACGGAAGGTGAGCGCGATGCGCGTGTGCTCTCCCGCGCCCGCCGTGCCCACGGTCAGCTCCACCAGCACCTCCACGCCGTCCTCGCGCCGCGCGAAGACCCGGATGGGCCTCCCTCCGAGCGCGGCGCGCCGCGACAGCAGGTAGCGCGTCAGGCTGTGCCCGGCGAACGTCCGCAGCCGGACAGGGAACAGCTCCGACACCGGCTGGCCCAACAGCCGCGCGCGGCTCCAACCGAGCAGGCGCTCCGTGGCCGTGTTCACATGGACGATGCGCTCGTCCGCGTCGCACACCACCAGCGGGTCCACGGCGGCGTCCATGACGACCTCCAACTCGCCTGCCGCTTGGGCCATGCCTTGGCTCTCCCCCCAGGGCGCTCCCCCGGCCACCCCGCCTGAGGCTTCGCGCACCCCTTCCTCGTACAGGTAGGCACTCGAAGTCCGGGCGGCGCTTCCGTGAAGCCTTGAACTCCCAGGGAGACGGGGCGGGGCGGACCTGGGATGGCGCGCGGGTGGCGAATAACCGCCGGGGTGAGGGGTTGGTCACGGAAGCGTCAGGATTTCCGGGCGCTGATGGCATCATCCGCGCGCGGCCGACCCTGAGGCCGCCCAGGAACCCTTCATGAACGACTCGTCTCAACGACTGCCGGGCGCCGCGCGTGCGACGCTCTCCGCCTGCGCCACGGCCCTGCTGGCTGCTTGCGCGACCTCGACCCCCGCGGAGAAGCCGGCTCCTCCCGTGACGGAGGCCGCCCCCGTGGTGGCCGCGCCCGCGCCGGCGCCCAAGCCCACGTACGGAACCTTCGGCTTCGACGTCGCCGGCATGGACGCCACCGTCGCGCCGGGTGACAGCTTCTACCGGTACGCCAGCGGCACGTGGATGCAGAAGGCGGAGATTCCGGCGGACCGCTCCAACTTCGGCATGTTCACGGCGCTGTCCGAGCAGGCCGCCGCGCGCACCCGGTCGTTGATTGAAGAGGCCGCGCGCGCCGAGGGGTCCGCGGACAGCGAGGCCCGCAAGATTGGCGACTACTTCGCCAGCTTCATGGATGAGGCGGCCATCGAGGCGAAGGGCGCCTCGCCCCTCAAGCCCGAGTTGGAGCGCATCGCGGCCATCGCGAACCGGCGCGCGCTGGCCACCGAGCTGGGCTCCACGCTGCGCGCGGACGTCGATGCGCTCAACACGGGCGACGTGACGACGGACCGCCTCTTTGGCCTGTGGGTGACCGAGGACCTGAACGCCCCCGAGCGGTACGCCCCGTACCTGATGCAGGGCGGCCTGGGGCTGCCGGACCGCGACTTCTATCTGGTGGACAGCCCCCGCTTCCGCGAGGTGCGCCAGTCCTATCAGGCCCACATCGCCGCGATGCTGAAGCTGGCGGGCTTCTCCGACGTGGAGGCGCGCGCGCGCCGCGTCTTCGAACTGGAGAAGAAGATCGCCGCCACGCACTGGCCCCAGGTGGACACGCAGGACGTCACCAAGACGAACAACCCGTGGGCCCAGGAGGCGTTCGCCAAGAAGGCGCCCGGGCTCGACTGGGCCGCGTACTTCTCGGCCGCGGGCCTGTCCGGGCAGAAGCAGATCATCGTGTGGCAGCCGAGCGCCATCACGGGCATGGCGAAGCTGGTGGGCGCCGAGCCGCTCCAGAGCTGGAAGGACTACCTGGCCTTCCGCGCCATCGCGCGCAACGCGGCGTTCCTCTCCAAGGCCTTCGTCGATGAGAACTTCGCCTTCAACGGCAAGGTGCTCTCCGGCGCGCAGCAGCTGCGCGAGCGTTGGAAGCGCGGCGTGACCGTGACGAACGGCGCGCTGGGCGAGGCGGTGGGCAAGCTCTACGTGGAGAAGTACTTCCCGGCGGAGGCCAAGGTCCAGGCGGACACGATGGTGCGCAACATCATCGCGGCCTTCGGCAAGCGCATCGACGCGCTCGCGTGGATGTCTCCGGAGACGAAGGCCCGCGCGAAGGAGAAGCTGGCCACGCTCCAGGTGGGCATTGGCCACCCGGCGCACTTCCGCGATTACTCGGCGCTGAAGGTGGACCGGAGCGATGCGTTCGGCAACGCCCAGCGCGCCTCGCTGTTCGAGTACCAGCGCAACCTGGCGAAGCTCAACGGCCCGGTGGACCGCTCCGAGTGGTTCATGGTGCCGCAGGACGTGAACGCGCTGAACTCGCCGCAGCAGAACTCCATCATCTTCCCCGCCGCCATCCTGCAGCCGCCGTTCTTCGACCCGAACGCGGACCCGGCCGTGAACTACGGCGGCATCGGCACGGTGATTGGCCATGAAATCGTCCACAGCTTCGACGACGTGGGCGCGAAGTTCGACGCGCGCGGCAAGCTGTCCAACTGGTGGACGGACAGCGACCTGCAGCGCTTCAAGGCGGCGGGACAGGCGCTCGCGGCGCAGTTCAGCGCCTACAAGCCGCTGCCGGACATGTCGGTCAACGGCGAGCTGACCCTGGGCGAGAACATCGCGGACGTGGCTGGCCTGGCCATCTCGCATGACGCCTACCGGCTGTCGCTGGGCGGCACGCCGGCCGTGGTGAAGGACGGCTACACCGGCGAGCAGCGCTTCTTCCTCGGCTTCGCCCAGGTGTGGCGCACCAAGTTCCGCGAGCCGCTGCTGCGTCAGTTGCTCATGACGGACGGACACGCGCCCGGCGAGTTCCGCGCGTCCACGGTGCGCAACGAGGATGGCTGGTACGAGGCGTTCGACGTGAAGCCGGGCCAGGGCCTCTACCTGACGCCGGAGCAGCGCGTTCGCGTCTGGTAGTCGCCGGTCGCGGACCTCGGGCGCGGGCTACTTCCTTCGGCCCCGCCCGGTGACGCGCCGGCTGGTGGACTTCCTCGCCGCGTGCTTCGCCGCCGCCCGTCCTCGCGGTGGCGAGGTGGGCGGCGGGGGCTCCGGCCTGCGGAGGGCGAGCGCCTCCAGCTTCTCGCGAAGCGCGCGGGACTCCTCCTTGAGCTTGTCCACCTCCTCGCGCAGCGCGGCCACCTCGCGCGCTTGAGGTTCGCCCTCGCGCAGCGTCCGCACGGCCTCGCGCGCGGCGCGGCGGGTGCGCGGGTCATCGAGCGGGGTGCCCTCCAGCGCGGGAATCAGGCGCCGGTCTCCCAGCGCCTTCGCCGCTTCGCAGACCGTCCACTGCATGCGGAACTGCGGATCCCTCAACAAGTCCGAGAGCAGGTCCACGGCCTCGCGCTCACGCCGGGCCACCTGGGCCAGCTTCGCCACGGCCATCACGGCCGTGCGCCGCAGGTGCGCGGGCTGGCCGTACGCCGTGCGCGCGACCACGGCGGGGAAGGCGGCCGGGTCCTGCGTCTCCGCGAGCCCGTCGACCGCGCCCGAGCCGATGACGTCCTGGAAGGACGGCCGCGCGGCCACCACCTCCAGCAGCGGCACCGCGTCCACGGCGCGCACGCGTCCCAGGCTGCGCGCGGCCTCGGCCTCCACGAAGTAGCTGGCGTCGCCCGCGTCCAGCAGCGCGCGCAGGCGGCCCGCCACCTCCGCGTCCCGGCGGAACTCTCCCAGCGCGGCCACCACGGCCCGGCGCACCTTGGGGTGCGTGATGGGGAGTCCCGCGAGCAGTCGCGCGCGAGACTCGGGGGAGCGGATGCGGCCCAGCGCCTTGGCGCACGCGGCGCGAGTGCCCCAGAACAGCGCGTCGTCCTCCAGCGCGCGGCCCAGCGCCTCCACCGCGCGGTGGCCGCCGTCCTTGCCCAGCGCGTGCGCGGCCTCGGTGCGCGCGCGGGCCTCGGGCGCGGCGCGCAGCTCCTCCAGCCAGAGGCCCACCGCCTTGTCCACGTCCACGGTGCCGAGCACCTCGCGGCGCGGATCCACGCGCACCTGCGTGGGCGCGGTGGGGCAGGGCAGGTGGAAGAAGTGCTCGGCGTCGGTGATGTCCAGGCGGTGGAGCGTGTCGCGGCCGTCCACGGTGATGCGCACGTCCAGCGGCAGGCGGAACACGGGCGTGCCCGAGTCGGTGCGCTGCGTCTGCCGGACCTTGAGGCGCAGGCGGGCCTCCTCCGCGTCGTAGCGGACCTCCACCTTCAGCTCGGGATGGCCGGGGGAGAAGACGTACTGGTCGAACACGCGGTCCAGGTTGTGGCCGGTGGCCTCCTCGAACGCGCGCGACAGGTCCACCGTCTCCACCACGCCGTGGCGGTGGCGGGCCACGTAGTGACGCAGGGCGCGGAGGAAGAGGTCATCGCCCACGCGGCGGCGCAGCTCGTGGAGCACGAGCGCGCCCTTCTCGTAGAGATGCCGGTCGAACAGGTCCATGGGCGCGTGGAACTTGCGCGCCACGATGGGCCGGGCGTAGCGCTCGCGCACCTCGGTGAGGTACGCGTTCAGGTCGGTGAGCCGATGGTGATCCGCCTCGTCGCGGCCGTCGGCGTGCTCCTTCCAGAGCACCTCCACGTAGGTGGCGAAGCCCTCGTTGAGCCAGCCATGGGGCCAGTCGCGGCAGGTGAGCAGGTTGCCGAACCACTGGTGCGCCAGCTCGTGGGCGATGAGCGGCTCGGCGCTGTAGTCCGCGTGGGCGCGCGCGTCGTGCAGCACCGTGTCCAGCAGCGTGGTGGCGGTGGTGTGCTCCATGCCGCCGAGGATGAACTCGGTGACGAACACCTGCGCGTAGCCGCTCCACGGGAAGGGCTCGCCGGTGAGCTGCTGATAGAGCGCCACCATCTGGGGCGTTCGGGCCACGCAGCGCAGCGCGTCCTCGCGGCGACCGGGCGGGTACAGGTAGCGCAGCGGCACGGTGCCGGCGGTGTCCGTCGCCTCCTCGAACTCGCCCACCACCAGCGTGACGAGGTAGGGCGAGTGCGGCTGCTCCATGCGGTAGTGCTGGGTGCGGCGGTCGCCCTCGGTGACGTCGCGCACGAGCACGCCGTTGGACAGCGACGTCATCCGCGCGGGGAAGGTGGCGATGACCTCCGTGGTGGCCTTCTGCGCGGGCGTGTCCAGGCAGGGGAACCAGCAGCGCGCGTCGATGTCCTGCCCTTGCGTCCAGGCCTGGAGCGGACGCTCGGGGTAGCCCGCGTCGGGGCCCCAGAAGTACAGCCCACGTCGAGGCCGGCAGCGGTACGCGAGCGTGATGTCGCGCGCCTGGCCCGGCTCCATCGGCTCGGGCAGCTCCACGCGCGCGTGCGCGCCGGAGTTGGAGAAGCGCGCGGGCTGGCCGTCCACGCGCGCCTCGGTGATGTCCATGTCCACGGCGTCGAACGTCACGGTGGAGACGCCGCGCACGGCGCTCACGCGGGTGGTGCAGCGGCCCGTCAGCGCGCGGGCCTCGAAGTCCAGCGCCAGCTCCAGGCGGATGTGCTCGGCGCGGACGGGGCGCTCGGCGGCGTAGTGCTCGGTGGCGCCGGGCAAGCTGAAGGGGTGTGGTTCGGAAGCGGCGATGGCGGGAGCGTGGCGATGGCAGCAGCGCATGGCGCTTGGGACTCTTTCTCAAGCCCGCGCCAGCGTCGAGCCGCTTGGGACGGACTGTCGCCCACTGGAGAGGCGACGCCACGGCTCGGCGCCGCGCGCGGGATGCTCCCGCTGGTGGGTGCATTCGGACTACCCTTGGGCGCCGTGCAGTCCGTCCTCTTCTTTTCCGACAAGCGGGTGCGCGAGAAGCTCTTCGCGCGGGTGGACGCGACGCGCGGGCTGCTGCTCGTGACGGGCGTGCGCCACGGCCCCACCCAGCGCTCGCCCGACCAGCGCGAGCCCTTCGCCGCGCTGGAGGACGTCTTCGGCGAGGTGCTGTCCCAGGTGCTGGTGGCGGACGAGGGCGGGGTGGACGGCATGTGGAGGGATCCGCTGGGCGACCTGGGAGAGCGGCTCTACCCGGACGACAAGAAGGCGGCCTACGCGGCCTCCACCGGGTACCTGCTGCTCCAGGACGGCCGCCCCCGCACGGTGGTGCGCAAGCACGGCCCGCCCGCCGAGGACCTCTGGTTCCTCCAGGAGGCCCTCAGTCGACTCTCCGCTCGCATTCCTCCACCCGACCCGGCCCGTCGTCCTGGCGCGCGCCGCCCCGAGGCCGCGCCCCGAGCCCCACCCCGCGCCTCACGCATGCCCGAGGAGGAGGACTTCGAGGACACCCCGCCGCCTCGCTCGCGCCCGCGCGCCGCGCCCCCAGCCCCCGAGCCCAAGGTCGACCCGTGGACGGTGCTGGGCATCGCAAGAGGCACGCCCGCGGACGAGGCCCGGCGCGCCTTCCGGGCGCTGATTGCGCAGTACCACCCGGACAAGGTGGCGCACCTGGCACCCGAGTTCCACGCGCTCGCCGAGCGGCGCACGCGGGAGATTCTCGATGCCTGGGCCGAGGTGGAGCGCGAGCTGGGCTGAGGCCCTCAGGCCGCGCCGTCACCAGGGCCTGCGCCGTCCGCTCGGGCCACGCCATCCAACGTGAAGCGCCCGACGAGCGGCACGTGGTCGGACAGGCCATGGAAGCGACCGGTGGTGTCGCCGAAGGGGCGCGTCTCGTCGGTGTCCAGCCAGCGCACGTCCTCGCTGGAGAACAGGTGGTCCAGGTGCATGCGCAGGCGCATGAAGCCCGCGGTGGGGAAGCCTCGGGACACGCTCGGGTCTATCTGCCCCACGCGGCTCTGCGCGCACACGAGGCGCGCGTCCTGGGTGAGGTAGCGGAAGACGGGCGAGGCCGGCGGTGAGTTGAAGTCGCCGCACACGATGAACGGCTCGGACTGGGAATGCGCCCGCACGAACTCGGTCAGCTTGCGCGCCTCGTGCAGTTGATTGACGCCGCCGCCCATCTTGTCGCGCGTGGCCCAGAACTCCCGGGCGAAGGGCGTGGGCAGGCTCAGGTGCGTGTTGAAGACGTGGAAGGGGCGCGCGTCCTCGCGGCGCAAGAGGCGCATGTGCGCGCAGATGCGGCTCTGCTTGCGGTCCTTCAGTCCCCGGACGTGGTGATGGGTGATGTGCGCGGGCTCGGCCACGTTGTGGGTGTCCACCTGGAGCGTGCGCGTGTTGACGAGCACGGCCAACCCCGTGGTGTAGATGGACACGTCCCCGAGCTTGTAGTGGTGGGCGCGGAAGTAGAACGCCTCGTAGGGCATCTCGCGCCGCTGGGCACCGAACGTCTCCTCCATGCGCCGCATGAAGACCTGGAGCTGCGTCTCGCCGCGCTTCAGGGGCCGGTCAGCGATGTTGCTGCGCAGCGAGGAGGTCTCCACTTCCTGGAGGCAGACGACGTCCGGCAAGGGCTCCAGCGCCGCGAGCGCCGCGGACACCCGCCGCTTCGGCCCCACCGTGCTCGCCAGTCCACGGAGCATGTGGCCGAAGTAACGGACGTTGTACGTGACGATGCGCAGCGGGGACTCGCTCATGGGCGGGCGGGCTGCCGGCGCTGGACCGGCAGGCCGTTGGGGAGAAGTTAATCACCCCCTGCCTCCGCCGTCAGGCCGGTCGCTTCACGCGGACCACGCGGTCCAGCAGGTGCTCCAGGGCCTTGTCGGGCGTCTCACACAAGCCGGCATGCACGGGCCCGGTCTGGATGATGGTGCTGCGCGGGGCCACCAGCCAGTGCCAGCGCTCCTTCTGCGGCAGCTGGCCAATGGGGCCCGCGTTCCGACCTCCGGCGGACACGCGCAGGAAGCTCTCCAGGTGTCCTCGGATGGCCTCCACGTCCGCGTCCGGGGCCAGCACCCGCAGGCGCTCCTCGTCCAGCTCCGTGCGCGCCCCCAGGTAGCGGTGGTTGACGCAGAAGAGGACGACGCCCGCGTTGATGAACTCCTCTCGCTCCACGCGAGGCACCACGCGGATGATGGCGTAGTCAAACGAGCTGGGTGTGGGCACGCGCCGCCTCCTCGAGAAACACGGGTGCCGCGTCCAGCCGCTTCATGAACCACGTGACATACGCCGCGCGGTGCGCGTCCCGGCTGTCGAAGCAGGGCTCGGTGCCCAGCCAGGCCTCGGGAATGGCGGCCACGGCGGCCTCCACCACGTCGCGCGTGAGTCGCTCGCGCAGCACGGCGCCCACTTCCGGCAGCGCGCGCGCCCAGGGCAGCAGCACGTGGTCGCGGATGGGCACGAAGCGGCTCTGGCTGCGCTCCTCCCAGCCCTCCCACGCGTGGTGGAAGTACAGCGAGGCGCCGTGGTCGATGAGCCACAGGTCCCGGTGCCACGTCAGGAGGTTGGGGTTCTTCGGCGTGCGGTCCACATTGGTGACGTACGCATCGAAGGCGACGATGGTGGACGCGAGCGCGGCGTCTGGCGCGCGGTCCGCCACCGGGTCGAACGTCAGCGAGCCCGGCAGATAGTCCAGGGCCAGGTTGAGCCCCGCGCTGGCCTTGAGCAGTTCGCGAATCTCGCCGTCCGGCTCGTTGCGCCCCAGGGCCGGGTCCAGCTCCAGGAAGACCAGCTCCGGGATGCGCAGCCCCAGCGCGCGCGCCAGCTCGCCCGACAGCAGCTCGGCGATGAGGGCCTTGGCCCCCTGGCCGGCGCCCCGGAACTTCACGACGTACAGGCCCGCGTCGTCCGCTTCCACGATGGCGGGCAGCGAGCCCCCCTCGCGCAGCGGCGTCACGTAGCGGGTGGCGGTGACCGTCCTCAGCATCACGTCCTCGGTTCTCCTCCGGTGACCCCGGAGCGGGGCGACCTCTACCACGCGCCTTTTCTCCGGAGAACGTCCAGAACCGAACGGTCCAATCCCAAAATCGATTGCGCGCAATTGAATTGCGCGCTACGTACTGGCCATGTCGACGGATGACTCGCTCCGGCTGGACCGCCAGCTCTGCTTCCCGCTCTATGCGGCGGCGCGCGCGATGGTGCAGGCCTACGCGCCGCTCTTGGAGAAGCTGGGGCTGACCTATCCGCAGTACCTGGTGATGTTGGTGCTGTGGGAGGAGGACGGCGTGTCGGTGAAGGCGCTGGGGGAGCGGCTGTTCCTGGACTCGGGGACGCTGACGCCGCTGCTCAAGCGGCTGGAGACCCAGGGGCTGGTGCGGCGCGAGCGGTCCACCGAGGACGCGCGCTCGGTGCGCGTGTCGCTGACGACGTCGGGGCGCGCGCTGAAGCGCAAGGCCGCGTCCGTGCCCGAGGCGATGTCCTGCCGCCTGGGAATGTCTTTGGAAGAAGTCACCCGGCTGCGCCGGGACATGCGTCGCTTGTTCGAAGTGCTCTCGAAGTAACCCCATTCACGACGAGGAGAAACACCATGGCTCCCACCCCCATCACCCCGCTGTACACCGCCACCGCCACCACGCACGGGGGCCGCGACGGCCACGTCCGCTCGTCCGACGGCGTCCTCGACCTGCCGCTCGCCATGCCCAAGGAACTGGGTGGCAAGGGCGGCGCGGTGACCAATCCCGAGCAGCTCTTCGCGGCGGGCTACTCGGCGTGCTTCGAGAGCGCGCTGCGGCTGGTGGCGGGCAAGGCCGGCAAGCGCCTGGGCGCGGACGCGGGCATCACGGCCTCGGCCACCCTGGGCAAGACGCCGGACGGCGGCTTCGGGCTCGCGGTGGAGCTCAAGGGCATCCTGCCGGGCATCCCCCTGGAGGAGGCCACCCAGCTCATGCACGCCGCGCACGCGGTGTGCCCGTACTCGCGCGCCACGGCGGGCAACATCGAAGTGAAGCTCTCCGTCGCGCAGTAGCTCGCGCGTCGCGGAACGCCGGCCCTTCCTCCGCGGTGCGCGGGGGAGGGGCCGGGCCTTTTTCAGCCCAGGCGCTTCACCTCGGTGAGCATCTGTCGGGAGATGCGCATCATCGCGCCGAAGCGCAGTTCGGAGTCCATGCGCAGCTGCCGGGCCGTGTCGCTGCCCAGGTAGTTCTCCATGGCCTCGAGCCCCGTCAGCTCATAGTGGCAGACATAGCGCGTCCACCCATCGCGGGTGGGCTCCGCGTCTCGCCACTTGCGGCAGGAGACGAAGCCGGGCTCGCGCAGCACCTGTTGCGCGTGCACCTCCTCCTGCCACTGATTCCAGGCGGTCTCCACGCCTGGGGCCACTTCCGCGATGATGGTGTAGAGCGCGGGCCTCATGCGGACTCGGGTGTCAGGCGAGGAGAGGAATTGCGCATGGGACCGACCTCGGGGAGGGAGGGATGGCGCTGCGGGCTGGGTTTTGAATTGATACACCGAGCCGCCAATCCTTTCCCAGCACCTCTGGAGGTCGTTGAGCCATGGCCCCTGCGCTGACCATCCGCCGCGTCGTCCTCTACAAGCATGGTGTGGGCTACTTCGAACGTCGGGGGCGGGTGAGCGGCAGCGAGCCGTTGCTGCTCGACTTCAAGGCCCGCGACATGAACGACGTCCTCAAGTCGCTGACGGTGTTGGACCTGTCGGGGGGCGCGGTGTCGGCGGTGAGCTATGACTCGACGAAGCCGCTCGAGCAGCTCCTGGCGGAGGCCACCATCCGCATCCCCGAGGACGGCAGCCTCACGGCGCTCCTGGGGCAGGTGAAGGGCGCGCGCGTGCGAGCGCGCGTGGGCGGCGGAAAGGTGGAGGGCGCCATCGTCGGGTTGGACACGCTGGCGGTGGCCGCGGGAGAGGCGAGCCTCGCGCGGCCCTTCCTCACGCTGCTGGTGGGCGCGAGCCTGCGCACGTTCGACGTGCTGGAGATGTCCGAGCTGGAGTTCCTCGACGAGGCGGTGCGCAAGGACCTCGAGTTCTACCTGGCCACGGTGCTGTCCTCGTACAAGAAGGACACCAAGCGGATGTCCATCCTCACGTCGGGGCAGGGCGAGCGCGAGCTGTTCGTCAGCTACGTGCTCGAGTCCCCGGTGTGGAAGACGAGCTACCGCATCCTGTTGGAAGAAGGCCAGGCGCCGCTCCTCCAGGGTTGGGCGTTGGTGGACAACACGGGGGACGAGGACTGGGTGGACGTCCGGCTGTCGCTCATCGCGGGCCTGCCCGTGTCCTTCGTGCATGACCTCTACAACCCGCGCTACCTCCAGCGGCCGGTGGTGGAGGTGAAGACGGAGGCCGCCGCCGCGCCCGTGATTCCGCAGGAGGCCCTGATGGAGTCCGCGTCCATGCTGGACATGGAGGGCGGGACGGCGGGGTTCATGAGCGCGCCCGCCGCGGCGGCTCCCATGCCCAAGCGCGCGCGGGTGAGGGCCGAGGAGCCGCTGGAGGCGACCCGCTCGATGCGCGACGCACGGCTGGGCACGGCCAAGGTGACCACGCTCACCCAGGAGGTCGGGGACCTGTTCGAGTACCGCGTGGACCAGCCGGTGACGGTGCACCGCAACCAGAGCGCGCTGGTGCCCATCCTCCAGCGGCCGTTCGAGGGGCGGCGCGTGCTGCTCTACAACCGCTCCACGCGCGAGAAGAACCCCATGGCGTGCATCGAGTTCACCAACACCACGGGCCTGACGCTGGAGGGCGGCCCGGTGACGGTGACGGAGGCGGAGACGTACGTGGGCGAGGCCATGCTCGACACGATGAAGCCCTCGGACCGCCGCTTCGTGCCGTACGCGGTGGAGCTGGGGTGCGTGGTGTCGGTGGAGGACCGCTCGGAGGACGGGCCGGTGTTCCGCGCCGTGGTGAACCGGGGCACGTTGATGGTGGAGTTCTTCCACCTGCGGCACACGCGCTACCTGGTGCGCAACAAGTCGCCGCGCGCGCAGGTGTTGTTCGTGGAGCACCCGCGCACGGGCTGGGACCTCAAGGACATGCCCGAGCCCGCGGAGACCACGGACGACTTCTGGCGCTTCCGCCGCGAGCTGTCCCCGGGCAGCACCCAGGAGCTCACCGTCGCCGAGCGCACGCGCGGGCACCGGCAGTACCACGTGGGCGAGGTGGGCCTGGACGAGGTGACCTTCTTCCTGGACTCGCGCTTCATCGACCAGCGCGTGGCGCAGGCGCTGCGCGACGTGGTGGCGCTGCGCGGGCAGCGCGCGGAGCTGACGCGCACGCAGGAGCAGCTCACCGAGGAGCGCAACCACCTGTTCCGCGACCAGGAGCGCATCCGCTCCAACCTGGAGTCGCTGCGCAGCGGGGCCTCCCAACGCGAGCTGACGGACCGCTTCGTGGCGAAGCTCACCGAGCAGGAGGACCGGCTGGAGGCCATTGGCCAGGAGCTGACGCGCGTGGAGAAGGAACGGCAGCGCATCCAGGAGGACATCCACCGCCGCATCCAATCCCTCAGCTACGAGTCCTCCCTCTCGTGACGGTGCTGCGCGTCCTTCAGTGCGCGCCGCGAGTTCCCGACGTGAGGCGCACCACCAAGGCCGCCACCGCCGAGGTGGTCGCCAGCGCCGTCACCGCCAGCCAGCCCCCATGGGCCAGCACGAGGCTGCCACCCGCCGCGCCCACCGCCATGCCGATGAACATGCCGACGAACAGCACCGCGTTGAGCCGGCTGCGCGCCGCGGGGTCGATGCCGAAGACCTGGCTCTGATGCGCCACCAGCGTGACTTGCACGCCCAGGTCGAACCCCACCGCGCTCACGCCCATGAGCCACAGGCGTGACTGCGGCGCCAGCCAGGGCAGGGCGAACATCAGGGCGAACGAGACGGCGGTGAGGCTCGCGCCCAGGCGGGTGACGACCTCGGAGCCGAAGCGATCCGCCACGCGGCCCGCCACCGGCGCGCCCAAGGCACCTGCGGCGCCCGCCAATCCAAAGGCGCCCGCCACCGCGCTGCCCAGGTGGAAGGGCGCGCCATGCAGCATCACCGCGAGCGTGGACCAGAACGCGCTGAACCCGACCGAGAGCAGCCCCTGGGCCACCGCCGCGCGCCGCAAGGTTCCGTGCTTGCGCCACAGCTCGGTCAGCGAGCCGAGCAGGGCGGTATACGAGAGCGTGCTGGTGGGACGGAAGCGGGGCAGCCCGCGCCAGGCCGCCACGCCCACCAGGGCCACGCTGCCCGAGGCCATCAGGTACATGGCGCGCCAGCCGAAGTGCTCGGACACCACGCCGCTGACGACCCGGGACAACAGGATGCCGAGCAGCAGGCCGGTCATCACCGTGCCGACCACGGCCCCCCGCTCCCGCGCGGGCGCCAGCGTCGCGGCGGCCGGCACGATGTCCTGCGCCACCGTCGCCATCAGGCCGATGACGAAGCTCACCGCCAGGAGCAGGCCGATGCCGGGCGCGAGCCCGCCAATCAGCAGCGCCACGCTCAGCAAGCCGACCTTCGCGAGGATGATGCGGCGCCGGTCGAACCGGTCGCCCAGCGGCGCGAGCAACAGGATGCCCAGCGCGTAGCCCAGCAGGGTGAGCGTGGGCAGCAGCCCCACCGCGGTCTCCGAGGCGCCCAGGGTGGCGCCCATCACCCCCAGCATCGGCTGGCTGTAGTAGAGCGACGCCACGGAGATGCCCGCGCTCGCGGCCAGCAGGAGCCGCAAGCCGCGCGACATCCCCACCTCACTGCCAGGGCTCGCGGGCGCCAGCCGGAAGGGACTCTCCGCGGAGCGGGGGCCCGTCCTGAGCGCGGCGCCGGTTCCCACGGCTTCATGTACGGGACGAATGAGCGACATGGTCTTCACCTCGGAACTGCGGGATGAGGTGACAGTGCGCCCGAGCGCGTCCCGCCTGTAGTGGCACGCAGGGAACAGCGGTTATACGTTCCACGCATAGACCCGAGTGAAGCGCGCCCCCATGCCCCCACGCTCCAAGTCCTCCCGTCCGCGCGCGGCTGCTCCGCGCCCCGCTGTCTCCACCGCCTCCAGCGTCGACCGGCTCGAGCTGATGCAGACGTTCCTGCGCATCGTGGAGGCGGGGAGCCTGTCCTCCGCCGCCGCGCAGCTGGGCACCACGCAGCCGACCGTGAGCCGGCGACTCCAGGCGCTGGAGCGCTCGCTGGGCCTCCGGCTGCTGCAGCGCTCCACCCACGCGATGAAGCTCACCGAGGACGGCACGCGTTGCTATGAGCGCGCGAAGGAGCTGGTGGCGAACTGGGAGCGACTCGAGGCCGACCTGCGCGGCGCGAGCGACGAGCCCGAGGGAACGCTGCGCGTCGTGGTCCCGCATGCGTTCGGCCAGGAGCTTCTGGTGGAGCCCCTGACGGAGTACCTGAACCGCCATGCGCGGGTCTCGGTCGAGTGGCTGCTGCATGACCGCGCGGTGGACTTCATCGCGGATGGCATCGACTGCGCCATCCAGGTGGGCGAGGTCCACGACCCCAGCGTGGTCGCGGTCCGCGTGGCCGAGGTGCCACGCATCATCACCGCCGCGCCGTCGCTGCTGGCGGGCCGCCCCATGCCCACCCATCCGGACGAGCTGGCGCGCCTGCCCTGGCTGGCGCTGCGGACGTTCTACCGAAACGAGCTGTCGCTCACCCACGTGGACACCGGAGAGGTCCAGCGCATCACCTTCCAGCCACGGCTGAGCACGGACAGCCTCTACGCCATCCGCAGCGCCGCGATGAAGGGGCTCGGTGCCTGCCTGGGCTCGGCCTGGGTGTTCCAGCCAGAAGTCGAGCGAGGGCGCCTGCGACAGCTGGCCCCTCAGTGGAGGGCCGCGCCCCTGCCCATCTCCATCGTCTACCCGTCCGCGCGCTTCCACCCCGCGCGGCTGCGCACGTTCGTGGCGCTGATGCGGCAGACCATTCCCTCCGCGCTCGCCGGGGCCGCGCAGGTGGCTCGGCCCCGGCGTTCCTGAGCGCGTCGAGCGGGTGGGCTACGGCGTGCGGCCGCCGTACACCTCGCGGCCCGCGACGACCGTCAGGCGCACCTGGCCGGTGAGCAGCGCCGCGGGGGGCGCGTCCACGGGGTCCACGGAGAGCGCCACGAAGTCCGCGTCCATGCCCGGCTGCAGCCGACCGCGCCGCGCCTCCGCGAACGAGGCCCAGGCCGCGCCGGTGGTGAAGCCCTCCAGGGCCTCCTCGCCGCTCAGGCGCTGGTCGGGCATCCAGCCCGCGGGCGGCTGACCCTGCGCGTCCTGCCGCGTGCGCGCCGCGTACAGTCCGGCGAGCACGTCCGGGCGCTCCACCGGGAAGTCGCTGCCGAACGCGAGCACCGCGCCGGCGTTCTTCAGCTTGCGCCACGCGTAGGCGCCCTGCAGCCGCTCGACACCCAGCCGCGTCTGGGCCCAGGGCATGTCGCTGGTGGCGTGGACGGGCTGCATGCTGGCGACGAAGCCGCCCTTGCCCAGTCGCTCGATGTCCTCGGGCCGGAGAATCTGGGCGTGCTCCACGCGGTGCCGGCCGTCCTTCTGGCCCTGCGCCGCCACCTCGCGCGTGAGCGTGTCCAGCACGAGCGTGTTGGCGCGGTCTCCGATGGCGTGCGTGGCCACCTGGAAGCCGCGCGCCATGAAGTCATGCACGCGCTTGGCGTACTCATCGGGCGGCAAGAGCAACAGGCCGCGGTGTCCGGGCTCGTCGCTGTAGGCCTCGTGCAGCGCGGCGCCGCGGCTGCCGAGCGCGCCGTCCGTGAAGAGCTTCACCGCGCGCAGGGTGAGCAGCGTGCCCTGGAAGGGGCCCTCGCGCAGGTACGTCTCGCGGTCCGCGCCCTGGCCGTCCGCCATGGCGTAGACGCGCAGGGGCAGCCGGCCCTCCTGGTCCCACTGCTGGAGCAACCGGAAGGTGCGCAGGCTCATGCCCGCGTCGTGCACGCCGGTGAGGCCCACGCGCGCGCAGTACTCGAACGCGGCCGTGAGCCACGTGGCGTACTGCGCCGGGGTGCCGGGCGGCATCACCGTCTCCACCAGGCTCATGGCGTTGTCCACCAGGACGCCGGTGGGCTCGCCGTCCGGCCCGCGCAGGATGCGCCCGCCCGAGGGGTCCACGGTGTTCTTGTCGATGCGCGCGCGGCGCAGCGCCTCGCCGTTGACCCACAGCGCGTGCCCGTCGATGCGGCTGAGCACCACGGGCGTGGTGGGGTAGGTGACGTCCAGCTCGGCCCGCGTGGGGAAGGCCTTGTCGGGCCAGTCGTTCTGGTCCCACCCCTGGCCCATCAGCCAGTCGCCCTGGCGCGCCGTGGCGGGCGCCTTCACCACGCGCTGCAGCGCCTCCGCCTTCGATGCCGCGCCCACCAACTGCACGCCCGCGAGGTAGCGGCCCAGCCCCTCCAGGTGGCCGTGCGAGTCCGTGAGGCCGGGGACCACCGTGGCGTCGCCCAGGTCCGTCACGCGCGCGTCCGGGCCAGCCGCGGCGAGGACCTCCTCGCGGCTGCCCACCGCCAGCACCTTGCCGTTGCGCACCGCGAGCGCCTGGGCGAGGGGCTTCGCGGGGTCCAACGTGCGCACCTGTTTGGCCAGATACACCGTGGTGGTGCGCGTGGCGCTATCTCGCGAGGGCGCCTCGGGCGTGTGCCGGGCACAGCCCGTCATGCCCGCCAGGAGCAGCACCGCACCGAAGGCCCAACCCAGACTTCTCCGCATCGTCGCGCACCTTCCCTGGGCCCCGTCCCATGGGGCCATGCGCCGGGCACTTTCGCGCACCTGGGCCGCGAGGGCCATGCCGGGTTCACGGCAGCACCCTCTCGCGGACAGGCAAGGGGAAGCGCTCCAGCTCGCGCGCGCCGATGAGCTGCACGATGTCCTTGTGGAAGAAGAGGTCCAGCGCCCAGTCCAGCGCCACGCGCACCTTCTTCTCCAGGCGCGGCAGCTTCCACCAGTACACGCCGCGCCACAGGAACCACGCGACGAAGCCCGAGAACTTCAGACCGAAGATGCGCGCCACGCCCGAGCGGCGCCCGATGGCCGCGAGCTGCCCCATCATCCGGTAGCGGAACACGCGCGGCGGCTGGCCTCGGTGGGCCGCCTCCACGTTGCGCGCGACGGCGACGCCCTGGCGCAGCGCGTGTTGCGCGGTGGGGGGCGTGGGCTGGCCGCCCCGCGTCACGTCGGGCACGGAGGCGCAGTCGCCCACCGCCCACACGTTGGGATGGCCGGGGACTTCCAAGCGCTCGGTGACGCGGAGGCGGCCCTGGTGCTTCTCGCACGGCAGGCGCTCCAGGAGCGGCGACGGCGTGACACCCGCCACCCACACCACCGTCCGCGTGGCCAGCCGCGAGCCGTCCGACAGCGTCACGCTCTGCCCATCCATGTCCACCACGCGCGTGTGGATGAGCACCTCCACCCCGTTGCGCGAGAGCTTGTTCCGCGCATACGCGCCCAGCCCCGCGCCCAGCTCGGGCAGCACCTCCGCGCCGGCATGCACCAGGACCACGCGGACGTCGGCGGGTTGGATGCGCGGGTAGTACGGCAGCGCGCCGCGGATGAAGTCGTTCACGGCCCCCGCGGTCTCCACGCCCGCGAAGCCCCCGCCCACCACGACGAAGGTGACCCCACGGTCGCGGGCGTCTCGCGTGATGCAGGCCGTGTCCGCCTCCTCCAGCCGGTCGATGAGGTGGTTGCGCAACAGCACCGCGTCACCCAGCGTCTTCATGGTGAGCGCGTGGCGCCTGGCTCCCTCCTGCCCGAGGAAGTTCGTCTCCGAGCCCAGCGCCAGCACCAGGTCGTCGTAGGCGAGCACGTGGTCATGCCCGTCCTGCTCGCCGTGGGACACCCGGACCTCGCGCGCGTCCAGGTCGATGCGCGTGGCGTCTCCCTCGACGAACGCCACGTGCGGCAGCACCTTGCGCAGCGCCACGACGATGGCGGCCGGGTCCACGTCGCTGGCGGCCACCTCGTGCAGCATGGGGGTGAAGAGGAAGAAGTTGTCGTGGCTGACGAGCATCACCTCCACGTCGTCCCGCCGCGCCAGCCGCTTCTCCAGACGAAGCGCGGCGTACATTCCCGCGAAGCCTCCGCCCAGGATGAGCACGCGTCGGCGCCTCGTCCGAGACGGTGTCCAGGCGCTCCCGTTCCGCGTGATTCCCGGCTCGCTCATGGTCGCAATCTCGGGTGGCCGGGACGCACTGTCAGCGCGACCAGGAGCCCAGCGGTGGGCTGCTCGTCCGGGGGCTGAGGGGATGGACCGGCGCCTGGGAGAGCCAATGCTTGCTCGCTAGGGGAGCAGACTTGGCGGGCACCCGGGTGCTGAGGGATGTTCCGGAGCCGTGCTCCCACGGACCGGGAGCCAGGAGGATGAACCCCATGAAGTCATCGTCTCGCGTCGCCGCCCTCTGGGTGGCTTCCGCGCTCGCGTTCGCCCTGTCGGGCTGCGCGGCCCACCGTCAGCAGGCTTTCCTGGAGGACAAGGCAGGCACGCATGTCTACCGCAAGCCCATCGCGGAAATCTGGCCGCAGGCGCTCGCGATCCTCAAGGAGCGGGGCTACTCGTTCCGGACGGGCAAGGAGGGCTACGAGGCGGTCACCCACGAGCTGCAGTTGAGCGCGGCCTCGTCGCTGGGCACCACCTACGGCGCCTACCTGATTCGCGGCAAGGAGCATGGCCCGGGCCAGTGCTCGGTGGAGTTCTGGAAGCGCGAGCGCTCGGAAACGCGCGCCGCGGCGGACACCCAGGGCCGAGGCCCGGACATGTCGGAGTCCCCCGGTGGCGTGAGCAACTCGCAGGGCAAGCGCGACCTGGAGATTGAGTGGGAGCTGCTCCAGAAGGTGGACCCTGACGCCGCCACGTCCCTCAAGGCCGAGGCCGTGAAGGTTCAGTAGTCCCGCGGTCGCGCCGCCGCGCGTGCGAGGGTGGGCCGTGCACCCTCAGTCCCGCAGCGGCAGCTCGACGGTGAGGCCGTCGTAGGCCACTTCCAGCGGTCCCTTGAACTCCTCGCGTGCCTGCGTGAGCAGGCGCGTGGGGTCGGTGTCGTGGCGGCTGGAGAGGTGCGTGAGGATGAGGCGCCGGGCGCCCGCCTCCTGCGCCACCCGCCCCGCCTCGCGAGCGGTGGAGTGCCGCGTCTCGTGCGCGCGCTCCTGCTCGTCGTCGGAGAAGGTGGACTCGTGGATCAACAGGTCCGCGTCGCGCGAGGCCTTCACCAGGGCAGGGCAGGGCCGCGTGTCGCCGGACAGCACCAGCTTGCGCCCCGGCCGTGACGTCCCCAGCACGTCCTCCGGCTTCACCGTGCGCCCATCCGGCAGCGTCACCGCCTCGCCGCGCTGGAGCTTGCCGAAGCTGGGGCCCTCCGGGACGCCCAGCGCGCGCGCCTTCTCCAGGTGGAAGCGACCCGGTCGCTCCTCCTCGGCCAGCACGTAGCCCAGGGCGTTGATGCGGTGGTCCACCGCCACGGCCTGCACGCTGTAGCCGCCGCGCTGCACCTTGTCCCCGTCCTTCAACTCCTGAATCTCCACCGGGAAGGCGAGCGACTCGAGGCCCAGGTGCACCGCCTGGTGCAACAGGCGCCGCGCGGGCTGCGGCCCGTAGAGGTACATGGGCTCGGTGCGCCCCATCATCCCCAGCGTGCGCAGGAACCCGATGATTCCCAGGTAGTGGTCGGCGTGGAAGTGCGTGAAGAACGCCGCGTTGACGGTGAAGCCCGTGCCAAAGCGGACCATCTGCCGCTGGGTCCCCTCGCCACAGTCGAACAGCAGGAGGTCCCCGTCCGCCTTCACCGCCAGCCCGGACAGGTTGCGGTGCAGCGTGGGTTGAGCGGCCGAGGTGCCGAGGAAGGTGAGCCTGAGGAGGGACATGCCGGCGCTTCCCAAGAGAAAAGGCCTCCGTTGCCGAGGACGCGGCGCGCGCGGGGGCCATTTACCAGGGTTGGTCGCGGTCATGCTATCAAGCCGCCCCCCTTCCCACCCCGCCTATGTCCGACTCCCTGACGGTTGCCCCCACCGCCGACCCCCGCCGCGTGCGCGCCCCGGACGGCCGCATCCTCACCGTGCCCGAGGGCTGGACCCTCCTGCCCCCCGGTGACGCGGGCCTGACGCGCCGGGTGAAGGCCGCGGGACCGTCCTGGACCGTGGTGGAGAAGGTGGGACGCAAGCTCTTCTCGAAAGGCGTCTGGGCCCCCGAGGCCCACGTCCACCACGCCCGCGCCGCCCTGGACGCCGAGCGCGCCACCCCGGCCTATGCCCGCAAGCTGGCCCAGGGCCGCGAGCGCCGGGCCCGCGAGCAGGAAGAGTACGAGGTGGACTTCGCCAACGCCGTCCTGCGCTTCCTCGCCTTCAGCCCTGCGTGGCTCGCCCACGCCAAGCACCTGGCGGTGAGGGTGGCCACGCACGCCACCCCGGTGGGCAGCGGCACCGTGGCCCGCACGGAGCGCATCCCCATCGAGCGCCGCGCCGAGGCCGCCGTCATCGCCTGGATGCGCCACCAGACCACCGGCTACGACGACATGAGCATCCAGCGCGTGAAGGGCGCTCGCCGCGAGGTCCGCCGGGAGCTGGCCGAGATGTCGCGCGCCCTGCTCGACCTGCACCGCCGCGATACCCCCCACGTCCCGGCGAGCTGCCCGCTCTGCTCCGCGCTGACGCGTCCCTGAGGAGCGCCAGCCACCCTACGTGTGACCACCTTGCCTGGGACTTCTTCGTCCTATAAGCGACCATTCCAGGTTTCTGACCGGGCATTCATAAATGCGTGCTCATTTCTGACCGCCCGGTTAGCAACCGACCCGCCATGGCTCGCCCCGCAGACCCTCACGCCCGAGAAGCCCTCATCGCCGCGGCGCGAGCCGAGTTCGCGCGCAAGGGCCTGAAGGGCGCGCGCATCGAGGACATCACCGCGGCGTGCGGCCTGTCGAAGGGCGCCTTCTACCTGCACTTCGACACCAAGGAGGCGTTGTTCGGCGAACTGGTGACGGCCTTCCAGTCCTCCATGGGGGACATGAGCACCCGCCGGGTGGAGGGCATGCAGCGCTTCCACCGTGAAGAGGGTCACCCCACGGTTCAGGACGTCGCCACGCGCAGCCCGCTGTACCTTCGGTTCATCCAGGCGGAGTCCGCGCTGGACCTGGAGCTGTTGGAGCTCCTGTGGGCCTACCGGGATGTGGTCGCCGTGCTCATCCGCGGGAGCCAGGGCACGGAGTTCGAGTCCTCGTTGTGGGGACTGGTGGACCAGGAGGTGGCGCGCATCTCCCGGGAGTACCGCAACATGCAGCCGCCCTGCGTGGCGGACTCAGGCCACGACCCGGAGCTGTTCGGCTCCTTCATCGTGGGGGCCTACCTGCTTCTGGCCAAGCAGATGGGCCACATGCGGCGCAAGCCCGACCTGGCCGTCTGGGCCTCCAGCGTCCAACGCCTCATTCACGAGGGAGCCGCGCCGCGCGAGCCGCTGCCCGCCTCGCCCCCGGCGCTCCCCGCCGCCGCCCGCGTCCCCTCGCGCAAGCCTTCCTCGCGTCGGCCCCAGGCCCGCGCATCCACCCGCCGTTCCCCGAGGAAACGTTCATGAAGTCGTTCTCGAAGCCGTCCACCGTCCGTGCCCTCGCCGCCGTGGGTGTCACCGCCGCCGCGCTGTCGCTGTCCGCCTGTGGCAAGGCGGATGCCTCCTCCACGCCCGCCACCCCCAAGGCCACCGCCGAGGCGCCGCCCGCGGTGAAGGTCGTCGCCGCGCGCACCGTGCAGTCCGCGCCCAGTGAGCAGGTGACGGGCACCCTCTTTCCCGCACAGGGACTCCAGGTGGGCTTCGAGGTGGGCGGCCGGCTGGAGACGGTGAAGGTGAAGAAGGGCCAGACGGTGAAGAAGGGCGACACGCTCGCCCAGCTCAACACCGAGATCTCCGACGCGCAGGTGGCGCAGGCGGAGGCCGCCGTGGCCGCCGCGGAGGCCGCCGCGACGATGGCCACCGACGTGGCGCAGCGCAACGAGAAGCTCAAGTCCGAGGGCAACGTGAGCGACCTGCAGAACCGCTCGTCCACGGCCACCGCCGCGCAGGCGCAGGCGCAGCTGCTCGCGGCCCGGGCGCAGTTGTCGCAGGCGCGGGCCTCGCGCCGCCGGCATGACCTGAAGTCGCCGTTTGGCGGCACCGTCATCGACGCGCCGGACCAGACGGGCGCCACGGTGGGGCCGGGCGCGACGCTCTTCACGGTGGAGACGCTGGACACCCTGGTGCTGCGCACGACGGTGGCCGAGTCCGCGCGCGCGCGGCTCAAGCCCGGCAGCAAGGTGCGGGTGGAGTCCATCGGCGCCAACGTCTCCTCGGACGACGCGGTGGTGCGCCTCATCGTGCCCTCGGCGGACGCGAGCACCCGCCGCGTCCCGGTGGAGATTGAGGTCCCGAACGCGGACGGCCGCTTCGTGGCGCACACGCTGGCGCGCGCCGTCCTCCAGATGGGCGAGACGCAGCCGGCGCAGGTGCTGCCCAACACGGCGCTGTCCTCGGCCAACGGCGACCACGTGTTCATCGTCTCTGGCGGCGAGGTGCGCCGCGTGGACGTGCAGGTGCTGGAGCGCCGCGCGAGCGAGGTCGTCGTGCTGTCTCCGTCCGCGCTCGAGCAGGTCATCGACTATCCGACCCCCGGCCTGTCCCACGGCAGCCGCGTGTCCGTGAAGTAAGCCCCCCTTTCGTGCCAGGCCCTCGCAGGCCCAACCCGCAGGTGCAGCGAGCCTCGAATGATTCTCAGTGATGTCTCCATCCGCCGGCCGGTGTTCACGGCCATGCTGTCGCTGTGCCTCATCGTGCTGGGGGTGATGGGACTCAAGCGCCTGGGCACGGACCTCTATCCGGACGTGTCCTTCCCGGTGGTGGTCGTCAACACCATCTACAAAGGCGCGGGCCCGGGCGAAATCGAGACCCAGGTCATCAAGCCGGTGGAGGACGCGGTCGCCGGCATCAGCGGCGTGGACAAGATCCACTCCTGGAGCCGCGAGAACCTGGGCACGGTGGTGGTGCAGTTCACGCTCTCCACCAACCTGGACTCCGCGGTGCAGGACGTGCGCGACAAGGTCGCCGGCATCGCCAACAAGCTGCCGCAGGACGCGGACGCGCCCATCATCGGCCGCGTGGACATCTCGGCCACGCCCATCCTCACCTACGCGGTGTCCGCGCAGATGAAGTCGCAGGATTTGCGCAGGCTCATCGATGACCGCATCAAGCCCGCGCTCGCGCAGCTCGCCGGCGTGGCCGAGGTGCGCATCACCGGTGGCGACACGCGCGAAATCCAGGTGGACATCGACCTGGACAAGGCGCGCTCGGTGGGCATCTCCCCGATGGAGATTGCCCAGCGCGTGGGCCAGGAGAACCTCAACCTGCCGGCGGGCCGGCTCCAACTGGGCCCGAGCGAGTTGACGGTGCGCTCGCTGGGACAGTTCCACGACGTGGAGGAGCTGCGGCGGCTGCCGGTGGCCAAGAGCAAGACGGGCGCCCAGGTGCGCCTGGATGAGATTGCCACCGTGACGGATGGCGTGGCCGAGCGCCGCACCACCGCGCGCCTCAACGGCAACGACGCCGTCATCCTCGAAATCGTGAAGCAGCCGGGCTCCAACACCGTGGCGGTGAGCGACGCGGTGAAGGGCATGTTGGGGAAGATGGGCAAGGCGGTGGGGCAGGGCTTCACGTCCACGCTGCTCATCGACCAGTCGGAGCTCATCCGCGAGAACGCCAAGGAGGTGTGGGTCGCGCTCGTGTTCGGCGGCGCGATGGCGGTGCTCATCATCCTCATGTTCCTGCTCGACCCGCGCGGCACGTTCATCTCCGCGCTGGCGCTGCCCACGTCCGTCATCGGGACGTTCTTCGTGATGTTCGTGCTGGGCTACACGCTGAACCAGATGACGCTGCTGGCGCTGTCGCTGGCCATCGGTCTGCTCATCGACGACGCGGTGGTGGTCCGCGAGGCCATCACCCACCGGTTGGAGCAGGGCGAGGACCCCATGAGCGCGGCCTCCAACGGCACGCGGGACGTGGGTCTGGCGGTGCTCGCGACCACCATGTCCCTGGTGGCGGTGTTCGTCCCCGTGGCCTTCATGCCGGGCATCGTGGGCCAGTTCTTCAAGCAGTTCGGCATCACCATCTCCATGGCGGTGCTCATCTCGCTGTTCATCTCCTTCACGCTGGACCCCATGCTGTCCGCGCGGCTCGCCAAGGCGCGCAAGCCGGGCGAGGTGCACACCGAGAACGCGGTGATGGGCATGCTGCGCCGCTTCCTCGAGGGCACCGAGCGCTTCTACGCGCGCATCCTGGGCTGGGTGCTGGCGAACAAGTGGAAGACGGTGGCCATCACCGTGGTGGTGCTGGTGCTGTCCTTCGGCGCGGCCAGCCGGCTGGGCGCGGAGTTCATCGGCGCGGAGGACCGCTCGCAGTTCATCGTGGACCTGCAGCTGCCGGACTCGGCCAGCCTGGAGGAGACGCGCTCGCGCACCGCCGAGGCGGAGAAGCTGCTCAAGCGCATCCCCGAGGTGACGGACGTCTACGCCATCGTCGGCCTCAGCGGCGACGTGAACAAGGCGCGCCTCCGCGTGCTCACCGTGGCCAAGCACGCGCGCAAGAAGGGCGTGCCCATCCTGAAGGAAGAGGCCCGCGCGCTGCTCAGCCCCGCGCTGGTGGCCACCCGCGTGAACCTCTCCGACCCGCCCACGATTGAGGGCCTGGGCGACTGGTACCCCATCATGGTGCGCGTGGTGGGTCCGGACCTCGCGCGTGTCAACGAGGAGGCCGAGCGCATCGCGGGCATCCTCCGCGACATGGGCACCACCGCGGACGTGCGCGTGGACGCCAACCCGCCCAAGCCGGAGCTGCAGATTCAAATCGACCGCGCGCGCGCCAGCGACGTGGACCTGAGCGCGGGCTCGCTGGCCGCGCAGATGCGTCTGGCCATCAGCGGCGACGTGGCGGCCAAGCTGCGCGAGGGCACCAACGAGACGGACATCCGCGTGCGGCTGGCCGAGAGCGACCGCGGCACGCCCGAGCGCGTGCGCCAGCTGGAGATCTACACGCCCAAGGGCCTGCGCCCCATCACGGACGTGGCCCAGGTGGAGCTGAAGGACGGCCCCAGCGTCATCGAGCACGAGAACCGCGAGCGGCAGATCGCCGTGCTGTCGCAGCTCGCCAAGGGCGCGCCGCTGGGTGACGTGGCGGTGAAGCTCAAGGCCGCGGTGGCCGCCAAGCCGCTGCCGCCCGGCTACGCCATCATCTACGACGGGCAGATCAAGAGCCTGGATGAGCAGAACGACGCGTTCGGCATGGCGTTCGGTCTGGCCTTCGTCTTCATCTACATGGTGCTCGCCAGCCAGTTCGAGTCCTTCAAGCACCCGTTCACCATCATGGTGTCGCTGCCGCTGGCGCTCGTGGGCGCGCTCCTGGGCCTGGTGGTCACCAACTACCACCTGAGCATGGGCGCCATGATTGGCGTCATCCTGCTCATGGGCCTCGTCACGAAGAACGCCATCCTCCTGGTCGACGGCGCGCTCCAGCACCTGCGCGAGGGCGACACGGTGGACCAGGCGCTGCTCAAGGCGGGCCCGCGCCGCCTGCGCCCCATCCTCATGACGAGCGCCGCCATGGCCATCGGCATGGTGCCCACCGCGGTGGGCTCGGGCACGGGCTCCGAGTTCCGCGCGCCCATGGCCATCGCCGTGATTGGCGGCGTCATCACCTCCACGTTCCTCACGCTGCTCGTGGTGCCCGTGGTGTTCGCGGGCATGGAGCGCGTGGGCTTCCGGCGTCGCGCCACCACCGCGGCGGGCGCGCCCTCGGCCCAGCCCACCCCGGCGACGGAGCATCCCGGCCGCGCCGCCTGAGGCCTTCACCCTTCCGACACGACGTCCCCCACCAGGACTCTCTCTCCATGACGACCCGTTCCTCGTCCCAGCGCGGCGGCGCTTCGTCCGCCGCGCCCGTCCGCCGGCTGTCCTCGCTCGCGCTGCTGGCGGCGCTGGCTCCGCTGTCCGGCTTCGCCCAAGCGACCGCCCCGGCCCGTGCTTCGGACGCGCCTGTCTCGGCGCCTGCTTCCACCGCGCCCGCGGCCGCCTCGGCTTCGGATGCCGCGGTGACTCCGGTCGCGGCCCGCGAGATGGGGCTGCGCGGCACGCTGGCGCTGGCGGCGAAGCAGAGCCCGGACGTGGCGGTGGCCCGCGCCCAGGCCGCGGTGGTTCGCGCGGGCGTGCAGCGCGCCTGGAGCGCGTGGCTGCCGGAGCTGACCGCGTCCGGGCAGCTCGTGCGCACCAGCGCGCCGTCCGTGCTGGACCTGGGCAGCATCTTCAACGGCGTGGGGGCCGTGTACGGCCTGCCTCCGCCCAACCCGGCCATGCTGCCGCCTCCGGTGCCCATCGTGGCCGAGTGGTCGCGCTACGGCACCCTGCAGCTCTCCCAGCCGCTCTTCACGCCGCAGGGCGCGTTCCTCATCTCGCCCGCCAAGCGCGGCGCGGAGGCCGCCGAGCTGGGGGCGCAGGAGGCGCGCGAGCAGATTCTGCTCGGCGTGGCGCGCACGTACCTGGGCCTCCAGGGCATCGAGCAGCTCCTCCAGGCCGCGCGCGACGCGGAGAACGTGGCGCTGCAGCGCGAGAAGGAAGCGCGGGCGCTGCTGGATGCGGGCGTGTCCGTGGAGGTGGCGCTCTTGCGCGCGCAGACGGACACCGCGCAGGCGCGCACGCAGATGGCGCAGCTGGAGGGCCAGCGGGCGCAGTTGCTCGCGCTCCTGGGCGCGCTCGTGGGCGAGTCCATCCGCCCCGCGGCGCCGGGCACGGACGACATGCCGTGGGGCGCGCTGCGCACGGAGGATGATCAACCGTGGGAGCAGGTCTACTCGGTGCGCAGCGCCGCCAAGGTGGTGGAGGCGGCGGAGGGCGTCGTCACCTATGACCGCTTCGCGTGGCTGCCGAGCCTGGCCGCCATCGCCAAGGGCAACTACAACTCCAACAGCGGCTTCAGCGGTCGCACCACGAGCTACGACCTCATCCTCGCCATCACCGTGCCGCTGTATGACCGCGGCGTGCGCTACGCGGCCAAGCACGAGGACGAGGCGAAGCTGGCCCAGGCCCGCGCCTCGCTCGTCTCGGGTCGCGCCAAGGCGCGCGCGAGCTGGGTGGCGGCCCGCTCCAACGTCCAGGCCGCGCAGGCCGCGCTGGCGCAGGCGGAGGCTCAGGCCCAGCTGGCCGCGCGCGCGCAGAAGCAGGTGAGCGCGCAGGCCCAGGCGGGCATGGCCACCAACCTGGAAGTGACGGACGCGGACAACCGCCGCTTCCTCGCGCAGAGCAGCGCGGCCCAGGCGCGGGCGACGTTGGAGATCCGCCGCGCGGAGCTGGCCGCCGCGGAGGGTGGGCTCGCCGAACTCGCCCTCGGCTCGCAGGGCGGGTAGGGCGCCGTCGGGCCGGACGTTCGTGGATGCACACGCGCCCCGGCGAGGGGCGCGAGGAAGAGATGGGCGTGAAGCCTCTGGTGGATGCGCTGGCGCGCGTGGCGTACCGAAGCGCCTACAACCTGGCGAGGGTGTACTGGCGCGTTCGCCACCCGCAGACGCACGGCGTCTTCGTGGGCATCTGGTGTGGCGAGCGCGTGCTGCTGCTGCAGAACTCCTACAAGCGACAGCTCAGCATGCCGGGCGGCGGCCTGCACCGCGGGGAGTCTCCCGCGGAGGCAGGCGCGCGTGAGCTTCACGAAGAAGTGGGCGTTCGCCTGGGCCCCCACGCCCTGCGGCCCTGCTTCGAGACGGTGGGCACGGACGAGCACAAGCAGGACCACGTCCACTTCCTCGAGGTCACGGTGGAAACGGAGCCCGTCCTCGCGGTGGATGCCCGCGAGGTGGTGTGGGCGGGTTTCATTGACCTGGAGATGGCGTTGCGCCTGCCGGTGTCGTCGCTCGTCCGGACCTACCTGGAAGATGCCCGGCGGCGCAGGGCCTCGCGGGCCACGCGCCGCTGATGCTCCTGCCCCGCGCGCTCAGCGCGCCTGGGCCGTGCCGTGCTCGTTGCCCAGGAAGAACCGGGAGCGAGCCTTGGCCAACTGCACGTGCGCTTCGTCGAGCGACACGCAGTCCATGGTGATGTCGTCGTTGGGCGAGGCCTCCGAGGCCACGCGCGCCGTCTGCAGCCGCGCGATGGTGGAGTCCGAGACGTGGGCGCACATCACGCAGCCATTCTTGCGGCCGTGATTGATGACGTCCGAGAAGAGCGTGGCCGACTCCGGCTCGAGGGCCTTCAGTCCACGCATGTCCGCGAGCACCAGGTGGCGCCCGCCCGAGTACGAATCCGTTGCCTTGCGGTAGATGCTGGCGAACTCCTTCATCTCGTTCGGCCGCATGAAGCCACTCATTCTGGCGGTGATGGTCCGACGGCTCACATCATTGGTGACCTCGAACATAGGTGCGCCCTCCCCTTTTTTCGCGCGCCGACAAACTCTACCAGAGTCTGTTTTCTTGCTCACGCCCCCCTCTTGAAATGGGGCGGGAGTGGAATACTTGCTACGGATTGCGCGCCCGCCAACCGTCTGGGGTGGAACATTTTCGGCGCGTGAGAGGGGCTTCGCGGGGTCTGGAATGATCCGCCCCCGCGCATGAAAAAGCCCAGCCTCGCGTCAGGCGAGACCGGGCCCTCACTGGTGGACGCAGGCGGCGGTGTCTCAGGTCGAGCGGACGTTCTGAGCCTGCAGACCCTTGGGGCCGCGGCCGACGTCGAACTCCACCTTCTGCCCCTCCTGGAGGGTGCGGAAGCCATCCATGTTGATGGCCGAGTGGTGGACGAACACGTCCTCACCCCCGCCGTCCTGCACGATGAAGCCAAACCCCTTCGCATCGTTGAACCACTTCACGGTACCCGTAGCCATGAATCGTTTCTCTCGCTGGAAGTGCGGCACTCCGCGCGGCGTCCACCCTCTCGAAATGTGAGGGTCTGAGTGCAAGGCCCAGTTTGCACGCCCCTGCCGTGCGAGTGGAAGCCCCCCAGGCATCCAGCCAAGCCGTCCACGGGTGGGAAGGATTCCCACCCGCACCTGGGTCCGTATTGCGCCATGGGTGTCTGGCCATGCGGGGGCGCTGATCACCGGACATGAAAAGAGCGGCAGGGCCCGGGAAGGGCGCCCTGCCGCTCCAAGACTTCCGCGCGACGAAGGAGATCAGGCCGCCTTGGCCACGGCGTTGGTCTTCACCTCGGCGGTGGGGCTGCTCTCGATGCGCATGTTGTAGAAGCTGCGGTAGACGAAGAACATCGACAGGACGAAGAACACGGCCGAGAAGACGCCCAAGAGGGTGCCCTGGCCCGCGGCGTTCATCTCCACCGCCAGCTCCACGGCGAGCAGGCCGAAGAGGGTGGTGAACTTGATGACCGGGTTGAGGGCCACGGAGGACGTGTCCTTGAACGGGTCGCCCACCGTGTCACCCACCACGCAGGCCGCGTGCAGCTCGGTGCCCTTGGCCTTCAGCTCCGTCTCCACCAGCTTCTTGGCGTTGTCCCACGCGCCGCCGGCGTTGGCCATGAACACCGCCTGATACAGACCGAAGATGGCGATGGAGATGAGATAGCCCACGAAGAAGTAGGGCTCCAGACAGGCGAAGGCGAGCGTGCTGAAGAACACGCCGAGGAAGATGTTGATCATCCCCTTCTGCGCGTACTGGGTGCAGATCTCGACGACCTTCTTCGAGTCGCTCACGCTGGCCTTCTCCACGCCCTCCAGCTTGATGTTGGCCTTGATGAACTCCACCGCGCGGTAGGCGCCGGTGGACACCGCCTGCATGGACGCGCCGGAGAACCAGTAGATGATGGCGCCGCCGGTGATGAGGCCCAGGAGGAAGGGGGCGTGCATCAGGGACAGGTTCTGCGCCTTCACCGCGTTGAGGACCTGCTGGCCCATGGCGTCGGTGGTCAGGCCCACGAGCAGCACGATGATGGAGAAGATCATCGTCGTGGCGCCCACCACGGCGGTGCCGATGAGCACCGGCTTGGCGGTGGCCTTGAACGTGTTGCCCGCGCCGTCGTTCTCCTCCAGGTACTCCTTGCCCTTGTCGAAGTCCGGCGTGAAGCCGAAGTCCTTCTGGATTTCGGCCTTCACGTTGGGGACGTTCTCGATGAGCGACAGCTCGTAGACGCTCTGCGCGTTGTCCGTCACCGGGCCGTAGGAGTCCACGGCGATGGTGACCGGGCCCATGCCCAGGAAGCCGAACGCCACCAGGCCGAAGGCGAACACCGGCGCGGCCACCATCAGGCTGCCAACGCCCATGCCGCTGAACCAGTAGGCCATCCCCATGAGGCCCGCGATGATGAGGCCCATCCAGTAGGCGGAGAAGTTGCCCGCCACCAGGCCGGAGATGACGTTGAGGGACGCGCCGCCCTCACGGCTGGCCGTGACGACCTCGCGCACGTGCCGGCTCTCCGTGGAGGTGAAGGCCTTGATGGCCTCCGGGATGATGGCGCCCGCCAGCGTGCCGCACGTGATGATGGCCGACAGCTTCCACCACAGCGTGCCGTCGCCCAGCGTGGGGATGAGCAGGTAGCTCACCAGGAAGGTGAGGGCCACGGAGACCACGGACGTCAGCCACACCAGCACGGTGAGCGGCGTCTCGAAGTTCATGTGGTCCGCGTTCTTGTACTTGGCGCCCTGGATGATGTTGTTGATCCAGTACGACACCAGCGAGGCCACCACCATCACGATGCGCATCATGAAGATCCACACGAGCAGCTGGACGCGCGTCTCGTTCGTGGGGACCGCCAGGAGGATGAAGGTGATGAGCGCCACGCCCGTGACGCCGTAGGTCTCGAAGCCGTCCGCCGAGGGCCCCACGCTGTCGCCCGCGTTGTCGCCCGTGCAGTCCGCGATGACGCCCGGGTTGCGCGCGTCGTCTTCCTTGATCTTGAAGACGATCTTCATCAGGTCCGAGCCGATGTCGGCAATCTTCGTGAAGATGCCGCCCGCGATGCGCAGCGCCGAGGCGCCCAGCGACTCACCGATGGCGAAGCCGATGAAGCACGAGCCGGCGAAGTCCGGCGAGACGAACAGCAGGATGCCCAGCATCAGGAGCAGCTCGGTGCTGATGAGCACCATGCCAATGGACATGCCCGCCTGGAGCGGGATGGCATAGGTGGGGTAGGGCTTGCCTCGCAGCGACGCGAACGCCGTGCGGCTGTTGGCGAACGTGTTCACCCGGATGCCGAACCAAGCCACGCCGCAGCTCCCGGCGATGCCCACCAGGCTGGCGACGAGGATGACCGCCACGCGGCCCACTTCCATGTGCAGCAGCACGCCGAAGTAGACGACCATCACGGCGCCAATGAGCACCCACAGGACCATGATGAACTTGAGCTGCGTCATCAGGTAGGTCTTGCAGGTCTCGTAGATCAGCTCGGAGATCTCGAGCATGGCCCGGTGCACGGGCAGCTTCTGCAACGTCGCGTACTGCATGAAGCCGAACACGAGCCCGAACACACACACCGCGATGCCGGAGAGCAGCAGGGTGTGTCCATCAACGCCGCCGAGGAAGCTGACCCCACGGAAATCGGGGAGCTTGAGGTCCGCCTCGCTCGCGCGCGCGGTACTGCCCGCCAGCAGCGCCAGGAGTCCGAAGACCCGGGCTGCCGTGCCAGTAACGCCCTTCCAGAGGGCGCCCATCGGTGAAACGGTGGATGTCATGGGGGTGCAACTCCTCACAGTGACTCGATGGGTCCGAGGCTGGATGCCCCGTGTCCCAAGATGAAGCAGTGGAGTGGATGTCGAGGGGTTGGCCGCCGACGGGCGGAGACGCTCCGCACGCCGACGCTTCAGCACAGCCTCGCCCTTCAGGGCATGCTGCTCGCCCGAAGGCAGTTTCGAAGTATCACGGACCAAGAGTGAAAGTCGAATTCCCCGGAGGCGTCTGCCTTCCGCCGGACTGACCCTCCTGGGCACCGGGGCATGCCCTACCCTGCTGGATGGATTGGGCTCGGGAAATCCGAAAAATCCACAGAGAGTCGAGATGAAAACGCACGTCGAGTGTCGATTTCTGAGGTCGGCCCGCACTCGGGGAGTGCCTCGCGGCCGCTGGCAAGGGAGGCGCGCGGTGGGCCAGCGTGGCGGGGGACGGGCCGGGACGCGACTATCCACTAACGGACAATCCGTGTGAGCAAGCTTGCGGCGCGATGGGCGTCATGCTGGCCGCTATCGCCATCCAGTTACCGAGGCGTGAACCGGGGCGTGACGGGGCGCGCGAGGAAGAATCCGCTTGGGCGGTGTGACCTGACGCTGGCGGAGTCTTGACCAAGTTGCGGCAGCGGTATGTCTGCCTTTGAGGCACCGTGTGTCGCGTCGAATCCCGGGGCTCCGGGTTCGATGGCTCTCCCGCCCGCATCACGTCTTCTCGTCCGCGCCGAGGCGGGAGGGCCCTGCCTTGCCCTGGGGATGACCCGGGCCGGAGCGGGGCCCATCCAACGCGCAGCATGCAGCCCTGAGGAGCACACCATGAACACGATGAAGTGGGTGATGTCCGCGGTCGTCCTGTCGATGGGGGCCCTGGCGTGCGGGCCCGAGGCCGAAGCGCCTGTCGAGCGCACGGGGAGCGCCGCGCAGTCGCTGGGGCCCAACAAGGAGTTCTACGGCTCGGACACGCTGAAGGAGGCGTTCGTCCGCGCGAACAATGACTCGCTGGCGGGGCTGTCCATCGAGGGGAAGGGCTCGGGCGTGGGCGAGGGCTGTCTGCGCAACGGCTCGGGCACCTACTGCAATGGCCGCCAGCAGGTGCTGGCGCCGATGTCGCGCGACCTGAAGGCGGGCACGTGCTCGGGCGGCGGGGCTTCCACGGGCGCGTGCTGCCCCGGTGAGTCCAGCAACGTCATCGGTCTGGACGCGGTGAACGCGTTCGTGAAGTCCACCAACGGCCTGTCCAACATCACCAGCGCCAACCTCAAGAAGCTCTACTGCGGTGACGGCTCGGGCTCGGCGGCCACGTGCGTCAACGACTGGAGCGGCGTGGGCCGCGCCACCGGTGGCGCCATCACCAAGTACCGCCGCGATGACCTGTCCGGCACCACGGACACCTTCAAGTCGCTGCTGGGCTGCACCACCTTCTGCGCGGGCGTGACGGTCATCGCCGACGAGTCCGCGAGCAACCCCTCGCCCTGCACCGCCTCGGACAGCGCCACCACCTGCATTGGCAAGCTGACGGAGAACAACGCCAACGCGGTGGGCTACGCCGGTGACTCGGCCAAGCGCGCGGGCAACGTGGCCCTCACGGTGGACAGCATCGCCCCCACGGCCGCCAACGTGCGCAAGCTGCTGTCGGGCGCGTCCGGCGTGTATCCGCTGTCGCGTCGCTTGTTCCTCAACGAGAACAAGAACTTCACCAAGACGACCGAAGAGAACCGCCTCTATCGGTGGATCTACGTCACCAACACGCAGGACTTCGAGAACATCCTCGTGGACCAGGGCTTCATCTCGTGCAGCGACGTGAGCCCGCTCGACTGCGGCGGTGACGGCGTCGGGCGCGGCGCGGGCGTCTGCCACTGAGTCGCCCCTCCCATTCCTTCTGAGTCGAGACCGTGTCCGAGGGCCGGGGAGCGCCGCGCTCTTCCGGTCCTCGGGGCGTTGCCGTGCGCTGCTTCCCTGGAGAACACCGCCATGCGTTCCTCTCGTCGCCCGTCGTTCCTCACCGCTGTCTTCCTCGTCGGCGCGCCCGCCCTGGCGCAGACCTCCGCTCCCAATGACTTGTCCTGGATGTGTCGGGATGTGCCCGCCGCCGTGGGCGCCGTGGAGGAGGTGGCGCTCCCCGTGGGCACAAGCCCGCGCGCCATCACCGTGGGGCCGGACCTTCAGCTTTGGTTCACCGAGGGCTCGGGCAAGATTGGACGTCTGTCCCGCTCGGGCGAGGTGACGGAGTTTCCGCTGCCCACGCGCTCGGCGGGCCCGCAGCAGCTCGTGCCGGCGCTGGATGGCAACCTCTGGTTCACCGAGTCGTCCGTCAGCCGCGTGGGCCGCATCACGCCGCAGGGCGAGGTGACGGAGTTCCCGCTGCCGTCGCGAGGCTCGGCGCCCACGGGCATCACGTCAGACCTGGATGGGCATGTCTGGTTCACCGAGCTGACGGGCAATCGCATCGGCCGGATGAGCTGGAGTGGCGAGCTCACCGAGTTCAGCCTGCCCTCGGGCTCGCAGCCGCGCGCCATCACCCTGGGCCTGGACGGGCGTGTCTGGTTCACCGAGCAGGGCACCAACAAGGTGGCGGCGATGGCGGAGGAGGGCACCCTGAGCGAGTACGACGTGCCCACGCCGCGCAGCGGACTGGCGGGCATCGCCGTGGGCCTGGATGGCGCCGTGTGGTTCACCGAGCAGCTCGGCAACAAGGTGGGCCGCGTCACCCGCGAGGGCCTCGTCACCGAGTACGACGTGCCCACGCCGGGCAGTGGTCCGCTCGCGCTCTCCCTCGGCCCGGATGGCAACTTGTGGTTCGTGGAGAGCCTGGCCAATCAGGTGGCGCGCATCACCCGGGACGGCGTCATCACCGAGTTCGCCATCCCTACCGTGGACAGCGTTCCGGCCGGCATCGTCTTCGCGCCGCCCGGGCCTCTCTGCCTGGACGCCCACCTGTGGTTCACCGAGTTCGGGGGCGACAAGCTGGGGAAGGTGCGCGCGCTGCCGGTGCCGTCACGGTGAGGTCAAGGCGCGCCAAAGATTGCGTCACGGCGTGATTGTCTTTGCCTGGGATTGATGAGTCTTTGCTATGCGGGCGCGGCGCAACACCAGACATGGGGAGGAGTCTGTCATGGGGAAGCGGTGGAACCGTCGCGCTCGCATCGGGTGGATGCTGCTCCTGCTGGGGCTCGGGTGCTCGTCCGACCTGCGCCCCGCGACTCCCGTGGAGACGCCTCCGGGCGTGGACCCGGACGCGGCGCACTGTGCCTCCACTCGCTCCGGGGAGCGGATCCCGCTGCGCCAGGGCGAAGCGCTCGCCACGGGGACCCAGGAGTCCTTCACCGGGTTGACGGCGCGAGTCGATGCGCTCTGCGCCGAGTGTCACCGGGCGCCGAAGGCCGTGGGCAACTTCTCCTTCGAGGACACGCGCGACAGCTTGAGCACGCAAGGGCATCGCATGGCGGAGCGCATCCTCCAGGGCGCGATGCCACCGGGGGCGAGCGCGGACACCCAGCGTCAGGCGGTGGAGGTGGGGCGGGTGCTCCTGGCGTGGCTGGAGCAGGGCGCGCCCCAGGGCACGTTCGAGGTGAAGGACGCTCCGGGAGGCGGGCCTCGCACGGAGGTCACCGCGTATGTGGCAAAGGGGATGACGGACCTGGGGCACTGCATCCCCGAGGACTCGCTCCGGGGCGCGGACCCGGAAAAGGACGCGTACTTCGCCACGCTCACGCAGCTGCCGCGCTTCCTGTCCGATGCGGACTCGGAGGTCGCCACGCTCAACACCGCGCGGCTCGCGCGCCATGGGACGTTTGCCTTCGCGCCCACCTACGCGCTGTTCTCCGACAACGCGCGGAAGCTGCGGCTGGTTCACGTGCCCGCGGGACAGTCCATCGCGTACGACGCGGCTTCGCGCTCGTTCAAGGTCCCGCCCAACACGCGCTTCTACAAGACGTTCTTCAAGGCCGTGGTGGGCGCCGATGGACAGACGCGCTACCGCCGCATCGAGACGCGCCTCATCGTCACGCGCGAGCGCTGGCAGGATGCCCTCTTCGGCACCTATCTCTGGAACGCGGATGAGACGGTCGCGGAGCTGCACGACCTGCGCTACCGCGACGGCTCGCCGTTCTCGGACCGCGTCATTGTCTACCGCACGGATGAGCGCTCGCCGGACGCCACGCGCAACTACGCGGTGCCCGGGCGTCACCGCTGCGTGAACTGTCACATGGGCGCCGAGGCGCACAACTTCGTCCTGGGCTTCACCCCGTTGCAGCTGAACCGCCGCGCGCCCGGTGAGGGCGGTCTGGATGCGGACGCAGTGATTGAGGAGGACGAGCGCTCGCAGGTGGATCGCCTCATCCGGCTGGGCGTCATCACGGGGCTGCGCTCGGCGGCGGAGCTTCCGCGCCTGGAGGCGCTCACGTCGCGCGAGGGGAAGTCGGCGCGCACGCCGGAGGAGCTCGCGCTCCAGGCCTACCTGGTTCCCAACTGCTCGCAGTGCCACAACCCGCGCGGCTTCGCGGTGCAGAGCAACCCCGCGCTCCAGCCGCTCGACTTCTCCGCGGGTGGCAGCCTCTACGCGTGGGATCCGTTCGTGAAGGAGACCAACGGGCTGCGCTTCTACGCGCAGGAGGTGGAGAACTTCGCCACGGAGCTGAAGAGCCCCGAGCCCGCCAGCGCGCTCTACCAGCGCGTGGCACGGCCCACCAACGAGCGCCTCATCCACATGCCCGCCAACGTCCCGGGCCAGGACTGCCGCGCGGCCTCGATGGTCGCGCGCTGGTTGGCCACGTTGGATTGGAAGACGCGCGACCAGGGACTGAGCGCCGAGCAGCGCGCCGCCGCGAAGCAGGCGCGGCTGCGACAGGCGGACGCCGCCGTGCGCGAGGACTGCGTCCCTCCCGCGGACGTGCGTTGGGTGGGCGAGGACTTCACCGACAAGGTTCCGTATGAGCCGCGCAACACGGCGTGGCGGTCGCTCATGGCCCTGCCGGAGAACGCCTACCTCACGGGCTACCGCATCACGCCCGCTCATGAGGCGCTGGCCCGCGCGCCCTTCGCCACGAACTTCTGGGAGCCCAAGGACGAGTGCGCGTTCGATGCCCGCGCGCCTGCGCCGCAGGTGGTGGAGCCGTGGATGTTGGACCGGCTGGGCAACCCGCGATTGCCTTGGGGTTACCTCTACTTCTCCACGCCGGGCGCCACGGTGTTCCAGGGCGTCTGCGCCAACTGCCACGGTCGCGCGGCGAACGGGCAGAGCGGCGCGGCCAAGACGTTGGTGGCGTTCAATGGCGCGCGCGTGGCGGACCTGACGCATGGCCTGTTCGGGAGCACGCCGGAGGGTGCGCCCAACCGCGCGCTGTTCGAGTCCGCGTATGGCGCTGACGGCGCCGCGCGCTACCTCGTGTGGATGGCCTCGGGTGGGACGAGCGTGAAGTTCACCGAGGAGTTCATGCAGGCCTGGGTGAAGTACGGCGAGGTGGACATCGACTTCTCGCCGGACCTCAAGGACTGGGCGCGGTGGGGCGCCAACATGCTGGGCGCGGCGCGTGGCGCGTGCGACCTGGTCCGCGCTGGGAAGTTCGGCTCGGGCTCGCTGGAGCCGCACAGCGGCAACGTGCGCGCGGTGGGGGGCGCGCGGATGTGGGAAGCCATCTGCACGTTGGACAACCCGCTGACGGATGCCATTCGCGGGGGAACCAACCCAGACGCGGTCGCGGAGTGGCTGCGCCATGCCCAGTTCAACGCGGGCGTGATGGCCTACTTCTACGTGCGCGACTTCCGAGACGCGCTCGTCCAGGAGCGGTTCTATCCCCTGCGGACCGAGTGCGAGAAGCGCTGAACCCCGGGGCGTGGTCCGCCCTCGCGCGGCCCGTCCCTCCACCCTTCGCGGAACGGGAGCATCGCGTGAAGAGACAATCGTTTCAGGGCAGCACCTGGGTCGTCGCGCTCTGGTTGACCTGGCTGGCCGGATGCAACGCCGTCGAGTGTCGGGACGCCTTTGATTGCCGCGACCAAGGCTCGGTCCCCGAAGGGCAGGTCTGGGCCTGTCGTGAAGAGAGGTGCACAGCGGTCCCCGTGCCAAAGCCACCCGAGTCAGTGGATGCGGGGCACGGGGACGCGGGCTCGCCCGACGCGGGCGGAGTCGATGCGAGCACTCCCGACGCGGGCACCGTCGACGCGGGGCTGGGCGATGGGGGCGTGGACGCGGGCACCTGCGCGGATGGAGGCGTGCCCGGCGCGGATGGTGGCTGTGGGGGAGGGGTGCCCTCGGCGCGCGCGCTCGTGCGCTTCGTCCATGTGTTCTCGGGCCTGCGCAGCGGCACGGCGGACAACGCGGCGTGGGAGCCGTTCCGCGTGGATGTCTATGCGGACGACGTGAAGGTGTTCTCGGCGGTGAAGCCGGGGGACTCGGCGGTGACCGTGTATGCCTCGGTGGAGATCCCGGCGGCGGGAGGAACGGTGCGCTTCACGCTGCGGGACGCGGATGCCGTGGCGAGCGCCGAGCCTTTGGCGACGACCACCGCGGAGCTGCATGCGGGGCAACACCTGACGCTGGTGGGCGCGGGGCTTTTGCCCGCGGGGGCCCCGGATGCGTCGGACCGTCCTCGCGCGTTGGCGTTGACCGAGGCGTTCGGCGCGGTCGACTCGGGCAGGGTGCGCGTCCGCTTCGTGTCCGCGGACTTCGTGGCCGGGCCCGTGGATTCCGACAACCGCAACTTCACCGATGAGCTGGGCGCGACCGTGTACGCGACCACGAATCCATATGGCGTGGACTCGACGCCCGAGGGCAAGTCTCTGCCCTCGACGCTCACGCGGCTGGCGGTGTCGGGTGAGCCGACGTTCATTCCCTCTCAGAGCGGCAAGCTCTTCTTCTCGCTGCGGGATGGGGCGCTCGTCGCGGGGGCGAGCTATTTCGCGGTGCTCACCGGCAATGTCGCGCGGTCGCTCGCGGACGAGGGCGCGCCATCGCTGCTCTGGATTCGCGCGGGCGAGGACGGCTTCGTGCGCGTGAAGCGGGATCCGCTCGTGTACTTCTTCAACGCGGTGCTGCCCGCCACGGGCTCGGCGGCGCCTCGGTTGTCCGCGCTGCGCTCGGGCGCGGTGGTGGCCAATGACTTCCGCTACGGCCAGCTCCCCAAGGTCGCCGAGCTGCCCGCCGCGTCCACGGGGCTGGCGCTCTCCGTCGTGCTCTCGGGAGGAAGCACCACGGTGGTGCCCGAGACGCAGACGGGGCCGTTGGAGGCGGGGCGCCGCTATCTGGCCGTGGTGAGCGGACGTCAGGAGGCGAGCCCTCGGCTCACGCTCATCCCCGAGTCCTTCGAGCCGGAGCCGTTGGCGCGCCCGCTCGTGCGCTTCGTCAATGCCTCGCCCACCGTGCCGGAGCCGCTCGACTTCGGGTACTACGCGCTCGCGTCGGATGGGACGTCGCGTGGAGCCTTCACGCCCGTGTTCTCGGGCGCGGCGTATGCCTCGGTGACCGGGCCGGCGGCGGGAGCGGCGTTCGAGCCTCCCGTGGTAACGCCCGCGGCGGGCGCGCCGTTCTCCTATTTCGGCATCAAGTCCGCAGCGGGCACGACGCCGTTCGAGCGCTACGCGACGGGCGCGCGGCCCGTGGCGCCCAGCTTCGTGGTGCTCCTGGGAGACGCGGACGCGACGAGCGGGAGTCTGGTGTTGCAACACCGCCTCATCAACACGCGTACGCCACAGTGGGCCACCTCGGCGGCGCAGGCGGGCTACGTGGCGCCGTAGTCATCGCGCGAAATGGGAACGCCCGCGCGGGGCCGTGTCGGGTCCCAGGCGGGCGTCGTGTGATTCAGTCCAGCGGCGCTGGGATTACAGCACCTTGACCTGGACCTCCTTGAGGACGGTGTCACCGCGCATGATGTTCACGGTCCACGCGCCGGGCTTGTTGAGCCGCACGCCGGTCCACTGCCGCGCGCGCCAGCCGTCGCCCTTCACCTTCACGTCCTTGGTCTCGCGCACCACGTTGCCCTGCTTCACCTGCACCAGCAGGTCCTCCACCGAGTCACCCTGCGGCACCAGGTAGCTCTGCCACAGCATGACGGAGGTGCCGGCCTTCACGCCCTCGGCGCCCACCTCGGCGGTGCACTCGAACTTGTTGGGGCCTTCCTTGGCCACCTCGGTGCACAGCTTGGCCTCCACGAGGATGGGACCCTGACCCTGGCCCTTGTAGAAGTAGTTCCAGGTATCGCGCACGGCGTCCGCGCTCGGTGCCTTCACCTGCTCCTTGGGTGCCTCGGGCGCCGCCGCGTCCTGCGCCATCGCCGCCGACGCCAGGCCCACCACCGCGCACACCACGCTCCGCATCAGGGTCTTCTTCATGGATTGGGGTCCCCTCGTTTGTGATTGCGGGCCGGCCCACATCCGGCCACAGCGCGTGGTCTAGCACGATTTCCGAGCCCCCTTCCTACCCGAAGAGGAAGAAGCCCAGCGTCACCAGCGGCAGGTAGGCGAGGAAGGCCACCAGGAGGAAGCCGAGGATGTCCTTGAACTCCAAGCGCGCCACCGCGAGCAGGGGCAGCGCCCAGAAGGGCTGGATGAGGTCGGTGGCCATGTCGCCCCATGCGTAGGCGAGCACGACCTTCTCAGGAGACACGCCCAGGCGGCTCGCGGCGTCCAGCAGGTAGGGCGCCTCGATGGCCCACTTGGAGCCGCCCGAGGGGACGAAGTAGTTCACCACGCCGCTGTAGAGATAGACGATGGCGGGGAACGTCTTCTGCGTGGAGAGCGAGACGAACAGCTCGCCAATCCTGTCGGTGAGTCCCGTCGCCTTGAAGATGCCGTAGATGCCGGCATACAGCGGGAACTGGAGCACGATGCCGTGCAGCACGCCGCCGGCTTCTTCGCTGGCCTTCAAGAGTCGCGCGGGCGTGCCGTGCAGCAGCACCGCCAACGTGAGGAAGGTGAAGTTCACCACGTTGAGGTTGAGCGCGCGCCAGCCACCGTTGAGCCACAGCGTGTGGCCCAGCCACGCGAGCCCGAGCACACCGAACGTGGTGTTGAGCCATCGCGAGTGGTCCAACCACACCGCGGGGGCCAGCTTCCCTGGAGGACGCTCGGGCGGGACGAAGTCGCTGAGCTTCTCCAGCACGGCGGGATCCACGTGCACGGCGCGGCCGGGGCTGGGGTGGAGCGCCCACGCCAGGGCGGTGAGCAGCGTGACGGAGGCGGCGGTGAGGCCCAGGTTGAACGCGGAGAAGAGGGTGCGGTCGATGGGGATGATGCCGAGCTGCTTCTGGAGGAAGTGCCCGGGCGTGGCCACGAGCAGGGGCGCGGAGGCGGACAGGCCCGCGTGCCAGGTGGCGCCCATGCCGAAGTAGGCGCATGCGACCAGGAGTCGGTAGTCCACGTCGGGGCGTCGCCGCGCGATGAAGCGCACGAGCATGGCGCTGGCGACGAGCGAGAGTCCCCAGTTGATGTAGGCCAGTCCCATGGAGACCAGGGCCATGAGGGCGGTGGCGCCGCGCGGGGTGTGCGCCAGTCCGGCCACGAGCTCCAGCAGTCGCTTCACCGGGGCGGTGAGGGCCAGCAGGTAGCCGGTGAACATGACCAGGGCCATCTGCATGGAGAAGGTGAGCAGCTCCCAGAAACCGCCTCCCCAGCCATCGAGGATGGCGGGAGGCGTGGCCCCTGCCCAGCCGAAGGCCAACCCCATGGTGAGCAGGGTGAGCAGCACGGCGATGGCGAAGGCGCTGGGGACGAATCGGGCGGAGAAGCGGCCGAGTCCTTCGGCGAAGCGGACGAGGGTTTCCACGGTGCGCGCTCCCATGGCTCGCCGGTGCGCGACAGAGGCGAGTCTCGACCTTTTACGGTATGAGCCAGCGTCATGTCCTCTGCCGAACAGCGGGAGGAGCGGGACCCGAAGCTGGGGGAGGGGAAGCGGGTGTGTCTTGGATGAGCTGAGAGCTTCGGAGACAGCAGGGCGCGTCACGGTGCTGGTGGTGGAGGACGAGCAGGGCATCCTCGAGGCGGTGGCGGATCTCCTCCGCGACGAAGGCTTTCGAGTCCTCTGCGCCGCGCACGGCCGTGAGGCCCTGGCGCATCTGGAGCGAGACACGCCCGACCTGGTGCTGACGGACTGGATGATGCCGGTGTTGGATGGGCCGGCCTTGGTGGAAGCCATTCGAGCCAATCCCAGACTGCGGGACCTGGCGCTCCTGGGGATGAGCGCGGTGGACGTGAGCCTCCTGCGCCGGAAGTTCCCCGAGCTGGAGTTCCTCCAGAAGCCCTTCGACATCCAGACGCTGCTGGAGAAGGTCCACCAGGCGCTCGCCGCCGCGCGACGCGGCTGAAGCCGTTCAGCGAATGCTGATGCCGTTGATCTGCTTCATCTCCGCGAGCTTGGCGATGGGCTTGCCCGCCGCGAGGGTGCGGATCTGCACGAGCATCTCTTGGATCCCCTCCTTCAGCGGATCCGCGCGGTTGCTCGAGGTCTTGTTGTAGAGGTCCCCGAGCCGGTAGCGGACGATGAGATCCGTGAGGTGCTCGTAGAGGTCCATGAAGTCATCCTCGGACTCCTCCAGGAAGTCCTTCTTGAACTTGTCGAGCGATGCCGCTCCGAGCGTGTGGTCCAGCCGCTCCATGAAGAACCCGTGCTGTTTCTGCCAGTGGGTCATCGACTTCGTGGGCGCGAGCTGCGTCTCCGCGATCTTGAGCCTCGCCGCATAGAACGCGGGGATCTCCGTCTCCAGGACCTTGCGGTGATGCGCGACGAGCGCCTTGGCCTGGTCCAGGTTCTTGCTCGCGAGCATCTGCCCGAAGATGGGGGTGAGCGCCGTGCTCACGGTCTTCAGACAGTCGAGGAGATGGGGCTCATCCACCGCGTCCTCGAGGCCTCGAGCCAGGTCCGCTTGATAGTTCTCCACCTCGTCCTTGAGGTACTTGTGGCGGAGCATGGCTTCCTGGGTGTTGAACTCCTTGAGGCGCCGATCGAACGCCGTCCACCGGTGCTCATAGTCGTCGATGAGCGAGTTCATCTCCCCATGCAACTCGCGGCGCAAGTCGGCCTGCTCCTCCTTGTCCTCGTCGCCCGCGGCCCAGCGGTGTTTGCAATAGGCCGCGACCACCTGCCGGTAGTCTGGGAACTGCATCACCAGCGTCTTGAGCAAGGTCTCGGGAATCCGAGGGGTCAGGGTATGCGTGGCGCCAATCTGCGCGCTCCCCGCGGAGGCCTGCGTCGTGGCCTGGACGGACTGCGCGGCGCTCAGCTTCTTGTACTCCACCATGCTCCACAGGGTGACTGCGTCCAGCGCGAGCGCCGAGTACTCGGCCCAGGGCTGAATGGCCTCGACGAGCCGGTCGAAGGCCAGGGAGGCCGCCGAGTTCGGGCTCTGCTTCTTCACGGCCGCCGACGCCTGCGCGAGGGCACCGGCGTACGGGTCCGAGCGGGGAGGCATGGGGAGCTTCTTCTGCTCAATCAACGCGCCGAACTGCGCGAAGGCCACGAGCGCGTGCCAGTCATTGAGGATGGGCATCAGGAGCAGGTGCAGGCCCTGGAGGTGCTGCTTGCGCTCCGCGAGCAGCGCGGGCCGGTTCAGCCCCATGACCTCGATGGTCTTGTGCGTGCGCGCGAACGCGAGGTTCTTGTCCCCGTTCGCCAGTTGGATGAGCGGACTGGGTTGGGCCTCGCCGTTCTCCGGGTTGAAGCGCAGGAGCACCCGGGGATCATCGATTCCTGGATCGATGAGGACCGCATGCTCGACGAGGTTGGGGTTCGCGGGGCTCTGACGTCGGTCCGCGATGACCTGCTTCGTCAAGGGACCCACGCCCGCGTAGTGTCGCTCGATATCGGTGGGGCTGAGGTCCGGCAGGAGCGCGAAATAGTTCTTCTTGTACTGCTCGTTGCAGACGCCACAGGACAGGAAGAGGTTGTTCCAATCGAACGCGCGCCAGAAGTACGCGTCTGGAATGGTCGCCATCTTGCCGGTCTTGTCGTAGATGGTGACGCCCTTCTTGGGGCGGAAGTGCTCCACGTCGCCGTAGTGGTTGTGGATGATGCGCGTCTCGCAATACGCGCACTTCCCATGGTGGCAGGTGACGAGCTGGACCTTGACCGCGGTGGGCGCATAGCTCTCCGAGGTGATCTCCAGCTCCTTGAGGAACTTGGCCTGGTTCTCGGCGATCTTGTCCGCCGAGAGGCCCGAGGCCGCGAACTGGTTGTACTCGGTGAGCCACGCGGTGGCCTGGGCCTTGGCCTCCGTCAGCTTGGCGGGCACGGCGCCCTTCTGCGCGACTGAGATTTGAATCATGGGTGGGCTCGGTGGGTGGCTCAGCGCCCGTGGCGCGCGAGGAGGGTTTCGCGGGTGCGTGCGTCCAGCTCACCCGTGGAGGGAAGTCCCTGCTGCTCCTGGAAGCGGCGCAGGGCGCTCGGCAGCGCGTCCTCCGGCGGATTCTCCAGCGGGCCGTCATAGAGCCCCAGGTTGCGCAGCCGCGTGAGGGTGCCGTGTGGCAGCTCCACGGGCGCCAGCAGTCTCAGGTCCAGCTCATAGGTGAGGACGACGGGCTCCTCGCCCACGAGCACGGTGGCGCGCGGCGCATCGGGGCGGATGAAGCACTGCACGAGGCCCTTGTCGGTCGTCTTGCCCGTGGTCTCCTTGCCATCCACCACGACCGTGAAGGGCGTGTGTGGCAAGGGCTGTCCAAAGACAAGCGGAAGGAAGCGCAGCACCGAGGGCACGCCCCGACGCGTGAATTTATGGAGCGCGCCCGTTCTGACCGCGACCTGCTTCTCGCGAAACGGCGGGATGAAGACCTCGTCACCTTCCGCGAGCGCGTTGGGGTCTCGGCCTTTCTGGCGGAGGGCCTCGTTCTCCGCGTGGTTCCAGAGCGTGGTGCCCACGTGCCCCGAGTCGTAGGCGAGGCTCTCGATGCTTTCCCCGGCGAGCACGGTGTGGCGCGTGCCCGTCTGCAATCTGTTCCCCATGAAACATTCGCACTGCATGCGACATGCCTCACGCGCGCGCGTGGCGCGGGTGCTCTTGGGAGTGGGGTGGGGAATCGCCAGGAGAGGACCTGTCGTGTCGGAGGCGCGGCGAACTGCCCGAGGCGACGCGAGGGGCAAGTCCGCGAGGCCCGGCCCGCGGTGGCGGATGCGCGGCGCGCGTACGGAAGGAACGCGGGCGCGTTCTGGAGAGACGCGCCCGGCGCCATGACGCGGTGGTTCATGCCCCGGGGCGCCTGCTCTTCCAGCAGTCTGCGAGGTTGTCTGGATGACAGTTGGGCCGCGCGAGGGGGCCTCCAGTCGTCGGAGCCGCGTGGCTGGCGTCATTATCTGGGACGCCCCATGTCGGTTCTCTCCCCAGTCCCGCCGGTGGTCCCCACCCCGGAGTCCATCCCCGAGCACGCCTCCGGCTCGGTGGAGGCGCTGGCTCGCGCCATGGCCTCGGCGGCCGAGGCATGGCCCGGCTCGCTGGCGCCCTTTCATTCCCTGCTCATGCAGGCGCCGGTGGCGTTGGTGTTGTTGCGGGGCCCCGACCTTGTCTTTGAGTTGGTGAACACGCGCGCGGAGAAGTTCGTGGGGCGGGGCATCTCACTGGGGCTGCCCTTGCGCGTCGTGCTGCCGGAGGTCGCGGCACAGCCTCGCGTGATGAACATGATTGAGGGCGTGCTGCGCACGGGCGAGCCCTTCGTCGGCGATGCGTTCCCCGTGGCGTTGGACCGACACGGAGACGGCCAGCTCGATGAGGCCCTCTTCGACATGCTGTGCCAGCCCCTGCGCGACGCCGAGGGGCAGGTGGATGGCGTGTTGATGGCGGTGGTGGAGGTCACGTCCCAGGTGCGTGCCCTCCAGCGCGCCGAGGTGCTGGAAGAGGGCATGGCGCGGCAGGCGCGCGCGCTCGACGGCTGGGAGCGACTCTTCGCGCACGCGGCGCTGGGCATGGCGAGCGTGGACCCCGAGACGGGGCTGCTCGACGCGGTCAATGCCGCCTACGCGCGCATGCACGGCTACGACTGTCCCGCGGACCTCATCGGCGTGCCGGTGCGCGCGCTGATGTCCGCGAAGTCCTGGGAGGCCTTCCCCGCGCAGCTCGCCATCACGCTGGACCGAGGGCACCACACCTACGAGCAGGTGCGCGTGCAGCGCAACGGCGTCCACTTCCCGGTGCTGGTGGACGCGGTGGCGCTGCGCGGCGCGGACGGGCGAGTGGCCTACCGCGCCGTCGTGGTGCAGGACCTCCGAGAGCGCAAGGCGGCCGAGGATCGCTTCGCGTTCATGGAGCACGCGGGCGAGGTGCTGTCCTCGTCGCTGGAGTGTCGCCCGCTGCTGCAACGGCTGACGGAGCTGGCGGTGCCGAGGCTCGCGGACGGCTGCGCGGTGGACCTGCTCACCGAGGACGGAGCGGTGGAGCGGGTGGCGCTGTCGCATCGCGACCCGGAGCGCGGGGCGATTGCGCGAGAGATGGGGCGACGTTGGCCGCTCGGCGCGGGGCCCGAGGGCGACGTCGCGGAGGTGCTTCGCGCGGGTCAGCCCTGGTTCCTCCCCGATTTGACCGAGGCACAGCGCGACGCGCTCGCCCGGGACGCTGAGCATCTGTCGCTGCTGCGCGCGTGGGGCCTGCGTGGGCTCATGGTGGTGCCGCTGCGCGCGCGTGGGCGCGTGCTGGGGTGCGTGAGCTTCGTGGTGGAAGACGGCGGGCGGCGCTACTCGGAAGCGGACCTCGCGCTGGCGATGGAGCTGGCCCGGCGCGCAAGCCTGGCGGCGGACCATGCCCTGCTGTACGCGGAGGCGCGCGAGGCGCAGGCTCGCACCGAGCGGCTCCAGTCCGTCACCGCGGCGCTGTCTCGCGCGGTCACCGCCGAGGACGTGGCGGACGTGCTGGTGCGAGAGGGATTGCAGGCCAGCGGCGCCGTGCGTGGCGCGGTGCTGATGCGAGACGCGGTGGGGCGGGTGCGTCCCCTGCGGCTCGCGGGCTACGGCCCCGTCATGCAGGAGCGCCTCCAGATGCTCCAGACGGTGGCCGCGACGCCCATGCTGGCGCGCGTGGAGGCGCGGCGCGAGTCCTTGTGGTTCTCCTCGCGGGCGGTCATCCACGCCGAGCACCCCGAGGAGTCCTCCGCGACGGAGTCCACGGGCGAGGGCGCGCGCGCGGCGTTGCCGCTGATGACCGAGTCGCGGGTGCTGGGCTACCTGCTGCTCGGCTGGGAGGCGACCCGGAACTTCACGGCCGCGGAGCGCACCTTCCTGGATGCGCTGGCGCGGCAGTGCGCGCAGGCGCTGGAGCGCGCCGAGCTGTACGAGGCGCTCCAGGCCGCGCACGCGCAGGCGCAGGCGGCGGTGCGGATGCGAGACGAGTTCCTCTCCGTCGCGAGCCATGAATTGAAGACCCCGCTCACCAGCCTCATCCTCCAGCACGGGCTCATCGAGCGGGCGCTGGGGCCGGACACGGGCTCGCAGGTGGGGCTGCGGCTGACCACGGCGATGCGGCAGGTGCAGCGACTCACCGCGCTGGTGGACAACCTGTTGGACGTGAGCCGTCTGTCTTTGGGGAACCTGTCGCTGGAGCCCACGGAGGTGGACCTGGCGCAGGCCGCGCGCGACGCGGTGGACCGGCTGGGCGAGGTCTTCGCGCAGGCGCGGTGCCCCGTGTCGGTGGAGACGCGCGAGCCACTGCGAGGTCAGTGGGATGCGCTGCGGTTGGACCAGGTGCTGGTGAACCTGCTCACCAACGCGGCGAAGTACGGCGCGGGTCGGCCCGTGCGGGTGAGCACGGGCCGGGGCGAGCGAGGCGAGGCCTGGGTCGAGGTGCGCGACGAGGGGATTGGCATCCCCGCGGACGCGCTGCCTCGGTTGTTCGGGCGCTTCGAGCGCGCGGTGTCCGAGCGGAACTACGGCGGCCTGGGGCTCGGGCTCTACATCAGCCGTCAAATCGTGGAGGCGCTGGGTGGGCGCATCGAGGTGGCGAGCCTGCCGGGGCAGGGTGCCACCTTCACCGTGCATCTGCCGTGTGCCCCGCCGCCCGGCGCGTGAGGCCGGGCGGCGGAAGCGTCAGGGCTGGGGGCCTCGGGGCGGAGGTCCCTGCTGCTGGAGGGCGCGGTACTCGTCATCCGTGAAGACGCGCGAGCGGATGAGGAAGCGCACGCCTTCGGGAGCCTCGACGGAGAAGCCGCTGCCTCGGCCCGGCACCACGTCCACGGTGAGGTGCGTGTGCCGCCAGTACTCGAACTGCGGCCCCGAGATGTAGAAGGGCGTGTCCACGATGGTGCCCAGGTACACGTCCTCCTGGCCCACGATGAAGTCGCCTCGGGGGAAGCACATGGGCGCGCTGCCGTCGCAGCAGCCTCCGGACTGGTGGAACATCAGTGCGCCGTGGAGGCCCTGCATCTTGCGGAGCAGGGCCTCGGCGGTGGGCGTCACATCGACGCGCGGGACGCGCATGGGCGGTGGCTCAGAAGAAGCCCATGGGCTTCGGGTCGTAGCTGACGAGCAGGTTCTTCGTCTGTTGGTAGTGATTGAGCATCATGTGGTGCGTCTCGCGCCCGATGCCCGACTGCTTGTAGCCACCGAAGGCCGCGTGCGCCGGATACAGGTGGTAGCAGTTCACCCAGACGCGGCCGGCCTGGATGGCGCGGCCCATGCGGTAGGCGGTCTGCGTGTCGCGCGTCCACACGCCCGCGCCCAAGCCGTAGAGCGTGTCATTGGCCATGGCGAGCGCGTCCTGCGCGTCCTTGAACTTCGCCACGGACACGACGGGGCCGAAGATCTCCTCCTGGAAGACGCGCATCTTGTTGTGGCCTTCGAAGATGGTGGGCTCGACGTAGTAGCCCTCGGCCAGCGAGCCGGGCAGCGTCTTGCGTCCGCCGCCGGTGAGCAGCTTGGCGCCCTCCTTCTTGCCGATGTCGATGTACGCGAGGATCTTCTCCAACTGGTCGTTGGAGGCCTGCGCGCCAATCATCGTCTCCGGGTCGAGCGGGTTGCCCTGCACCACCTTGCGCGTGCGCTCGACGGCCTTCTGCATGAAGTCGTCGTAGATGCGCTCGGCGACGAGGGCGCGCGAGGGACACGTGCAGACCTCGCCCTGGTTGAGGGCAAACATGGTGAAGCCCTCGAGGGCCTTCTGGGCGAAGTCATCGTCCTTGGCGAAGACGTCCTCGAAGAAGATGTTGGGGGACTTGCCGCCCAGCTCCAGCGTCACGGGGATGAGGTTCTCGGACGCGTACTGCATGATGAGGCGGCCGGTGGTCGTCTCACCGGTGAAGGCCACCTTGGCCACGCGCTTGCTGCTGGCGAGCGGCTTGCCGGCCTCGATGCCAAAGCCATTCACGACGTTGATGACGCCGGGGGGGAGCAGGTCGCCGACCAGCTCCATGAGGACCAGGATGGTGGCGGGGGTCTGCTCGGCGGGCTTGAGCACCACGCAGTTGCCGGCGGCGAGCGCGGGGGCCATCTTCCAGGCCGCCATGAGGAGCGGGAAGTTCCAGGGGATGATCTGCCCCACGACGCCGAGCGGCTCCTTGAAGTGGTACGCGACGGTGTTCTCGTCAATCTGGCCGAGCGAGCCTTCCTGGGCGCGGATGACGCCGGCGAAGTAGCGGAAGTGGTCGATGGCGAGGGGCAGGTCGGCGGCGAGGGTCTCGCGCACGGGCTTGCCGTTGTCCCAGGTCTCGGCGACGGCGAGCATCTCCAGGTTCTTCTGCATGCGGTCCGCGATGCGCAAAAGGATGTCCGAGCGCTCGGTGACGGAGGTGCGGCCCCAGGAGTCCTTGGCCTTGTGGGCGGCGTCGAGGGCCTTCTCGATGTCCTCGTGGGTGGAGCGCGGCACTTCGCAGAAGGGCTTGCCGGTGACGGGGCTGATGTTCTCGAAGTACTGCCCGCGCACGGGTGGGACGAACTCCCCGCCGATGTAGTTTCCGTAGCGGCTCTTGAACTGCGCCTTGCTGCCCTTCTGACCCGGCGCTTCGTAGACCGTCGACATGCGGGGACTCCCGAGTTGGATGGAGGTCCGCACGATAGGCAGGGGCCCACGCGATCAGCGTTCAACACATGTCCGACCCTGTTCGGTGGTGATCAGAAGCCGCGCGAACGCGTGCTGCGGGCTGTCAGCGAGCAGGCCTGGGCGTGAAAGTGTTCACCCAAAAACAAAGCTCCGGGATGAGAGTGCCGTTGGCTTCCTGCGCCAGGAAGAGCATTTCTCGGCTCCCACTGTCAGAACGCTTCCCAAGAAGGTCTGACTGCACCGGAGACCGTATGAACTCGGTAATTGTTGTCTTTTTTGCTGTTGTCTTGTCGGGACTCCTTCGCTGGCTCCTGGAACATCCCCTCACCATTCACATCCAATGCCACTGCGATGGGGTCATTCTATCGCCGTTCAGTCTTGATGTAGCTTGGCGCCTTTGCCACGGCCAAGTTTCTCAGGACTCTGCGCCTCCCAAGGCAGAGATTGGCTTTGCCCACTGAGAGTTGAGTGGCCCATCAACCCCGCTTGCGCAACGATATGCCACAGCATGTCGGTCGCCATCTGCCGAGACTGCGCAGAGCGTGGGTTGAAACTTGGGTAGCGTATTGACGGGCAGAGCATTTGTTGGTGAGCAATACCCCTCCCTCAGTAAGAGGGAGGGGTATTCTGTTCACCTCAAACGCCGGTGGTGCGGCGCTTCAGGCGGGCTGGAGGAAGCGGCCGTCCACGAGGTGATCAATCACTTCGCGGGCGGAGTGCGGATCCAACCGCGCCTTCTTCCCGAGCTGCGCCACCGCGCTGGAGACCGTCGTGGCTCGCTCGAATGTGCCCAGCGCCTTCAGGAGGATGTCTCCGTCCGCGCCCAGCACGAGCGTGGGGTCCGAGAACTTCCGTGGACTCACGGACGGCGCGCAGCTCAGCGTGATGCCATCCACCGAGCGCAGCACCGTCACTGGCTCCTGCGCCACCTTCGCCGTGGCCCGGTGATTCCCCAGCCACTCGCCCAACGTGAAGCGCTGCGTCCACGGCGCCGTGTTCTTGAGCCGCGTTCCATCGCGCACCGTGACCTGCCGCTTCGAGTCCCGGTGCTTCCACGCCAGCGCGTCCACTTGGTCGGAGGTGCGCTGCACCGCCGCTTCCAGCCCCGCGTCGCGGAAGCGGATCATCGGCACCGAGTTGTTTCCGGGCTCGCGCCGCTCGAAGTAGTCGAGGAACTCCGTGAACGTTCGCGCCTCGGTCTCCATGTCGAAGCGCGCGGGATGCTCCGTCACGAGCGCGCCGGGCTGCGCCTCCAGCCGCTGATAGCCCACCACGCAGTCCATCCCGATGATGCGCTCCACCAGCCGCACCTCTTCGGCCAGCGTGTCTCGGCTCGCGAACGGAAGCCCGCCGATGCCCGAGATTTCAATGCCCAGGTTCGCATGGCGACGACTCGCCTCGATGAGCGCCAGCAGCTCCGTGTCCGTCGCGCAGGGCTTGAGCAATCCGCGCCGCATCTGCTCCAGGCGCTGCTGCTCGGAGAAGCACCCGATGTCGACGACCATGTAGACGCGCTGGAACGTCGCCGCCAACGCGTCCACCAACTCCACGCGCGGCACGCCCCACAGGAAGTACGTGCAGCAGTGGCGTGACAAGTCCACGCCCGCCCACGTGCTCCCCAGGAACTCCGCAGTGCTCCCCGAGAAGTCGTAGCGAAGCTGCCACGTCCGCGACGCGATCTCGGCGTGGTCCTTGCGCACGCTCTCCTCCGCGCGCAGGAAGGGCTTCGCGCGCCCGAACCCCGCCTTCTGATTGCCGCGCGCCCCGCCGCAATACAGACAGTTCTCGCCGCACCCCTTGCCCGGCGCCACCCACCCCGAGAAGGAGTGCAGGTCCATCTGGCTCAGGAACATCTCGTGGAAGTGCGAGTAGTGGACGTCCTCGCTGTTCGTCGCGCCCTGCACGTACTCCAGCGGCAGGCGACGCGGCCGACCATCCGGCGCCCGCGTCACGCAGTTGGGCGGTGACGCGTCCCCCTGGCAGAGAGCCAGCAAGGGCCGCTCTCCATCTCCCAACACGATGCGGTCGATGCAGTCGTAGGCGCTCAGCTCCCGCCACCAATACGAGGCGGAGTTGCCGCCCACGACGACTTGAATCTCCGGGTCGATGCGCTTCACGGTCCGCGCGATGAGCAGCGCGCGGTCCACGTGGTGGAACCACTTGAAGCTGATGCCCACCAGCTTGGGACGCACTCGGGCGAGGAGCGCCTCGAACGTGCGCGTGACTTCGGCCTCGGTCTCGTCTCCGTCGTAGAGCCGGACGAAGGCCTCGATGCCACCGCGCCGCAGGTAGCTGGCCAGATAGAGAATGCCGCACGTGGCCTCGCCCGTTCCGGCGCCGACGAGGAGAACTGGCGAGAGCACACGACCACTACCCATGAGGCGAGCACTGACCTTTCCGAGACCGAGCCACAGTAGACGAACACCCCCGGCCATCGGCGCGGAATGGTGGGCGCCCTCTCGCTCGCCGAGCGTCCGGCCAGAACGCGCCCGCGTCCCTCCCGGACGATCGGAACGCGCCTCCGCCTCCAAGTCCAGGGCTCCACGCGGAGCCCGGATACCTGCCATCACTTTCAAGGCTTGAGCGGTATTCGCCCTCGGACCGGAGAGGTCGTCCGCTCGGCGGCGCATGTTCGCTGGCGGATAATGCTCAAGAAGTCACAGGATGTGCGTTGTGTGGTGGGGAAAGAAGATTCTTCAATGGGATGGCTGTAACTTTCGCCGGAGGACAGGAGGAGCTCCGCGCAAGTCCGGGAGCGCACGTTTGCGAACACTGCCCACAGTCCGAGGCGCCTCCCCGTCATCGTTTCTCGCCGCCATGGCCATTCGCCTGTTTCCTTCATGGCACGGCCATCGCAAGACGCCCCGCCGCGTCACTTTCCCAACACCCCACGTCCCCTGAACCCCGTGCTCGTTCCGTCGTCCCAGAGTTGCTCGTGCCCGCAGCCGCACTCCCATGCGGGGGACTGCCCCACGCTGCTGCGTGACCGGGACACGGGAGGCAGCACGATGCTGTACGCGGGGACGCCGCCTCCGGAGTCTCCCGGCGTGACGCCCGTGGCGCCGCTGATGGTGGGCGCGGCGGAGTCGCTGGTGGGCCAGGAGTTCGGCCGCTTCCGCGTGGTGCGAGAGCTGGGCCGGGGCGGCATGGGGACGGTGGTGCTGGCGGAGCACGCCCTCATCCAGAAGCGCGTGGCCATCAAGGTGCTGCACCCGCATCTGGCGCAGGAGCCGGAGCTGGTGTCCCGCTTCCTGTCCGAGGCGCGCACGCTGACGCTGGTGCAGCACGAGAACGTCGTCACCCTCTACGACCTGGACGCGCGCGATGGGCGCCCGTACCTGGTGATGGAGTACCTGGAGGGGCAGAACCTCGCGACCTTCGCCACCGAGCCGCTCGCGCCGGCGCTCGTCGTGGAGCTGATGATGCAGGTCTGTGACGCGCTCGGCGCCGCGCACGCGCATGGCATCGTCCACCGCGACCTCAAGCCCGCCAATGTCTTCCTCGTGCCGGGCACTGGCGGCAAGCACCGCGTGAAGCTGCTGGACTTCGGCATCGCGAAGCTGCTGTCGCGGCCCGTGGGGCAGATGACCACCGAGGTCGGCGTGCTGCTGGGGACGCCCGAGTTCATGGCCCCCGAGCAGTGCGGTGATGGCGCCGTGGACGCGCGCACGGACATCTACGCCGCGGGCGTGCTGGGCTACCTGCTGCTCACCGGACAGGTGCCCTTCGCGGGGCGGAACGCGGCGGAGGTGCTCATCGGGCACCTGCAGAAGACGCCCGCGGCGCCTCACACGCTGCGGCCCGGAGTCCCGCAGGCCCTGTCTCGCGTGCTGCTGCGCGCGCTGGCCAAGCGCCCCGAGGATCGCTTCGCCTCCGCCGCGGCGCTGCGTACCGCGCTCGAGACCGCGCTGGTGCCGGAGGCGCCCACCGCGCCGCCCGCCTTCACCGCGCGGGTGCGCTGGGACGGAACGAACACGACGCAGGAGCTGCGCTGCGAGTGGGTGGGCCGCATGGGCCTGTTCCTCCAGATGGAAGGCTCGCCGCCGCCGGTGCTGTCGGACGTGAGCCTGGTGCTGCGCCTCCCCGGTGGTGAGTTGTCGTGCTCGGGTGAGGTGGTGCGCCACGTGACGGTGGAGCAGGCCCGCGCGTGGCGGATGAACCCGGGCTTCGGCGTGCAGCTTCGTGACACGGGCCCCGCCTTCCACGACGCCCTGGCGCGCTTGAAGTCGGGCGACCGGAAGGCCCCGCTGACGCCGCCGCCCACGCCCGCGCCGGAGGACCCCGAGGCCGAGGCCATCCTCCAGGGCTTCCGCCGCCGGTTGGGCGGCGACCACTACGCGGTGCTGGAGCTGCCGCGCGACGCGACCGCGGAGGCGGTGCGCACCAGCACCCAGCGCGCGCGAGGCTCCCTGGAGCTGCTCAAGTCTCGGCCCCTGTCCGCCAACCAGCGCGCCCAGGTGGATCGCACCATGGAGCGCCTGGTGCTGGCGTTCCAGACGCTGGGCCCCGTGGAGCGCCGCGCCGAGTACGACGCGGCCCTGGGCAACGTCGAGGGCATCGAGCGCTGCCTGTCCGCCGGCCTCACCGTGACGATGTTGGAGCAGTGCCGCCGCCGCTTCCTCGCGGCCAACCCGGGGCGCGATGGCCGGGCCGCGGTGCACCGGCTGTCCGGTGATGCGCTCGCGTCGGTGGGCCGGTACGCGGAGGCGCTCGCCGCTTATGAGCAGGCGCTGCGCGTGGATCCGCTGGACCTGGAGGGGCTCAAGCGCTGGCGTGCGCTCAAGTCCCGGCTGCGCGGCGCTCAGCCTCCCAAGTAGGGCGAGTAATCGAGCGCTCGCGGGACCTGCGCTTGCCTTGCGTCCCCGGACGGGCTCCTCGTTAATCCAGTTGGGACATGTCTTCCGACTCCGATGATTCGTTGCCTCCGCAGGGGCGCTTCACCCGGCTGCGCAAGCTGGCGGGGCTCTCTGTCCAGGTAGGCGCAGAGGCCCTGAAGTCCGGGGCGAAGCGGATGGTCGGGCAGGCGCCCGAGCTGATGGGCCGGGGGACGGCCGAGAAGCTCGTCGCCACCCTGGGCGAGATGAAGGGCGCGGCCATGAAGCTGGGGCAGGCCATCTCCATGGACCCCGACCTGGCCACGCCCGAGGTGCGGCAGGTGCTGGCCCGCTTGCAGAACCAGGCCCCGGCCATGTCCTACGTGCAGGTGGTCCAGGTGGTGCGCGAGGAGCTGGGCGCGCCGCCCGAGGCGCTGTTCCGCGAGTTCACGCCGGAGGCGATCGCCGCCGCGTCGCTGGGGCAGGTGCACCGCGCGGTGCTGAAGGACGGGCGGCCGGTGGCGGTGAAGGTGCAATACCCAGGCATCGCGCGCTCCATGCTCCACGACATGGAGAACCTGGGCATGGTGGTGAAGACCGTGTCCAAGACGTCTCGCTTGCTGGACGGCACCGCCTACTTCCAGGAGTTCCGAGACGAGTTGATGCTGGAGCTGGACTATCGCCGCGAGGCCTCGCTGGCCACGGGCTTCAAGCGCAGCGTGGCGCGCCTGCCGGACTTGTACGTGCCCACCGTCGTCGAGGAGCTCAGCGCGGCGCGCGTCCTCACGCTGGAGCTGTTGCCGGGGCAGACGTTGAAGGACTGGGGGACGACGGAGCCTTCGCCGGAGGAGCGCTTCCGCGTCGCGCGCCAGCTCATCCGCGCCACCTACGGGCCCTTCTTCTGCGCGGGCGAGATTCACGCGGACCCTCACCCGGGCAATTTCATGGTGATGCCGGACGGGCGCCTGGGGCTGCTCGACTTCGGCTCCGTCAAGCGCTTCAGCCCGCGCTTCGTGGACGTCAACCGGCGCATGTTCGCGCTCTCCCTGGAGCACGAGCGGCCTGACATCCTGGAGCTGTGCCGCGAGGTGGGCTTCACCGTGGAGCTGCCGGGGCCCGAGGCCGCGGGGCTGCTCAGCGAGGTGCTCCACATCGCGGGCCGGCCGCTGCGCACGACGCCGTATGACTATGCGACGTGCAATGTCAGCCGCGACCTGCGCAACTACTTCTCCGGCAACGCCGCGCGCTTCCTCAAGGTGAAGCCGCCGGCCGAGGCGGTGATGTTCTTCCGCTCCACCGGAGGGCTGAACCTCAACCTCCGCATGGTGGGCGCGAGCGGTGACTTCCGCGGCGCCTTCCTGGAAGTGGCGGCCCTGCCATCCGCCTGAGCGCGGAGCCGCTCAGGGCGTGGACGGAGGACGGCCCTTCTTGTGGAGCTGCTCCAGCTTCTTGGCCAGGTCCGCGCCCTGGACGCTCTTGGAGATGTAGCCATCCGCGCCCGAGGACTGCGCGAGCGCGCGCAGCTTGGACTCGTCCGAGGCGGAGAAGAGGATGAACCGGGTGTTCTTGGGGGCCTGCGCGCGGGCGAGCGCGAGCACCTTGTCGCCGCTGAGCGCCGGGATGTTCACGTCCAGGAGGACGAGGTCCGGCGTCGTGGTGCGCACCAGGTTGGACACGCCCAATGAGGAGCGGTGCGTCCGCACGTCGAACCCGAAGGCGCTCAAGGTCCGTTCCGCCAGGACCAACTGGTCCTGGTCATCGTCCACGACGAGCACGCGGATCTTCATCTCCGACAAGGCACTTCCCCCCAAGGTTGCGCGGACATGACAGGTTCGGGCCGCACTCCCATGTGAACGGCCCGTCTCGCCCCGAGTATCACCCAGCCCCGACGCGCTGTCGCCATCCCGGCCGCGCGTTCGTTCCTGGGACCTGCGGGCTCAGTGCGTCGGTGCACAGCGCAGGGCCACTTCATCGAGCAGCTCCTCCAACTGCACGGGTTTGCGCAGCAGCCCCACCGCGCCCACGGGCGGCGTCGCCATGGGGCTCGCCGTCAGCACCAGCACGGGGATGGTGGAAAGCCGCGTGTCGGCGCGGAGCCGCTCCAGCAGCCCCTGGCCGTCCAGCACCGGCATCATCAGGTCCAGCAGGATGAGGGAGGGCAGGTGCGCCCGCCCGTTCAGATACTGGAGCGCCTCGGCGCCGTGGCGGGCGGAGGCGATACCGTAGCCCTCCAACTCGAGCAGCTCGCAGACGGCCCCCCGGATGTCCGGGTCATCCTCCACGACCAGAACCGTGCGCTGTGAGGTCTCGGCTGGCACCTGGACAACGTAACGGGCGGGCCGTGCGCGTGGGAGTGAAAAATTCCACCCAATTGCGGTCCTTGTTCGATTTCAAGCTGTACTTGAGTTCGAGGGGAACGTTGGCTGGCGCGCCTCAGCGAGGAAGTCATGGCCGAACCTGAAGTCGATTCGCGATGGACCGTGCCGGTAGAGGACCTGGATTCGCTCGCCTTGGTCCGCGTGGACCCAGGGGGCCGCGTGGCGAGCTGGAATGCAGGGGCCGAGCGCCGATGGGGCCACGCCACGGCGGAGCGCGTGGGTCAGCCGTTCGAGGCCCTCTTCGGGGCAGAGGATGCGCGCGCGGGACGGCCCGCTGGCCTGCTGCGCGAGGCGGAGGCGCGGGGTGTCGCGCGGGCGCGACTGGCCGTGGCGCGGCGGGACGGTGGCACCGAGCTGGCGCGGGTGACGGTGCGTCGGCTGCCGCCGGAGACCGGAGGCTTCGGGGTGGTGCTGTACGCGGAGGAGGGCGGGCTCGCGGAGGTGGTGCGCGAGCATGAGGCGTTCGAGCGCCGGGTGTTGGGCATCCTGCGCGACGACCTGGACGCGCCGCTCGCGCACATCCAGGAGCTGGCGCTGGCGCTCTTGCGCAGTGGCGAGCTGGGCGGGCGACTGGAGTCCGCGGTGGGGCGCATCTTCGCCTCGGCCGAGCGGGTGCATCGCGTGTTCGGGAGCGTGCTCGACTTCGCGCAGGCGAAGGTGGGCGGAGGGCTGGTGCTTCAGTACCGCTCGTTCGACTTGCACGAGCTGGTGGAGCACTCGCTGGATGGAATGGCCCAGGCGCACGCGGGCCGCGCGCTGCGACACGCGCAGTCCGGCGAAGGCCACGGTGATTGGGATCCCGAGCGGATGGGGCAGTTGCTCGTGCACCTGGTCAGCAACGCATTGCTGCACGGGGCGCCGGACGGCGTGGTGACCGTGGGCAGTCACGGAGAGCAGGACGGGGTCCGGTTCGAGGTCCACAACGAGGGCCCGGCCATCCCCGCCGAGCGGCTGCCGCACCTCTTCGAGCCACGCGAGCGCACGGAGGCGGGCCGCGTGGGCCTGGGCCTCTTCCTCGCGCGACAGATTGTGCTCGCGCATCACGGCACCCTGACGGTGACGTCCACCGAGCCCGGGGGCACGACGTTCACCGCGTGGCTGCCGCGCTGGCCGCCGCGTTCTGGGCGTTGAGCCGGGTGCGCGAGCCCCGCGCCCGGGGCACAGGCCATCTCCACCGCGCGGTCCTCCTCTCGCAGGCCGCTTGCCGGGCGGTGCGCGCGCTTCATGGCGTGGGTGCTGCCTCCCATGCGGACGCGGGCGTTTCGGTCAGATGCAGGAGGAACCACTGGCTGGCGAGCTCGGCCACCCGCGCGAGTTCCCCGGGCCCATGGAAGTGATGCGTCGCGCCGGGGATGACCTCGACGTGCTTGTCGGCGCGCAGCGTGGCGCAGGCCCGGTCGTTGACCTCCAGGCCCAGCGCGTCTGCGCCGCCCACCAACAGCAGCGTGGGGGCTCGCACCCGAGTCAGCGCGTTTCCGGCAAGGTCTGGCCGCCCACCTCGCGAGACGACCGCGTGCACCCATTCCGGGCGCGAGGCCGCCGCGCACAGGGCGGCGCCTGCTCCCGTGTGCGAGCCGAAGTAGCCCACGCGCAGTCGGGATGTGAGGGCGCTGCGCTGGAGCCATCGCGCCGCGCCCGCCATGCGCAGGCCGAGCAGCCCGATGTTGAAGCGAAGCTGGCGCGTGCGCCGCTCCTCTTCCTCCACGTGGGTCAGCAGGTCCAGGAGCAGGGTGCCCAGCCCGGCCTGTCGCAACAGCCCCGCCGTCTGCGCGAGCCGGAGGCTGCCGCGACTGCTGTCACTGCCGCGCGCCAGCACCACCAGGCCCACCGCGCCCGGGGGAATCGCCAGTCGCCCGCGCAGCACGGTGGCGTCATCCACCGGAACCATGACCTCGCGTTCGGGGCCGACACGCCCCACGCCCACGTCCCCGTGCTCACGGGGCCCAGGCTCCGCTTCCGCCAGCCTCACGCCGCTCGACGCGGCGCTCCACCCCGACCGTGACCGGGGACCCTTCATGGAGGCTCCTCCCGTCTGCGTATGGCTTCAGGGAGTTGAGCATTGCCGAGGGCGCGGTGAGCAAGAAACCGCGCCCTTCCGTCCGCTGCGAGACACCCGGCCTCAGGGCTTGAGGGCGACGACCAGCTCGAAGGGCCCGGGCTTCACGTGCGGCGCGTGGAAGCCCACTTCCTCCAGCGTTCGCAGGTAGAAATCCACCTCGCGCAGTCGGCTGACGCACGAGTCCACCCCCATGAGGAAGTAGGACCAGAAGAACTGCGCGGCCAGTCGCTCCGGGGTTCGGAACTCCTCGCAGATGAGGATGCGTCCTCCCGAGGGGAGCGCCTCGTACGCGGCCTTCATCAGCGACCGGGCCACCTCGGCCGGCCAGTCGTGCAGCACGCGCACGAAGGACAGCGCGGAGTAGCCCGTCGGCAGGGCCTCGCGCAGGAAGTCTCCTCCCACGAAGCCCATGCGCGCGGGAGGGTGCTCGAAGCGCTGACGCGTGCGCGCCACCAGCGGCTCGGTGGCCGGCAGGTTGTAGACGTCCACGCTGAGCCCCACATGGTCGCGGAGCAGATGCCCCGCGAGCGTGCCATCGCCGCCGCCCACGTCGAGCAGCCGCGCTCCCGCCGAGAAGAGGCTCGCCGCGTGCGTGCGGAACGTCTCCAGGATGGGGCCGAGGCCCGCGGCCATGCTGGACTCGAAGCCCTCGACTTGAGACGCGGTGCGCGGAGGCCAGTCGAAGGACGCGGTGGACATCGAGTGGGCGCCGCGCAGCACCTCGGGGAGTCGGCCGCGCAGCTCCTGCCAGGCGTACTGCTCGCGGTCGCGCTCCAGGGAGTGCAGGCCCAGCACGGCCTCGGCCGCGGCGCGCAGCCCCGGCACGGCGCGGTAGCGCGCGGACTCCAGCGCGTCCGAGTCCTGCTCGCGCTTCACGAGCCCCAGGCTCTCCAGACAGTCGAGGAACTTGTAGAGCCGGCCGGGCACCAGCTTGTGCTGCGCGGCCAGCGCGCCGAGCGTCACGGGGCCGGGCTCCAGCACGTCGAGCAGGCCCAGGGCCAGGGCGGTCTCCAGCACGTCCACGGCGCGCGCGCCGTTGAAGAGCAGGTGCAACAGCGCGCGCGGCGAGCTGGCGTCCATGGCGAGCGCGCTCATGCCGCTGCCCTCCGGTGCTCCTCGGTCAGCGCATCCATGAAGGCCTCCACTTCCTCGGCGGTGTTGTAGAAGTGCGGCCCGATGCGCAGTGAGCCGCGGTGGCTGCAGATGAAAGACTTCGCGGCCAGTCGCTTCACCACGTCCGTGTCGCCCGGGAATCGCAGACACACCACGCCGCCGCGCCGGTGTGGCTCGCGCGGCGTCACCACGGTCAGCCCCGCCGCGTCGGCTCGCGCGATGATGCGCGAGGTGAGCGCGAGCGAGTGGGCCCGGATGGCCTCCACGCCCACGCTCAGCAGCAGGTCCAGGCCCGGACGAGACAGCAGGGCGAGGAGCGGCGCGGGGGTTCCCGCCATGAGCCGGCGCGCGTCCGGCGCGTAGTCTCCGGAGGGCTGGAACGTGAACGGCGCGTCGCCCGCGAGCCAGCCCGTGGCGGCCGGACGCAGGGTGGGGAGCAGGGAGGGGCGCGTGTACAGGTACGCGACCTCGGATCCGCTCAGCCACTTGTGCGCGCCGCCCAGGAGGAAGTCCACGTCCAGCGCGCCCACGTCCACCGGCACGGTGCCCACGGTCTGGTAGGCATCGAGCGCGATGAGCGCCCCCATCGCATGGGCGGCCTTCGCCACGCGCGCGGCATCCAGGACGGCGCCGGTGGAGAAGCTCCCATGCGACACGGAGACGAGCAGCGTCCGCTCATCGATGGCCGAGCACAGGCGCTCCTCGTCCACGCGCCCGTCGCGCGAGGGCACCACCACCAGCTCGGCGCCGTAGCGCTCGAAGCCCTTCCACAGGAAGGGCACGGTGGGGAACTCCAGGTCGGTCACGACGACGCGGCGGCGCGGCCCGCTCCAGTCGAAGCTAGTGCCGAGCCGCCCGAGCAACGTGCTCAGGCTCACGTCCGTGGCCACCGAGCCCGGAGGCGCACCGATGAGGCGCGCCACCGTGTTCGCGTAGCCGAAGATGCCGTCCATCCAGCGTTCCCACGCGTCGTCGCGCCAGGCGCGCATCGTGTCCCAGTACTCGCGGAGCACCCGCTCGACCGCCACCGGCAAGGCGCCGGTGGAGTTGCTGTTGAGGTACGTGCAGGACGCGAGGAGGGGATAGTGCGCGCGCAGCGTCGAGAGCGACGTGGGCGCAGCGGTCATGACCGCCCTCTGGGCGGGTTCAGGTACGTGGAGGGCACGGGGGTCGGGGTGCCCACGCTCGCGCGGGTGGAGGAGTCCGAGGCGTGGTGCGCGCCCGCGGTGATGGGGTCCACCGCGCGATGCGGCGAAACGGGGTGGCCTCCAGCGCTTCGCCCCAGCTCCTCGCGTCGATGCAGGGAGTCCGCGTGGGCATGCGAGGCATGTCCCCCGTGATGGACCGCATCCGAGTGCGCCCCGTGCACCGTGCCGACGCGGAGATCCGCATGAGCGCCGTGGACCAGACTGGCGCGCAGGGTGTCATCACGGCGGTGCGGCTCCGCGTGCGCGACGTGCGCGAGACTGCTGCGCAGGACTTCGTCACGACGGTGGGGTTCGGCGTGCGCCCCGTGCGCGAGCGTGGGGCGCGGGGTGTCATCGCGACGATGCGGCTCGGCGTGAGTCCCGTGCGTGATGTGCGGTGCTCCGGGGCGCGGAGCCTCGGCGCGACGGTGAGACAGCTCCGGATGCCCAGCGTGAGCCACGGTCGCGCGAGGCGCCTCGTCGCGCCCGTGCGAGGCGTCCGCGTGTGCCTCGGCGTGCGGTGCCTTCGCGGCGTCCGCCTTGGCGCTGTCCTCGCCGCGCTTCGCCAGCTCCGCGTGCATGGGGCAGCCCGCGGCCGCCGCCATCCGCGCGATCTCCTCGCGGCTGTACGGCAGGTTCGAGAAGGAGGCAGGCATGTGGGCCGCCGCGTCCGCGTGCATCTGCGGAGCCGGGCTCGCCTGCATCGCCACGGGCATGTGCGCTGTCGCGGCCGCGTGCGCAGCCACCAGCACGTGGGTCGTGACGTCCGCGTGCGCAGCCTTGGGCACGTGCGCCGTGACGTTCGCGTGCGCGGCCTTGGGCATATGCGCCGCCTCGGTCTGGGGCGCGTCGGCGAGCACTGGCGTTGCTCCCGCCGCGGCACGCTCAGCCTCGGCGCGCAGCTCCGCCATGGCCGGGCAGCCGCCGCCGGCGCTCCGCTCGACGCCGGGCGCATGGCCTCCCTCGCGCTTCCACGCCGTGGTCATCTCCACGCGCACGTCCCACAGCTTGCGGAACAGCGGCAGGTTCATCCGCGCCGCCAGCACCTGCGAGGGCAACCCATCCAGCGCCTTCACCTGCCGGTCCACGCCGATGGTCCGGCGCACGAGCTGGAAGTGCGCGTACAGCCATCCCTGGAAGGCCTCGTCCGCGTCCACCAATTGCTCACACACGCGCTTGAGGTCCGTGGTGCCGTGGCCCGAGTACACCGCCATCAGCGTGGTGCTCCGCCGCGCCAGCAGCCGGTCCAGCGCGTCCTCCATGCCGCTCGCCGCCGTGCGCAGCGTGTTGTAGCCGGGGGACTCCTGACCACTGCCATTGCCCAGGCTGCGGCGGATGGTTTGGTACGTGTCTGGAGTCATCGTCTCCAGCACCGCCATCTCCGACGACACGCACCGGAGGATGCGCGCCACGCGCTCCAGCCGCGACGACACGGCCCAAAGCGAGTCGCGATCCAACTCGTCCACCACCTCGACCATCTCGCGCGACACCAACTTCAGCCACAGCTCCTGCGACTGATGGACGATCTGGAACATCAGCTCGTCGTGCGCCACCAGCTCCGTCTCCGTGGACTGGAGCGACAGCAACGTCGGCGTCTTCAAATACAGCTCGTAGTCCAACTCCCCTCGGCCCACCCACTTCTTCAACAGCGGGTTGAACAGCGGTTGCTCCAGCTCGAGGCGTAGTTTTTCCGCGTGGCTGTAATCAGTGGTCGAGTGCATGAGGCCCTCCGAGCGGGGGGTGAGGGACTTCGGAAGGGACTTCTTTGGGGACGTGCCCGCGGGACTGGGGAGCCGCGGGCACCAGGTGGTACGGCACTGCTCAAACGGGGAAGGCAGCTACGGGACTAACAGTGATGACATCACTACTGCGAGTCACATCGATTCGCTGCATACCATCAAATGCCCGCGCGTGGGGGAATTGCCTCGCGCGGGCAGATGCTCACCCCTCGACAGGTGCGGGATTGGGATTGGGCGGGCGGGGCTTGAGGCGCATGGCCTGGAGCTTCTGGGCCAGCTCCGCGCCCTGGACGCTCTTGGAGATGTAGCCATCCGCGCCCGAGGCCAATGCCAGTGAGCGCAGCTTGGACTCATCCGAGGCCGAGTAGAGGATGAAGCGCGTTCCCGGCGGCGCGTATTGACGCGCGAGGCCAACGACCTTGTCGCCCTTGAGCGCGGGGAAGTTCACGTCGATGAGCACGAAGTCGGGCTCGGACGCGCGCACGATGTTGGACACCCCCAGCGCGGAGGTGTGGGTCTGCACTTCGAATCCGTAGGCGCTCAGCGAGCGCTGCACGAGGTCGAGCAGGTCGGGGTCGTCGTCCACGACGAGGACGCGAGTTTTTGCTTCAGCCATGGCTTCTCCCTAGATGCTTGCGGATGGTCTCGAGCAACTGTTCACGATCCAAGGGCTTGGTCAGGTAGGCATTGCACCCGGCCGCCTGCGCCTTGTCCTGGTATTCCCTTCCGGCGTGGGCCGTGACGGCAATCACGGGGACCTGCGTCACGGAGGGAAGTGCTCGCAACCGCCTGGTGACTTCCCAGCCATCCAGGCGGGGAAGGGACAGGTCCATCAGAATGAGGTCTGGGTTGTCGCGGGTGGCGCGCTCGAGGCCGTGCTCGCCGTCCTCCGCTTCGATGAGGTCGAACAGCCCGCCCAGGTAGCGGCGGACGATGTCCCGGTTCTGCGCGCTGTCCTCCACGTACAGCACGCGCGGCAGCCGTCCGGCGCTGGCGGCGCGCTGGGATAGCAAGAGCCCCTTGGCCTGCGCGATGACGTCCTCCAGCGCGTGGCCGCCCTTGCGCACGAAGCCCGCGAAGCCATCGCGCAGGAGTGTCTCCTCGTCGTGGCTCAGCGTCTTGCCGGTGAGCACCACCACGGGCACGGCCAGCTTCTCCGCGCGCAGCCGGCGCAGCACCTCGAAGCCGTCCAGGTTGGGCATCATCAGGTCCAACACCACCAGCGACGGCGGCGACACGCGCGCCTTGAGCAGCGCGTCCTCGCCGTTGCGGGCCTCGTTGGTGGAGAAGCCGGCGCGGCGCAGGTTGCGGCTGACCAGCTCGCGGGTGGCCGCGTCGTCGTCCACCACCAGCACCTCGGCGGTGCCCGAGCCCGAGGTGACGCCCGAGGAGGCCAGGCAGCGCTGCACCACCTCCACCAGCCGCTCGGGCTCCACGGGCTTCACCAGGTACTCGCACGCGCCCAGGCTGAAGCCGCGCGCGCGCTGCTCCTCCACGGACACGAGGATGACGGGGATGCCCGCCAGGGTCGGCTCGCCCTTGAGCTGACTGAGCACCGACCACCCGTCCAGCCGCGGCAGGTGGATGTCCAGGAGGATGGCCTGCGGTTTCACCTGGCGGGCCAGGTTGAGCGCGGAGATGCCGTCATCCGCCGTCACCACCTTGAAGCCCGCGGGCTCCAGCTGGCCGACGACGAGCTGCTGGATGAGCGGATCATCATCCACCACCAGCACGGTGCTGCCCGGCTGCGCCACGGGCGCGAGCTGGCCCGCGACCTCTTCCACCGGCACCAGCCGCTCGCTGTGGGGCCGCGGGTGGTTGGGCGAGTCCGCGAGCACGCTGGGCAGCCGCACGCTGAAGGTGGAGCCGCGCCCCAGGGTGCTCGTCACCGCCACGGTGCCGCCCAGCACGCGAGACAGCTCGCGCACGATGGCGAGCCCCAGCCCGGTGCCGCCCACCTTGCGCGTGGTGGAGCCGTCCACCTGACGGAACTTCTCGAAGATGAAGGGGAGCTGGTCGGACGGGATGCCCACGCCCGTGTCCTCCACCTTCATGAGCAGCTCACCGCCGCCCGCGGAGGCCATGGACAGCGCCACCTCGCCCGTCTCGGTGAACTTCGCGGCGTTGCTCAAGAGGTTGAGCATGATCTGCCGCAGCTTCAGCGCGTCGGTGCGCACCATGCGCGCCACGTCGTCGATGTGCGTGGTGAGGGCCACGTCCTTGCCCTTGAGGTACTCCTTCACCGTGGCCATGCACTCGTCGGCCAGCTCCTGCGCGTCCACCTGCTCGGTGACGACCTCCACGCGGCCCGCTTCAATCTTGGACAGGTCGAGGATGTCGTTGATGAGCGCCAGCAGCGTCTTCGCGTTCGTCTTCACCACGCCCAGGTCGCGGCGGCCGTGCGGCGTGAGCCGGTTGCCCTCCTCGCGCATGAGCAGGTCGCAGTAGCCGATGATGCCGTTGAGCGGCGTGCGAATCTCGTGGCTGAAGTTGGCCAGGAACTCGCTCTTGAGGCGGGCGGCGGCCTCGGCCTCGCGGGCGCGCTCCTCCTCGTTGCGCTTGGCCACCGCCAGCTCCTGGGCCAGCCGGTCCAGGTCCTCGTTCTGCTGGCGGATGATCTCCATCTGGAGCGCGCGCTGCTGGTAGCTGGCCAGCGAGCGGGCGGAGACGGCGCGCGTGCGCTTGATTTCCTCCAGGCTGGCGGCGAGCTGCCGGTTGGCCGCGGCCAGCTCCGAGGTGGACGCGCGCAGCATCTCCTCGTTCTGCTTGCGCTCGGTGATGTCCTCGGTGACGCCGAGCACGTAGCGCGCGGTGCCGGTGTCATCCAGCAGCGGAATCTTGCGCGTGGCGAAGATGCGGTCCACGCCACCGGCGCGGGCCACCTCCTCGAACGTCTTCATCTTCTTCGTCTCGAGGATCTCCGTGTCGATGGCGACGAAGGAGTCCGCCTGCTCCTGCGGGAAGTAGTCGTGGTCCAGCTTCCCGAGCAGCCACTCCTTGGTGACCTTGAACGCGTCCGCGAACGTCTGGTTGGCCACCACCAGCCGGCGCGTCTGCGCGTCCTTCACGAAGAGGACGAAGGGCAGCGAGTCGATGATGTTGCCCAGAATCCAGTTGGTGCGCTTCAGCTCGCTGGCCGTGTCCAGGTGCTGGCGCTCCTCGGTGGCCAGGCGCAGCTCGCGCTCCACCACGAAGGGCAGGTGGCCGTAGCGGTCCTCGGTGACGTAGTCCCGCGCGCCGGCGCGCATGGCCGCGGACAGGGTGGACTCGCTCCACTCACCGGACAGCACCACGAAGGGCAGCTCCAGGCCCCGCGCCGTCCAGGTGGCGTGGGCCTTGGCCCAGTCCAGGCCCTGGGCCTCGGCGCCGCACAGCACCAGCACCCACGGGCGGACGAGCGCGGCCTCCAGCGCCGGCTGCGTGCTGACGACCTCCAGCGCCACGGCGACGCCCGCGCGCCCCAGGGCCGTGCGGGCCAGGGCGTACTCCCGCTCGCTACCGACGAGCAGAACGGTGGAGGGAGGGCCCGCGACGGGCTCCGCGACAGACGATTGGGTGGCCATGAATCAGTTCGCCCCGAAAGCCAGCACGGTCAGCGTGGTGTTGATGTGGAACCCCGAGTAGATCTCGAAGTGCACATTCATCCCAGCGGCCGTGGGAGCGACCTTCATCGCCTCTGACAGCTGGGGCACCGAGCCGGTGGCGCCCGCGTACCACATGCGTCCGCTGCAGTGGAACAGGAGCGTGGCCTGGGGGTTGGGCACCCGGCGCGGCAGCTCCTCGGTGAAGAAGGCGCGCGTCATGCCCGCCATGTCGCCAATCTTCATCAGCTCCAGCTCGCTGCCTTCCTCGAGCAGGTTGGCGAACAGGATGGAGCCGTCCTCCAGCGGCCGCCACGCGGCGCGGATGAAGTACTCCCGGCCCACCTTGAGCGCGGTGGGCCGCACCGCGAAGCCACGCGGACTGCCGAACTCCAGGTCCTCCGGGCGCACGTCCAACAGCTCCGCGTAGCGCGCCGCCGCGGGCTTGCCGTCGATCTCCAGCGCGCGCGTGTGCGTCTCGTCCACGCGGGTGATGGTGAGCTTCTCGCCGGTGGGCACGTACCAGTGCGAGCGCAGCGCGCCCCACGGCGCGTTCGTCTTGAACAGGGCCACCAGCACGCCGTCGCCGGCCACCTCGCCGTCCACGTGCACCAGCGCGGACTGGCGCGCGGGGTCCCGGCTGTAGTCGCTGGCACCGCCGCCCACGAGCACCAGCGTCTGGCTCTTGTCGAGGATGCCCAGCAGCAGCTCCTCTTTCTTGTAGCGGAAGCCGTCGTCAATCACGAGCCCGACGTAGTGGCGCGGATTCAGGTCCTGCTGCCGGACGCCCAGTTCCTCGCACGCGCGCTTGATGGCCGCGGCGCCCGCGCCGAACGCGTCCACGGTGAGCCCGCTGCCCAGCCCCAGGCCCACCTCGAAGTCGCCGGACATGGCGCCCAGCACCACGGTGTCCTCGTGGATGCCGTCGTTGTCCAGCTCTCCGCCGGTGGTGGCGCCCACCAGGCGGGTCTCCTTGGGCAGCCGCGCGCGCACCGCGCGGTTGAGTTCCAGCTGATTGCGGTTGCGCGCCGCGAACAGCGTCACCAGCTTGGGCGGTGGCCCGTTGAGTTGTCGTAGGAGGTCCTCCGCGGCAGCGGCCGGCTCGGCGAGTGTGGTGCGAGCCGTCTGCATCTTCACTTGTGCCATGGAGAACCTCCTCGAGAAGGGCGGCGGCCTAGAAGCCGCTGCCCGGGTGTGTCTTGTGGCAGGCGCCGGTGCACTGCTGGAAGGATTCGCGGCCCCCGCCGACGTACATGCTTTCGATGGGGCCGAACTTCGCCACGTGGCTGTCCGGGTAGCTCTTGTGGCACGACAGACACGCGGCCTTGCTGGTCCGCTGCGTGCTGTCCTGGGTCAGGTGGCAGGAAGAGCACTTCTCCAGCGGCGCGTCGAACCGGTTCGAGCGCGAGTGGATGAAGTGCGTGCGCACGACGATGGGGCCTTCCAGCTCGAAGCCCAGCGGCGCGTGGCACGCCGCGCACGCGGCGCGGTTGTCGTTGCCGTGCAGCACCTCGGCCAGCTGGCCGCCCTGGCTGTGGCAGCTGTTGCACGGGCCGGTGGTCAGCTTGGCCTCGGTGTGCACCGGGCTGCCCACCTGGATCTCGATGGTGCGCGACGCCGGCCGGTCCTCACCCAGGTACACGCGGCGAGCCTTGGCGGACACCAGATAGGTGCCGGGGCGCGCGTCCGCCGGGATGTGGTACGTCCACGTGTCGCTCACGGGCGCGTCCCAGCGGCCCTCGTTGGGGAAGAAGGCGCCGCCGAAGAGCTTGTTGGCCGGCGGGAACGTCATGAACTGGCCATAGACGCCATCGCGCTCGGGGGTCGCCACCGTCTGCACGTCCGCCGAGTCATCCAGGAAGGCCTCCAGGTCGATGATGGTGCGGATGGGCTGGATGTCCTGCGCCGGCCCGATGAGCTGCGTCATCATCATCCGCTCCCGGTGCTTCCGCCGGTAATACGTCGTCGTCGGGTCGAAGAAAGCTGAATAATACTGAATTCCCGCCGCGTTGCCGGGGGCGCCGGGCGGAACGGTCTCATTGTAGGTGGGCAGGCTGCCCTTGGGGTGAAGTCGCTTGCCGGCGCCGTCACGAAGTGTGAGCTGGAAGGTGATGTCCGACCCAGGGGCGTAGGTTCCGTTGGCGCCCGGCGGCGTAAGGGGCTGGATGTCGATGCCGAAGCCGTAGGCGAACTCGGGGTTCTTCACCTGCTCCACGGGGATGAGCCAGGGCGCGGCGGGGCGCAGGCTCCAGCGCAGGCGCACGCCGCGGGTGTCCGCGCGGAAGGTGAGCGTCTGGGCCTTGGAGTGCTCGTAGGCGTTTCTGAGCTCCACCAGGGCCTCTTCCTCGAAGACCTTGGCGCCCGCGCAGCTCTCGGTGCTGACGCAGTCGCGCGTCCACTGGATGGCGCGGAAGCGGCGGATGAAGAAGTCGTCCTGGTTGGTGCGGCGCTCGTGCTCGGTGCCGGCGTTGAGCACGATGGGCAGGCCGGTGAGGAAGCCGCGCGCGTCCACCGGCTCCACGATGAAGAAGCTGGGCAGGTCCATCCACGCCGCGCCGCGGAAGAAGCGCCGGCGGGTATAGGTGCCGTCCGCGTTGGACAGGAGCACGAACTCCTGGTCCGCCTGCTGCACGCCCATCCAGCCCACGCCGGTGAAGTCACCGTCGCGGCGCAGCCCGTTCACGCCCTCGTCCTTGAAGGCGTTGATGGACGCGCGGATGTCCAGCTGGTTCACGTAGAAGGCCTGGCCGGCGCGCACCTTCAGGGGCACGCCCTGGCCATTGTTCACTTCCAGGGCCAGTGGCACCGCGGGCGCCTGGGTCGGCCGGCGCGCGAGGTCCGCGTCCTCCGCCGCCAGCGCCTGTCCCTGGGACTCCAACGATGCCGGCTCGCCGTCCGCCTCCTGCCCGCCACACGCCACCATCAAGCCCGCCAACATCGCCAGCAGCGAGGCACGACCGGGGACTCCTGAGGGGGATGCAACGCGCGCTAGACGCGTCCAAGGCGTCCGAGCTGCTCCAATGCCACCCATGGGGGAACTCCTTCGTACGTGTGAAAGCGGACGCCTGGGGGACGTCCTGGCCGGTGGAGCCGAAGGCCTCGTTCGCTGGGGGGCGAGGAGGGCGGCGTCCGTCCTGTTTCCGACTTTCCGGAGAGCAGGACTTTTTAGCCGTACGAAGAATATCCGTATTGAACAGACAGGTTCAACTTTTAAGAAACAATTCCGCTGGGAACTGAACTCTGAGTGTTATCAAAGAGATAGAAAGACATGCCTGGGGTGGAGTCACCCCAGGGCGCTAGGCACGGGCCTCGGCCGCGAGGGGGATGGACGCGGCGGGGAGGCGGGGAAGCTCCACCGTGAATTCCGAGCCTTCCCCGACTCGGCTGTGGACCCGGATGGTGCCGCCGTGGGCCTCGACGAGCTGGCGGACGATGTAGAGGCCCAGGCCGAAGCCGGGCTGGTGGCCGCCGGCGAGGCCCCGCTCGAAGCGGGAGAAGAGGCGCTCCTGGGCCTCGCTGGGGATGCCCACGCCGCGGTCGCGCACGACGAGGCGGGCGTGGCGGGCGTCCACCTCGACGTGCACCTCCACGGGCTGACCCGGGCCGAACTTGAGGGCGTTGCTGACGAGGTTGGTGAGGACGCGGTCCAGGCGCTGGCGGTCCCAGGGGCCGGTGGCGCCATCGTCGGCGCGCACGCTCAGGGCGCACCCAGCGGCGGCGGCCTGGTCCGCGTGGCGGTCCACCACCTCGCGCGCCAGCTCGGCCAGGTCCAGCTCCTCGGTGTCCAGCACCAGCCGGCCCGCGGACAGGCGCGACAGGTCCAGCAGGTTGTGCACCAGCCGGCCCAGGCGGAGCGTCTCGCCCTCGGCGAGGGTGAGCCCGTCGCGCAGGCGCGCGTCCGGGGTGCTCGCGGTCAGCATGCGCAGGCGCCGCAGGCGGAGCTGCAGGGAGCTGAGCGGGTTGCCCAGGTCGTGCGCCGCCACGCCGATGAGCTCCAGCGCGCCCTGGGCTTCGGCCAGCAGCCGGGCGTTGTCCATGGCGAGCGCGGCGCGCGCGGCCAGCTCCTCCAGCAGCGCCTGGTCCGCGGCGCCGTAGCGGCGGTGGGGGCGGGTGGACAAGAGGCTCAGCGCGCCCACGATGCGCGGGCCCACCGCCAGCGGCACGGTGAGGGCGGAGCGCACGCCCAGGGCCCGCCACAGCTCACCCTGGGCGCTGTCTCGCACGGCGGGCGGCAGCCGCTCGGGGTCCACCTCCAGGAAGCGCTCGGCGCGGCCGGTGTGCACCACGCGCCCAGGGCCGGTCTCGTCGGCCTCGGGGCTGCCCAGGAGCGGCTCCCACAGCCGCTCGCGCGTGCCCTGGTCCGCGCACGTCACGGCCACCGGGCGCACCACGCCGTCATCGTCCTCCGAGTACAGGACGCACGCCTCGGCCATCTCCGGGACGCACAGGCGGGTGAGCGCCGCGCCCAGCTCGGGGGCGCTGGCGAGCGGGGGCAGCACGCGGCCTGCCTCCACGAGCAAGGCCTGCATGCGCTCCACGCGGCGGCGCTCGGTGATGTCGCGCGTCACCTCGGCGAAGCCCTGCAGCCGGCCGCGCTCGTCGTGCAGCGCGGTGAGCAGCGTCTCGGCCCAGAAGCGCGAGCCGTCGCGCCGCAGTCGCCAGCCCTCGGACTGGAGGCGACCCTCGCGCGCGGCGCGCTCGCGGTAGCTGCGGGGCAGCCCGGTGGCCAGCGCCTCCTCGGGGTGGAGCACCTCCACGCCCAGCCCGACGATGTCCTCGGACGTCCACCCGGTGAGGCGCTCGGCGCCGGTGCTCCATCCGGACACCGCGCCGTCCGGCTCCAGGAAGCACAGCGCGTAGTCCGACACGCCGTCCATGAAGAGGTGCAGCCGCCGCTCGCTCTGCACATGCTCGTTGTGCAGCGGCTCCAGTGAGCGCCGCAGGACGAGCCCCAGCGCGCCCACGCCCGCCAGCCCCAGCACGCCCGCTATCAGCGCGTGGTGCAGCCAGCCCCGAGCCGCCTCGTGCTGCGCGAACAGCCGGGCCACCAGCGCGCTCTCGGCGGTGTCCGCCAGCGCCTCCATGCGCTGCTCCACCTCCTGGCGCGCGGGCGTCTCCTCCGCGCGCACGCGGTGCTCCAGCGGGTCCAGGAGGTTGCGCGCCGCCGCGTCCGCCACGTGCACCTCGGCCAGCTCCTCGGCCTTGCGCAGGGCGGCCACCTCGGGCCGGAAGTTCTGGCCGGCCGGGTGCGTCTCCAGCCGCTGCAGCGAGGCCCGGAAGCGCTCGCGCGCGACTTCCCGCGCCCTCAAGTCCGCGGGCGCGCCGGACAACATGTAGCCCCGCCCCGTGGCCACCATCTCCGCGAAGGCGCGCCGCAGCCGCTCCACCTCCACGAGGAAGTCGGAGGCCTGGTGCGTGCCCGAGTCCTCATCGGACGCGAGCGTGCGCGCGGTGGACAACAGGGTGCCGAGGAGGACGAGGCCGGTCAGGAGGCAGGCGGACAGACCTGCCCCCACTCGCTGAGCGAAGGTCCAACGGCGCAGCATGTTGCACTCCCCCCGAACGGCACCGAGTGCTTGCGTGCAGTACAGCCCTCAACATCACCGATGCGGGCCCTGCCCCAACATGGGACCCACGGACGGGGCCTCGTTGACCCATGGACAGCGCGCTCGCCCCGAGGGCGTGGCCGAGGTGGCCGTGGCGCGCGGACCGAGCCGCGCAGGCGCGGACCGGACCGGGCGTCTGGCCGTGGACACTGCGAGGGGGGGCGGCGGCAACCGGGGGAGTTGACCGGGGCGCGGGGAGGTGCAGGGGGGATGGCAACGTGATGGCCTTCGCCGCGGGCCGGAGTTATGGAGCGCCATGTCCCTCGTTGAAGGTTTGAAGGTCCGCTACCTGCCCCAGCCCGAATGGGGCGTGGGGCATTTGCTGTCGCTTCAGGAGGAGGGGGCTCGGGCCCTCGTTGCCTTCCCGGGGCGCGAGGACGCGCCCGTGCTGGTGTCCGCCAAGGGCGGGGCGCTGGTGCCCACCGCGCTGGCCCGGGGCGAGCCGGTGCAGACCCCCAAGGGACGCAAGGCCGTCATCCTGGGCGAGGAGCCCGGCGCGCGCGGCCTGCGCCGCTACGTGGTGCGCTTCGCGGACACGGGAGAAGAGGACGAGCTGCCCGAGTCCGAGGTGCGCGCGCTGCCGCCGCGCTCGGACCTGGTGTCCACGCTGCGCGAGGGGCGCGTGGGCGAGGCGCGTGCCTTCACCCTGCGCAAGCAGGCGTTGATTCTGGACGACGAGCGTCGCGGTGACGCGCTGGGCGCGCTGCTCGCGAGCCGCGTGATGGTGAAGCCGCATCAGGTGGGTGTGGTGCAGCGCGTGCTGTCCGCGCGGCGTCCGCGCTTCGTGCTCGCGGACGAAGTGGGCCTGGGCAAGACGATTGAAGCAGGCATGGTGTTCAGCGCGCTGCGGCTGGTGGGGCTGGCGCGTCGCGTGCTCGTGGTGGCGCCCAGCCACCTCACCGTGCAGTGGCTGGTGGAGCTGTTCCACAAGTTCAACCAGCTCTTCACGCTGATGGACTCGGATCGCCACGCGCAGTCCCTCAAGGAGGCGCCCGGCGTGTCGCCGTGGGCGCGCTTCCCGCTGGTGGTGACGAGCCTGGAGCTGCTCGCGCGCTCGGAGGAGCACCGCCGCGAGGTGGCTGGCGAGGACGCGTTCTGGGACCTGGTCATCATCGACGAGGCGCACCACCTCAAGGGCGAGAAGGCCTTCGCCGCGGCGCGCGGACTCGCCGCCAACTCGTGGGGCCTGTTGCTGCTGACCGCCACGCCCATGCAGTTGGACCCGGCCGAGTACCACGGCCTGCTCACGCTCATCGACGCGGCCACGGCGCCCACCGTGGAGGGCTTCGAGGCGCGGCTCCAGCGGCAGGAGGAGCTGTCCGCCGCGGTGCGCTCGCTGCTGGAAGGCGGCAAGGCCTCCGAGGCGGTGCGCGCGCTGGCCAGGCGCTTCCCCGAGGACAGCCGCCTCACGTCACTCAAGGACCGCGAGGCGCTGCTGGCGCACCTGGCGGAGACGTACAGCTTGTCCGACCGATTGGTGCGCAACCGGCGCGCGGTGGTGGGCGGCTTCTCCACGCGGCGCCTGCACCGCCATCCGGTGACGTTGAGCCCCGAGGAGCTGAAGACGCGCGACGCGGCGCTGGCGGCGCTGGCGAAGTCATCGCTGCGGGGCGCGCCGCTGGGCAACGTGCTGCGCCGACTGGAGTCGAGCGCCGCGTCCTTCGCGGGCGCGGTGCGCTCCAACCCGGCGCTCAAGGACTCGGGCCTGAAGCTGCCCGCGCGCGACGCGAAGTTCTCCGCGTTCCTGCGCGTGCTCCAGGGCGTCATCTGGAAGGGCGAGCCGCGCGCGAAGGTGCTCGTGTTCACCGAGAGCCGCGACACGCTGGACATGCTCCAGGCGGAGCTGGGGCGCGAGGGCGTGGAGTCGCTCGGCTACCACGGCGACCTGCCGCTGGTGGAGCGGGACCGGCAGGTGGCGCGCTTCCGCGATCCGGAGGGCCCGAAGGTGCTCGTGTGCACGGAGGTGGGCGGCGAGGGCCGCAACTTCCAGTTCGCGCACCACCTGGTGCACTACGACCTGCCCTGGAGCCCGGCCACGGTGGAGCAGCGCATCGGTCGGTTGGACCGCATTGGCCAGTCGCACCCGGTGGAGATCCACGTGTTCGACCCGGCGGGCACGCTGGCGGCGGACGTGCTGATGCTGCTGTCGGACGCGGTGGGCGTCTTCGGCGAGACGGTGGGCGGCCTGGACGCGGTGCTGGAGGAGGTGGAGGACCGGCTGGCGGAGCTCGCGCTCGTGCCGCGCGAGGAGCGCATGGCGTACGCGCAGGAGCTGAAGACGCGCGTGGAGGCGGCGCGGGCGCAGGTGAAGCGCGCGTATGATCCGCTGCTGGACCTGCGCAGCTTCGACAAGCCGGCGGTGGAGCGGCTGGTGAAGCGCGCCCTGGCTCGCATGGGCGAGGAGCCCGACGAGGACGCCGAGGCCCAGCCCCTGGAAGACGGCCTGTGGGGCGTGGCACGGGACCTGGACGAGCGCCTGGAGGAGACCGTCACCGAGCTGGCGCGCCGCGTGGGCATCGGCGTGGACACGGACGAGCAGGTGGATGCGTTCCAGGTGGCCTTCCACTTCGGCCACGCGCTCAAGGTGGACGGGCTGCCGGGCATCGACGTGCTGGAGGACCGCACGGTGCTGGGGACCTTCTGGCGCGACACCGCCGTGGAGGCCGAGGAGCTGGAGTACTTCGCCACAGGCCACCCGCTGGTGGAGGCCCTCTTCGGCTTCCTGCGCGATGGCCCGTATGGCCGCAGCGCCTTCCGAGCCATCGAGAAGCGCGGCCCCCAGAAGGCCCGCGGCCTGGAGTTCCTCTTCCACGTGCAGCTCCCCGAGCCCGAGGACACCTCACCGGGCGCGCGCGTGCCCAGCCGTCAGCTGGCGCGCTTCCTGGAGCGCTCGCTGCTGCACCTCGCGGTGGTGGAGTCCGCGGGCGGCCCCAAGGCCGATGCCTCGGTCCTCCACGCGCTGGAGATTGAAGGCCGCGCGCTCAAGGGTGACGAAGTGCTGCGCGCGTTCCCGGGCTTTGGCGCCTTCGTGGACGCGGCGGTGCCCGTGGCCGAGGAGGCCGCCGCCGCCGCGCTGGCGAAGCTGGCCACCCAGGCGCGCAAGGGCATCGAGGCGGAGCGGGACGCCGCGCTGGAGCGGCTGCGCCTGTCGCTCACGCACCAGGGGCTCGCCGCCGAGGCGGTGGAGGCCCAGCTCGGCGCCGAGCGCGCGCACTACGAGCGGCTGCTCCAGGCGCTCGCGGGCGCGAAGCCCGTGCTCGACGCCGCCTCCGGTTTCACGCTGAACCGTTGAGCGGCGGCCACCGGGGGCGGAAGGCTGAAACTTTCCGTCCCCGGCCATTTGACTGATTCCTCGATTGTCGAGAATCTGCGAGCTGGAGTGTCCGTCTCCCCCCGCTCCTGGATGCTCTCCCCAATCCTATGGCTGGTCAGGCTGCACAGACCGCGAAGCAATCCGGCCAGGCGGCCGTGGAAGCAGCCCTGAGCCTGCCGCTGGTCGTGTTCCTCCTGCTGGGCACGCTGCAGCTCTTCATGATGTTGCAGGGGCGCATCCTCGCGCAGGTGGCGGCCTACCGGGCCGTGCGCGCGGGGAGCCTGAACCACGGGGACTGCCGCCCCATGATGCACGCGGCGATGGTGACGATGCTGCCCACGGTGGCGCGCACGGACTCGGGCGCGCGGCTGGCCAAGGCCTTCGAGCGCCGACGGGACAACCGCTACGACGTGCGCAGCTCCTACGGCGAGGACTTCCAGGGGCCGATGATCGAAATCGTCCGCGAGTCGCCGGACGCGGACTGGGTGCGAGGGCTCGACTCGGGCGAGGACCTGATGTTCGACGCGCCCACGGATTCGCGAGCCGAGGTGCGCGCGCGCACGCTCGAGATCCGCATGGTGGCCTGGTACTACATGCGCATCCCGTTCGCGAACTGGGTGATGAGCCGCATGTTCCTGGCTCACTTCCACCTCAAGCGCTACACGGCGGCCAATCCCCTCATGCCCGTGCAGAAGCAGTCGGACTGGTGGGGCGACGAGCCGCTCACGCTCGGCCCGGATGACTGGCCCGGCGGCGACTTGGGACAGCGGATGGTGGCCTGGAGCGACAGCGGCCATTTCGTCTTCCCCATCCAGGTCAACGCCTCCATGCGGATGATGACGCCCGCCATGGCGGACTACTTCCAGCGGGGGGGCGCATGCCCGGTCACCGGATTCTGAGGCTCCGTCGGGGACAAGCGCTGGTGCTCTTCGCGCTGACGCTGCTCCTCATGGCGTTGATGGTGCTGATGACGCTGGGCTTCGGCATGCGCGCCAAGGAGCGCGTCGAAATCCAGATGGCGGCGGACGCGGCCGCGTACAGCGAGGCCGTGTCGGTGGCGCGCACCTTCAACGCCATCGCGGTGATGAACCGCGCCCAGGTCGCGCACATGGTGGCGATGGCCGGCACGCAGGCCATGATCAGCAAGAGCGGCCAGGTGTACGCGGCGCACCAGGTCGCGTGCCCGGGTGACGTGCTCGAGGCCGCGTGGTTCGCGGCGGACAAGGCCGCCGCCGCCCAGACGCGCGCGCTCCAAGGCCAAGCGGGCTCGCTCTACAGCGCCTCGCTGACGCTCTACTCGAAGCTGCTCACCGAGCAGTTGGGAGCTCAGAAGCTGGCCGCGCGCATCGCCCGCGAGGCGAACGCGGAGCTGCAGGCCCCGGCCGAGGGCGCCGCCAAGAGCCTGATGGAGGTCAACGGCGACGGCCCCGTGCCCGAGGAGTCCGAGGTCATGCAGGGCCAGAAGACCGGCACGTCGCCCGGTGGCGGCTGTGGCGCTGTTTCTGGCGCGGTGTGTCCGGCCGGTGGCAGCACGCGGCCCTCGCTGCACGCGACCATGGGCAGCCTGGGGTGGACGTGGGTGCACAACCGCGCGGGCGGCTCGGCGGGGTTCGGCTCGGGCAACGCGGCTTCGTCCGCGGCCTTCCGGCACTACAACAGCCCGGCTGGCATGGATCCATCTCGCTACGGCACGGTGTCGGGACGCAACTCGTGGGGCCATGACCACGCGACCGTGGTGATCCCCACGCGTTGCATCAACCCGCCCAAGCCGCCGGTGGTGCCGGTGACGGGCGCGTGGGTGATGTCCGACGAGCGCCAGACGCGCGAGGACCAGCACGTGTACGGCGCGCGCGCGCCTCCGGGCCAGCAGCCCGAGAACGCGGAGGAGATGGGGGACCGCCACACGCTGGGCACCTGCGTGGTGTGCCCGGGCATCTGGCCGTTCGCCATGGGCTACAACACCACGGCGCTCGGAGCGGGCGGGGGCAACCAGTACGGGCAGCCCAAGCTGTACTCCATCCTGTTCCGCGACTACGCGAGCGACTCGCGCCGCAAGCACCCGGACCCCTGGAACCTCTACTTCCGCTTCCACTTCACCGAGCAGAGCGACACCGAGTTCGACAACGCGAGCCCACTGGGCCGCATCCAGCCCACGGGCCGCGAAGAGGTGCCGCGCAACCAGGTGGCCCTCGCGGCGGGCATCGCCTACTACCACCGGCCCCGGCCCGCTTCGGCGGGGGGCGGTTGGCGCGAGCCGCCCAACTTCCTCAACCCCTTCTGGCGCGCCACGCTGGTGAGCGCCGAGGGCTCCGACGACGACAAGCCCGCGGAGAGCCTCTCCACCGCGGGCTTCACCGACCACGCCGCGGCCCTGCGTCAGTTGGACGCCGCGGGCTACCGGGGCGGCAGTCGGCGCGGCGGAAGGTACTGAGCCATGCGCACGCACGCGGCCCGACGCGGGCAATCGCTGGTGGAGACGTCGCTGGGGCTGATGGTGTTCGTCACCATCCTCCTGTTCGGCATCTACTTCGCGGAGGTGGGCGCCATCACGCTGAAGGTCCAAGAGGCGGCCAACTTCGCGCTGTGGGACGCCACGGCCCACGTGCAGCACTCGCCCGAGTCCAACGAGTGGCAGCGCGACAACGCCGTGTCGCTCGCCGAAGCCGAGGCCTCGCGGCGCTACCAGGACTTCGACGGACGCGAGAGCAAGGGCGCCGGCGCCGTCACGCTCCAGCAAGCCATCGCCCGCGCCACGCCCATCCAGGTGAAGTGCGAGGCGGGCCTGCCCAACGGCCTGCGAGGCATCACCCCCAATGACGCAGGGGGAGGCTCGGCGCTCGCTCAGGCCATGAACGTGGTGTCGCCGGGCATGACGTGCACGGCGTCCTCGGGGCTGAGCGCCTCGCGCATCGGGAAGTTCCTGGAGCCACCGTTCAAGGAGACGCAGCGCAAGGCGGCCAACGCCTTCACCGTGTGCGCCGCGGGACGCGCGAAGGGTGGCGCGTGCCCGGGACGCTTCTCGCTCCTGCTGGATGACTGGGGCTTGGCGGGCGTGGCCGAGGGACGCTCCTGCGCGCTCAACATCAACGGTGCCAGCCGCTGCGCCAACGCGGACTACTACCAGTGGACGGAGCGCGTGTACCGCGCCAACGGTGGTGGCGGTGGGGCGGGCAGCGCGCTGGCGGCGGTCGTGGGCGCGCCCGGCGTCAACGAGGACCAGTTCTTCATGAGCTACCGCGGCGAGGAGGACGGCTACGAGGAGAACATCGGCCCCACGCACGCGGGGGGCCAGTCACGTTGGGAGGTCACGCCCTTCCACGTGCCGCCGGGCGGTCCTCGCTACGACGTACCTCGGGAGAACAGTTGGCTGGGCGGTGTGCCGCGGTGAGCGCTCGGCGCGACAGCGCGCGCTTCGCGGCGTGGCTCCTGGCGTGCTTCGTGGGACTGCTGTCGCAAGTGGCCCGTGCGCAGCAGGACGGCGGCAGCGAGCCTCCGCGCTTCGCCTGGCCCTCGTTCCGGGTGTTGTCCCATGTCGAGTCGAGCGAAATCGTCGAGGCCGCGGGCCTGCCGGTGGCGCTGCGAGCGGTGCGGGTGAAGGAGTCTCCCGCCGAGGTGGTGCAGAAGCTCGCGGACGCGTTCCTCGCAGCGGGGCTCTTCGTTCCTTCTGGACGTGAGCAGCCGCAGCTCGCGCGCAATGCCGCCATGCTCACCGCGGCGGACATGCCTCGGGGCATCACGTACACGGCCATCCTCCAGGCGCAACCCGATGGCACCACGCTCGTGTACCTGGGCGAGGCGAACCACGTGCTGCGCCGCGCGCCCGACGCCTCCCCTGACTTCGCGCCGCTTCCTCCCGACGCTCGCGAGGTGCTGCGAGTGGGCGGGGAGGGTTCGCGAACCCTCGCGTTCCACGTCGCGCTCAGTGGTGAGCAGGTGGATGCGTTCTACGCGCGCGCGCTCCCCGCCGCGGGTTGGAAGCGCGGAGACGAAGCCGGCCTGTACACGCGCGCGAACGAAGAGCTGCGCGTGGTGCACCAGCCCGGCGCCGGCGGACTTCGAGCGGTGGTGCTGGTGTATCGAGGCCGCGCCCGGTAGTCGCGATGCGGTGACGTTGCCGCACCCACGCCGAGACGCAACGCCGAGCGCGGTGCCGTGACGCGGCTGAATCGAGGCCGCGCTCGGGGTTCGCGAGCACCGGGGTGAGCAGTGTTGGACGCGGCCCCGAGTCCCAAGGGTGATGGTCGCAACGGGGTGGCTTCCCCACGTTCGCGGACATGACGCTGACGACATTGGGGTTGTTGTGGCTGCTCAACGCGGCTCCGGGAGTGGCCACCGCGCCCGCCGCCGCCGAAGCCGAAGGGCAGTCGCAGGAATGTGAACAGGCCGCCACGCGGCGCCTTGGCGGACAGACCTTCATCTTCCCCATCCTCCAGCAGACCGCCTTCGTCACCACGCACGTGGGCATCCGCGAGGGAGTGGCGCGCTATTCGGTGCCGCAGCTCCCCGCCGGACAGCTCGGCGCCTTTGACGTCACGCTGACGGGTTTCCAGCAGACGCTCGACCTGGGCCTGCGCGTGACGCCGTGGCTGGGCCTGACGGGCTTTGCTCGGGCCAATGTGGTCAGCGGCGTGAATGCCGCGTCGCTGCTCGCGAGCGGCGCATCGTTCGAGTTGCTCGGCGAGCTGGGCGTGGTGGGGCGCGTGCTGCGCGTCGAGGAGACCGGCACCCAGCTCTCTGTCCGAGGCCACTTCGGTCTCAGCAACGAGCGCGGCATCCAGATGCTGCCCTTGGTGGACGCCATCGTGAACTCGCCTCAGCCCACCGTGGGCTCGGTGGTCGACGGCAACCTGAGCCAGCTCTTGTTGTTGCCCAAGACCGAGAAGACGGCGGGCGGTGGCTTCTTCGTGGCGCAGGCGCTCGGCACGTGGTTCTCGCTGCAGGCCTCCGCCAGCGCCGAGTACGCGTGGCAGAAGCGGAAGCCCTTCGATGTGTCGTTGGGCGTTCGCTCCGACCAGGTGACGCACGCGGTGCGCGTGGACCTGGCGCTCGCCGCCGCCGTGGACTTCCAGCCCGTGGTGCACGTCCCCGTGGGCCTCATGGGCGAGTACGCCCTGCGCACGGGCTCGCAGCAGGAACTGGTCCGCAAGGACCGCACGCTCGGCCTGAGCACGATGGCCCTGGGGCTCTATTACACCGGGCGCCCCAGCCTCCAGGTGGGCCTGGGCGCGGTGGCCACGCTGTCCGCCGAGCCCCTTCAGGGCCTCGGGGCCGAGGGCCGCGACCAGGAATCCGACAAGCCCACGCTCACCTATGCGCAGCTCATCCTCCGCTACATCTGGTGAGGCGCGCGGGCGTCAGTAGCTGCCACCCAGTTGCAACAGCGCGTGGTAGCGCCCGTCCAGCGCCTCCTGTCCAGGGACCAAGGCGAAGTCCTGGCCGAACAGGAAGCTGAAGCCGCCGCGAAACTCGGCGGTGAGTGACGGAGTGAGCTGGTAGCGCAGGCCGGCACCGAGGGGCGCGTAGCCGCCCGTGTCGTCGATGAACTGGAACGAGAAGCCGTGGCGCACGGAGTAGCGCTCCACGCCGATGCCCGCGTAGCCGAAGGGCTGGAGCCGCGTGGAGGTGATGGCCACGGTGAACGCGGCCTGCGCGCCGTTGCGCACGATGTCCGGGCCGCCGTTGCCGCGCGAGCCCTGCACGTCGTTGATGCCGCCGCTGTAGCCCACCTCCACGCCCAGCAGGTTCGTGGCGCGGTAGCCCACGAGCACGCCGTAGGTGAGCCCGGGGTTGAGGTTGGGGGCCAGCTTTCCGGTGTAGCCCTCCACTCCGGCGCCGAAGAGGAAGTAGGGCCCTCTCCAGTCGATGTAGCCGGCGTTCCGGGCCGAGGCGCCTGGCGACGCGCCCAGCGCCTCGCCCGCCAGCAGCGCGACACACAGCCCCAGTCCGATGCCCGCCCTCATGCCTGCCCCCTTGGCGTGTTCACCCCGCGAAGGAAGGTGGAGCAGCGGTGCCGAGGGGACAACCTCCGAGCGAGCGGGCCCCAGGCGGGCCGCGCGCGGCGTCAGGTGCGCAGCTTCTCGCGCAGCGCCTTGGCTCGGCCCTGGGTGTCCGGGTCGGAGCCCGTCAGCTCCACGGACTTCAAGCGCTGCTCCAGGCTCTGCGGCACCTTCGCCTTGAGCTTGCCCTCTTCCTGGAGCGCCTCCAGCTTCGCCAGCGCCTTGTCCACGATGCGCTCGCGCGGGTGGTCCAGGAGGCTGTCGAGGAAGTACGCGTCGTCGGGCAGGTCCGGATACTTCTCCAGGTAGTCCACCACGGCCGCCACCCACGCGGCGCGCGTCTCGGACTCCTGGACCTTCATCATCGCCTGCTTCTGGGCCTTGCGCTTGCCGTCGGGGTCGAACGTCTTGGCGAGCCCCTCGGGCAACTCGCCGCCCGTGAAGAGCGCGTCCGCCGCCGTCTTGTATTTCTGGTAGCTGGCGCTGCGCTCAATCTTCTGCTGCGCCGGGTCGTCCTGGCGGGAGTGGTAGCGGCTCTTGCCGCGTTGGGCATCCAGCTCGCGCCAGCTCTTGTTGCGCTTGCCGCTGAAGCCACCACCGTCGTTGTCGTCCTTCGCCATCCTTCATCTCCCCTTGCGGGCTTGCCACAGCGCCGCCAGTCCTCGCCGGACGAGGGGACGCAACCGCTCCAGTTCCTCGGGGGACAGGGGCTGCTCCTCGTCTTGCTCCGCCTCGAACAGCGCTTCGTCCGCGTATGCCTGGAGGCTGACGGGCACGGGCGGAGCGTCCGAATCCTTCTCCAGCGCCGCCGGATCCACGAACCCAGGCCCCGGCGGGCAGCCCAGCTCCAGCATGGCGTGCAGCTCGAAGAGCAGGTGGCGGGCGACGCCGTATCCTTCGTCCGTGAGCCCCGCGGCGTCAAGCGCGCCCAGCAAGCCATCCTGCCGGTTCTCGAACGCGTGCAAGAGCCGTGTGCGCGCCTTCTCGTCGTCTTCCAGATAACGCCAGGCGGCCTCCACGAATTCGCTGGAGGGCTCGCCCGGATGGAAGGGCGCGGGCGCCGCGCGCCGTTCCTTCTTCGGCCGGGGGGCACGCGGCCCCTCGTCCTCCAGTCGGATGGCGGCGCCTTCTTCCACCAGGTCCCAGAGGCCCAGCAGGTTCTGGTACAGGCGCCGCGCCAGCTCGGGAGAGGGGAAGCGCGGCTCCTCGGGGAAGAGCGTGGGGATGACGTCGCTGTGCGTCCGTCCCTTCGCGTGCGCCTCGCGCATGCGCGTGAGCACCTCGGTGGTGTCGCAGGGGCTGCCTGCGAGGTCCAGCAATCCATCCAGCGTCTGCGGTCCCTCGAACTGACGGGTGAACTCGGTTCCTCGGTCGCGGCTGCGGCTCATGGGCGCGCGGACCGTATCAATGGGCGGGCCACTCGCCCATCAACTCATCCTGGTGTTCCTTCGGATTGCCGGTCCAGGCGAAGTCTTCGGGCACGTGGCCACCCCCATGTTGGGCCTCGCCATCCCAGCTCACGTCCGGGTAGCGCGGGTCGAAGCCCGGCAGGCGAGGAGGCTCGTCCGTGACCTCGGTGCGAGGCCAGGGCGGGACGCTGAACGGTGTGTCGAGCGGCGAATCGGGAATCTCGATGGCCATGGAAGACCTCCAGTCGGGGCCAAGACACTTCAAGCTGTGCAGCGTCGGGCGTGGCGTCCGCGGTCGGGCGGACGAGCGTCCGGTTGTCTTCCGTTTCCACGCGCGCGCTCCTAGTCTGGCGCCCTTCATGTCAGACCCCTCGCAAGAGACTCGGAAGCGCGCGATGCAGGCCCTGTACGGAGTTCGCGCGGTGGAGGGACCGCCCGGCGAGAACGGGCTGCGCACCGTCTGGCACCTGGGCGCGGCGGGCGCGGAGCTGCTGTCCCTCGTGGATCGCGACGGGCGCGTGCAGCGCCAGGAACTCACGCTGCTGGAGGACCACTGCGTGTGGGCCAGCGGCGAAGGCGTGCGCACCGGCCGCGTCGAGCGGGGCGAGGGTGCTCCAGGAGGCCCCGCGTCCTCGGTGGTCCAGACGGACGTGGAGCTGGTGCCCGGGCGCGTGCTGGAGGTCGCGAGCGCGCTGTCCTCATACGAAGGACAGGACCGTTACATCCTCCACATCCAGCGCGTGCTGGCGCTCGCTCGCGAGGGCCTGGAGCTGGCGCGCATCGACGCCACGCGCGCGAAGCCCGTCGCGGTGGCGCCCGAGCCGCCCGTGGTCGAGGCCGAGCGCCCCGCGGAGCCGCTGCGCTTCGGTCAGTCGTTGCCCAACGAGGTGCTGCCGCCGGTGGTGCGCCACTCGGAAGGGCTGGTGATGCTCGCCGTCTTTGGCGTGGCCACCGCGTTGACCGTGGTCCTGCTCTTCTGGCTTCTCTGATGGACCTGCCGCGGCGCGGGGCGGGGCGCCAGGCTCCGCTGTCCCAAGAGCCGCCGCATGTCCACGCCCCACCCGGAGGCGTGCTGCGCGGGCGCCAGCGGTGATGGGCGCTCGCCATGGCCTGTCGCGCTCGGCGGATGCGCGTCCAGGACGAGCAGGCCCGCCAGCGCCCCGGTGAGGACCAAACCGCCCATCCACTCCAGCGCGTGCGGTCGACGTTCCCTCGCGCGCCGCGCCCCCATCGCGAACGCGAGCACCGCCAACAGCGCGATGCACGTCCAGCGCGCGGCATGCAGCGAGGCCACGTCGTCCAGGCGCTCGGGCAGCTCCAGGCTCGGCCCGTGCCCGAGCCGGTTGAGCAGGGCGAACAGGTGGTGCGCCTCCATCGCGCCCACCAGCGCCACGCACGCGAGCACGGCGGACAGCGCGCTGCCCAGTAACAGCACGCCTCGTGTCCCCGGCCGCGCGCCATGCTCTCTCGCGCACGCGGGAGCCAGCCGCGCCAGCGCGAGTCCCACCGCGAGCGCGCCCAGCAACATCGCGCTGGTCCACGCCCCCAACAGTCGAGGTGCCATGGCCGCCGCGGTGCCCGAAGGCAACAGCCCACCCGCGTCCATCAGCTCCATCGACGGCGGCTCCCCCCAGGCCGCCTCCAACTGCACTTCTGTCCCCAGCAGCCCCAGCATCCACGGCAGCGTGGCCACGCCCACCATCACCGCCAGCGGCACCGGGCGCCCCAGGCCCGTATAGGCGAGCATCAACGTCAGCAGCGGCACCGTCACCAGCAGCGTCAGCGCCACCAGCGCCGCGAAAGGACCTGCCGCCCTCACGACGCCCGACAGCCCCCCGGCATCGCCCAGGAGCTGCGGAAGGACGAGGCAGGACAAGGCCACGATGGCGGGCAGGGTCGCCGCGCCGAGCAGACCTGGGGTGAGGCGAGGACGGGCCGGAACAAGCATTTCCGGCAATAGTAGTCTCTCCTGCTAAAGCTGTGAATTCAGACTGGGGGACGACCCACCAGCCAATACACGACGGAGCAGAGGGTGCCGACGACGGGGGCGAGGAGGATGCCCACGAGGAGGATGCGTCCGCACTCGGGGCCTTCGCACCCCAGGCGGCCGTAGGCGATGACGCCGCCCACGAGGATGGGCGCGTTCATCCCGGCGACGAAGAGGCCCAGGCCGCGCAGGACGAGGCCGCGATACCAGGTGCGCGTCCACAGCCGGAACACGAGCGGGACGAGCGCGAGCGTGAGGGTGGTGGCGGTAGCGAGGGCGAAGTGCTGCGCGGCCACGGCCACACACGCCAGGCCCGCGAGCGCGAGGGCGGGCACCAGCAGCAGCGCGTTGAGGGACAGGGGCTCCCGAGGCGACGGCATGAGCGTGGGCCCGTCACGGTGGCAGAGCACGGATGCACGCGCAAGCACGGGCGCCGCGAGGAGGCTCAGGCGGCGACGGCGCCTTCGCCGAGCAACCGCGCGTAGCGGCCTCGACGGGCGAGCAGCTCCTCGTGCGTGCCCGCCTCGACGATGCGACCCGCCTCCATCACCGCGATGAGGTCCGCGTCGCGCACGGTGGACAGCCGGTGCGCGATGACGAGCACGGTGCGGCCCTTCATGAGCGCGGCGAGCCCCTCGCTCACGGCGGCCTCGCTCGCCGCATCCAGCGCGCTGGTGGGCTCATCCAACAGCAGCACCGAGGGCCGGCAGAGGAAGGCGCGCGCCAGGGCCAACCGCTGTCGCTGTCCACCGGACAGCCGTCCGCCGCGCTCACCTACGGGCTCGTCCAGTCCGCCGGGGAGCTGGCGCACGAAGTCCTCCGCGTGCGCCAACCGCAGGGCCTCCCACAGCGCCTCGTCCGTGGCCTCGGGGCGGCCCAGCCGCAGGTTGTGGCGCACGGTGCCGGAGAAGAGCACGGGCTCCTGCGGCACCCACGCGAGCTGCGCGCGCACGCTGGAGGGCTTCAGCTCCGCCAAGGACTGTCCATCCCAGCGCACCGCGCCGCCGCTCGGCGAGAGGAAGCCCAGCAGCACGGAGAACAGCGTCGTCTTGCCCGCCCCCGAGGCACCCACCAGCGCCACGCGCGCGCCCGCGGGCACCGTCAGGTCCACACCTCGCAGCGCCTCGCGTCCATCCGCGTAGGTGGCCCGCACGCCCTCAAGCTCGAGCGCGCGGGAGAGCGGCGCGGCCTCGGCGCCCACGTCCGGTGGCGCGGGCTCATCCGCGAGAGAGAAGAGGCGCTCGGCGGCGGCGAGCCCCGTGAGCACCTGCGACAGCGTGCCGCTCAGCGACTTCACCGGCTGGTACAAGAGCAGCGCCGCGGCCATGAAGGACAGCAAGCGCCCCGCCAGCCCTGGATCCACCGCCACCGCGCGCGCGCCCCAGGCCACCGCCACCGCCACGCCCACGATGCCCAGCAGCTCCACCGTGGGGCTCACCGCGCCGCGGATGAAGAGCGAGCGGCGCATCTCGGACAGGTACTCGTCCGCCTCGGCGTCGAAGCGGGTGAGCGCGCGGGGCACGGTGCCGTATGCCTGCACCACCGGCAGGTTCTGGAGCTGCTCGGCGGTGATGGCGGTGAGCGCCCCCAGGCTCGCCTGCGTGCGCGTGACGACCTTCTTCAGCGAGCGGGCGAAGCGGTTGATGGGCAGCACCGTCAGCGGCACCACCACGAAGGTGAAGAGAAACAGTTTCCCGTCGATGAGGAAGCACGTCGTCAGCAGGGCGAGGATTTGCAGCCCGTCTCGCACGTACGACGTGAGCGCCTGCGTGACGGAGAACTCCACCAGCGGCACGTCCGCGGTGAAGCGCGCCACCAGCTCCCCCGAGTGCCGGCGCTCGAAGAACGCGGGCGGCTGGGCGAGCAGGCTCTCGTAGAGGAAGCCGCGCAGGTCCGCCATGACGCGCTGGCCCAGCCGCTGCATCAGTCCTCCTTGGAGGAACTGCGCCGTGGACTTCACCAGGGCCACCGCCACCACCAGCAAAGGAAGTCGCTTGAGCAGCGCGTCCATGGGGAGCGCCACGCCCGCCACCGTGACAGGCGCGCCGGTCAGCACCGCGCGCAGCAGGGGGCCCACCAGCCAGGCGTAACCCGAGGTGGCGACGGCGGCCACGAGCGACGCCGAGGTCCCCGCCACCAGCAGCCCGCGATAGGGCCGCAGGTAGCCGAGCAGCCGGCGATAGACATGCGCGGAAGGACGGGGAGCCACGGGTGGGCGCGCACTCTGTCACCGATGCGACGAGGACGTCCAAGCCAAAGGGTCATCCTGGCCCCGTGTCCGTCGGCTGCCGTGCGGCCATGCGGACGCAGCCCGCAGGGCCGTTCGTTGCTCCCCGTGGGCCCGGCGGACAGGTTTCCGGGAGCCATGGAGACCAACAACGAGAAAGAGGCCCTGTTCAATCCGGGCTGCGAACCGGTGGTGGAGGAGGAGGACCGTCGTCGCCTGCTGTGGCTGATGGCCGAGTACTTCCGGACCATTGGCTACACGGACATCAAGGCCCGTCTGCCGGGCTTCATGCCTCCGCCCATCCTGTCCGGGACCATCGAGGACCATCGGCCGGATTTCACCTGTCGCCAATCCGACTCCGCCCATACGCCCATCATCCTGGAGATCGTCACACCGGAGCTGGTGGACGACCCGTTGGCGGAGAACCGCTGGAGCCTGCTGGCCAGTGCCGCGAAGCTCTACAACGCCGAGCTGCACTTCGTGGTCCCCAAATGGGCCGCCCATGGCCCCGTCGACCCGGCGCTCAAGCGTCGGCTGGCCCGCATGGAGCTCACGGTCAATCGCGTCTGGACCGTCTAGGGCCAACACCCCTGGATTGCTGGTGCGTTTCGCTGCGTTATAGTGATTCGGATTTGTACGCAGTAGGAAAACACCAGCAATTTCCAGGGGTTTGACGGAATGGCAGCGGCCGCGGGGCAGAAGCGCGACTACTACGAGGTCCTGGGCGTCCAGAAGACCGTGTCGGCGCAGGAACTCAAGAGCGCGTTCCGCAAGGTCGCGCTGCAGTACCACCCGGATCGCAACCCGGGGAACAAGGACGCCGAGGACAAGTTCAAGGAAGCCTCCGAGGCCTACGAGGTCCTGAGCGACGCGGAGCGGCGCGCGAAGTACGACCGCTTCGGCCACGCCGGCAACCCGTTCGAGGGCGCGGGCGGCGGCTTCCAGGGCGTCAACATCAACGACATCTTCGGGGAAATCTTCGGAGACATCTTCGGGGGCGCGCGCGGCGCTGGCGGCCGGCGGCAGACGAGCCGGGGCGCGGACCTGCGCTACAACCTGGAGATCTCCTTCGAGGAGGCGGCCTTCGGCTGCAAGCCCAAGGTCACCATCCCCCGGCCCAAGAAGTGCGACACGTGCTCGGGCTCGGGCAGCAAGAGCGGCGCGGGGGCTCGGACGTGCGCCTCGTGCGGCGGCAGCGGCGAGCTGCGCTACACGCAGGGTTTCTTCGCCGTGTCGCGTCCGTGCGGTGACTGCGGCGGCGCGGGCACCACCATCCAGGACCCGTGCGCGCGCTGCCGTGGCTCGGGCAAGATTCCCTCGGACGAGGTCATCGAGGTGGCCATCCCGGGCGGCGTGGACAACGGCACGCGCGTGCGCCTGGCGGGCATGGGCGAGCCTGGAGACCGAGGCGGGCCTCCCGGCGACCTGTACGTGACGGTCATCGTCCGCGAGCACCCGCTCTTCCAGCGCGAGGAGTACGAGGTCTTCTGCGAGGTGCCCATCTCGTTCACGCATGCGGCGCTCGGCGCGAAGATCGACGTGCCCACGCTCGACGGGAAGGTGAAGATGACCATCCCCGCGGGCACGCAGTCCGGCAAGGTGTTCCGCCTGCGCGGCAAGGGCATCCCGCATCTGCACAGCCAGCAGCGGGGCGACCAGCACGTGCGCGTGGTGGTGGAGACGCCCACGGAGCTGTCCTCGAAGCAGCGCGAGCTGCTGGAGCGCTTCGCGGAGCTGGCGGGCGAAGAGAGCCACCCGCAGTCCAAGAGCTTCTTCGCCAAGGTGAAGGAGCTGTTCGGCTAGCGAGCACTGGGGCGTGCGCGGTGAGCCACGTTCGCGTGGCCCCGCGGCCACGCTTCAGGGCGGTGCGCGAGGGCATGCGCGGTGCAATAGGGTGGGAGTTTTCCCTGGGGAATCTTCCCCCTGCTCCGTTGTCGACGGAGGCGCACCCGCGCTGCTATGCACCTCGCCATGGAAGTCCTCTCTGCTTCGCGCCGCGCGCTCGTCCTGGCGCTGGCCCTGCTGATGTCCGCCTGTCCCAAGGCACCCACCCGCACCGCTGGCGGGACGGGCGGCGAGAACCCCGAGGGCGAGCCGTTCCCCACCCGGCCCAGCCTGGAGGCGAAGCAGGACGCGTCCGCGGACGCGGCGCTCGCCCAGGCTCGGGCCACCGCGCAGGCCAGCTCGGACAAGCGCAAGGCCGCCGAGGCCTACCTGTCCGTGCGCAAGGCGTACCCCGCCACCACCGCGAGCCAGGAGGCCCTCTATCAAGCGGGCGTCCTGTTCTACGAGTCGCGGGACTACGTCAACGCGCGCAAGTCCTTCAACGAGCTGCTCTTCGAGAACCCGCTGTATCCGCGCGCGGATGACGCCAAGCACAAGCTGGCCCTCTCCGCGATGGCGGTGGGCGCCTACCGCGACGCGTACCAGACGCTCTCCAGCCTGGCCGAGCGCGCGGAGGGCGCGGAGAAGGAGCAGCTCCTCAAGGAACTCTCGCGCGCGGCCGAGGGCGCGGGCCTGTACTCGCAGGCGCTGACCATGGCCGTGAAGGACGCCGGCGAGGCCCAGGGCGCCGAGGCCCAGGCCCAGGCGGTGGCCAAGGTGGAGCAGTTGGTGGAGGGCCGCGCGGACTTCGTGGACATCGCGCGCGTGGCGGACGGGCTGTCTCCGTCCAATCCCGCGTGGCCGGTGCTGACGTTCAAGCTGGCGCGCATCTACTACCACCTGCGCGACTGGACGCGGCTGGAGGAGACGCTCCAGCGCTTCCTGCGCGAGGCGCCCAACAGCAGCTTCGCACCCCAGGCGCGCGAGCTGCTGGCTCGGGCGACCCGGCGCGTGGAGGCCAAGCCCAAGGCGGTGGCGGTGCTCTTGCCCATGACGGGCCGCTACCAGCCCATTGGCGAGGCGGTGCTGCGCGGCGTGCAGCTCGCGCTCCATGGCAGCGATATCGAGCTGGTGGTGAAGGACACGCAGGGCGACGTCAACAAGACGGGCCAGGCGATGGAGCAGCTCGCGTTCGATGACGGCGCCATCGCGGCGCTCGGGCCGCTGTTGACGGAGGACACCAAGCGCGCGGCGCTGGCCGCCGAGGAGCTTCAGGTTCCGCTGCTCACCATGAGCCGGCAGGAGGGCATCACCGACATCGGGCCCTACGTCTTCCGCAACATGCTGACCAACTCCGCGCAGGCGCGCGCCATCGCGGACTACGCGATGAACGTGAAGGGCTACAAGCGCTTCGCGGTGCTCTACCCGAACATCCCGTACGGCGTGGAGCTGGCCAACGAGTTCTGGGACGAGGTGCTGGAGCACGGCGGGGTGATGCGCGGCGCGGAGAACTACGCGCACGACCAGACCACGTTCACCAGCGAGGCCAAGAAGCTGGTGGGCCGCTACTACCTGGACGACCGCAGCGACTACGCCGAGGCCGTGCGCGACGTGCAGGGCGAGAACCTGGACGCGTTCCGCCGCCGCAAGGCGATGGAGAAGGCGCGCAGCGGCGTGGAGCCCATCATCGACTTCGAGGGCCTCTTCATCCCGGACGACTGGCGCCGCGTGAGCCTGGTGGCGCCGGCGCTGGCGGTGGAGGACATCGTCACCAACGCGTGTGACCCCCGCGACCTGGAGCGCATCCGCAAGACGACGGGGAAGAAGGAGCTGAAGACGGTGACGCTCTTCGGCACCAACCAGTGGAGCAGCCCGAAGGGGCGCTCGGGCCTGCCGGAGCTGCTGGAGCGCGGCGGCAAGTTCGTCACCTGCTCGGTGTACGTGGATGGCTTCTTCGTGGACTCGCAGCGGCCGGCCACGCGCCGCTTCGTGAAGGACTACCGCGAGGCGTACCGCGAGGGCGGGCGTGACCCCGGCCTGCTGGAGGCGATCGGTTACGACTCGGCGCGCATTCTGCGGAACATCATCGAGAAGCAGCGGCCCCAGACGCGCGCGGACATGCGGCAGGCGCTGGCGAACCTGAAGGACTTCGAGGGCGCCACCGGCAAGACGTCCATGAACGAGAAGCGCGAGGCCCAGAAGCAGCTGTTCCTCATCGCCATCGACAACAAGGGCGTCACCGAGATCAACGTGGAGAAGGAAAAGGCGGCGGCGGGAGGCTCGGGAACATGAAGGCGGGCGTGGGGTGCCTCGCGCTCGTCGCGGGGCTGGCGTTGGCGCAGGGCTGCGCGCATGCGCCCTCGGTTCCTCCCGAGACGCTGGCGCGGTTGATGGAGACACCGCGCGGCTATCTGGCGGGCCCGGTGGCGGGACTCGGGGGTGACACCTCCGTGCTCAACAACCAGGACTTCATCTGGGCGTTGGACTTCTCGCCCGAGGGTGGCCGGGTCGCGTACTCGCGCCTGGGGCTCAAGGCCTACAACCTGTCCGTGTGGTCGCTGACGCCAGAGCCTCGGCTGTTGACGGACCCCGACATCAACGCGCAGCAGTGGGACGTGGAGGGCGTGGCCTTCTCGCCGAACGGCGCGCGCGTGGCCGCGGTCAGCCGCGACGGCTCGGTGCGCGTGTTCGACGCGACCAACGGCCAGGTGCAGGGCGTGTTCACCACGGAGGAGCCGCTGGTGTCCGTGGCCTTCCACCCGAGCGGCCGATGGCTCGCGATGGGCAGCGCGCAAGGGCTCGTCTCCGTCGTGTCGGTGCCGGAGCTGACGTTCGCCGCGGAGCTTCGCGCGCACGCAGGCCCGGTGAGCGCGCTCGCGTTCGCGCTGGACGGGACGCTGTACACGGGCGGCTGGGACAAGCACGTGCGCGCGTTCCGCTCGTCCGAGCAGCGCGTGCGGGCGGACCATGCGCGCACGCGCTTCGTGCGGCAGGGCGGCTTCGCGGTGGTGCAGGGCAGCATCCAGGGCAAGGCCCCGGTGGCGCTCGCGCTGGATGCGCGCGCTCCCGCGGTGCTGCTGACGACGGCGGCGGCGGGCGCGGCGGGCATCAACGTGGCAGCGCTCACCGACAGCCTCTCGGTGCCCGGCGCGCTGGGGACGACGGTGGCGCGGCTGGCGCATGGCCAGTCCCTGCGCTTCAAGTCCCTGGCGGTGGACAACGTGGATGTGGCCATCTGCGACGCGTGCGTGCCGCAGGGACTTCAGGGTGTCCTCGGCGCGCCCTTCACCGACCGGGTGGAGGTGAGCTTCGACGAGGCGGCGGATGAGGCGCTCCTGAGCTTGAAGGGCGGGGCGCCTTCGGACGCGGGCGCGGTGGCCACGCTGGTGCTGGAGCCTCGCTCGGACTTCTCCTACGAGGGGCACGTCAACGACGTCACCGTGGACGCGCGCGGTGCCCGTTTGGGCGTGGCCTTCAGCGAGGAGAAGGCGGAGCGCTCCCGCACGGTCTACGAGCGCGAGCGCAAGAACATCGAGGAGCCACGCGGCCCGTGGAACGCGGGCGCGCTGGTGGACGCGGCGACGGGGCAGGTGCTCCGCAAGTGGGAGCGCCACCACGGCGTGGTGTCCACGGCGGCCATCTCTCCGGATGGGCGCGCGCTGGCCTCGGGCGGTTGGGACAAGTCCGTGTACCTGTTCGCGGAGGGCCAGGACGCGCCGCTGGGCGAGCGGGCGTTTGGCTGGTCCGTGCGGCGGGTGCGCTTCAGTCCGGATGGGCAGTGGCTGGGCGTGGCGGCCTGGACGCCGCAGAAGGCCACCGGCAATCAGGAGAGTGACCCCGCGGCGGTGCTCACGGGGGTTCGCTACGTGGCGCCCACCGTGGAGCGTCGCGAGCCGCCCGTCGCGGCTCAGTAGTTGAGGAAGATGGCGCTCCGGGGGACGCCTCGCTCCCGGAGCTGCGCCATGACTCCCTGCACCATCTCCGACTGTCCGCAGACGAAGGCGATGGCGTCCTGGAGGGGCTCCTCGCCCAGGTGGGCCTGGACGTAGCCGGTGAGGCCCTGCCAGCCGCTGACCCCGGGCTGGCTCACGGTGCGCACCACGCGCACGTGGCCCGCCTCCCACTCGTGCAACTCGTCCGAGTAGGCGAAGGCGCTGGGGGTGCGCGCGCCGAAGTAGAGCGTCACCCGACCGTAGGCGCCGCGCTCCTGGCGCAGGCTGGCGATGAGGGGGCGGATGGCGGAGATGCCCGAGCCCGTGGCGAACAGGAGCACGTCGCGCCCTCGGGCCTGCTCCAGCGGGAAGCCCTTGCCCTCGGGGCGGGACGCCTCCACCCGCGTGCCCACGGGAATGTGGATGAGGGCGTCGGCCAGGGGGCTGCCCCCCTTGAGGAGGAACTCCCAGCGGGTGCCGAGGGGGTCGGGCGGAGAGGCGATGGCGAAGAGCCCCTCCTTGTGGTCGGGCACCCGCAACCGCACGTACTGACCGGGCCGGACATGCGCGCCCACGAGCGGGGTACCGCCAATGTCGAGGACGAGGTCGGTGAGGCCATCCGCGGCGGGCGAGCGGGCGGCGATGGCTGCCGGGTGCCAGTCGGTCATGGGCCCAGTTTTAACCTGCGCGCCATCCGAGTGCTGCCCCTGGTAGCCTAGGGTCTGTGAAGACCGTGTTCTGGATCCTCATGTTCCTCGTCGGGTTGACCGGCGTGGTGGTGCCACTGACGTACCTCTACACGGCGAGCAAGCTGCCGCCGCTGGAGAACGAGACGGACGTCGAGAAGCAGCTGCGCCACAGCATCGAGGACGAGCGGATGAGCGTCGCGGTCGGGCTGGTCGACCGAGGCAACAAGCCGTTGACGTTCGCCAAGCCGGACTTCTCGCGGTTGCCGAAGGACCTGGTGGCGCTCTACATCCGGCAGATGGAGTGCCCCACGTACTTCCAGACCCCGCGCGAGGACGGGCGGGCCTGGGCGTGGCGCCTGTTCGCGGGCGTGGCCTTGGGCGCACGTCCGCCCGGGGATGGCGCGTGCGAGCGCCTGCTGGCGGTGCGCATCGCGCGGGCGCTCGGCATCAAGGACAACCTGGAGCTGGCGGTGGCGGCGCACCGGCTCCACAGCTTCCTGCAGAAGGACCAGCTCATCGCCTATGACCTGGCCATCATCCGCTTCGAGCGCGGCATCGTCGGCGTGGAGGACGTGGCGCAGAAGATTTTCGGTCAGCCGCTCGCGGACCTGTCGCTGTCCGAGCTGGCGGAGCTTCAGCTCGCGCTGCCGCCCTACGGCTTCTATACCGACCTGAAGCAGTGCAAGAACGCCACGCTCATCCGGCAGAACCGCGACTTGTTGCTGCGTGACCTCGCGGGTTGGCAACTCGTCAGCGAGGACCGCGCTCGCAATGCCATCGCCGAGCCGGTGGCCTGCCTGACGACGAAGTAGGGTCCGCGTTCAGCGGCGCAGGCCGGTGGGCAGTTGGTCGAGCCAGCCCACTTCGAGCACGGCCCACAGTCCCAGCAAGACGGCCTCCGCCGCGTCATGGCGCAGCGAGGTGGGCCGGTCCGCGTGGGACCACTCGATGACGCGGCGGGCGAGCCCATCCGCCGCGTCCTTGGCGAGCGCGCTGCTGCGCTGCTCACGCGCGTAGAGCAACCGGGCGCGCCAGTCCTCGGCGGAGACGCGCAGCACGGGCAGGGCGCGGCGCTGGGCCTCGCGCTCCCAGACCTCGGCCACGGGGCCACCGCCCTCCAATACGAGCCACGCGAGCGGTGCCGCGGCGTGCAGCACCTGAGGAACCGCGCGCTTCAAGCGGGACTGGGTGGCGAAGTTCTGCGAGCGATACCAGCGCAGCCGACCCTCTCGGCCATAGCGCGCGAGTCCTGAGCGAAGTCCCAGGTCGACCGCGAGGAGTCCCGGCGACTCCGCGCCGTTCGGCTCGGTCATGGAGCGAGGGCTACCGCTTCTTGAGGAACATCCGCTCCCACGAGTTCAGGGCGCTGGCGATGTCGAGACGGCTGCCTTCGTCCTGCGCGAGCTTCGTCTTCTGGCGCAGCCCCTCCAGCGAGTTGCGAGCCCCGTCGCCGCTTTGCGACCCGATGGGGAAGACGACGTTCATGCGCGTCTCCAGGCGACGGATGCGGGCGAAGAGTTCCTTCTGCGAAGGGGCTCCCGGCTTGGCGCTCGCGGCGCTCACTCCGCGCTGAGGTGCGCTGGCTCCCGTGATGGGTTGCGCCTGCGGACCCGTGCCCAGTGTCGCCTGTGCACCCGTTGGGATGTCGCCCGCTACTTTCGCCGCCGCACCTGTCTGAGCGCTGCCTGCGCCGATGCCTGCTTGAGCACCCGATGGGACACCGCCCACGGCTTGTGTCGGTGCACCGGATTGCGCGCTGCCTGCGGCAATGCCCGGCTGCGCGCCCGAAGGAACACCGCCCACGGCCTGCGTCGGTGCGCCTGCTTGCGCACTGCCTGCGGCAGTGCCCGTCTGTGCACCCGCGGCGACACCGCCCACAGCCTGAGTCGGTGCGCCTGCTTGAGCGCTGCCTGCGCCGACGCCCGCTTGAGTACCCACAGCGACACCGCCCATGGCCTGCGTCGGTGCACCGGCTTGAGCGCCGCCTGCCAGCGCGCCCGAAGGAGCACCCCCGACGGCCTGCGCTGCTGTGCCTGGCTGCGCACTCCCCGCGCCCATGCCCGGCTGTGCCTGCGAACCCGCGGCGGTCGGTGCACCTGTCTGCGCGCCAGCCATCGCCGTGCCGGTCTGCGCGGTGGCGCCTGCTGTTCCTTCTCCAGCGCCGCGCGTGAAGGCGACCACGCCCACGGCGGCCAGCAACGCGGTGGCGCCGAGTCCCGCGGGCAGCAGCCGCCGCACGAGTGTGTTCCGCCCCACCGCGCGGACCTCTTGCGTGCTCAGCTCCGGAGGCATCGGCGCGGGCACGTTCGTGGTGGGTCGTCGCGAGTCCGCCAGCTCCGCGCGCGTCGACGCACTCGCGGGCTCCGTGGGCGCGGGTGCGGTGGGATTCGTCCGCGTCGCTCGCAGCGTGCGCCGCAGGCGCTGGAGCTGCTGCCGCAGCGTGTCCGCCGAGTTGGGACGTGTCTCGGGGTCCTTCGTCAGCATCTGCAACACGAAGGCATCGAGCGCGGGCGGTAGGTCAGGGACGAACTCGGACGGACGCGGCGGGCGCGCCTCCACGTGCTTCATGAGCAGGTCCACCGGAGAGCTGCCCACGAACGGTAGACGGCCCGTCACCATCTCGAAGGTGACGACGCCCATCGCGTACAGGTCCGTCATCGGCCCGACTTCCTGGCCGCGCGCCTGCTCTGGCGCCATGTACTCGGGCGTGCCCACCACCATGTCCGTGCGCGTCTGCGCCGTACGGCCGGTGGGGCCCTCGCCGCGCTTGGCGAGACCGAAGTCCAACAGCTTCACGTAGCGCGAGCCGTCCGGCTGCTGGACCAGGAAGATGTTGCTCGGCTTCAGGTCGCGGTGCACCACGCCCGCGCCGTGCGCCGCGGCCAGTCCGCCCAGGACCTCCTCGAGCAGCGCGAGCGCCTCGTGCACGGGCAGCCGGCCCTTCTCCGCCAGCACCGCGTCCAGCGGCTGCCCGTCCAGGAACTCCATGACGATGTACTGCCGCCCATCCGGCACCTGGCCGAAGCCGAAGATGTCGATGATGCCGCGGTGACGGATGGCGTTGACCGCGCGAGCCTCGGCGAGCAACCGGGCCACCTGCTCGGCCGAGTGCGCCAGCTCCGGACGCAGCACCTTCACCGCCACGCGCTTGCCAATCAGCGGCTGGATGCCGTCGTACACCAGCCCCATGCCGCCCACGCCGATGCGGGAGCGCAGCTCGTACTCGCCCAGCTTCATGCCGATGAGCGGGTCGCGGGGAGGCTCGGCGGGTGGGGGGACGGGAGGTGGTTCCGATGCGCTCTGCCGCACCACCACGGTCGGCTCAGCGGAGGGTGACACGCTGAACGAGGCAAGCACCACCGTTCCGTCGCGCGGACACACCGAGGTGTCGGACGGGACGGCGAGGCCGCAGGTTTCGCAGATCAGCTCGGGTGCCATCGCAGACGAGACGCAGGGTAACAGGTGGATACCCGAGACGCGACGCGTCCGAGCGAGTCAGGGCCCGCGAGCGGACATGGCCCGGTCGCCCGTCTTCCCGCCAGCCAACAGTTCTCCGTCGGCGGGGGCAGTCGGGTGTTGGGCGGAAGGCGATGCGCGTCCCGCTTCATCATCAGGGGAGCCGGACCAGGACGCCCACGCTGGTGGGGCCGGCGATGACCCGCGTGCTGCCCGCGCGCTCGGGAGGGCCATCCGAGAGCCACAGGTACGCGCCCACGCCCGCCAGCACGAGTCCCACGCCACCGCTGGCCAGGGCCAACGTGCGCTGACGCTTGAGGTCCTCGTAGTGGTTCGACAGCGAGCCGCGCACCTCCTCCTGCGTGGGGCCCGAGGGGTCGCGGTAGGCCGCGTCGATGTCGTCGCGCGAGCTCTTCGCCTGCGTGCCGAAGTAGACGCCCGCCGCGATGGCCAGCGCGCCCGCGCTCACGCCCACGATGCCCGTGGGCGTCTTCCACGTGTGCGTCGGCGCGGCATGCTCCGGCTTCACGGGAACGACGGGCTGGGGCGGAACGACCAGCGACGGCGCGGCGGCCACGGGGGCCGGAGGCGGCGCGACCACGGGAGGCGGCGGACGCAGCGTGTTCTTCACCTTCGGCACCACCACGTCGAGCGCCTGCGTGAGCCCATCCAGGAGCTGATCCTCCTTCACTCCGGACACCTGATTCGCGGCGAGGAGCTGACCGTCGCGCGCCTGATAGGCGCGGATGCCGGCGCGGAAGCCGCTGAGGAAGGGGACCACCTCGGAGACGATCACCACCTCGGTCTTCCCCGCCGTGCCCAGCGACACGATGCACCCGGCCTCGGTGCGATCGCACCGCAGCACGGCCTTGCGCTGCCGGGCGGTCATCTTCCGAGTGACCTCCTCGATGCGCACCACCTGGAGGTCGCGCGACTTGAGCTGCTGGGCCACGTGCTCCTGGGCGAACTCCGCGATGTGCCTGGGAACCCCCGACGCATCCGGAGGAGCCAGCAGCACGGTGACGGGGGCCTCGGGAGATGCGGCGGCCACGGTGAGCGCGACGAGGAGCGGAATCAACACGTCGGCCACTTTCTCCCCGACTTGCCCGTCTCGCAAGGACACGGTGCATGCTCACGCCACGCGGACCCGTTCGCATGACAGTGCGACAGGTCCCCACCTCAGGCCGAGCATGCCGCGCGTCCTTCACGGAGCGCACCCGTGGCGTGGGGGCATGGCCCGAGCGCGGACGCGAAGGTCCGCGCGCCCAGGCAACGTGGGGCGTCGGGCGCCGCGCTACCGACGCGAGCGATCCGGCGCGGGCCGAATCTGCGTCTTCTCCGAACTCTGCGGCTCGGGCAGCACGTCGTCGTCGCCCTCGTCATCCAGGGACTCGGCAGCGGGCCGCGCGGGCGGCATGCCGGGCGGCGGGCGGCGCGGCGGGATGGCCGGGCGCGCGCTCGGGGGCGTGCCGGGAGAGGGCCGCAGCGCTGCTGGGGCGGGCCGGCGCGGGATGGGGGGCCGCGAGCTGGGGTCGTCGGCGAGCAGGTCCTCGGACACCTCCACCTTGGCCTCGGACGGCAGCGGGCCGGCGTTGGTGGACTCCTCGGCGGCGTCCGCGCGCCCGAAGGGATTGCGCGTGGGCGGCGGCGTCTTGTCGTCATCGCTCGCCGCGGGAGGCGGGCGCGGCGGCGCGGCGGGCTTCGCGGGAGGAGGCGTCGCCGCGGCGGGCTTGGCGGGCGGCGGGCGGGCGGCACCCGCGGGCAGCGCGGCGGGGACCTGCACCTGCGCGGAGGGCGCCGGCTTGGGCGCGGCGGCCTTGGCGTCGCGGGCCTCGTCGCGCAGGCGCTGCTCGAAGCGCGCCCACTCCGTCTTGTAGTTGTCCGGATCCGGGTGACCGGACTCGCGGTGCTTCAGCGAGGGCGCCCAGCGCACGGTGTAGGACTCGCCCGCGTGGAAGACCGGCGGAGGCGGCAGGCCGTAGGTGACGGGGTCGAAGAAGGACTCCTCCAGGTCTCCGAAGCCGTACGCGCGCGCCTTGGCGACGAAGTTGGGGATGATGCCCGTGGGCGCGTGGTAGCCGAGGATGTGGCCGTCCTCGTCCTTGGTGACGGGCGTGAAGACGAAGATGTCCTGCGTGCGGTAGTCGCCCTTCTCGTTGAGGGGCAGCACCTCGGACAGGGCGCTCGTCTTGCGGCTACCGTCATGGTAGCGCTCGCAGCAGATGATGAAGTTGATGGCGCTGGCCACCTGGGCGCGCACGGCGACCATGGGCAGCTCCACGCCGGACATGAGGCACAGGGACTCGATGCGGCGCAGCGTGTCCGTGGGCGTGTTCGCGTGCGTCGTGGCCAGCGAGCCGCCGTGGCCCGTGTTCATGGCCTGCATGAGGTGGAAGGCCTCGCCGCCGCGCACCTCGCCGACCACGATGCGGTCCGGGCGCAGACGCAGCGCCGAGTGGAGCAGGTCACCCATGTCCACCTGACCCTTGCCGAACTTGTCGGCGGGCCGGGACTCGAAGGGGACGACGTGGGTCTGGTTGAGCTGAAGCTCGGCGGAGTCCTCGATGGTGAGGATGCGCTCCTCGTCGGGGATGAGCGACGAGACGATGTTGAGCAGCGTCGTCTTGCCGGAGCCCGTGCCGCCCGCCACCAGCATGTTCAGCTTGGTGGCGATGCCCGCCTCGATGAGGCGCGCCATGGGCTTGGTGAGCGACTTGAAGCGCAACAGCGCGTCAATCGTCAGCTTCTCCTTGAAGAACTTGCGGATGGAGATGGTGGTGCCCTTGCGCGCGATGGGCGCAATCACCACGTGGATACGGCTTCCATCCGGGAGGCGCGCATCCAGGCGAGGCCGCTCCTCGTTGAGCATGCGGCCCACGAACTGGGCCATGTTGCGCGCGGCGCCCAGCAGGCCTTCCTCCGTGAAGGAAGCGTCGGTGTGCGTCAGCTGGCCCCTGCGTTCAATCCACACGTCGGTGGGGCCGTTGATCATGATCTCCGACACCGACTCGTCGTCCAGGTACGGGAGGACGGGCTTGAGGAAGGCGCGGAGTGACTCGTTGTACATCGACATGGCGGCCGCAGGTTAGCGCGCCCCGCTCCCCGAGCCCAAATGTCCGCCGCGTCCACTGGGACCCCCGCGCGCGAAAAGAAGCGAGCGGGCAGGTGGGACGGGTGCTTCAATGCCCGCCCCCTGGAGGAACCCATGTTGGCGGACCGGCTGCCCGATGAGTGGAAACAGCTCCTGCGCGAGGCGTTGGCCTCGCCGTCCTTCGCGAAGCTGGAGCGCTTCGTGGCCGAGGAGCGCGAGCAATTCACCGTCTACCCGCCCGAGGACGAGCTGTTCTCCGCCTTCCAGCTCACGCCGCCGAGCGCGGTGCGCGTGCTGCTGCTGGGGCAGGACCCGTATCACGGCCCGGGACAGGCCAACGGGCTGGCGTTCTCCGTGCACCCGGGCGTCGCGGTGCCGCCCTCGCTGGTGAACATCTTCAAGGAGCTCCAGAGCGACGTGGGCGCGCCCAAGCCGCGTGATGGCTCGCTCGAGCCGTGGGCCCGGCAGGGGGTGCTGCTGCTCAACGCCGTGTTGACGGTGCGCCAGGCCGAGCCCAACAGCCACGCGGGCCACGGCTGGGAGGACTTCACGGACGCGGTCATCCGCGCGGTGAGCGCCGGCCCCGAGCCCGTGGTGTTCCTCCTGTGGGGCAAGTACGCCCAGAAGAAGGAGCCGCTCATCGACGCGAGCCGGCACGTCATCCTCAAGGGGACGCACCCCTCGCCGCTGTCCGCCAAGAGCGGCTTCTTCGGCAGCCGTCCATTCAGCACCGTCAACGCGGAGCTGGAGAAGCGGGGCCGCGAGCCCATCGACTGGACGCTGCCCTCCTGAGGGCCGAGCGGGCGGCGGGTGTTCTGGCGCGCCCGGGCCGGTTACGCTGTCGCGCCATGTCCTTGTCCCGCCGGAGCCCGCCCCTCTTCGAGGAGTCCACCCGCAAGCGCGCCGCCGAGGTGGTCGCGGCCATCGAGTCCCGGACGTCGGCGGAGGTGGTCGTCGCTGTGCGCGCCGCCTCGGGCCAGTACCGCCACGCGGACTATCTGGCGGGCGCGGGGCTCGCTTTCGTCGCGCTGCTCGCCCTCCTATACGTCCCCCAGGAGCTCGCGTTGGAGCTGTTCCCCCTGGGCGTGGTGCTGGCCTTCGCCCTCGGTGCGGTGGGGTGCGCGAGCGTGCCAGCGCTGAGGAGGAAGCTCGTGTCCCGGACGCTGCAAGAGACCTCGGTGCGCACGGCCGCGAACGCGGCCTTCGTGGAGCTGGGCGTGTCGCGCACCTCGCGGCGCACCGGCATCCTCGTCTTCGTGTCGCACTTCGAGCGGCGCGTGGAGGTGGTGGCGGACATCGGCGTGGACGCGCAGGCGCTGGGGCCCGAGTGGCGCTCAGTGTTGGATGCGCTGAGCAGTGCGGTGGCCACCTCGGCCGCGCCCGAGCCCTTCTTCGAGGCGCTCCGTCGCTTCGAGCACCCCCTCTCGCGCGTCCTGCCTCGGCTGGAGGACGACGTGAACGAGCTGCCCGACATGCCCGAGGCCGTGGCGTGAGGGCGCCGCGTCGCTCGCTGCGGTGGATGGCGCTGCTCGCGCCCCTGCTCCTGTGCGCCGTGCTCAGCGTGCCCGACGCGGAGGCCCGTCCGGGCGGCGGTCACTCGTTCAGCGGCTCGTCCAGCCGGGGCTCCTCTGGCAGCCGAGGCTCGTCCGGTGGGCGGAGCTGGAGTTCATCGTCTTCCAGCACGCGCTACAGCAGTGGCACCTCCGGGGTGGTGTACTCGACGGGCGGCTCCTTCTCGGTGCTGCCCTTCCTGGTGCTCATCCTGCTGGTGGCCATCGCCATCATCGTCATGCGCGCGTCGCAGAACGAGCCCGAGGACTGGGCCTCCTCGCCGCCGCCGGACTATCGGCCGCCGCCGCGCCCGTTGGGCTCGCTGCGCAACAAGCTGGCGAAGCTGCGCACGGTGGGGGCACGCAATTCGGACGGGCACATGGAGCCGTTCGACCCGGACTTCTCCGTCATCCTGTTCGAGGACTTCCTCTCCGCCCTCTATGCGCGCGTGCACACGGAGCGAGGCGCGGGCCGATTGGACACCATGTCGGCCTACCTGTCCGAGGCCGCGATGGAGCACTTCGCGCGGATGGGCGAGGTGATGCAGGTGAAGGCCGTGGTGGTGGGCGCGCTCCACTACCTCTCCGTGTCGGACCTCCGCCCGGAGAGCCAGGTCGTCATCGTGAAGGTCCGCTTCGAGGCGAACTACACCGAGGTCATCGACGGCGAGCGCGACCAGAGCTGGTACGTGGCCGAGGAGTGGACGCTGGAGCGCGCCACGACGGCCCGCTCGCGTCCGCCCGCGGAGGCCCGTGTCTTCAAGTGCCCCAACTGCGGCGCCGCGCTGGACGCGATGCAGGGCTACACCTGCTCGTACTGCGAGCGGATCGTGAACACGGGCGAGTTCGACTGGGTCGTCACGCAGGTGCGCGAGGAGGCGCGTGAGGCGCGAGGCCCGCAGCTCACCGGCACGACGGAGGAAGAGGGCACGCAGCTTCGGACGCTGGTGGACCCGAGCGCGCGCGAGGGGCTGCGGGAAATCATGTCCGATGACGGGGACCTCTCGCTCACGAGCCTCCGTCAGCGCGTGCAGTTCATCTTCGATGAAATCCAGATCGCCTGGTCCGAGCTGATGTGGGAGCGCTCGCGCCCGTGCGTGAGCGACAACCTCTTCCAGACGCAGCTCTACTGGATGAACGCGTACCGCGCGGCGGGCCTTCGCAACATCTCCGAGAACGCGCGCATCACGCGCACGGAGTTGGTCCGCGTGACGAGCGACCGCTACTACCACGCCGTCACCTTCCGCGTGTTCGCCACCGGCCTGGACTACACCGTGCGGGAGGCGAACCGGCAGCAGGTGGTGGGCGGCAGCCGCACGCGCGAGCGCGTGTACAGCGAGTACTGGACCCTCATCCGTGGCGTGGGCGTGAAGGGCGTGCCCGCGGATTCGCGGTACTGCCCGTCCTGCGGCGCTCCCCTGTCCATCAACATGGCGGGCCACTGCACGCACTGCCAGGCGCGCGTGTCGTCCGGCGAGTTCGACTGGGTGCTCAGCCGCATCGAGCAGGACGAGGTCTACCAAGGGTGAAGCCCGCCTGATTGAAGGGCATGCGGACGTGGGGCATGCGGCCTGATGCCGCGCGGCTGGACATCGCGCGGCCTGATACGGTGCGCCGCGCCATGACCGCTGCCTTCCTCGCCGCCACCCTCGTCGAGCCCCTCAACCCGGGACATTACCTCGCGCGCTACACGGCCCCTTGGTACCAGGGGAAGGGCGCCTATGGAGGCGTGGTGGCGGGGCAGGTGCTCCGCGCCATGGAGCACCACGTGGCGGACGCGGGCCGACCGGTGCGCTCGTTCACGGTGCACTTCTGCTCGCCCGCGGTGGAGGGGCCGGCGGAGATCCACACCCGGCTGGAGCGCGCGGGGAAGCTCGTCACGCACGCCACCGCGCGCGCGGAGAACGCGGCCGGCGTGGTGTGCGTGGCCACCGCGACCTTCGGCGGCACGCGCACGGGTGCTGTCACCTACAACGAGTGGGCCATGCCCCAGGTGCCGCCGCCGTCGGAGGTGGGGATGGTTCCGGACGACGCGCCCATGCCGGACTTCTGCCGCTTCTTCGAGTACCGCTACTGCCTGGGTGCGGCCCCGTACTCGGGCGCGGACACGGCGGAGGTGGGCGGTTGGCTGAGGCCTCGCGAGCCGCTGACGCTGGACGCCGCGCTGTGCGTGGGGCTCATGGACGCGTATCCGCCGTCCGTGCTGTCGCGCGTGGATGGCTTCCGGCCCGCCGCGTCCGTGGACTTCACCGTCCACTTCTTCCACGCCCTGCCGCGCGAGGGCCTGCGGCCGGACATGCACTACCTGCGCGTGGGGCGCTCGCGGCAGGCCTCCGAGGGCTACTCGGAGGAGTTCCAGCAGCTCTGGACCGAGGACGGCCTGCTGCTGGCCCAGTGCCGCCAGCTGGTGGCGGTGCTCGGCTGACTCACGCCGCCGCGGAGTTGAGTTGCTTTTGCAACAGCCGCGTCAACTCCGCGGGGTCGATGGGCTTGGGCAAGAGCTCCGCGTTGTAGCGGATGGCCACGGACAACAGGTCATCCAGCGCCTCGTGTCCGGTGAGGAAGATGAACGGCGCGCGGCAGTCCTTCAGCTCGCGCATGGCGATGAGCACGTCGGTGCCCGACATCCTCGGCATGTTGTAGTCGCAGAGGATGGCGGACACGGAGGCCACGTCCAGGTCGAAGGCCTCCTCGGGGGTCTGCACCGTGAGGACCTGGTAGCCCGCCTTGCGGAGCAGGTCACCCACCGTCACGAGGACGAAGACGTCGTCGTCGATGATCAACACCGTCTTCATCCGCGTTCCCTCCGGCCGGTTGCGCGTGGACGCGCGCATCCTATCAGGGCCGGCTGGCGGACGCCGGCGAGGGGATGAGGATGAGGTCCTCCTGGGGCGGGTTGAGGTACTCGGCGCCGGTGTCGGTGACGACCGCCATCTCCTCCACGGAGAGGATGCGCTGCTGGTCCGGCTCGCCCACCTTCCACGCGAAGAAGCCGTCGAAGGCGAAGACCTGCCCGGGCCTGAGCACGCGCAGCGCCGAGCCCGTGGGCGGCTTGCCCGAGGCCGCGCCGGACAGCGCCGGCCCCGCGTCATGCGCCCAGTAGCCCACCGGGTGTCCCGTGCCCCACATGACGCCCTCGGAGCCGGCCTCGCGCATCCAGTCGCGCTGGGCCTTGTCCACGTCGTAGCCGCGCGCGCCCGGCTTCATCGCGGCCAGCGCCACGCGGCTGCCCTTCTTGGACTTCTCCCACTTCGCCAGCGCCTCCTTCGGAGGCTGGGTCTCTCCCGGGGCCAGGACGTAGGCGAAGCGCTGGATGTCCGTGCCCCACGCGCCGCCCACGCGGATGCCGAAGTCCGTCTGGATGAAGTCCCCGGGCTGGATGACGCGGTCGGTGGCGTTGGAGTGGCCGCGCGTGGGGCCGCTGTTGACGTTGGGGTTCTGGTCCGGCGCCCAGGCGTCGCCCACGCCCAGCTCCGCCATGCGCTGGCGCAGGAAGCGCGCCACGTCCGAGTCCCGCGTCTTGCCCGGCACCACCGCGCGGTACGCCTCTTCCTCCATCTTCGCGGTGAGGGCGGCGGCGCGGCGCAGGATGTCCACCTCCTCGGGCAGCTTCACCGCCATCCACTCGCTCACCAGGTCCTCGGAGGACACCAGCCGCTTGCGCAGCGCGGGCGGCAGCGCCTTCTCCAGCGCCGCGCGCTGCGTGGCGGACAGGCCATCCGCCACCGTGACGGACTCGGACGCGTTGATGGCCACACGCGTGGACTTCGCCTGGGCCAATTGCTCGGCCACCTTCGTGTACACATTCGCGCCGCGCTCGAACGCGATGACCTCGTCGAGCAGGTTCATGTCCCGGAGCGCGACGGCCTCGCCCGCCGGCGACAGCCCCACCGCGCGCACGCGGTCACCCTCGCGGAAGAAGAGGAACGCGGCGGTGCCTCCCGCGTTCTCGCAGCCCACGTGCGCGGCCAGCGGGTCGTTGTCGTTCTCGCGGCAGATGACCACCCAGGCGTCCACCTTCGCCTGCGCCATGGCCGAGGGCAGCAGCTTCTGGATTCGCTCCTTGCGGATGCGCGGCCAGGCACCCTCCGCGGCGGGCACCGCGGGCGAGGCCGCCTGGGCCATGGGCGCCATGGGCGCGGTGAGGAGCAAGAGGGACGGGAGGAGGGCGGACCGTGCACGCGTCATGGATGGGGTCTTCCAGGTGAGGGGAGCCCGGCGATTCTTCCACGAAGGCCCGCGTGCTCGCGCGCGCGCCCCGGAGAGGGGGACAAGCACTGAATGAGGGGCTCGCTTAGAGTACGGACATGGCCAAGAGTTCCCCCCGAAAGAAGTCCTCGGCGAAGGCGAAGCAGGCTCCCGTGAAGAAGAAGGCTCCCGCGAAGAAGGGGGCCGCGACGCGCAAGGCGCCCGCGGCACGCAAGGCGCCCGCGGCTCGGAAGCTGCCCGCGCGCCGGAGCGCGTCGCCGGTGCTGGAGGCCGAGCCCGTGTTCGACGACGTGCGCGCCGAGCCTCGCGCGCTGCCTTCGGGCGGCGATCTCCCGGGGCGCGTGCTCCCGTTCGAGATCGACCCCAAGCGCGTGGAGGAGGGCCTCAAGAAGCTGCAAGGGGAGCTGGTCCACTGGGCCAACAAGGGCCGCTACACCAAGGTGCGCTTCAAGTTCCGGGGCAAGCAGCTGCTGCCCGACCTGCCCTTCGCCGCGGTGGTGGCCGCCGAGGGGCTGACCTTCTACTGGGGCGGAATCCTGCGCATGCTCATCGCCAACGTGGTGGGCGGCAGTGTGTTCCAGGTGGAGCTGGTGAACGACGCGGACAAGCGCGTGCAAGCCGGCCGGGAGGCCCTGCTGTCCGGCGACATGGACCAGGCGCTCGCCCTGTTCCGCGAGGCGCTGAACATGGACCGCGACAACGCCGGCGCGCACCTCAACATGGGCGTGGCGCTCAAGCTGAAAGGCGACCGGGAAGGGGCCCTGGCGGCCTTCGAGAAGGCCCGTCAGCAGGACCCCGAGGGGCCCGCCGGACTCGAAGCGGAGCGGCTGGCCGCGCCCTTGCGAAACCCGGCTTGAAACACGCCGCTCAGGCGTTCAAAAAAGGGCCTCCCGGACCCTTTTCCGCGCCCCTCCGCCGAGCGGGCGGGCGCGCGGGTCATCACTGCCTTGTTTCCTCTGTTGACGTAGGGAAATCCGGGGGTTACGAACGCTCACCCATGTGACGGCGCCCCGCGCTGCGGCCCCGTCCATCACCCTTCCAGAGCTCATGGCTGACGACACGACCGACAAGCCGGCAATGCCCCCCGCGCCTCCCCCGGGAAGCGCCGGGGAGCTCATCCCCGTGAACATCGAAGACGAGATGCGCCGCTCGTATCTCGACTACTCGATGTCCGTCATCATCGGGCGCGCGCTGCCCGACGTCCGCGACGGCCTCAAGCCCGTGCATCGCCGCGTTCTCTTCGCGATGAACGACCTGGGGAACACCCACAACCGCGCGTACAAGAAGAGCGCGCGCGTCGTGGGTGACGTCATCGGTAAGTACCATCCGCACGGCGACGCCTCGGTGTACGAGGCCATGGTGCGCCTGGCGCAGGAGTGGAGCCTTCGCTACCTGCTGGTGGACGGCCAGGGCAACTTCGGCTCGGTGGACGGCGACTCCCCCGCGGCCATGCGTTACACGGAAGTGCGCATGGACCGGCTGGCGGAGGACCTGCTGGCGGACATCGAGAAGGAGACCGTCGACTTCGGTCCCAACTACGACGACTCCCTCGAGGAGCCGCTCGTCCTGCCGTCCAAGTTCCCCAACCTCCTCGTCAACGGCAGCAGCGGCATCGCGGTGGGCATGACCACCAACATCCCGCCGCACAACATGACGGAGGTCATCAGCGGCACGCTGCACCTCATCGACAACCCCGAGTGCACCGTCCGCGACCTGATGGAGTTCATCACCGGTCCGGACTTCCCCACCGCCGCCATCATCACTGGCCGCGAGGGCATCCTCCGGGCCTATGAGACGGGCCGCGGCATCATCACCACCCGCGCGCGCACGGAGATCGAGGCGACGAAGAAGGGGGACCGCGAGTCCATCATCGTCACCGAGCTGCCGTACCAGGTGAACAAGGCGCGCCTCATCGAGAAGATCGCCGAGCTGGTGCGCGAGAAGAAGGTCGAGGGCATCAGCGACATCCGTGACGAGAGCGACCGTCAGGGCATGCGCATCGTCATCGAGCTGAAGCGCGATGCCATCGCCCAGGTGGTGCTCAACAACCTCTTCTCCATGACGTCGCTGGAGACGACCTTCGGCGCGGTGATGCTGGCCATCGACGGCGGCCAGCCGCGCACGCTCAACCTGAAGGAGATGCTGGACCGCTTCGTGGCGCACCGCCGCGACGTGGTCACGCGCCGCAGCCGCTACGAGCTGCGCAAGGCGCTGGCGCGCATGCACATCGTCGAGGGCCTGCTGGTGGCCCAGGACCTCATCGACCTGGTGGTTAGCCTCATCCGCGCGTCCCGAGACCCGGACGAGGCGCGCTGGGGCCTGATGAACATCCTGTCCCCCACGCTCTACGAGCGTGAGCGCTTCAAGGAACTCCAGCGCATCGACCTCGCGCAGGCCAAGGCGCAGATGGAGCTGCTCGTCTCCCGCGCGCGCAGCGAGGAGCCCAGCTACCAGGGGCTCGCGCACAAGTACGAGGGCGCGGGCTTCAGCGAGGAGCAGTCGCAGAACATCCTGGAGATGCGCCTGCAGCGCCTCACCGGCCTGCAGCGCGAGGAGCTGTTCCGCGAGCTGATCGCGCTCGCGCGCGACATCATCCGGCTCCAGGACATCCTGGCCAACGAGCGCAGCCTGCTCGGCGTCATCAAGGCCGAGCTGATGGAGATCCGCGAGCGCTACGGCGACAAGCGCCGCACGGAAATCACCGGCGCGGTGGATGACCTGACCAATGAGGACCTCATCGCCGAGGAGACGATGGTGGTCACCCTCTCGCACACGGGCTACGTGAAGCGCTCGCCCCTGTCCGAGTACCGCGCGCAGAAGCGCGGCGGGCGCGGCAAGACGGGCGCGGCGACGAAGGAAGACGACTTCGTCACCAAGGTCTTCGTGGCCAGCACCCACGCGTACATCATGCCCATCACCACCAAGGGCAAGCTGTACTCGCTGAAGGTGCACCAGATTCCGCAGGCCAGCCGCACCTCGCGCGGCAAGGCCATCGTGAACCTGGTGCAGTTCGGTGAGGGCGAGCGGCTGGCGCAGGTGCTGGTGACGCGCGACTTCCCGGAGAACCGTTACGTCTTCTTCGTCACGAAGAAGGGCGTGGTGAAGCGCACGGACCTGAGCGCGTTCGCCAACGTGCGCTCGAGCGGCCTCATCGCGCTGGGCATCGACGAGGGTGACGAGCTGGTCGGCGTGATGATTACCGACGGCACCAAGGACATCCTCCTGTCCACCGCGACGGGCATGAGCATCCGCTTCCCGGAGGAAGAGGTTCGCTCCATGGGCCGGCAGGCCTACGGCGTGAAGGGAATCACGCTGGAGGACGGCGACGAGGTGGTGGGCGCGGACGTGGTGGAGAACGACGCGGCCATCCTCACCGTGACGGAGAACGGCTACGGCAAGCGCACCCAGGAGTCCGAGTACCGGCAGCAGGGGCGCGGCGGCAAGGGCATCATCGACATCAAGACCACCGAGCGGAATGGCCGCGTGGTGGGCCTGGTGCAGGTGAAGGAAGCGGACGAGGTGATGCTCGTCACCAACGGCGGAATGCTCATCCGCATGAAGGTGAAGGAGATCTCCGTCATCGGCCGCAACACGCAGGGCGTGCGCCTCATCGCGCTGGAGAACGGCGACGAGAAGGTCATGGCCCTCTCCAAGCTGCCCGAGTCCGAGGCCTCCGAGTACGAGGAGGGCAGCGGCGAGGAGGGCGCGACCGGCGAGTCCGCGGCGGGCGAGGCGCCCGTGGCGGAGGCTTCCACCGAGTCCGCTCCCGAGCCTGCTTCGGAGTCCACCGAGGCGGCGGCCCCGTCGTCCGAGGAGCCTCCCGCCGAGGGCTGAGCGCCCCGGCGGTGAGGTGAGCTGAAGCCCAGAGGGCTCGGGAGGGAGCGATGGCTTCCCCTCGGGCCCTCTTCGCATGTGGGGACTACTTGCGCGCGAAGTCCTTGGGCAGCGGGACGCCGGCGGACTTCTCGTCGAGCCAGGAGATGCTCAGCACCCACCAGCGCGTGCCGTCGTTGAAGAGCTGGAGGCTGTTCACGCCCCGCGAGGTGATGGGGCCGTCCAGGGCCTCGCGCGTCTCGTAGGCGCTCAGCACCTGGACCAGGTCGCCGTAGCCCATCGTCTGGCGCGACAGCTCCTTCTCGTAGAAGCCGTGCGTCTGGAAGTAGCCGGTGCCCCAGGCGATGTACTCCTCCGGGGTGGTGACGGTGGCGTGCAGCCCCGCGCCCGCGGACTTGCCTCGGCCGACGGGGAGCATCTGCGCGCCGGGGTGGAACAGCGAGCGCATCCGCTGCCAGTCGCGCGGCGTACCCGGCGGTCCGCTGATGACGTCGTAGAGGGCGGCGAGCAGCGCGTCCACCGTGCGCACGTCCTCGGGCCTGGCGGTGGGGGCGCTGGCGAGCGCGGCTTGCGTGCGCTCGGCGGCGGCCTTGAGGGGGTTGGTCTGCGGGGGGCTCTGCGAGTTCGTCTGCGACGGCGGTGGCGGCGCGGCGCGCGGGGGATCCGCAGCGAGCGCGGGAGAGGTGGCGAACAGGACGGCACCAGCGACGAGAGGGCGCAGCATGGCGACTCCGCGACGGCGAGGGACACGGCGGCCGAGCATTCTGGCACGAGCGTTGGGGACTGGCGCCCGTGACACGGTGGCGCTTCTCCTGCCCGAGGGGAGGCCGTACTGTGCCCGCCCGCCATGCCCTTGCTCTCGCTCGAGTCCGTGTCCTTGCGTCACCCTGTCAGCGGCGTCCCTGCCGTGGAGGGCGTGTCGCTGACGATGGAGCCGGGGCAGGTCTTCGCGCTGCTCGGCTCGTCGGGCTCGGGGAAGACGACGCTCTTGCGGCTGCTGGCGGGGCTGGCGCGGCCGGACGCGGGCAGCATCCTGCTCGATGGGCGCGTCATGGCGGGGCCGGGCGCGTTCATGCCGCCCGAGGAGCGCAGCGTGGGCGCGGCGTGGGGAGACGTTCCCGCGACGCCGCAGGTGCCCGTGCAGGCGCACCTCATGGCGAGCCTGGGCGCGCGTCCGCCGGAGGACTCGCTCGTGCGGATCCGCGCGCTGCTGGAGCTGTTCAACCTGAGCGGGCTGGAGTCGCGTCCGCTCGGCACGCTGTCTCGCGGACAGGTCCGGCGCGTGTCGCTGCTCCAGTCGCTGCTGCCCGGACACCGGCTGCTCGTGTGGGACGAGCCGTTCGCGGACATGGACTTCATGCTGCGCGCCCAAGTGCGCGGCGAGCTGCGGCGCGTGCTGGCGTCGCGAGGCAGCTCGCTCTTCTTCGCCACGCACGAGCAGGCGGATGCCCTGTCCTTCGCGGACCGGCTGGCCGTGCTGCGGTCGGGGACGGTGGCGCAGACGGGCACGCCCGAGGACGTGTACGCGCGCCCGCGCACGGCCTTCGTGGCGTACTTCCTGGGGGGCACCAACCTCCTGCCCGGGACGGGCTTCGGCAACGGCGCGCGCACCGCGCTGGGCAACCTGCCGCTCGACCGCGAGGCGCGCGGCAACGTGCTGCTGTCCCTGCGGCCCGAGGCGCTGCGGCTGGTGCCGGACACGGACAAGGTCGCGGTGGGCGGGGCGCTGCGCGCGGAGGTGCTGTCGCGGGCCTTCCAGGGTGGCAGCGTGGAGTTCACCGTGGCGTGCTCGGGGCAGGCGCTCCTGGTGCGCGGCGCGGCCGACCTGGCGTTGCGCGAGGGCAGCCGAGCGCGGCTGGAGGTGGCGGGGCGCGCGGTGGTGCTGGAAGACAGTCCGGAGTGAGCCCGGCTGTCCTACGAGCGGCCAGACAGCCTACGCTCACCGTCTGGCTCGCGGCGCAATCCTGGGGGCCGCTCACGCGTAGAGGTGGGTATGAACATCGCAGGACTACGAGGCATGGGGACCCGCTTCTTCCGCTACGTGCGAGACCCGCGTGTGCCGACCTGGCGGAAGCTCGTCGGCGTGTTGGCGGTGCTCTACTTCCTGTCGCCGGTGGACGCGATTCCGGACTTCATCCCGGTGCTGGGTTGGCTGGATGACCTGGGCGTGCTGTCGGCGGCGGCGCTCTTCGTGATGCGCGAGGTGCAGCGCTACCAGCCCACCGCCGAGGTGCAGGTCGAGGTGCTGGATGGCCTCCCGCGCGACGGGCAGGGCCGCACGCGCGTCTAGAAGCGGCCCATCACCGCGAGCCCCGCGCCCGTGCCGCGTCCCATCCGAGCAGGCGCGACCGTGACGGCGGGGGCCGTGGGCATGTCGAAGTTGTGGGTCAGCCAGGTGGCGGAGGCCAGCCCCGCGAGCGCGCCCACCCCGCTGCCCACGAGGATGGCGTCGCCGTTGTGCTCATCGGCGATGAAGACGAGGCTGGCGCCCAGCAGTCCGCCCAGGATGCCGCCCGAGTCGATGAGGAGCATGCGCCCCTGGGACACGGGCTCGCTGCGGGCCAGCAGCGCCATCCCGATGATTCCCGCCGACACGACGCCTTGCTCCACGGCGAAGAACGTCTGGCTGTCGCCACCGTCAATCGTGCCGAGGAACAGGCCGGTGATGGCGCCCGCCCACAGGCCGCCGGAGTTGGCCATGGAGACCTGCCCCACGCTCGGGTGGAGCTGCGTGGCGATGAAGAGCCCCACGCCGGTGAAGGCCAGCGTGCTGCCCATCACCATGCCCACCCGCGCGTCTCCCTCCAGGTTCATGGACTCCATCGAGGCGAGCCCATAGCCCAGGCCCCACAGCGTGCCGGAGTTGATGGCCGCCGCTTGTCCCGCGGTGATGCCGTTCGCGGAGCCGAGCAGGGCGATGGTGGTCCCCAGTCCTCCGCCGAGCAGGGACACGGCCACGCCCGTCTGCGCATCGCACTCCGCGACCACGCACAGGAGGATGCCCTGGGTGATGCCGTGCAGCGTCTGCAGCACGGTGAGCGAGGCGCGCGCGCCACCCGAGGGCGTCTCGCGTGACATCTCCACCACGGTGGCCTGGGCCAGCCGCGCGCCAGGGTTGAGGCGCGTCTTCGCGAGCCGGGCCATCTCCTCCGCGAAGGGGTGGTGCGGACACGCGGTCATCACGTGCTCGAAGAACTGGAGCGCGTCCGAATCCCGTCCCTGCGCGAGCGCGTTGAAGCCCGCTTCGTACTCCGCTTCTTGCGTGCACGCCGTCGGGCTGGCGAGGAGCGGCGGCGCGGGCAGGGACGTCGAGCCCGGCGGGACGTCCGGAGGCGTGGGCTGGAGCGCGCCGAGGGTGAGCAACAGCACGGGAAGAAGGACCATGTCTCCGCCACGTTACGCGAAGTGCTCGCTCGAAGCCTCCGCCGTGGCCTCGGGGCTCAGGTCCTCCGACGCCGCGGGGAGGCGACGTCACCCCGCAGCCGAGGCCTGGCCCGCGTGAAGGCGTCCACGAGGAAGTCGATGGCCGCGCGCACGCGAGGCGCCCGCTGGAGGTCGGGGTGGAGGGCGAGCCACGCTTCTCGCTCGGGCGCGACCTCGGGGGCGCACAGCCGCACGAGGTCGTCATGCCCATCCGCCAGGTAGCACGGCAGCACCGTGACGCCCACGCCCGCGCGCGTCGCCTCCAGCAGCGCGTAGCGGTTGTTGCTGCGCATCGCGAAGAAGGCTCCCGCGCCCAGGCGCTGCAGCCACTGCTGCTCCGGCGTGTGCGCGAGCGACGCGTCGTGACCCAGCAGGATGTGCTCGCGCAAGGTCTCCGGACGCGCGCGGCCATGCTCGCGCACGTAGCCTCGCGAGGCATACAGCGCGCAGGCGAACGTGCCCAGCTTGCGCGTGACGAGCGCGGGCTCGGCGGGAGGACGGAACAGGCGCACGGCGACGTCGGCCTCGCGGCGCGACAGGTTGAGCACCTGGGTCGCGGCCAGCAGCTCCAGGTGCAGCGCGGGATGGGCCTTGCGCCACGCTGGCAGGTGAGGCGCGAGCACGTGGCTGACGATGGTCTCGGGCGCGGTGATGCGCACGGTGCCGGACACCTGTGAGGACGTGCCGGAGAGCTGTCGCTCCAGCGCGGTGGCCGCGTCGTCGATGAGCTGGGCGGCCTCGAGGGCCTGCTCCCCCGCGGGGGTCAGGCGCATGCCGCCCGGGGCCTTCTCCAGCAGCGCCACCCCCACGTCGCGCTCCAGCGCCGCGAGCCTGCGCCCCACCGTGGCCGCGTCCACCCGCAGCGCGCGCCCCGCCGCCGCGAGCGAGCCGCCCGTGTGCACCGCGAGCAGGTAGCGCAGGTCGTTCCAATCCACGCCCTGCATTCTCGCATGCCCATCCCCGCGCTCCTGCCCGTTTCGCTTCACGCGTCGGGATGGCACTGAAGGCGACATGTCCTCCGCGCTGTCTCCCGACACCGTCCTTGCTGCACGCGAGCGCATCGCGCCCTTCATCCGCCACACGCCGCTGGAGCCCTCGCCCGAGCTGGCGGGGGGCACCGGCGCGCGAGTCTTCCTCAAGCTGGAGTGCCTCCAGGTGACGGGCTCGTTCAAGCCGCGCGTGTCCTTCAGCAAGCTGCTCGCGGTGGACGCGCGGACGCGGGCGCCGGGCGTGGTGGCCTCCACGGCGGGCGGCCACGGAATGGGCCTGTCCCATGTCGCGCGAACCCTGGGCGTGCCGGTGGACCTGTTCATTCCGCGCACCGCGGACGCGCGCAAGGTGGACGTCATGCGCCGCAACGGGGCGCGGCTGCACGTCTTCGACTCGGTGTCCGAGGCGCGCGAGGCGGCGATGGCGGAGGCCCGCGCGCAGGGGCGCCTGTTCGTCTCCGCGTACAACGACCCGGACATCATCGCGGGCGGTGGCACGGTGGGGCTGGAGCTGCGGGAAGACCTGCCGGAGGTGGACCTCGTGGTGGTGGGGATGGGCGGTGGCGGGCTCATCAGCGGCCTGGGCCTGGCCTTGAAGGAGTGGAGCCCGCGCGTGCGGCTGTGGGGCGTCCAGCCCGAGGTGAGCCCGGTGCTCGCCACGTGGATGCGCGCGGGGCGGCCCGTGCCCGTGGAGACGCAGCCGAGCATCGCGGATGGGTTGGGCGCTCATCTGGAGCCAGACTCGCTCACCGTGCCCCTCGTGATGCGGTACGTGGACCGCATGCTGCTCGTCTCGGAGGAGGAGATTCGGGACGCCATGGCGTGGCTGCTGGAGGAGCACCAGCTCGTGGTCGAGCCCTCGGGCGCCGCGCCCGTGGCCGCGCTGCTCCGGCATCCGCCCGAGGGCTTCCGGAACGTGGCGGTGGTCATCACCGGGCGCAACATCAGCCGGCCCCGCTATGTCCAATTGCTGGGCGCGCGGCTCACGGCTCCAAGCGAGTCCTCCCAGGACGCGAAACACGCCGCGTCGCGCTGAACCCAATTGTCTCAAAACGTTTTGGGTTATCGGGACTGCGGGCCCACCCCGTGACGCGTCGCTTCGCGTCCCATGTCTGGGTACTTGCACCTTGAAGTGTAAAATGTTGGGAATGTTAGGTAGTCTTGATTTTCTTGAATGGGTCTATTTATGTCTGTCTCCTCATCTCTTGCATGAGGAGGCTCTGTGATTCGATGGCAGTTTCCTGTGACACGGAAGCATGGTTTCGCCGCGCTGGCCCTGATGTTGGCGGGCTGCGGAACTCCCGACATGGCACCCGAGGCGCAGCAACTGGGCTCGCACAGCTCGGCCTTGGTGGGACAGCAGGTTGTCATCACCCCGTCGATGGTCCAGCCCGACGGCGTCCGCCCGACGCTGGGGGCCTACCAGAATCTCTTCGATGAGCAGACGTTGATTGGCGACCCCCGAGTGGGCTCGACCTTCAAGCCCGCCACGACGTGGGGCAACGTCGTCTACAACGAGTCGCAGTATCCCATGGGTTTCGTCATCGACCTGGGACAGCTCTACGACATCAGCCAGGTGGGCGTGTTCGACACCTATGACACGGGCACCATCACCTTCGGCACGGGCTCGCCGGGGGCCTGGACCGACCTGCCAGCCATCACCACCAACAAGTGGCAGGAGTGGACGCTGGCGCCCGTGGGGCAGCGCACGCGCTACCTGCACTTCGTGCGCAGCATGTACGGGGCCTCGAACGAGATTGTCGTCTACGGCACGCCTGCGGGGGGCGCGCCCACCAACGTGCCGCCCACGGCCCTGGCCGGAGCGGACCAGGTGCTGGTGGCGCCCGCGTCGTCCGCGTCGCTGACGGGCACCGCGAGCGACAGCGATGGCACCGTCGTCTCGCAGCAGTGGACCCAGGTCTCGGGGCCGAACACCGCGACGCTCTCGGCGGCGACCTCGCTGTCCGCCTCGGCGCTCGGGTTGGTGGTGGGGCTCTACGAGTTCGAGCTGCGCGTGACGGATGACCAGGGCGCCGCGGCGACCTCGCGCACGAAGGTTCGCGTGGACCCCTCGCCCAGCGGGCGCGGCACCACCCAGGAAATCTACAAGTCGAGCACGCCGGGGGCGGGGAACTACGGCCACGTCGTGTACCTGCCGCCGGGCTACGCGTCGGCCTCGAACTGGCCCATCGTGTTCTTCCTCCACGGCGCGGGTGAGCGCGGCAACGGCGGCACGGACCTGCACAACGTCCGGAACCTCGGGCCCCAGTCCTACATCGACAAGGAGGGGAAGGATTACCCGTTCATCCTCGTGTCACCCCAGACGGCGGACGGCAATTACTGGAATGACTACGAGGCCCAGCAGGACCTGAGCCCGTTCATCGACCGGATTGTGTCGACGTACAAGGTGGACCCGAAGCGTGTGTATTTGACGGGCCTCAGCATGGGCGGCGCGGGCACGTTCTCCTATGCGGCGTATTTCGCGTCGAAGCTGGCGGCCATCGTCCCCATCTGCAATGGCGGCTTCGGCTCGTCGGCGGCGCATGCCCAGGTCATGGTGAGCGGGCAGCTCGCGGTCTGGGGTTCACACGCCCGGAATGATCCGCTCTCGTACTCGGGCACGCGCGACTGGTTCAACCAGTTGGGGTTGGCCATGGGCGGAACGGGCAGCGTGATGGACGCGTACACGTATCCAAACCGCACGCAGACCGCGTTCTTCCGCCCGGCCACGGGCACCTGGGAGTGGGTGGATGGACAGACGGCCGTGGATGCGAACGGCCAGCCTGCTTCGCCCCCCGTGCTCTTCACGCTCTACGACGTGGGCGGCCACAGCATCTGGGACAACGTCTACAAGGACCCCAAGGTGTTCAACTGGATGCTGTCGCAGCACCGTCCCTGAGACGGCGTGCCCCACGGCTCCGGTCCGTGTGACGGAGCATCGCTGACATGGAGGCGGCCGCCCGCATGGCCGCCTCCATGACTCCAGAGGGGCTGTCGTCTTCACTTCGGGGCCTGTCCATATTCATCCGCGTTCTTCACACCCACGGGGGAGGGCGCGATGGCCAGGAAGATGAAGGCGGTGCAGGTGAAGCAGGCGAAGGGCCCGCTCGAGGTCGTGGAGCAGGACGTCCCCGAGCCTGGTCCCGGGCAGGTGCTCATCGCCGTGGACGCGTGCGGCGTCTGTCACAGCGACGCGATTACCAAGGAGGGGTGGATGCCCGTGAAGTACCCACGGGTGCCCGGCCATGAAGTGGTGGGCCGCATCGACAAGGCGGGGCCCGGGGTGACGGCGTGGAAGGTGGGCCAGCACGTGGGCGTGGGCTGGCACGGCGGCCACTGCGGCCAGTGCCCCGCGTGCCGCGTGGGTGACTTCGTCACCTGTGACTTCCAGCAAGTCTGCGGCATCAGCTACGACGGCGGCTACGCCGAGTACATGCTCGCGCCCCAGGAGGCCCTGGCCCGCGTCCCGGACGGCATGAAGCCCGAGGACGCCGCGCCGCTCTTGTGCGCGGGCGTGACGACGTTCAACTCCTTGCGGAACATGGGCGCGAAGCCGGGCTCGCTGGTGGCGGTGCAAGGCATTGGGGGCCTGGGGCACCTGGCCATCCAGTTCGCGCGCAAGCTGGGCTACCGCACCGTGGCCATCTCGCGCGGAGAGGACAAGCGGAAGCTCGCGCTGGAGCTGGGCGCCCATGACTACATCGACACGGAAAAGGTCGAGGTGGCCAAGGCGCTCCAGGCCCTGGGCGGCGCGCGCGTCATCATGATGACCGCGTCGAGCAGTCGCCTGGCGGCGGACCTGATTGGCGGCCTGGGCCGCGACGGCGTCCTGCTCTTGCTGGGCGCGGGCGCCGAGCCCATTCCCGTCACGAGCCTGCAGCTCATCGCGAAGCGCCAGCGCGTCCAGGGGTGGCCCAGCGGCGTTCCCCAGGACTCGCAGGACACCATGGACTTCAGCGCGCTCACGGGGGTGCGCTCGATGAACGAGGTGTTTCCCCTGGAGCGCGCGGGCGAGGCCTTCGACCGGATGATGAGCAACCATGCCCGCTTCCGAGTGGTGCTGAAGATGCGCTGAGCCATTCGCTCGCGCTCGCGCCGTCCGCCACGCGAGCCTCGCCGCTCAAACAGCGTCCCGACCGCTCATCCTAACTGTCTGGGGCGGGAGGGCCGCGGACCGTAGCTTGCCTCCAGGAACCCCCACCTGGAGAACGCCTTGAACACATCCCAACCCCTGAGAGTGATGGGGCTCATCGTCCTGCTCGCCACGGTGGCCCCGCTGGTGGCGCAAGGCAAGCCTGCTTCCGCCGTCGTGGCGCGGCTGGAGCGGGCCGCACAGCCCGTCTTCTCGCCCTCAGGGCCGGGTGGAGTCGTGCTGGTCCGCAAGGGAAGCGAGGTCCTCTTGCGCAAGGCCTACGGTCTCTCGGACGTGGAGAACCAGGTGGCGATGCGGCCAGACAGCGTGTTGCGGCTGGCCTCGGTCAGCAAGCAGTTCACCGCGGTGGCGGTGCTCCAGTTGGTGGAGGCGGGCAAGCTGTCACTGGATGCGCCGATAGGCGCGACCTTCTCGGGGGCAACCGGACCCCTGGCGGCTGTCACGGTTCGCCAACTGCTGACCCATACCTCGGGCGTGAAGAACATCAGCCGCATCCCGGAGTCGCGCGCGGCCCGGCGCAAGGATGCCTCGCTGGATGAGCTGCTGGCCTTCTTCAAGGACCTGCCCCTGGAGTTCGAGCCAGGCACGCGCTTCAGCTACAGCAACTCCAACTACATCCTGCTCACCCGGTTGATTGAGCTGGCCAGTCAGCAGTCCTACGCGGACTACATGCAGCGAGCCATCTTCGCGCCACTGGGCATGAAGCAGACGCGCTACGGCAGCCACCTCGCGCTCATCCCGGGTCGCGCCCAGGGGTATCAGAAGCGAGAGGGGCAGTTGATGAACGCGGACTTCATCAGCATGAGCCAGCCGCAGGGCGCCGGCGGCCTGGTGAGCACGGTCGACGACTTGAACCGGTGGGACCTGGCGCTCTACTCGGACACGCTGGTGAGCCAGCGCCTGCTGGCCCAGGCGTTCAGCCAGGCGGTGCTGGTGGATGGCACGAAACAGCCCTACGGCTTCGGCTGGTTCACCGCGGAGGTGCAAGGGGTGCCGAGCTTCGAGCACAGCGGGTTCATTGATGGCTACAACGCCTATGTCCTGCGCATCCCCGAGCAGCGTGTGTATGTCGCGATCCTGACGAATGCCGAGTTCCTGGACCCCAGCGACCTCGCGGTGGAGTTGGCGGCCATCGCCTTGGGAAAGCCGTACAACAAGCTGCCCACGCCGCATCCGCACGCGGATGAGTGGCTGGGGGCGTATGACTTTGGACAGGGCGTGGTGCGTGAAGTCCTGGCCCGCGAGGGAAAGCTCTACTCCCAGCGCGTCGGCAGCGAGCCAGTGGAACTGCTCCAGAGCGTGGACGGTCGCTACTTCTTCGCGGAGGGCTTCAACCACGTCACCTTCAGCGAAGGTGCGGACGGGAAGCGCGTGATGACCCTGCACGACCGCCTCGCCGGCGACAGCGTGGGCGTCAAGACGCGGTGACCGGGCGCATGGGGCCGCTCACAGGCTGAGCAACTGTTTCAGGAGGCCACTCTGGCGGCGGGAGACGTCGATCTCCTGGCCGCCGCGCAGTGTGAGTCGCAGTCCACCATTCGACCAGGGCTCGACGTGTTCTACGTAGCCCAGGTTGACGAGGTGTTGACGGCTGGCGCGGAAGAACACGTTGGGGTCCAGCCGTTCCTCGATCTTGTTCAGCGAGCGGTAGAGGAGCGGGGAGTTCGTTCCGAAGTACAGCTGGGTGTAGTTTCCCACGGCTTCAAGGCAGCGGATGTCCTTGAGCTTGACCAGGAAGCAGCGCTCGCCGTCCTTGACGAAGATTTGATTCTCCGGAGTGAGCGTGGCTTGCCGCACGGGCTCGGCGGGCACCCTCGCCAAGGCCTTGGCCAGGCGCTCCGGTTTGATGGGCTTGAGCAGATAGTCCACCGTGTTGAACTCGAAGGCGGCCAAGGCGTACTGCTCGAACGCCGTGGTGAAGATGATGGGCGGGATGTGCTCCAACCGCTCCAGCAATTGAAACGCGTTGCCTCCGGGCAGGTCGATATCCAGAAGAATCAGGTCGGGAGCCGAGGCCTCAATCAGGGCCTCGGCGCTGTCGATGTCGTCCGCCTGGCCAACGAGTTGGATCTGCGGGTGTGCGCGCAGTTGGTGTTCCAGCTCGAACCGGGCCAGTTCTGAATCTTCGACGATCAGCGTGCGAATCACGATGCGCTCTCAATGTGGATTCGGGCCGTGACGCACTCTCCCTCTTGCTGCAGGGAGAAGCGGGCCGCGTCACCAAAGGCCAGGGCCAGCCGTTTCTTGAGGTTGGTCAAGCCCATGCCCGGCGCTGAGCTGGTGTCGCCGAGCCTGCCGGTATTGCGGACCACCATGCGCAGAGAGGTGTCGTCCGCGTCGACCTCCAAGTGCAACGCCCCGGGGGCGGAGGTCCTGCTCATGCCGTGTTTCACGGCATTCTCCACGAGCAATTGCAGCGACAGCTTGGGCGTCATCCGGGTCAAGCTCGCGCTGTCGATGCGTTCTTCATAGTGCAGGCGCTTGCCCAGCTGGAGGCGCATCAGGTCCAGGTAGTCGTGCACCACCGCCAGTTCGTCGGCGACCGTGACCAAGGCGGCCTTGTTGCCGTCGATCCGATAGCGCAACAGGTCCGCGAACTTGCCGAGCATCTGACGGGCGGATTCGGCGTCTTTCAGGATGAGCGCGCGAATGTTGTTGATGGCATTGAAGAGAAAGTGGGGACTCAACTGCGTGAGCAGGCTTTGCAGCTCCGCCTCGCGCAGGGCAAAGGCCAGCTCTTGCTGGGCCAACACCGCATGCGCCAGCCGCTCCTGACGGCTCAGCGCCAGATAGAGGAGGCTCCAGGCGAGGTAGGTGATGACCAGGAGGGGCGCTCGGGAGAACAGGGGCTGCTCATCCGCCAGCGGGATGAAGCGCTCTTGCAGCCGGGCCAGCATCCACAGCAGGGCGTGATGCCCCAGGTCCACGGCGAGCGCGACCATCAGGCTGGCGCCCAGGACGAGCGCCAACCCTCTCAGCTCACCCCCCGGGCGTGCCCCGCTCCTTCGATAGACAGCGCGCAGCGCCAGGCTGCCGAGCAAGGCCAGCAGCGTGAGGCTTGCGGCGAAGAGGCCGTGCTCGAAGCGAAAGTGAGGCGGGTCGTCTGCTCGAAACAAGAGCTGCAAGAGCGTGTAGGGCAACCAGCCCAGACCCTGGAGGAGCCAGAACTTCGCTGTTTTCGCTGACAACACCCACCGGCTCCGTCGCTCAACTTCAGCCGTGCACTATGGCTCAAGCGCGGCCTCGACGCATCGCGGCTGGGGACTGCTGCCCCAGCCACGACTTGCTCTGTCTTCTCTCGCGGGTCTCCACGCTTCACCGCGGGACCCTGTCGACAGGACCTAGCGCGTGGAGAGCGCGTCCACGTGCTCGCGCAGGGCCACCTCGTTGCCCATCCGGCCGGAGAGGCCGCTGAGCGGCTTCGCGGCCTGCTCGATGCGGCCTCGCGTGCGCGGACCCGCGGCCACCAGCCAGGCGACACCCAGCGCGAGTTCCGCCACCGCGGGCTCACCGCTGAGCTGCGCGACGAGCGCGAGCAGCGCGTCCACCGCCTTCTTCACCTGCGCGCCGTGCAGCGCGTGGCCACTGGTGACGCCCTGGCGCAGCAGCTCCAGGAGCACCAGCGCGGTGGCGCGGGCCTGACGCACGGGCTCCGCGCCCGTGCCGGTTCCGGCCCACAGGCCATTGGCGAGCTGTCGCCCGAGCAGCGCGACGACCCCGTCTTCTCCGCCCTCGCCCTGCGCCAGCGACTCCATCGGCTCGGAGAAGGCGTCGTCATCGGACGGCGCCACCTCCATCGGCGCGGGCCACGCGGCCTTGTCCTGCGCGAGCGCTCCAGGCGGCGGACCGCCCTTCTTCTTGGAGAGCAGCTTGGGCGCACGGCGCGCCTCCTCGAGCTCCTTGCGCATGGGCGCGGCGCGCTCCATCTCCATCGCGTCCATCATGGGCGCGGGCGCGGGTGCGCTCGGAGGAGGAGGCACCGCGGCGAAGCTGCCCGTGATGGGGGAGGACATGCGGGGTGGGCCCGCGGCGATCGCGACCGACGGCGGACCTCCGGAGACGGCGCCTCGGTTGCGCATGCTTCCGCCACCGCCCACCGCCATGCCAGGGCCTCCATCGGCGGCCTCGTCCTTCTTCGCGCCGAACATGGCCCAGCCGGCCGGTGCGTGCACCGGGACGACGCGCGTCTCGGGCTGCGCGGTGGAGAGCCGCGCGCCCACGCGCTCCTCCACCACCACGAACGAGGTGTGGCGCGTGACAATCTGGTGCGCGAGCGCGAGCTGGACGATGCGCTCCTTCATCGCCTGGGCGCGCCGGCCGGTGAGCACCGCCGCATCCCAACCGCGGATGCGCTCGGCGGCCCACAACTTCTCCACCGCCGGACGGTCGGACGTGGCCGGCAGGTCCAAGCGCACGGTGAGCGAGAAGCTCTCGCGGCCCGAGCGCCCCTTGATTCGCACCGAGCCGAGGCCCGGCGCGTCGTAGCGGCCGAACAGCGTCCAGGGCACGCCATCCACGAGCGGGGGCAGGTCCGTGGGAGACAGCTCGTTGGCCTGCACGCCATCGAACTGCACCTCCAGGTCCGTCACGCGCGGCGCGAGCGCCTTGGCGAACTGCGCCACCACCTTGTCGTCGATGCGCTCGCCCGGATGGATGAACTCCACCGCGCCGCCCGTCTGGCGCGCGAGGTCGCGCAGCAACACATCGCTCACGTTGGTGCCAATGCCAAACGAGTACACCCGCGCCGTCTTCCGCGCGCTCAGCACGGCGTTGAGGATCTCCGCCTCGTTGCCCACCTGTCCGTCGGTGAGCAGCACCACCACGCCGTCCGGCACGGCCTTCGTCGCCGCCACCATGGGCGCGAGCAGCTCGGTGCCACCGTCCGCGTGCAGCTTGGCGACCCACGCGTCCGCCTCCTCCAGCGTGCGCTGGGTGAAGGGCACGGGCTCGGGCTTGAAGCCACGGAAGCTGCTCTGGAACGCGATGACGTTGAAGCGGTCACCCTCGCGCAGGTGGCGCAGGCACAGCCGCAGCGCGGCCTGGGCCTGGGGCAGGCTCTCACCATCCATGGAGCCGGAGGTGTCCACCAGGAACACCACCTCCTGGCGCGGCGGCGCGGCGGCGAGCGTGAGCAGGTCCGGCACCACCGTGAGCGCGAACGTGCCGGGGCCCGTGCCCGAGCGGTGCGCGACGACGGGCGTGAGCATCGCGTTCGAATCCGGGTGGCGCAGCGTCAGCACGAAGTCGCGGTCCAACGCCACCTCGCCCTGCGAGAAGCCCACGCGCACGCGAGTCCCCTCGCGGGTGAGCGCCAGCTGGTGCGAGGGGCTCTCCACCACGACCTCGGAGCCCACGTCGACGAGCAGGTCCAGCTTCAGGCCATAGCGGGCGTCGCCCACGGGCGGCGTGATGCGATCCGCGTCCGGCACGCGGACCGTGGGGTCGGCCACGCCATGCGCGGTGCGGTGGCCCTGGGGTCCGCCGGGGATGTAGCGAGGCGCCACCAGCGTGGGCAGCATCCACCGCACGCTGCCCTCCTCCGCGGTGATGGCCTGAAGGAACTCCACCTCCACCACCGTCTCCTCGCCGGGGAGCAGGTTGCCCACCTGCGCGGTGAAGACGTTGGGGCGCTCCTCGTCCAGCAGCGCCGCGCCGTGCCCGGAGGTGATGGCCGAGTCATAGGCGCGGAACGCTTCCTCGCGCTCCTTCACGATGCCCTCCACGCGGCGCCCGGCGCACGTCATGGAGAAGGCGGTGAGCGTGCCCTCGGAGGGCAGCGGGAACGTGTACACGGCCTCCACCGGCCGCGACTCCGTGTTGAGGTAGCGCTGGCGCACGCGCACCCGCGCATGGCCTCCGAGCAGCTCTCCCGTCACCTCGACGCCCTGAAGTGGAACCTGCGCCCCGTCGCGCGTGAACAGCCCGCATCCACACTGCTCGTTCATGGCTTCTCCCTTTCCTGGGACTCTTCGATGAAGGCGCGCACCCGCTCCGCGAGCGCCCGAACTCCTGGCTCCGCTCCGTCCGCCAGCTGCAGCTCCAGCCCGGGCGCGAGTTCCCAGCGCTGGTAACGCACGCCCTCGTCCTTCCGGTCTCCCCGGCGCGGTGGCGCGTGCGGCTTGGACGCGCCCGTCATCGGATGCGAGGCCGGCACGTGCGGTGGCGTGGTCGTCGCGTCCGACTCCGACAGCGTCCGCAGCGCCTCGGGCGTCAGCCGCGTCAGCTCCGCCTGGATGGCGTCCAACGGAAGGAAGCGCGCCTGCAACACCCGGATGGCCTTGAGCCGCACCAGGTGCTCCTCCGTGTACACCGTGTCCGGCCCTCGGAAGGGCGGCGCGGAGAGCAGCCCGCGCTGGACGTAGTAGCGGACCGTGCGCGGCGAGACCTCCGCCGCCTCGGCCAGCTCCGCCAGCTTCCACTCTGTCTGTGTCTTGCGCGTGCTCACACCCCAGACAGTAAGACTCGACAGTTCGACTGTCAAGACGACAGTGTCAACTCGCCATAAATGGTGGCGAGTCGAGGACTTGCGAGGGCCCGGGGCGGGGTGGGACAGAGGGAGACATGGCGGGAAGCACGGCGGTCGAGTTGATGGACCTGGCGTCGCTGCGGCTGATTGGCGCGGCGGTGACGCCGGCGGTGATGGTGTCGGGTTGCGGCATCCTGGCGACGGGGTTGGACAATCAGATCGCGCGGATGACGGCGCGCATCCGAGACATGGCGCGGGAGTGGCGCTCGCTGCCGGAGGGGCATCCTCGCCGTCAGTTGTTGCGCGAGGAGGTGGCCATCCTGGACCGGCGCCACGGCATCCTCGCGATGGGGATGAACTGCACCTATGCGGCGCTGTTGTCCTTCGTGGCCACGTCGCTCTTGTACCTGCTCAAGCGCGCCGACGTGAACGTCCCGGAGGTCATGCCGGTGCTGACGTTCTCCGTGGGCGTGGGCCTGCTCGGGGGGGTGGCGGTGTTCGCGCTGGCGTCCCTGCGGCTCGGGCGGCGGGCCATCCGCCTGGAGCAGTTGGAGATGCTCAATGAGGCGCTGGAGGAGCCGCCTCGGCAGTGACGGGGCCGTCCTCGCGTGCGCGGCGCTCCACCGCGGTGCCCAGCGCGTTCAGCAGCTCGAGCGGGATGGGCAGGATGGTGTGGTTGCCGCCGCCGGTGATCTCCACCAGCGTCTGCAGATAGCGCAGCTGGAGGGAGGCGGGGTTGCGGCTGAGCACGTCGGCGGCCTGCGCGAGTCGCTCGGCGGCCTGATGTTCGCCCTCGGCGGCGATGATCTTCGCGCGGCGCTCGCGCTCGGCTTCCGCCTGGCGAGCGATGGCGCGCTGCATCTCCGCGGGCAGGTCGATGTGCTTCACCTCCACGTTGGAGATCTTGATGCCCCACGGGTCGGTGTGCGCGTCGAGCACCTTCTGCAGCTCGCGGTTGACGCGGTCCCGCTGGGACAGCAGCTCATCCAGCTCCACCTGTCCCAGGATGGCGCGCAGCGTGGTCTGCGCGAGCTGGCTCGTCGCGTAGAGATAGTCCTCCACCTGGAGGACGGCCTTCTCCGCGTGGATGACGCGGAAGTAGACGACGGCGCTGACCTTCACGCTCACGTTGTCGCGGGTGATGACGTCCTGGGGCGGCACGTCTCGCGCGACGGTGCGCAGGTCGATGATGACCATGCGCTCGATGAAGGGGATGAGCCAGCGGAAGCCCGCGCGCTTGAGGCCCACGTAGCGCCCGAGCCGGAACACGACGCCGTTCTGGTACTCGTTGACGATGCGGACGCCGGAGAGGAACAGCAGGAAGAGCAGGCCCAGGGGGATGAGTGTCCCCAGGGCACCGGCCAGTTCGTTCATGACGGCGCCTCCGCGACGGTGAGAGTCAGGCCCTGGACGGCGCGCACCACCACGCGGGTTCCGGTGCGCAGGGGCTCGGATGAGATGGCGCGCCAGCGCTCGCCATGGACGAAGACCTCGCCGCCGTCCGGGCTCACGGGCGCCAGGGTGGTGCCGCGCTCGCCCACGAGCCCCGCGTCGCCCGCGCGTTGAGGCAGGCGGCGCGTCTGGGCGCCTCGGAAGGCGAGGAACACCGCGCCCGCGGCGAGCACCACGGCGGAGGGAATGGCCACCGCCCACGACACGCGGAACGACGGGTCGATGAACCAACCCGGCGCGACGCGGTCCACGAGCAACAAGCCCCCCAGCGCGAGCAGCGCCGCGCCCGAGGCGCCGAGCAGCCCGCTGGTGACGAACAGCTCCGCGATGAGCAGGCCCAGGCCCACGAGCATCAACGCCAACGCTCCGGCACGCACCGGCAGGGCCGACGCCGCCATCAGCGCGAGCACGAGCGCGACGACGCCCGCGAGGCCTGGCGCGAAGGAGCCAGGATGTGACAGCTCCGCCACCAGCCCGAGCGCCGCGACCAGGAACAAGAGATAGATGACCACGGGGCGGGCAAGCGCGTGGACCACCTGCCGGGAGATGCCGGGCGACAGCGTGACGACGCGCGCGTCCCGCGTGGCGAGCCGCACGGTGTCTCCACTCGCGACGCGCACGGAGCGGCCATCGACCTGGGCGAGGAACGCGGCCGCGGTGGGTGACTCGAACTCGACCACGCGTTGGGCCACGGCGCCATCGGCGGGAAGGCTGGCGCTGTCGCGCACGGCCGAGGCCGCCCACGCGGCATTGCGACCGCGCTCACGCGCGAGCCCCGAGGCGAAAGCGGCGGCATCGTTCTCCCACTTGCGAGCGAGCTGGGCTCCGACCACCTGCTCCGGGTCCTCACCCTTGATGCCGAGGAGTGGATGCGCGGCGCCCACGCGAGTACCCGGGGCCATGCCCGCCAGGTGCGAGGCGAGCGTGATGAAGAGGCCCGCGCTGCTGGCGCGCGCGCCGGCCGGTCCCACCCAGACGAGCACGGGGACGTTCGACTCCAGGAAGGCGCGCACGATGTCGCGCGTGGCATCCAGCGCGCCTCCGGGCGTGTCCAGTCGCACGAGCAACGCGGTGGCGCCCACGGCCTCGGCGCGCTTCACGCAGTCGGACAGGTACGCCCCGGCGCCCGTGTCCACCACGCCCTCCCAATCACACCGGACCACGGGCGGAGCCGCTCGCGTCTCCGGCTGGGCCCGAGGTGCCGAGGGCGCGAGGAGCGCGAGACCCATCAGCCCCAGCATGAGGAGGACGCCGACCCGGAGCGACGACCGAGGGGCGAGCACGCCATGCCGGCGGAGGCTCATGGGTGTGCCTCCGTGGGGGTGTTCGCAATGGGCGTCGCGGGGACGATGTCGCGAGGCGAGAGTGGACGCTGGTGGATGAGGTCGTCGAGCAAGCGCAGGTCATCGAGCAGGAGCCGCGACATGAGGAAGTGCTCGCGCACATGCTCTCGGCCCCGCCCGCCCAGGATGCGGGCCTCGTCGGGTTGGCGCAGGAGGCGGAGCACGGCCTCGGCGCACTCGTCGACGGTGTCCACCAGCACGCCGCCGATGTCATCCGGGAGCTGCATGGGAATGCCGCCCGCGCGGCCTCCCACGACGGGCGTGCCTTTCCACAGCGCCTCGGACACGACGAGCCCGAAGCCCTCGCGCAGCGACTTCTGCACGACGACGTTGGAGAGGGATTGAAAGGCATTGACCTCGATGTTGCCCACGCCGACCAGGTTGGTGAGGACGTGGATGAGCGGGTCCCCCGCCGTGACGGCGCGGATCTCCTCGTAGACCTCCCAGGCCTCCGGGTCGTCCAGGGCAAGCGAGCCCGCGAGGGCGAGCTGGAGGTCGGGGACATGCGGCCGCACGCGCCGGTACGCGGCGATGACGCCGAGCGGATCCTTCCACGGGTCGAAGCGGCTGACCTGCGTGATGAGGGGCCGGCTGAGCCGCACGCCAATCCATTCCAATACGTGCTGCGCGAGCTGGACGGGCAGGGGCTGGTTCTTCGGGCTGAAGGGGTCGATGGCCGGTGGGTGCAGCAGCACGCGGGAGATGGGGAGCTGGGGCGGGATGAAGTCCGGGAGCGTGAAGATGGCGGCGTCGTAGGCGCGCAGGAACGGCTCGAGGAACTCCCAGAAGAAGGGATTGGGATGCGAGGTGTCGATGTGACAGCGCCACAGCCAGCGCGCGTTGGCGCGAGGACACAGCGCGGCGAGCGCGGCCGGCTGCGGGTCGTGGATGATGATGAAGTCGTAGTCGCCGTCGCAGTAGCCGGCGTTGATCTGCGAGTTGCCCAGGAAGGTGGCCTTCTCCGCCTCGGTCAGCTCCCCGGGGCTGCCTTGCAGTCCGTTGTGGATGCGCTTGGTGACCTGGAAGAACGCCTCGTCGCCGCGGATGATCTTCCAATCCGCCACCAGCCCCAGGTCGTTGTAGAGCGGCACGAGCGAGCGGAGGATTTCCGATACGCCTCCGCCATACGGCGTGGCGTTGACGTGCAGGCACCGGGCGCCACGCAGCCGTCCCGCCAGCCGGTGCAGCTCATCGAGCTGGGCATCGGGCGCGACGCCGCGATACGCCTCCAGCGAGCGCTTTCCGACATCGACGAGGTCCAGCATGGCGAGGCTGCCTCCTGGTGCCGCTTCCGGTTCGAGGCAACGGTGCACACGCGGCGCGGAGACTTCCGAAGCGCCACCGTGACGGGCGGGTGGGCGACGGACGGAGAGAGGGGATGGTCGCGAGCGCGGGCATCCAGTGGTGGACGTTGGCGCCCCGGGCGCGTTGCCGGGGGGCGCCTCGCTCCCTAGCGTCCCCACCATCCGAAGCGGGAGGCTCCATGCGTCGCGCCGTGCTCCTCGTCGCCTTGTGTCTGGCCGTGTCGCCGCTGGCCTGCAAGACCACCCAGCCACCGGGCACGCAGAACCAGGAGCCGCTGGAGGGACCCGACACCGTGCGCGAGCCCGTCCAGAACGTGCCGGACACGCCTCCCGGGCCCGCCGCGCCCTTCCCCTCGGACGGAGGCAGCGGCCCGCCCAAGCCGCAGTGACGACTGACGCAGCCGCTTCCCGCGAGCGCGAGGGAAGGGGAGGATGTCCCCATGCCTCCGCGCAAGCTGCTGCGACACCTCGTCTGGCTGGAGTCCTTCGCCGCGGCCGTGGAGGCCGGCAGCATCGACGCGGCGGCCGAGCACCTGGGCGTGGCCCGCTCGGTGGTGAGCGAGCACATCCGCGCGCTGGAGGAGGCCCTCGCGGACGGTGAGGCGCTGTTGGAGCGAGGCCCGGGCCGGCGGCTGCAGCTCACCGCGCGCGGAGAGCGCCTCTTCGCGGGCACGCAGACGCCGCTGCATCAGCTCGACATGAAGCGGCTGAAGGACCTGGCCAGCGCCGAGCCCTCGCTGCGGCTGGGCCTCAACCCCACGCTCTCCGGGGCGCTGCTGGGGGGCCTGGCGCACGACACGGCCAGCCAGGGCCTCAAGCTGGTGGTGAGCTTCGGTGGGCCGCACGAACTGGTGCGCCAGGTGCAGACGCGTCAGCTCGATCTCGCCCTGGACTTCACGCCCCTGCCACCCCATGAGGGCGTGGAGTCCGAGTCGCTCCTGCGGATGACCTTCGTGGTCATCGCGGGGCCCGAGTGTGGACTGGCCACCACCGCCGCCTCGCGCCGCGCGCTCCATCCCCGCGACCTGCGGGGCCAGCCCTTCGTGGACTGGTTGAGGGATGATCCGTACGGCGGGGCGAACAGCGTGCGCTTCGCCTCGCAAGGCGTGACGGTGGAGGAGGTGGCGCGGGTGGAGAGCTTCCTCCACCTCTACGAGCTCTTGCGCGCCTACCGCGCCTGCGCCATCGCCCCGGACATGCGCCTGCTCCAGCCGTTTCCCCCGGACCTGCGCGTGTGGCCGCTGCGCGAGGAGGAGCCGCAGGCGGTGGAGGTCGTGGCGCTGTGGCCCGTGGGAGGGCTCGGCCCTGGTGCGCGCGCCGTCTTGGACGGGCTGCGTCATCGTTTGGGCAAACGGCGATAAAACGACGATTCCGTCGGATTCTGCCGGATTTTCGTTGGCCGTCCGGGTGGCTATACCTCCCTCGTTCAAGCCTTTGCTGACGGAGGTCCCAGCCACCATGACGCCCACGGAACGGACGATCGCCAACCTGCCCGCTCACCTTCGCCGGTATGTGGTGGGGCAGGACTACGCGGCGTACACCCCGCGGGACCAGGCGGTGTGGCGTCACATCCTCGGCAAGCTGCGCGGTCACCTGGCGGACAAGGCCCACCCGGTCTACCTGGAGGGCCTGGAGGCGACGGGCATCGGGATGGAGTCCATCCCCAGCCTGGACGAGATGAACGAGCGGCTGTCGAAGCTGGGGTGGGCGTGCGTGGGCGTGCGCGGCTTCATCCCGCCCGCGGTCTTCACCGAGCTTCAGTCGCTGGGCGTGCTGGCCATCGCGTCGGACATCCGCACCCACGAGCACATCGAGTACACGCCCGCGCCGGACATCGTCCATGAGAGCGCGGGCCACGCGCCCATCATCGCCAACCGCCGCTATGCCGAGTACCTGAAGGCCTGCGGGCTGGTGGGCTTCAAGTCCATCTCCAGCGTGGAGGACCAGGCGGTCTTCGAGGCGATCCGCAACCTGTCGGTGGTGAAGGAAGACCCCACCACGAGCGAGGTCGAGGTGTCGCACGCGCAGGCCCGGCTGGAGGCCGCCAGCGCCAGCCGCCGAGGCGTCAGCGAGGGCACGCGGGCCAGCCGGCTGTACTGGTGGACAGCGGAGTACGGGCTCATCGGCGACGTGTCGAACCCGCGCATCTATGGCGCGGGCCTGCTGTCGAGCATCGGCGAGGCGAAGCACTGCCTCACCTCCGCGGTGCGCAAGCTGCCCCTGAGCGTGGCCTGCGCGGACACGGACTACGACATCACCCGGATGCAGCCGCAGCTCTTCGTCGCGCGCGACTTCGAGCACCTGTTCGAGGTGCTCGCCGAGTTCGAGTCCACGCTGGCCTGGAAGCGCGGCGGGGACTACGGCCTGCGCGAGGCGATGCACGCGCGCACCGTCAACCATCTGGTGCTCGCGGATGGGCGCGAGGTGACGGGCCGCGTGGTGGAGCTGCTCGCCGCACCGCGCCCGGTGGCGCCCGGACTGTCCACCGCGCTGGCGCGCCTGGAGGGGCCCGTCGTCACGTCGCTGCGAGGCAAGGCGGTGGGCAAGCCCTGGAATGGCCCCGCGCTGGTGGCCTTCGGCGCGGCGCGTCTTCCGGAGCGAGGGGCCTTCCGGCTCGCGCTCGACAGCGGCCTGGTGCTGGAGGGCTTCGCGGCGGGCGGCGGAGAAGTGCTCGCGCTGCACGGGCAGCTCGCGGGGCGTCCGCTGGAGCTGCCGGCGGTGGCGCACCTGTACGTCTCCGAGCGGCTGCCCTCCGTGGCGGGCGGCCCGGCGGACACGGGCGCGTGGGACCAGTGGTTCGGGGAGCTGGACGCCTTCACCGCCGGGGACGGCGAGGAGCGCGCTCGGGAGCGCAAGGCCGAGGCGCTGTCTCCGGCGCTGGCCACGCTCTACCGCGAGGTGCGCGAGATGCGCGAGAAGGGCGCGCTGCGTCCCGAGCGGCTGGAGCAGCTCGTCCGCGCCTCCTCGGACTTCCCCTCGGACTGGCTGCTGCTCGCCGAGGTGAACGAGCTGCGCGGAACCGCGCGCGCTTAGGCGAGCCGCGCGCGGGCCCGTGGCTCGCGTTACTTCAGGACCGCGTCCTCGAACGCGGCGAACTGGGACTCCAGCTTCCACTGGAGCGCGGCGCGCTCGCTGCTGGCGAGCAGCGCGGCGCAGGTCGCCGAGGGCGCGTTCGGGCCGGGCGTGTCCTGGGCACACGCCTCGACGCGGCCGTCGTACTGGCTGCGGGTCTTCCACAGGCTCACGCCGGGCAGGAAGGCGTGCTCCAGGCTGGTGCGCACCATGGCCTTGAGCGTGCGGTAGTCCAGGCCCTGGTCGCTCACGGCGCGCACGTACTCATCCGTGATGTTGGTGCGGAAGATGCCCTGGTCATCCGTGGAGAGCGCCACCGGGACGCCATGGCCCAGGTAGCTCTTGAGCGGATGGGCCGCGCCCGACTTGCCCAACAGGATGCTGTTGGACGACAGGCAAATTTCCACCATCACATCCAAGCCGTTCATGTCCCAGAGCAGGTCCTCCGCGCCGTCGCCCGCGGTCTCGTCGAGGACATCCGCGCCGTGTCCGATGCGCTCGGCGTGGGCGATCTCCACCGCGTGGCGGATGTGGAAGGAGAGCTGCCGCTGGCCCTCGGGCGTGGTGGGGAGGACGGAGGGGATGAGCTCTCCGGCGTGGAGGGAGATGTGGACGGTGCGGCGGTTGGCGGTGCGCTGGTTGAAGCGGCGCAGGACGTCGAGCGCGAACATCTCGTCGTCGTAGAACTTCAATGAGTTGTCATTCTCCTCGGGGGACACCAGGTTGATGCCCACGACCTCCGGGGAGACCTGCGCCAGCTCGTAGGCGTAGACCCACTGGGCGAAGACATAGCCGCGGTCCTGGGTGCGATTGGCGGACAGGACGAAGCGCGTCGCCACGTCGCAGCCCGGCTCCGCGGCGGCCGTGCCGCACTTGAGCAGGTCGCGCGCGCCGGTGATGGACTTGGTGATGGACGCCTGCGTGGCCTCCAGCGTGGCGGCGAACACGGGGTCCGCCATCAGCTCGCCCCGCTTCTTCAGGAGATAGGCCTCGTCCCACGGGTCCCCCGGCTGGATGTACTTCGTGGCCAGGCGCCCCACGGTGCTGGAGCTCAGCCCCTGGAGCAACTCCACGTAGATTTGATGGTTCCGGCCCGCGGTGTTCAGCACGTCCGCGATGGAGTCATCCGTGCGCGGCTCGCTGAGGACCGCCCCGAACTTCCCGAACGCGTCGAAGAAGTGCTGGTGCCCCTCCAGGAGCGTGCCCTGGAACCCCTCCATGGACCACGCCTGCAGGATGTTGCGCTTGAAGGTCGCGTCCGTCTGGGTATTGACCATGGACACCGCGCCCGTCGCGCACGGCGGCGCCGCCGCCACCCAGGTGGTGGTGTTCACGCAGACGCCGTCCTCCGTGCCCCACTGGATGAGGTTCTCCATCGTCACCGCGCCAGACAGGTGAGTGTGGAGGTCCGCTCCCTTGGGCAGCTGCACCAGGAAGTCACGCAGCGGCGCGGGCTGGTCGCGCAGGGACTCCAGCTTCTGGCCCACGCGCTCCTCGCGAGACGCCTCCGCGGGTGGGGGCGAAGTGGGCTCGTCCGAGCACCCCGCCGCGAGCAATGCCACACACACTCCCCAATGAAGTGCTTTCACCATCACGTTCTCCTGTTGGGCGGATTGAGCCGCGGGGCCGGCCGCATCGTGGCCCCGGGGCGATGCGGCGTCCTCTACACCACCAGCACGCTCAATGCTTGTGCAATCGTTGGAAAACGTGAAAACGCCAAGGGCGCCGGGTGTTGGACATCCGTGCGTGGGATTGTCCGAGGGTCAGCAGTCCTCGGCCCGCGGGGGTACCCACCCGGGTGAAGGCATACCTCCCCGCGGCACGACGCTCAGCGCGCGATTTGTTACCTCGGTGCAAGGCCATTCCAGACATGCGGCGTCTTCGCGGAGGGCGGGGTAACAAAACGAGGGAGCCCACGTCTTCTCCACGCTCTGTCCGCGAGGCCGCCGTTTGAGCAGGCATTCGCGGGAGGGCATCGACCCCCATCCTTGTGGAGGAGACATCGTGACTCGATTCATGAAGTTCGGCGTCCTCGCGCTGCTGCTGACCGGCGGCTGTGAGGACACCGGGACGGGAAAGCCCGAGGGGAATCCCGAGGCAGCGCCCGCCGTGGGCATGCAGGCCCAGGCCATCGGCACCGTGTCGAACGCGGCGGAGACGGGCTGGACGCGGACGCCCAACCTGGCCGCGGCGCGGCTGCTGCATTCCGCCATCAAGTTGCAAGACGGACGCGTGCTCGTCGTGGGCGGCTACAACCCCTCGGTGGAGGTGTATGACCCGGCCACCGGCACCTGGAGCCAGACGGGCGCCGCGCCCGCGAGCTTCCATCGGCCCACCGCGACGCTGCTGTCGAACGGCAAGGTGCTCGTCGTGGGTGGAACGGACGTGGGCGTCACCACGGCGCTGTTCGACCCTGCCTCGGGGACCTGGACGACGCCCGCGCCGCTGAGCACGGCTCGCTATCACCACACCGCCACGTTGCTCGGCAACGGCAAGGTGCTCGTCACGGGCGGCGCGTCCGGGGAGTACGGCGGCGCCGCGCTGGGTTCGGCGGAGCTGTATGACCCGGCGACGGGCGCGTGGACGGCGGCGGGCTCACTCGGCACGGCCCGCGCGCACCACACCGCGACGCTGCTGTCGAACGGCAAGGTGCTGGTGTCCGGAGGCGAGGGCGCGTCGGGGCGGCTGACCTCGGCGGAGCTGTATGACCCGGCGACGGGGACGTGGACCGCGGCGGGGGCGCTGGGGACGGCGCGCGCGGACCACTCGGCCACGGTGCTGGCCAACGGGCAGGTGCTCGTCTCGGGTGGCGCGGCGGATGGCGAGCCCTCCACGCGCGCCGAGCTGTATGACCCGGCGACGGGGACGTGGTCCGCCACTGGTGCCATGAGCCAGCCGCGCCATCTCCACACGGCGACGGTGCTGGCCAACGGCAAGGTGCTCGTCACGGGCGGCTATGACACGTCCACGGGCATCCAGACGGCCTCGGAGCTGTATGACCCGGCGCGCGGTGTCTGGGACACGGTGCCCGCCATGGGCGTGTCTCGCTACCAGCACACCGCCACGCTGCTGAACAACGGCCGTGTGCTCGTGGTCGGTGGCATCAGCACGGGGGACCAGGCCTCCGCCGAGGTCTTCTCCGCGCTCTACGTCCAGGTCGTGCTCGACACGGGCACGGGCTGGGAACTCATCAACGCCAGCGGTGGCAACACGGACAGCGCCACGGGGCCGTTCAACTCGGACCTCTACGTGGTGAGTGATGACCTGGGCATCGCGAACGCGCCGATGCCGGAGGGGCTGCGCACGCAGCTCGCGGACCGCTCGGTCGGGAAGACGACGATGTTCTTCCTCGACAAGCGCATCCTCGAGGAGATTCGCGCCTCCGAGCTGCAGGGCTCGCTCACGCCCTATCTCCAGTCGATCGCCTCGCCGCCGGCCTCGGGCTTCAATGCGCTGAGCTTCGGGTGTCCGGACGAGCACGCCTCGTGGGGACACACGTTCGACTTCACGTCGAACCTCAACTACCAGAAGGACCTGGGCTCGGGCTTCACCGGCTCCATCACCACGAGCGGCAACCTCACCGCGCAGGCGTCGGGCGAGCTGAACATGAATGTTCCTCGCTACGGCCTCTTCGGCTTGTGCATCCCGGTGGGCGCCAGCTTCGAGTCCTTCAAGGTGTCGGGCGATGGCGCGCTCAACTACGGCGCCACGGTGAACGGGACCATCGCCTATGCGAACACCTGGGCGTTCCCCATCGCGAAGCCGAACCTGGTGACCATGCCCTTCATGGCAGGCCCGGTGCCCGTGGTCGTGGGCCTCAACCTGCCCATCACCGTGGGCATCGACGTGGCGGCCAACGCCACCACCAGCCTGACCTACGCGGCCACGCAGAGCACCTCGGTCCACTTCGGCGTGGACTGCACGCCGGACGGCTGCACGTCGGTGACGACCGCGAGCATGCCGCCGCCCTCGGGGTTGAACGCAACGGGCAGCATCTCCGGCCGCGTGCAGCCGTCAGTCTGGGCGCAGGCGGCGGTGCGCCTCTTCCTCTACACGGATGAGCTGGCGTACGGACAGGCCGGGGTGCGGCCGTACATCGACGGAGACCTGTGGGGCTACTCGGGCAACAACTGCGGTGACGGCGACGGGGATGGCACGGAGGAGTTCGTCCAGGGTGGCTACTTCGACCTCAACTGGCGTCTCAACGTGACGGGCGAAGTGGGGCTCATCTTCCTCGGCGCGAAGCAGTGGAACGACATCTTCTCCACGGGCAAGCGCCACCTCTACTTCCAGAACCTCGTCTCGTCCGTCCCGGGTGGCGCGAACGCCCTCGCGCCGATGCTGGTCGGCACGGGCAACCCGGGCCAGTACGACAGCACGGGCTACACCATCCGCATGCGCCCCTGCTTCCCGTTCGAGAAGGACAATGCGCTGGCCTCGCCGGCCTCGCTCCAGCAGGACAACGCCATCACCTACCGCGTCGACTGGGGAGACGGCACCGCGCCCACCGAGTTCACCGGAGCCCGGTTCGACGAGACGTTCCTCAAGCGCCACCGGTGGACGACGTTTGGAGACAAGACGGTGCAGGTCACCGCGCTGCATGACAGCCATGGCCGCACGCTGAACACCCCGTTCACGCGCACCATCCAGGTCTTCCACCAGAACGACCCGGCTCACCCCCCCGAGTACTACCGCGCGGTCCACGTCACCGGCGTCCTGGAGGCGATGGAGGAGGACTTGTTGGGCAACAAGTACGCGACCATCCCCATCGACCAGACGGCGTATCTGGAGGACGGCCACGAGAGCGAGACGTGGAGCTATTCCAAGTGCGTGGATGACGAGGTCCGCATGGAGGTCACCCTGACCCTCACCCGCGCGAGCAACAAGACAGACGTCTCGGTGAGCGCGCACGGCAAGCTGTACGAGGGCTGGTCGTGCAGCAACACGGACCTGGATGCGGAGACGACCAATGTCGTGGACGTCGTCCGCGACAGCGCCGCGCCCCTGTACTTCAAGATCAAGAACGGAGAGTCGGGCTCGAATGACTACCTCAAGGTCGACCTCACCGTGAGCAATGACGAGGAGGAGATGTAACGCGCAGGTGTTGAAGGCCTGAGCGCCGCTCGCGCCGAGGCTGTCCCCTCCAGGGGCCTCGGCGCGAGTGTCTTTTCAAGTCGGGTGCGTGTCGCCCCAGCGCTGTCGAGTCAGCTCGCGCACCCGGGCGTTCTCGGGGACATGTGCCAGGTAGCGCTCGCGCAAAGGGCCATCGGGAATCTCCCGAGCACGTGCGTGGATGCAGCGCAGGGCTTGCCGCAGCGCCGCCTCTCCGGCCGATGTATCGCCCAAGGCGAGGCAGGACTCCGCCAGCACCTGGAGCAGGCCCACCCGGGCCACGCCCTCGCCGCCGCTTCGCGCCAGCGCCTCCAGCGCGAGTGATGCCGTCCTCCGTGCCTCGTCGCAGTGCCCCCACGCGAGAAGCAGCGCACTCAAGTTCCAGCGCGCCTGGGCGAGGAAAGGCGCGAACAGCGCGAGCACGTCACACGCCAGCCGCGCGTGCTCCAGCGCTTCGGTGAGTCGCCCCTGGCTCGTGGCGACCCGAGAGAGCACGAGGTGCGCTGTCCCTCGGTGCACGAGGTTGGGCAGGCGCGCATCCACCCATTCGAGGACCAGGGCGCGGGCCTCGTCCTGGTGCGCGACTTCAGGGCTCCCCGCCAGCAGCAGCGCGAGCGTCTGCCGCGCATGGGTGATGGGGAAGAGCTGTCCCACGCGCAGCGCCAGCGCCATGCCTCGGCGCACCTGCTCCAGGGCCTCCTCGGTTCGTCCCAGGGCCATCAGCGCCTGGGCTCGCCAGGTGAGCGCGGCCACCTCGTCGCGCTCGGAGCCCACTTCCTGGAGCGCCCGCGCGGCCTGCTCCGCCCAATCCAGCGCGGTCCACGGACTGCCGGTCAGGCACAGGTCGCGAAAGCCATGAGCGATGCCACGCCAGCCCCTCACGACGCCGTCCCGCGCGATGACCTCCTGGCCCAGCCCTTCGAGGTGCGCGAAGCACGCGGTCACCTCGGGCATGTCTCCCAGGTAGGACGCCATGCAGCACGCGAAGCAGAGCGCCAGGAAGTAGGCCCCTCGCGACTCGGCGCCGGGGCGTGCGGCGCGCAGTTGAGCGCACAGCTCGACGACAAAGTCCCGATGCCCGCTGAGCGTGGAGCCCAGGCTGAGTCCACTGATGAGCCGGCTCCACTGCGCGCTGCCCGGCTCCAGGCTGGGCAACACCGCATGGCCCAGCTCGCCGAGCGTGCTGAAGTCATCCATCCAGAACGCGGTGGTGGCGCGCAGGGCTCGCAGCCGGACCCGCGCTTCCTCCGGCGGAGACAGCGCGAGGGTGGCGTCCATGCAGCGCTCCATGCCGCCCAGGTCATGCCGATCGAAGAGGTGCTCGGCGGCGAGGAGGAAGTAGGGGATGGCGCGCTCGGGCTTCGCGCCCAGGCGGAAGTGCTCCGCGAGGACGTGCGGATCCCGCTCCCCTGTCCGCTCCAACCAGCGCCCCGCGAGGTCATGCCCCGCGGCCTTGTCGTCATCCGGCACCAGGCCATGCGCCGCATCGCGCACCAGCGCGTGTCGGAAGCGATACTCGACCTGCTCGGGGAAGCGACTGGAGTCCTGGGGCTCCACCCACTCCAGGTCCACCAGTCGGCGCAGCCAGTGCTCCAGCTCCGCGGGAGGCATCGCCTCGCCCAGCAGCGCGAGCACGCCGTTGCCCCAGAAGGCGCGCCCGTAGAAGCTCGCGGCCAGCAGCACCTGCCGCGCGCGAGGCTCCAGTCGCCCCAGGCGCGCTTGAATCATGGCGAGCACCGTGCGCGGCGCGGCTTCTCCGCGGCCCTCGGCCTCGCCTCGGATCAGCTCCTCCAGGAACAGCGGATTGCCCGCCGCGTGCTCCACGAGGCGCTCGATGACCGCCTCGGGAACCTCCGCGCCCAACACCTCGCGCGCCAGTCGTGCCTCGGCCTTGCGGCTCAGTCCCCGCAGCGGCAGCTCTTGCATGCGCCGCGCGCCGGACGTGGGGAGCAGGTGCTCCACGTCAGGGCGAGCCAGGGCCAGCACCATGAAGGGCTGCTCGGCCAGCTCGCGCAACGTCTCGTCCAGCAGCCTCACGGTGTGCGCTTCTCCCCAGTGCAGGTCCTCCAGGACGAGCAGCACCGGCTGCTGCGCGCACTCGGCGCGGAGGAACGTCACCAGGGCCCGGCCGACCTGCGTGCTCAGGAGCTGCGGGTTGCCACGCGCGGCGCTCAGCCGGGGATGGTGAGACTCCGGGAAGGGCACACCGCACAGCTCGCCCAGAAAGCCTGTCACCTCCGCCTGGTGCGCGGCGGGCAGGTGCCGGCCGATGCGCTCGGCCAAGCGCTCACGTCGAGGGCCGAGAGGCTCCGCGCCAGTCATCCCACACAGGCGCCGCAATGCCTGTCCTATCAGTCCGTCCGCGGAGCCAGCGCTCATCGGGTCGCCACGGCCGAGCAGCTCCAACACGGGCTGCTCCTGCCTGCGCAAGCGGCGCAGGAACTCATGGCGCAGCCGCGACTTGCCCAGGCCCGCCGGCGCCTTCACCAGCACCGCCTGCGCGGAGGACTCCTGCACGCAGGTGTTGAAGGTCAGCTCCAGCAGCGCCAACTCCTGCTCACGGCCAACGCAGGGCGTGGGCTTGCCGAGCAGCGGGCGTGACTCGTCGGCATCCACCTGTGCGCCGCGAAGCAGGAACAGGTCCTCGCGCGGACGCGTGAGCTGGAAGTCGGGGCCGAGCAGCCCCGCGGTGACCTCATCCAGCAGCACGCGCGCGGACGGCTCGGTGGGGAACTGCTCCCACTGGTGCATCAACTGCCCGGCGCGATCCACCGCCTCGCCCACGGGCAGGGGCGCATCCAGGCGTCCGCGCCCCGTGGTGAGCACCACGGCGGCCTCGGGACACCGCTCTTGAAGAAGCAGCGCACACCGGGCCACGAGCGCGGCGGGGTCCATCGCGGAGCCATGGGTCGCGGCGAGCGTGACCACGAGCGCGCCATCCGCGAGCAGCTCCACCTGTGCGCCGTGTGGCGACAACACCTGGCGCAGGGTGTCGCGCAAGGATTGCCATGTCTCGCGCGGGCTGGCAACGGACGGACGCGGCATGGCCAGCAGCACGCTGACGAGCTGCTGCTCGGCGCCCAGCAGGACGCGGGGCACGCTCTCCGGCGAACCCGCGAGCGGCTCCGCCTCCGAGGCCAGGAGGGACGTGGACTCCAGCAGGGTGACCAGCGCGCTCGCGTCTGGGATGCGATGTGCTGGCTGCTTGGCGAGCATGCGCTCCAGGAGCGCCTCCAGGCCACGCGGCAGCTCGGGACACCGCGCGCGCACGGGTTCGGGCTGGGTGAAGAGAACCTTGGCGAGCGCCGCGACGAAGTGGGGCGCGGCGAAGGGCGGCCGGCCCGTGAGACATTCGTAGAGCACGCAGCCCAGGGAGAAGATGTCCGCGGCGGGCGTCAGCGCCTCGTGTCCGGAGATCTGCTCGGGGGCCATGTAGCCCGGCGTGCCCAGCACCATCTGGTGGGCTGTCATCGCCACGGAGGGCCGCACGCGCCGCGCGAGCCCGAAGTCGAGCAGCACGACCTCCTCGGTCCGTCCGTTGCGCAGGAAGAGGTTCGAGGGCTTGAGGTCGCGGTGGATGACGCCGTGCGCGTGGGCCCGAGCGAGCGCCCGCGCCGCGTGCGTCAGCACCTCCAGCGCCTCGGTGGGACTCAAGCGTCGCCGCGCGAGTCGCCGCGCGAGGTCCTCGCCCTCCAGCCACTGCATGGCGAGAAAGGGCGGGCTCTCGGCTCCGGTGCCATGGGCCACGTAGCCGACGATGCCCGGGTGCTCCAGCTCCGAGAGGAGCGTGGCCTCGCGATGAAAGCGATGCAGGGCCTCGGCGCTGTCCTCGTGGAGCAGCTTGAGCGCGACGGTCCGCCCCGAGCGGAGATCCGCCGCGCGGTAGATGGAGCCCATCCCGCCGTGACCGATGAAGTCCGTCAGCGAGAAGCGCTCGGCGATGAGGGTGGCGGCGGGGAGCACGGGCAGAGGCGCCCCGGCGGGCCGGGCTGGCGGCATGGCGCGGAGTCTAGGGCGTGCGCCACGGGCGGCCTATCTCCGCGTGTTCGGGTGACGCGCCGCCGTAGCCGCGACACGCGTGAGTCGGTACCTCCCGCCTGCGGTCCGCGCGTCTCTCGGGGAGAAGGCCCGCTGGCATGGGGGCTGCTCAGGGCGGCGGCGTGATGACCGCACGAGACAGAGGTGGGCCCGACCCAGGCACCGCGCGGGTGCCAGGCGAGTGCGCGAGCGGCGTGTTCGTCGCCCGCCGTCGGGCGTGGCTGCTGACCCACGCGAGGCGGGTGTGTCGCAACGGCGCGGACGCGGAGGACCTCGTTCAGGATGTCCTGCTGCGCTTCCTCCAGACCTTCGGTGGGCCCGCGCGCCGGCCGCGTGACGCCTCCTGTGACGCGTGGCTCGTCACCACGCTCACACGACTCTTCTATGACCTGTGTCGGAAGCGGCGGGTCCGCGCGCGCCAGGAGAATGACCCCTGCCTCCCGGGCGAGGTGATGGGCGGGCAGGTCGACAGCGCGTCACCGCGCTTCGAGGCCATCACGGACGAGCAGTTCGCCCGAGCGCTGCGAGGCCTGAGTCCGAAGCTGCGCAGCACGTTCGAGCTTCACTCCGCGGGACTGAAGTACCAGGACATCGCGGCGTCGCAGGGCATCTCGGTGGGCACGGTCTCCAAGCGGATGCATGACGCGCGAGCGAAGCTGCTCGCACAACTCCAGCCCACGGTGCTCGCGGCATGAGCGCGTCCTCATTCCAGGCGCGACGGGCGCACGGGGCTTGTGCTCACATTCCCTCGCCGTTTCCCGAGCGGGAGCCGGCGAGTGGGAGGATGTCGATGTACGAGGAGTTCTCGGCCCTGGTGACGGGGCTGCATGCCGCGAGGCACTTCGAGCAGGCCGCGCGGCTCACCCTGCGCGCCATGCTGGAGCGGGCACAGCGACACCTGGACGCCAGCCTCTTCGCCGGACAGGGGCGACTGCTGCGCGGGGTGGTGCACCTGCGTCCGGCGGATGCCTATCGCCGGTTGGTGGCGCTGGAGTGGGAGCCCCACGCGCCGGAGTCGAACGCGGAGCTGACGGATGGACCGCGAGCGGCTTTGCTCGCCTCCGTGTCCGCGTGGCGGGCCGTGATGGAGCACGGCGGCGCGGTCTCCCTCAACGTGGGCCTGGGCACGCTGCACCCTCACGCTGCCCGAGCGCCCAGCACGCTCGCGCCGGCCCTCCTCACCCACGTCACGCAGGAGAGTCAGCAACGGCTGCTCAGCCGAGAGGCCACCCATGTCTGTGTTCTGCCCCTGCGCACGGTCGGCGGGCGCATCGATGGAATGCTCGCGTTGGAGGCAAGCTGCCCCTCCGCGTTGGACCAGGAGTTCCTCTGGCGTGAGCTGAGTGATTCGCTCCAGCTCGCCGCGGACGTCGCGGCGCCATACCTCGTAGGCCTGCCCTGGCGCCCGAGCGCCACGCCGGAGCCCGATGCGTTCCTCCCCGTGGTGGGCCCATCCATGGCCCCCTTGGTCGACGTGCTGCGCGTCTTCGCTCAGCAGGAGGAGACCTTGCTCCTCAGCGGCCCCACGGGCGCGGGCAAGTCGCGGATGGCGCGCTGGTGCCATACCCAATCGTCGCGGCAGGAGGGGCGCTTCGAGAGCCTGGACCTGACGATGATCCCCGAGGAACTCCAGATGGCGGAGCTTTTCGGATGGCGGCGCGGCGCCTTCACGGGCGCGGTGCGAGACAACCCCGGCGCGCTGATGCGGGCGCGGGGCGGGACGTTGTTCATCGACGAGATCGACAAGCTGTCGCTCAAGGCCCAGGCGGGGCTGCTGCACGTCCTGGAGGAGCGCACCTTCCGCTCGCTGGGCGATGCCTCGGGGGAACACGCCGCAGAGGTCCGCTTCATCGTGGGGACCAACGCGGACCTCGCCGACGCGGTCCGCAAGGGCGCCTTCCGCGAGGACCTCTACTACCGCATCAACGTCCTGCCCGTGCGGCTGCCCGCGCTGGACGAGCGCAGGGATGAGATTGGCGATTGGGCGCGCTACCTGCTCGAGCGCCATCACCGAGAGAAGCGCTCGGAGTGCGTCGTGCGGCTGGCCTCGGGAGCAGCGCAGCGCCTGGAGCAGAACGCGTGGCCGGGCAATCTCAGACAGCTCGACAACATCGTCCGCCGCGCCTACACGCTCGCGTGGATGCAGCAGGGCGGCATGGGGCCAGAGCTGGAGGTGCGCGAGGCCCACGTCCAACAAGCGCTGGCCTATGAGGGTGGGACGCAGCGCTCGCTGCCCGAGGCGATGTGCCAGACCGCGCGCGTCTTCGTTCAGGAGGCGCAGCGAAGACAGGCGCCGTTGGACATCGACTTCGCGGAGACGCTGCGCGGCTTCGTCCTGGCGGAGGCCGTGCAGCAGGTGGGGCGAGACGAGGCCTTCCGGCTGCTCGGGCGCGCGTCCCTGGTGACGAGCCGCAATCACCTCAAGGCGCTGCGCCAGGAGGTGAAGAAGGCGGAGGCCCTCTGCACGGAGATCGGGCAGCCCGTGCCCGGCGTGTTGACCCAGGCGAGCTGAGCGGGCTCAGGTCCCGAACACGTGCGCGCGCGCCGCCTCGGCGATGGCGACGACGGAGGGGTGGCGCAGGCGCCGCTCCACGGTGATGGCGTAGAAGCAGGTCTCGATTTCATCCGTCCGGCCGATGACGGAGACGTTGAGCTGGCGGATCACCTCGGCCTCGGTGATGGAGGGCATGGCGAAGACGCCGTGGCCCGTCTGCCCAAAGGCCTGGAGCATGGCGCTGTCGTCGAAGTCTCCCGCGATGAGGGGACGCAGGCCCTGTCGCTCGAACCACAGGTCCAACGAGCGGCGCACCGAGGATTCATCGGAGGGCAACAGCACGGGCGCGCCATCGAGCGAGCGCGGAAAGTCTTTCTTCAAATGGGCCAGCCCGCTCGCGGCGAAGAAGGTGACGCCACACTTGCCCAGCAAGTGATTGAACGAGCGCACGCTCACCGTCTCCGCGCCCGGCGCGTCCGCGAGCACCACGTCCAGCTCATGCAGCGCCAGGGAGGCGAGCAGCTGGGGCAGCGGCCCTTCGCGGCAGATGACACGCAGCGAGGGACCGGCCTCGAGCGCGGGCTTGAGGAGCTGCTCGGCGACGAGCTTGGGGATGACGTCGAGCAGCCCGACGTTGAGTCGCGCCTGCTGGCCCGCGGGGTGGCCGGCGACCACGTTCTTCAACTCGTTGCCCAGCCGGAAGATCTCGTCCGCGTACCGCATGACCGTGCGGCCCACGTCGGTGAGCGCCAGCTTGCGGCCCTGGCGCTCGAACAGCTTGTGGCCCAGCGACTCCTCCAGGAGCTTGAGCTGGCTGCTGATGGTGGGCTGCGCCAGGTGCAGCTCCTCGCTGGCCTTGGCGATGCTGCCCGCTCGCGCAACCGTCCAGAAATACAGGAGATGGTGATAGTTGAGCCAGGACATGAGTTAGAAATAACCGAAGGATAACGCTCAAACTACCTCATTTTCTCATGGACGCCTTCCGCTTATCTCTTGGGCGTTCGCGCGCAGTGGGGGCGCGGGTGACTTGCAGGAGGGCTGTCCATGGAAGCGATGGAGGTGAGTGTGACCACGACGAAGTGCCCGGTGCAGGGGGGAAGCGGGCCGCAGGTGGAGGCGCGAGTTCGCGGCCATCTGGAGCTGGTGCAGCGGCTGGCGTGGAAATACCGCTGGACGGGCCTCCCGCTGGACGAGCTGGTGGCGGAGGGGAACGTGGGCCTGATGGAGGCGGCGAGCCGCTTCGAGGACCGAGGGATTCCGTTCGGGGCCTATGCCCAGCAGTGGATCCGCGCGCGGATCCGCGCCTACGTGGCGCGCAATTGGAGCGTGGCGGGCGGGCGGGCGCCGTGGGTGGTGTTCCAGCTTCGGCGGGAGCGCGCGCGGCTGGAGGCCCGCTGGGGGGAGGGGCACCCGGAGGTGGAGAAGCGGCTGGCGGACGTGCTGGGCCGGAAGGAGGAGGACGTGGCGAAGGGCGCCGAGGGGCTGGCCAAGGACGTGTCGCTGGACGCTCCGGTGGGCCAGGACGGGGAGGTGACGCGGTTGGAGCAGCTCATGGCCGATGACGTGTCGCCGGAGGAGTCCGCGGACCGCACGCGGTGGGTGGCGAAGCTGCGCGAGAGCGTGGAGGAAGCCTGGCCCGAGTTGGACGCGCGGGAGCGGGCGCTGGTGGAGGAGCGGATGCTGGTGGAGGAGGGGGCGAGCGCGGAGCTGCTGGCCCGCCGGTTCGGGGTGACGGCGGTGCGCATCCGGCAGATTGAGCAGGCGCTGCGGACCAAGCTGCGGCACCGGCTCACCGCGAGTTGTACGGCCTGGGACGGTGAGGCGCTGCGGCTGGCGGCTTGAGGTGAAACTGGGGTGGAAAGAGGTTGACGCCGCCAGCGTCTGCCTCTACAAGCGCGGTGCTTCTCGCAGCCGCGTTTCGCCCAGGTAGCTCAGTCGGTAGAGCAGGGGACTGAAAATCCCCGTGTCGGTGGTTCGATTCCGCCCCTGGGCACACAAGTTGGAAAGTCTTCAGGGCTTTGGACCTCCGGTTCAAAGCCCTTTGTCTTTTGGGCATCAGGCTCTGGCTCCGGTCAGTCGTCGAGCGAGTCGAAGCAACTGCTTGCCAACCAGGGCAGGTCCTTGGCTCCGCCATGCGAGAGGCGCTCGGGGACCGGCTCCTTCGCGGTGGGCTCTGGCACGTTCTCGGCGATGAGCGCGCTCCCTGTCACCTTCTCGAGCCCCGAGGCCCAGTACTGCCAGCGCCCGTCATAGCGCGGCCGCGTGGTCAGCGGCGGCGTCACGGAGGTGGGGCACTCGAGCGACAGCGTCTCGATGAACTCACAGCGGGCGTAGGGCCTCTGGGCTTGCTCTTTCACCGTCCACACGTAGAGCAGGGCCCAGGCGTCCTCTCGGATTCGGAGGGCCCAGACATCTCCTTTGGCGGGCGGACGGCGCGGCAGTGTCTTCTTTCGCTCCGCCGCCCCGGGCTTCTTGGGGGCTGCCTTCTTCTTGGCCGGCGTGTGTGCCGCGGGCTGCTCCAGCGGTGGCAGCGGCATGTCCCGGCTCAGTCCAAACAGAGTCTGGGCATTCGTCCACTGCACTCCGTTCCGGCCTCGCCAGAAACCCAGGGGCGCGTCGACCTCGACCCGGACGCTCGGCCGTTGATCTCGCTCGGCGAAGGAGACGAAGCGCGTCGCCATTCCCTCGTGCGGCGGGGCTTCGAGCACGCCCGCGAAGGCCAACGTCTCCACGATGGATCGCGCCGCTGCCTTGTCCAAGCCCAAGGCTTGCACTGCGCCGAACGCGCCCCCGGGAGGGGTATCCGGGGCCAGGCCATCCAGGACCTTCACCACATGCGCAAGCCGAGCCTTGGCGAGGGGCGTGGGCACACGCGTCTTCCAACTTTCCAACTGTCCCAGGGCCACGAGCGCCCACTCGATTCTTCCTGGGATGCCCGAGCCTCCTGTCTGCCATTGCGCGAACATGCTCGCGGGACGCACGAGCAGTTCGGGCGAAAGTCCACACACGCGGCACCACGCCGTGGCCGGGTCCTCCCTCGGAGAGGACATGGGATGCGCCGGCATGCCGTGCGCGAGGAGGACGGCTTCGAGAAAACACCCATGCGGCGGCGCGCCCACGTTGTCGAGGCTGCTCACGAAGGCCTCGACACCTTCAGCGATGGTGTAGCGCTCCCGGGCCGCCACGACAGCGGCCACGGCCTCGTCATGCGTGAGCCGGAGGCTCGTGTTCGGGTCGAGTCCCACGCCACGAAGCCAGTCCAGGTCGCTCGCGGCCAGGGTCTTCGGAATGTAGACCGTGTTGTGTCCGCCGGGGTTTCGCGGCGAGAAGATTCGCTCGAGCAAGGAGACCGCCCGCTCGACGTCCTCGGGGGCCAGCGATGGGAATGCCTGGAAGGGGAGTGCTCGGTGGGCTGCCATGGAGCGAGCCTATCCTCGCTCCTCGGTCCCTGAGTCATCCAGGCACGGTGCAGCGGCCTTGTTCCGGGTGCCCAGGGGCCGAGCGCGTGGCCCTCCCGCTGCCGCGTTCGAGCGCGGCCACAATCAATGGAGACCCGGACGGCAGATCGTTACGTTGCGCCGTTCTCTCTTTCCCCCTCTGGACGAAGCGCTCATGCCGACTCTGTTCGACCCCATCACCGTGGGCGACCTGCCGCTCGCCAACCGCGTCGTCATGGCTCCGCTGACGCGCAACCGCTCTCCCAACGCGATCCCCCCGGACATCGCCGCCACCTATTACGCGCAGCGCGCGACCGCGGGGCTGCTCATCAGCGAGGCCACCGCCATCTCACACCAGGGCCAGGGCTACGCCGACGTGCCCGGCCTGTACCACCCCGAGCAGCTCGCGGGCTGGCGGCGCGTGACGGACGCGGTGCATGAGGCGAAGGGCCGCATCGTCGCGCAGCTCTGGCATGTGGGGCGCGTCTCGCACCATGAGCTTCAGCCGAACCACGGGGCTCCGGTCGCGCCGTCCGCCATCGTGGCGAACGCCAAGACCGTGCTGCTTCGCAATGGGGCCGCTGAGTTCGTGCCCACGTCCGTGCCTCGCGCGCTGGAGCTGGCGGAGCTGCCGGGCATCGTGCGCGACTACGCCACCGCCGCGCGCAACGCGGTGACGCTCGGGGGCTTCGACGGCGTCGAGGTGCATGGGGCCAATGGCTACCTGCTCGATCAGTTCCTCAAGAGCGGCTCCAACCATCGGACGGATGCCTACGGTGGGAGCATCGAGAATCGCGCCCGCTTCATGCTGGAGGTGATGCGCGCGGTCGTGGATGCCATTGGCGCGAAGAAGACAGGCATTCGCTTGTCCCCGGTCACGACTGCCAATGATGCGTTCGATGCCAACCCGCAGCCGCTCTTCGAGTACGTCGTGCGCGAGCTGGCGAAGTGGGACCTGTCGTATGTCCATGTCATCGAGGGCGCGACGGGGGGCCCGCGCGAGCTGCCGGACCGGCCATTCAACTACGCGGCGCTGAAGCAGGCGTACCGCGACGCCGGGGGCAAGGGCGCGTGGATGGTGAACAACGGCTACGACGGCGCGCTGGCGAAGAAGGCCGTCGAGGATGGCGCGGACCTGGTGTCCTTCGGTCGCTCGTACATCTCGAACCCAGACCTGGTGCGTCGCCTGCGCGAGAACGCGCCGCTGGCGAAGCTCGACAAGACCACGCTCTACGGCGGCGGAGCGAAGGGCTACATCGACTATCCCACGCTCTGAGCGCTGACCCGGTGCCCCCTGGGTGTGTTGTGCCGGGGGACACCTGGGCTCGCGGTGGTCGCGGATGGTGACCTCGGCTCGACAGACGTCCAGGGCCGCGGCCTCGCTGGTGCCAAGGTCAGGAGCCGGGTCTCCCAACCGCATCCTCAGGACGCGGCGGAGACCACGGTTCCTTGGGCGAGGGCGCAGAGCTTCTCCTCGCCGTTGTTGACCGCGAAGATTTCGCATTGGCAGACGGCTTGCTTCTTTCCCGTTCCCTTGGCCTGGGCCCTGGCGATGAGCAGCGTTCCCACCGCGGGCCGCAGGTAGTTGATCTTGTACTCGGAGGTCAGCGCGTTGCCTCCCAGGGCCAGCCCTCCGGCGAAGGTGATGGCGTTGTCCGCGAGGTAGCTGAGCACGCCTCCGTGGACGAAGCCGTGCTGCTGCTTCAGGTGATCGACGATGGGCAGCCGGAGCTCCGCGGTCCCGGGGCCCGCGCTCGCCAGCTGAGCGCCGAGGAACTGACTGAAGGGCTGGGCTGCGAAGACCTGCCGCGCGAACTCTTGAAGGTCATCCATGGTGTGGGTCTTCCTGGTTCGAAGGTGCGAAGCCGGGAAGCATGGGATGGGCTCCCGTGAATCCAAAGTGGAATGTGGGCGAGTCGACCCCGCCCGCGCATCCGTTGGGCACGAGACTCGGGGATGGGCCTCCCAGGCGCATCGGCCCGCCCCTCGGCGGAGGCTCCTGTTGGCGAGCATCTTCGGCCCATCCCGTGGGGTGGGTCGTCAGCCCGTGGCGCCATCCCTACGCTGCGCCCCCGTCCCAGTCGTCATCGCGCAGGCGGTGACCGTGCCACCGAACGGGGGAGTCATGCGCATCGCCTTGGGAGTGCTGCTCACGCTGGCGCTCGTCGGCTGTCGTCGAGATGAGAGCGAACTCCGCACACAGGCGGAGTGGCTCTGTCACTACAACCAACTCACGTCACCGACGCTCGAGTCCTTCCCCGAGGGAGTCCAGCCCTCGGAGCATCTGCGAAAGGAAGACCTGGAGTTCCTCCAGAAGCATGGCGCTGGAGGCAATCCCATCTCTCAGGGCATGAAGGCCGCGCTGGCGCCTGGGATGCAGGCGCTCGCCGAGGGGATGTCCAAGCACACGGACTGCGAGGTGACGGTGATGGCCGTGAGCGATGACTCGGCCATGGTCTCGGTCAAGCGCCTCCATCCGGACCTTGGTCCGACGGACTTCTTCGGCAGGTTGGGCGAGTTGACCCAGATGGGCTCGAAGGAGGCTCGCCTCGCTCGCGTCGATGCGTGGGCCCAGGCGAGCCCGCGACGGGAGACGACCCATGCGCTCTCGTTCGTGCGGACGCAGGACGGCTGGCGCGTTCGGTACGACCTTCAGGCCCAGGCCGAGGAGCGCAAGCGCGCTCAGGCCGTGGCGGAGCTGAAGTCGCTGACCCAGAAGAAGCTCGCGGCGGAGAAGGCTCGCGTCGAGCTGGCGCGCTTCCCGGTGACGCGGTCGCTGTTCCGGAAGGTTGCGGTGCAGTCCGGAGAGAAGAAGCCCCTCATCGACATCTCGGTGAAGAACGACCTGGAGCAGCGCATCTCACATGTTGCCTTCCGAGGTGTCTTGACTGGGCCCGCCAGCTCGACGCCCGTGCTCCAAGCGAACTTCGAGTATGCGATTCCCGGCGGGCTGGAGCCGGGCGCCTCCGCGGATTGGACGCTGTCTCCCGGAGTTGAGAGTGATTGGGGGCGCGTGGCGGAAGCTCCGAACCTCAAGCTGGCCCTGGAGGTGGTGCGGGTCGACGGCGCCGATGGTCGCCCGCTCTACTCCGCTGAATTCGGTCCGGCGGACCAGCAGCGCTTGAGCTCGCTGGAAGCCCGCTTCAACCACTGACGCGGTTGTCTCGGTGGTTGGCCCGTCAGGGCTTCGGGTGCCAGTCGTAGCCGCACCAGAAGCACTGGCGGGCCTTCGGTGTTCTTACAATCCGATTGCACTGGCCACAGCGGTTGATGTGGATGTCCTGGGCGTGGTCCTTGAGCACACGGTTCCGGAAGTTGTGCTCGGCCGCATCGAGTCCATCTGCTAGCGCGGCGTTCACTTCAGGATCGTCCCATCCCTCCCACTTCCGCCTGACGCTGTTCTCCGGCGCTGTTGTCCGCGGGAGGGCCGAGCGCCTTCCGTGGATGGACCTGAAGACGCGACGGTCCAGGTTCGTGGCGAAGCGTTGGTAGTTGTGAATCACGTACCATGTCAGCTCCTGCTCCTCGTCATACGGACGGGGACTGCGATTGGGGAACTCCGACATGGCTCGTGTGTAGGTCACGACCCACGTGCAGGCAATGCGGGGGTGGATTCGTGGGTCTCCGGGGAAGTCCATGGGTGGGAGTTCGTTGCGGAGCGGACGGGATTCACTCTGACGTGGATGGCACTCCCCCGAGACAGGTAGGGTGCGCCTTCGGAGGAGTGCCCAGGCAATGGACGTGACTGCGGTGGCGGAGTTGGAGAAGGCGGGCGTGAAGGTGGATGACCCCATGCGCCTGTTCGTTCCCGTGGAGCGGGATGAGCAAGGGCAGGTGAAGACCGTGGGCGACCTCGTCCCCGTGCGCTTCGGAGACACCACCGCCCACGTGACGCTCCAGTCCATCTCGAAGCTCTGGACCGGGAACAAGCAGCCGCCCAACTTCACCAAGGCGCCGCCCCCGGACTACCAGCCGTTCTTCTTCCTCATCGAAACCACCGCCGCCGCGTTCTGCCGCGCCACCGGCCGCGCCGAGCCGGACCAGGAGTTCGAGCAGCTCTTCCGCCACCTGCTCCGTCGCCCCGACGGTGAGGCGAAGAACCCGCTCTTCTCCCACCTGCGCGCCGCCGCTCGCCTCTACATGTCCCTGCGCGACGTCAGCGAGGCGGAGTTCGAGGCCGTCGCCCAGCGCCTCCATCAGTCCGCCAAGCACTACAACACCCACGTCGGCAGCACGAACTACTTCCAGCACGTGCTCCGCGAAGTGCTCGGCGCCTGAAGTGACGGGGCGGCGAGCCGACCGCTCAGTGGCCGAGGAAGGGAGTGCGTCCCGTTCTCCCCCTGCCTCGGCCCCGTCAGGCGGTGAGGCCCGTACGCGGGCAGGTCCTTCCCGTGGCCCTGTTCGCGCTTCGGGGGCGTGACGGCCGGCGACGCGACGACCGCTTTGGCTCCAGTTCCCCGCGACGGATGCACGGCGACTCGCCGTGGGTTCGCGCCAGAGACACCCCCCTTCTGTTCCTGATTGCGGCAACCCGCCGAGTCGTGTCTCCCTGCGCCCATGTCTCCGCGTTCGCCAGCTCGCACGTCATCCGCCGTCTCGACCTGGCTCACCCGGGAGGCGCTGGTCGAGATGCTGGGCCCGGCGCGGCTCTCGACCGCGGAGCTGTACCTGTCGAGCTATCCCTCGGTCGCCTGGGCGGCGACGGCCCATCGCATCCAGGGGCAGTTCCGTGTCGCGGGGCGCCCGCCGCTCCAGACCGTCGTCTCGAGCGATGACCTGGGGCTCGTCTTCGAGTGCCAGTGCGAGGACTATCTGGCGGAAGGGAGCTGTGTTCACGCCGGTGTCCTGGCCCTGCTCTGGTTGCAACGGCACGCCCGCGCCGCCCCTTCATCGGAGCGGCCGTCGGATGCGGAGTCGTTGACGGAGTGGCTGGAGGCGCGGCACCTGTCTCGCGCCGCTTCGCTGCGGCTCTCGGTGGTGACGCCGCACCTGCCTCCCTCGTTCAGTCGGCACCTCACCCACTTCTTCGGTGAGGACAAGGTGGTGACACCGCTGCTGGGGAAGCTCTCCAGCCGGTACTTCGTGGAGCACAACCTCCCGCCCATCACCCAGGCCGCTTGGGATTGGCTCGACGCCGAGGCCGAGCGCGTGCGGCTGGGGCTGGAGCGGGAGGCCACGGGCGCTCCTCGCGCTCCACCCACGGACTCGCGGCTGCTCCCTCTGGTGCAGGCGCTCCAGCTTGCTCGGGAGCGGGTGCGCGCGCAGGCCATGCCGCGCGTCCACGGTCCGCGTCTCTCGGTCGTGCTCCAGGACCGGCCCGTCCGGCTGTGCGTCTCCGAGCCCGAGCTGGTGGCCTGGTCGAGTGGCCTTCCCAGTCATGGCGTGGACCTGCCGGGCTTCGTGGAAGTGAATCCGGTGGGACTGCTCGACGGTCGCGCGGGGCTCGCGTGTCCTTGCTCTCCTGGCGTCGCCGAGCCGGCGTGCGTCCACGCGCTGTCTGCCATTGACGCCGTGTTGGACCAGCTCGCTGACCCGAAGGCCGCGGAGAGCAACGCCCGGCTGGCCGAGCTGCTCTTCGTGGTGGCGGGTGAGGAGCTATTGACCGCGTTGGAGCGGACCGCCGTGGCGGTGACCGCTCATGCGCCGGGAACTCGCGCGCTCGATGTCTCGTTTCGAGTCGAGGGCGGCGCGGATCGCGTCCCCCTGCGCATCAGGGTCTATGTGCACCGCCCGCTGAAGAAGGGCGGGATGTCCGCGGGCGCGCTCCTGGGCTTGCGAGAGGTCGACGAGGCGCGGGCCGTGCTCACTGGACCCGGAGAGGCGGAGGCGCTCGCGCTCATCCAGTCCGCCGCCTCGATGTCCGCGCGCTTCCATGATGCCGCGCATCCCGTGCATGGCTTCTATCTCCAGGCGTTGCGCCTGCTCGCGCGCAATCCTCGCTTGCGCTGGGCGGAAGAACCGGAGGCTCCGCTGCGAGTGCGCGAGGCCCCGCTGGGCTTCGCCGTGGAGGACGACGAGGGCACGCTCCGGCTGCGCCCCGCCATCGAGGGCACGGTCGTCGGCATTGACGCCTTGCAGGCTTCGCCCGAAGACTCCACCTGGCCGCAGCCGTGGCTGCTCATGGAGCCGGAGCTGCCCCGCCTCACGCTCGTGTCCGTGCCTCCCGAGGCGCGGCCCTTGCTCGACACACTGCGCACCCAAGGCGCGCGCCTGCCCAGCACCGCGCGCGAGGCGCTGCTGGAGCGCCTGTCCGGATTGGAGGCGCGCTTCGCCCTGTCCCTGCCCGCGTCACTGGAGGCCCACGAGGTTGAGGGCTCCACCGCGCTCGTTGTGCGACTGCGGCCCTCGGGTGAGGCGGGATTGTCGGGCGGGGTGTATGTCCAACCGCTCCCGGAGGCGCCTCCCCAGCCTCCCGGCGCGGGGCCCGAGGTGGTGCGAGGACTGCGCTCGCGCCAGCGCGTCATGGTGCGCCGCGCGTTCGAGCCTGAGCGTGAGCGCGCCGATGCCCTTCTCGGACGTCTGGGATTGACCGCGGGCGAGTATGTCTTTCATCGAGACGACACCGAGGCCGCGCTGACGCTGCTGGAGTCCCTGGAACCCCTGGCGGACGCGGGGGCGCTGCGCGTCGAGTGGGAGGAGCAGGCGTGGTCGGTGGTGCGCTCGCCCGATGCCTCGAAGCTGCGGGTGGAGGTGGTGCGCCAGAACGACTGGTTCGGCGTGAAGGGCGGGGTGCAGCTGGAGGGGGAGCGCGTGGAGCTGGCGCTCCTGCTCGATGCGCTGCGGCGGCGTCAGCGCTACGTGCTGCTGGGCCCCGGGCGATGGTTGCGCCTGACGGAGGCCCTGCGTGAGCGGCTCCTCCCGCTGGCGGACCATGCGCAGCCGACGCGGCAGGGCGTGGAGGTGAGCGCGGCGGCGGCTCCGGTGCTCGATGCGCTGACGGAGGCGGGCGCGAGCGTGAAGGCCCCCGCCGAGTGGCGCACGCTGGCCGCGCGCATCCGCGAGGCCCGTGACTTGAAGGTGTCCGTGCCCCGTGGCCTCAAGGCCGAGCTGCGCGACTACCAGCGCGAGGGCTTCGTCTGGCTGGCTCGGCACGCGGAGTGGGGCGCGGGCGCGTGCCTCGCGGATGACATGGGCCTGGGCAAGACGCTGCAAACGCTGGCGTTGCTGCTGCATCGCGCCAGCGAGGGGCCGGCGCTGGTGGTGGCGCCCACGTCCGTGTGTGGCAACTGGGTGCGGGAGGCGGCGCGCTTCGCTCCGTCCTTGCGCGTGCACGTCTGGCATGAGGCGGATCGCGACACGCTGCCCGCACAGCTCGGACGCAAGGACGTGCTGGTGATGAGCTACGGCCTCCTGGCGCGCGACGCGGAGCGGCTGGCCTCGCTGACGTTCGCCACGCTGGTGGTGGACGAGGCCCAGGCCATCAAGAATCCAGACACGGTGCGGGCCCGCGCGGTGCGCGCCGTGAAGGCACAGGCGCGCGTGGCCCTCTCCGGCACGCCCGTGGAGAACCGGCTGGCCGAGCTGTGGAGCCTCTTCCACTTCCTGTTCCCGGGGCTCTTGGGGGGACGCGAGTCCTTCCGCGACCGCTTCGCCCAGCCCATCGAGCGCGACCGCGACCCCGAAGCGCGGGCCTCGCTGGCGCGCGTGGTGCGTCCCTTCCTCCTGCGCCGCACCAAGGCCCAGGTGGCGCGTGAGCTTCCTCCGCGCGTGGAGACCGTGGTCCCCGTGACGCTGTCGGATGCGGAGCGGCGGCTCTACGAAGACACCCGGCTGGCCGCGCTGGCGCGCATGGGCGTGGGCACTTCGGGACAGGACATTCGGTTCGAGCTGCTCGCCGCGCTCACGCGCTTGCGACTCGCGGCGTGTCATCCGCGCCTGGTGGACGGTGAGTCGGGGTTGTCCTCCGCGAAGCTGGAGCGGGTGCTGGAGCACGTGGAGGCACTGCGCGCGGAGGGCGGCCGGGCGCTCGTGTTCAGCCAGTTCGTGAGACACCTCTCGCTCGTGCGGGAGGCCCTGCTCGCGCGGGGCCTGTCCGTGCTGTACCTGGATGGACAGACACCGGCCGCGGAGCGACAGGCGCGCGTGGACGCGTTCCAGCGCGGCGAGGGCGAGCTGTTCCTCATCTCCCTCAAGGCGGGTGGCACCGGACTCAACCTCACCGGCGCGGACCATGTCCTCCACCTGGACCCGTGGTGGAACCCCGCGGTGGAGGACCAGGCGACGGACCGGGCGCACCGCATCGGTCAGACGCGGCCCGTCACGGTGTGCCGGTTCGTCTCGGAGGGGACCATCGAGGAGGCCATCCTCGCCCTGCACGCCGAGAAGCGCGACCTGGCGGACAGCCTGTTGTCCGAGGCGGATGGGGGCGGCGCGCTGTCTTCGGAGCAGCTCCTGGCGCTCCTGCGCTTCAGTGGAGACACCGCGCGGGAGTGACGCCGCGTGAGAGGGGCAGGGCACCTGGCGGGTTCTGGAATATCGTGCGACTTCGCCCGTTCGCGGGCCTCGTCCCCTGCTCAGGAGCAAGGATGTTCCGTCAGCCGTTGTTGTGGTCCGCGTGCCTGTCGTTGCTGGCCGCGCCCGCCGCCAGCGCCCAGTCAGGCCGGGTTGCCCCCCGGCCTTCCTCGGCCTCCGCTACGCCCAAGCTCGGGGCCGGCGTCGAGGCCCGCACCTTCAAGAACGGCCTCAAGGTCATCGTCTGGCCGCACCACGACATCCCCAATGTCGCGCTGAACAACTGGTTCCGCGTGGGCAGCCGCAACGAGCGCCCCGGCATCACCGGCCTGTCTCACTTCTTCGAGCACATGATGTTCAACGGCGCGAAGAAGTACGGCCCGGGTGAGTTCGACCGCGTCATGGAGGCCAACGGCGGCGCCAACAACGCCTTCACCTCCGAGGATGTGACTGTCTATCAGGACTGGTTCCCGGTCTCGGCGCTGCCCGTCATCCTCGACCTGGAGGCGGACCGGCTGCAGAACCTCGCGTTTGATCCGCAGGTCATCGAGTCCGAGCGCGGCGTCGTCTACTCCGAGCGCCGCTCGTCCGTGGACAATGACAACACGGGCTCGCTGATGGAGCAGGTGCAGGCCACCGCGTTCGTCGCGCACCCGTACCAGATTCCTGTCATTGGCTGGCCCTCGGACATCGAGTCCTGGCGCATCGAGGACCTCCAGCGGTACTTCAAGACGTACTACGCCCCCAACAACGCCACGCTCGTCATCGCGGGCGACGTGCAGCCCCAGCAAATCTTCGCCCTCATCGAGAAGACGCTGGAGCCCATCCCCGCGCAGCCCGCGCCCGAGCCCGTGCGCACGAAGGAGCCCGAGCAGCAGGGGGAGCGCCGCGTGGTGGTGAAGAAGTTCGCGCAGTCTCCGCTGCTCCAGCTCGCGTACCACGGGCTCGCCGCCAAGGACGCGGACTCGGAGGCGCTCGACCTGCTCGTGCGCATCCTCTCGGACGGTGACTCGTCGCGCCTGCATCGGCGGCTGGTGGAGGAGGAGCGCGCGGCCATTCGCGTGCGCGGCTCGTTCTCCGGCGGGTTCGACCCCTCGCTGGTGTGGCTGCTCGTGGATGTCCCGCCCGGTGGAGACCTCGCGAAGGCCGAGGCGCTCGCCACGGAGGAGCTGGCGCGCGTGGCGCGTGAGGGCGTCACGGACGCCGAGCTGCGCAAGGCGCGCAACATCGCCCTGGCCACCTTCTGGCGTGGCCTGGAGACCAACGATGGCCGTGCCCGCGAGCTGGGCGCCACCGAAACGTTCCGAGGCGACTACCGCCAGCTGTTCGACGCGCCCGCGCGCTACGAGAAGGTGACGCGCGAGCAGGTGAAGAAGGTGGCCGCGCGCATCTTCGATTCGCAGCGCCGCACCGTGGGCTGGCTGGTGCCCACCGATACGCAGGAAGCCTCCACTCCGGCCGCGAAGGACGCCGCGCGATGAACCCCTCGACTTGCTTGAAGCCCGTCCTCGCCGCGCTGCTGCTCGGCTCGCTGCCCACCTGGGCCATGGCCCCCGCCGCGTCCGCGCCCGCGACGTCCGCGCCCGCGGCCCGCTCGGGCGTGAAGCTGCCCCAGGCCACCATCGTCACGCTGAAGAACGGCGCGAAGCTCATCCTCGTGGAGCGGCGCGAGCTGCCGCTCGTGTCCTTCAGCGCGTGGCTGAAGGGCGGCGCCATCACCGACCCGGCCGGCAAGGAGGGCCTCTCCGCGCTCACCGCCGAGCTGCTCCAGAAGGGCGCTGGCGCGCGCGATGCCCGCCAGTTCGCCGAGGCGATGGAGGGCGTGGGCGGACAGATGGAGGTCGTCGCCGGCCGCGAGGCGGTCATCCTCTCGGGTGAGTTCCTGGCGCGCGACACCGGCCTGATGGTGGAGCTGCTCTCGGACCTGCTCACCCGGCCGCGCTTCGACGCGAAGGAGCTGGAGAAGACGCGCGAGCGCATGGTGTCTGAGATTGCGTCCAACAAGGACGGCGACCTGCGCAACGTGGTGGGCACGTACTTTAATGCCTTCCACTTCGCGGGGCACCCGTATGGCAATCCAGTGGGAGGCTCGGAGGCGTCGCTGGCCGCGCTCACCCGCGAGGACGTGCAGGGCTGGGCCAAGGCGCACCTGGGCGGGGACCGGCTGGTGCTCTCCGTGGTGGGTGACTTCGATGCGCGCGCGCTCGCCGCGAAGCTGGAGGCCGCGCTCGGCGGCTGGGCTCGCGCGGGACAGCCGGCGCCCACGGTGGCGGCCACGGCGCCCACGAAGGGTCGCCGCGTGCTGCTGGTGGACAAGCCGGACGCCACGCAGACGTACTTCTGGATTGGCAACACGGGCATCTCCCGCACGGACGCGGACCGCGTCGCGCTGGAGCTGGGGAACACCGTGCTGGGTGGGCGCTTCACCTCGCTGCTCAACAGCGAGCTGCGCGTGAAGACCGGCCTCACGTATGGCGCCCGGTCCATCTCGTTCCCGGGCACGCAGCCGGGGCCGCTGGTCATCTCCTCGTACACGAAGACGGAGACCACGGGCCGCGCCATCGACCTGGCCCTGGACATCCTCGCCCGCTATCGCCAGACGGGCATGGATGACGCCACGCTCGCGTCCGCCCAGGCCTACGTGCTGGGGCAGTTCCCGCCCAAGCTGGAGATGGGGCTCGCCGTGGCCACCAAGCTGGCCGAGCTGTCTTTCTATGGGCTCGACCATGACGACGTGGATGGTTTCGCCGCCGCCATCTCCGCCTCCACCCGCGACGGCGTGCGCACCGTCCTCCAGCGCGTGCTGCCCGCGCCCGAGAACCTCACCTTCGTCCTGGTGGGCAAGGCCGCTGACATCCGCGAGCTGGCGCGCAAGTACGGCCCCGTCACCGAGATGAAGCTCGCTGACAAGCGCTTCGCCCCGGCCCCGGCCCGTTAGGTCCTGAACAGTCCTTCATTCCCAGACGAAGGACTGTTCATTTTGCATCTCAGGAAAGGCTCGCGAGTACGTCTTTGCTCGCGAGCCTCGTGGGTCCGTCGTGCCCCGCGAGGCGTGTTCTTCCTTTCCTGGAGGTTGCATGTCGTTGCGTCGGTTGTCGTGGGGGATGGTGTCGCTGTGTGCCGCGTGGCTGGGCTGCGCGGAAGGAGACCCGGGGCTGGAGAACGGGCCCGCGGGCGGAGAGGCCACGCTGAACGCGGATGGGAACCCCGCGCAGGTGGAGGGTGTTCCGCTGCTGCCCGGCTGCGGGGAGATGGACGCGGGGGTGCCCGAGGGGGGCACGGTGCTGGTGACGCGCACCACGCGCTTCCACACCGCGGTGGGCGTGGCCCTGCGGCAGGAGACCGTGGCGCCCGAGTCGGTGGAGCTGCTCATCCCCGATGGCGTGGGCTTCACGCGCATGACGGGCACGGCGGTGGAGGGCGGTGGCGTGCGCTTCACCGGCGTGCCCTCGGGCGCGCACTACCTGCGCACGGGGAGCCTCTATCTCCTGGGGGACGCCACGCACGTGGACCTGGGCGTGAACCGGGTGGGGCGCTCGGACGCGGTCTACTCCGCGTTCAGTGACTCGCCGGCCCAGGTGAACCTGGTCAACATGGAGCCGTGGCAGGACTACCGCTCGATCAACGCGCCGGGCACCTCGGTGCAGCTCACGTCGGGTGACGTCGACCTGTATGCCCCGTCCGACTTCGGCATGGACACGCCGGTCGCGGGCCAGACGTTCGTGCTCAGCCGCGATGGCCACATCTACAGCAACACCGGCTACACGCTGCCCGTCTTCGACGCGGACAAGGGCGACCGGCTGTATGTCAATCAGCTCAACACGCTCGACGCGGGCACGATGCCGGATGGAGGGCCCCTCGCGTACACGTCCGTGGTGAGCAGCGTGCGGATGGGGACCTTCTCCTTCGCGCCGGATGGCACCACGCCCATGCCGGTGACGGGGGTGATGCAGGCGGTTCCCCAGAACGACTTCTCCGTCGAGTGGCGGCTGCCCGCGTTCACCCAGTGGACCTCGGCGGTGAACCCGCAGGCCACCGCGTCCATCCCGCTGCTCAGTGTCTATCCCGTGGCGCACGGCCTCCAGGATGGCTGGGTGGGTTACACAGGGGAGCTGATGACCCTGACGATGCCGCGCGGGGCGTCGTGGGACGTGGCGCGCCGGCTGTCCTACGGCAATCCCTATCCGTCCAGTTGGGGTGTCCTCGGGTCCGCCACCTACTCGTTCCGGGCGTCTACGCCCGTCACCACGGACTCCGGGCTGGTGTACTTCCCGAGTGGCAGCCTGGGCGTCATCGACACCTTGGACAATTTGATCGCGGGGCCGGTGGTGCCGCGCATCTCGCCCCCGCGCGAGCTGACCATCGATGGCGTGAACGCATATGTGCCGCGCGCCGTGGGGGCCACCAGCCCCGTGTTCGCGTGGCAGTCGCCCGTGATGGGCACGCCCACGGCCTACCGTGCGTCGTTCTACAAGCTGTCCGGCATGGACTATCCGCAGGTGCGTCTGCGCATCATCGTGCCGGGCTCGGCCACCCAGTTCCGCGTGCCGCCCAACACGCTGGAGCCGGGCAGCACGTACTACGTCCGGCTCATCGCGGATGGCTCGCCCCACTATGAACCGTGGCGCGCGCCCAACACCTCCGGGGAGCTGCTGCCCATCTTCACGGCGGACACGTTCAGCGCCACCTTCACCACGCCGTAGTCGTCTGGCTTCAAGGGGTGCCGGCCCGCTCCTGTGCGTGGTAGCGGGTCAGGCACTTCTGGTAGCGCGTGTCGACCGAGCGCGCGAACCACGCGGTGGTGCGCTCCGAGCGCAGCTTGGGGCTCTTCAGCGTCACCTCGGGGAGCTGGGCGTAGGCGGGCGTCTCTCCTGTCCGCCTCGCCGCGGCGCGCTTCACGGCCCGCCACGTGTCGGTGGACTCGAGGTCCAGCGTCTTCTCCGCGCGCACGTCGCGGCGCACCTGTCGCTCGGAGAGGTCCGGCGCGAAGCGCTGTCGGAAGACGAGCAGGGCGCGCAGGCTCTGGCTGTCCTCGTCGCGCGGCTCGCCTTGTTTGTCATAGAGCTGGAGGTCGCCATCGGTCGCGAGCCCAAGCCCCGTGAGCTGACTCACCTGGGACTGGAGCGCCGCGTTGCGCGAGGCATAGAAGCCCGCGTTGTAGTCCGCGAAACGGAAGAGGGGCTCGGGGTACGCGGCGTCGAAGCCCAGCAGGCGCGCCGTGCCGTAGCGCACGCCGCCCGCGCGCGTGTAGAGCGACTCGCGGACCGCCACGGGGTCCGCGTCCTCGCCCGCCTTCTCCAGCGCGTATTGCACGCTCACCTGCATCGAGCCCGCGGTGGTGATGGGATTGAGGTCCTCCAGCTTCTGCGCGCGCAACAGGCTGCTGGCCAGGTCCGCCGCCGCGAACGTCTTCGGATACGTCTGCTCCCCGTACGCGAGCATGTCTCGGAAGAGGCGGTCCAGGTCTCGCTCCGTGCGCAGGGCGCCGAGCCGCGCGTCGAACGAGCGCGTCTGTCCCGGGGCCTTCGCGGCCAGCACCTCCGACAGCAGGCGCTTGCCCAGCGGCCCCAACCTCCCGGCCTCCGCATCCAGGCGCTGGCGCACCAGGCGCGCCAGCCCCGGCACCGCGGGATCCGCCTGGAAGCCTGACTCCTGCTCGATGATTGCCAGGACCGAACAGACCGCCGGAGGCGAAGGCGGAATCGCCTCCTGCTCCAGCGCCGCGAGGACATCCGTGGCCCAACCCTCGCGGTCCTTCACGGTGCCAGGAATCAGACCCGCCACCTGCGAAGCGGTGAGCAGCGGCGGCGGCGGCACCGAGGGCAGCGTCACTTCCTGTCGATGGGCGCACGCCGCGAGTGTGCACAGCAGTCCCAGCAGGGACATCCACGTGCCCCGAGCGCTCCTGATGCGTCGTGTCGCCGTCATTCCTGGCATCAACCCAGACCGTCCCACGCGCAGTCCCTGTGTCCCATGTGACAGGTGATACATCCGCTCGGCGGGCTTCACGTCCACTGGAAATCACCTGAAACACTTCACGGAAAATCAATCAAGTCATGCAATTCGTGAAAGTGTCATGATTCATGCAATGTGGGAGAGAGTGTTTAAAGCGACTTTGTCTAAAAATCAGTTGATCTACTGTTTCCAGGTGTGTCAGGACTTGGGGGCCGTTCTTCACGGAGGTATTGCGTTGGCTCATCGAGTTTTGAAGACGTTTGGCGCAGCTTGGCTGGGAGTTTCCCTCGCGGCCTGCGGTGCAGCGGACCAGACCGGTGGTGGTAACGAGACCCCGGCTCCTCAGTCTCCGTCTCAGGAGAAGGTGGCGGGCCAGGACATCCAGTCGACCCTGGAGGCGCTCGGTGGCGCCCAGGTGCTGGGTGTGCACCCGGACGGCATCCCGGACACCATCCGGGGCGAGCTGGGCCGCGTGGAGCGGACGCTGTCGGTGCTGTCGGTGGGCCAGGCCGCGGCCCCCGTGGTGTCGATGGTGGCGCCGGCCTTCCGGCTGCGCGCGCAGGACATGGTGTTCCGCAAGTCTCACACCGACGCGCAGGGCAACCAGCACCTGCGCTATCAGCAGACGAAGGACGGCCTGGAGGTCATCGGCGGCGACCTCATCGTCCACGTTCGCGCGGATGGCACGGTGTACATGGCGAACGGCTCAGCGCGTGACGGCGAGAAGGTGTCGTCGCAGCCGCGCGTTGCCAGCAGCGGCGCGTCCGCCGCGGCGCTGCGCTCCACGGTGGGCTCGGGCCTGTCCGTGAAGGGCGAGCCCCGTCTGGTGTACGTGCGCAGCGAGGCGGGCAAGCTCAACCTCGCGTGGGAAGTGAAGGTCGTGGGCCAGGGTGACGGCATGCCCCTGCGCGACCGCGTGTACGTGAGCGCGCTGGACTCCTCCACGCTGATGCGCGTTCCGGAGATCCACACGGCGCTGAATCGCCAGGTGTACTCGGCCGGAAACAAGGTCGTGCAGCCCGGTACGCTCAAGCGCAGCGAGGGCCAGGCGGCCACCGGCGACGCGGTCGTGGACGCGAACTACGACATGCTGGGCTACACGTACGACTGCTACAAGCAGAACTTCAACCGCGACTCGTACGACGCCCTGGGCCACACGTTCATCAGCACGGTGCACTACGACTCCGGCTACGTGAACGCGT